>NZ_JBHTHC010000005.1:0-399458 GCF_042676285.1 Paenibacillus sp. GCM10027626 | reverse complement strand
AACTTTTTCATGAGACCGCCTCGTTTCGATTAGTTTGTGGGGACAAACATTACATCGACTGGACGGTCTTTTTTATTAGTTTTTTACCATTTATTGCATACCTTTTTTTGGCTAATCAACAGGCCTACACAGAATACAACATTTCAACAAGGTTTCTGCCGTCTTTCCCGAAATGTTGTACGTTCTGCAACAATCATCGCCGTTTACCCCCGTTAGAGGAGCAGATTGTTGTATTTCGTGCAACAATTCGAGCCCATGTTAGCCTCACCTTATAGATTTGCTGCACAAGCTGCAACATTTGAGCCTTTTTTCCGTTTGCCGAGCAGTGGCGTGGTGGCGCCGCGGTTGTCTTGACACGATAGACGGACCGTAGATCCTCTAATGGCTTCCAACCACCATAAAAATCGAGCCAAATCTGCAAATAAAGGATCGTGTGTCCGCTTGATCTCCGGGATACGCAGCAAGGCTGCTCAGTTTTGCCCATTAGTGCTGCAGCGCTGCTCTTTTCGGTATAAAGCAGGCGGCATCCCGGTTATTTCGCGGAAGACGTTGACAAAAAAATCAACATCCTCATAGCCGACAGCGGAGCCAATATCGCTTATTTTGCGATTTGTCGTCCGCAGCAGCTCGCAGGCTTCACGGATCCGGACAGTCTGTACATAGTTTTTAGGCGTCATGCCGGCATACTTGACAAACAAGCGGTGAAATTGCCTTTCCCCGACACCTAGCGTTTTCGCGAGCTCTCGTGTTGTCAAAGCGGTGGTGTATTTGCGGCGAATGAGATCGAATACAGCCTCCATACGGTCAGGGAGCGCAGCGGCTAATTGCCGGATGCTGCTGTCTGCGCGATGGAGAAAGAGAAAGATAGCTAGGGCATACGCATACAGAGCCGCTTCTCTCCCCGGACGGGAGGAGACGTACTCGAAGCGTCCTTGCTGAAAGCTGCGCTGCAGCTCGCCGTAATGATCCCGATAATGCTGGTAATCGGTATGTTTGAGCAGTGGAAGCAACTCGCTTCCGCCGGGAAGTGAACCAAGCAGCTTTGCTGCGGCATCGGGGGAGATGACCAGATTGTTGACGATCAGCGGCGGCTGGTTAGGTTGCGCTGAGGGTCGAAACACATGGGAAAGACCAACTGGAATGAGGAAAATGTCTCCTTGCGAGACGGGGATTGCTTGGTCGCCCGCATAATGAGTGCCCTTACCTTCGCTCACATAGCTGATTTCAATAAAATCATGCCGGTGTTCAATCTGGTTGTAGCGTTCGACTGACCGATTAAAGTAAATAGGCAGCTTGCCGCGAAAAAAAAGCTCCCCAAGATAAAGATCAATACTTCGTTTTATAGGCATCGGAAAGATCCCTTTCGCTAGATTTGTCTGTTTCGCCATGCTAAATTGTCTGAAAAGACAGGGTTATGCTCAGTATTGATATTTTATAATGATGCGTAACAATGCTCAAGCATAAAGCAGAGGAGACCATTATGACAAAACTGAAACTAGAAGCTTTAACATGCAATTACCGGGTGAATCCGCTAGGCACAGACGGAGAAAGGCCGCATTTTAGCTGGAAGCTGCTCTCTGAAAGGAGAGGAACGCGGCAGACAAGCTACCGAATTCAAGTGTCGGGGCATGAAGCGGATTTTACCCGATTGCTGTGGGATTCCGGCAAAGTAGACTCGGAGCAATCCATTCAGGTGCTGTACGGGGGTCCTGATTTGCGTTCCCAAACCCGCTATTCCTATCGAGTCAACGTTTGGGATAATTACGGCCGTGAGTCGGGCTGGAGCGACGTCGCTTGGTGGGAAACGGGCTTGTTGGCGGCAAACGAGTGGAAAGCGAGCTGGATTACGCCGGATCCGGAGCATATCGATCCCCATGCGAAGCCTGTATTTTTGCTGCGGAAGCACTATAAACTGAAAAGCGGAATTGTCCGTGCCCGGATGTATGCGACCGCCGCAGGGGTATACGAGGTATTTGTCAATGGCAGCCGTGTTGGCGACGCTCTGTTCGCGCCAGGCTGGACCAGCTATAACAAGCGGCACCAAGTGCAGACCTATGATGTTACCGGCCTGCTGAAATCCGGAGGCAACGCAATTGGGGTTATGGTCGGCGACGGCTGGTACAAGGGAGAGCTGGTCAAGAAGGATAACCGCAATTATTACGGCAGCCAGAGAGCTGTGCTGCTGCAGCTTCATGTCCGTTATAAGGACGGAAGTGAGGAAGTAATCGCCAGCAACAGCTCATGGAAGTGTGCGACAGGCCCCGTTCTCTTATCAGAAATCTATGCCGGCGAGCTGTATGATGCGCGATTGGAAAGGTCGGGCTGGACTACCGCTCAATATGATGAAGAGGGATGGTGCGCTGCAGTGGTGTGCAGCTTGCCATACGCGCAGTTGGTCCCTCAGGAAAATGAGCCTGTGCGCGTTATTGAAACACTATATCCGCAGGCGGTCATCCATACGCCGGCAGGGGAATGTGTGCTGGATATGGGCCAAAATATGGTAGGGCGGATGCGTTTGACCTTAAATGTGCCGGCAGGAACGCATATTAAGCTGCGGCACGCGGAGGTGCTGGATAAAGAGGGCAATTTTTATACAGGCAATCTTCGCCATGCAGAACAAGCGGTTGAATATATTGCCAAAGGCGGAGGAACGGAAAGTTATGCGCCTTGCTTTACGTTTCAAGGCTTTCGCTATGTCAAGGTGGAAGGGTGGCAGGCGGCTGATAATGTACTGCTGGGCAGCTTTGCCGGCGAAGTAATCCATAGCGATATGGAGCAGACCGGAGAGTTCTCCTGCTCGCATCCGCTGGTAAATCGGTTGCAGCAAAATATTGTATGGGGGCAGCGCGGCAATTTTCTCGATGTGCCGACAGATTGTCCGCAGCGTGATGAGCGGCTTGGGTGGACGGGGGACGCGCAGGTTTTTATCCGCACAGCGGCGTTCAATTATCAGGTGGGGCCATTTTTCACCAAATGGCTGCGGGACTTAAAGGCGGATCAGCGCCCCGATGGCGGCGTCCCTTCTGTCATTCCCGATGTGCTCGGCAACCATGTTTCCGGAACGATGGGCACAAGTCCGCATTCTTCCGCAGCCTGGGGGGACGCCGCGGTCATTTGTCCCTGGATCACCTATATCAGCTTTGCCGATATTCGTTTGCTGGAATCGCAGTATGAGAGCATGAAAGCATGGGTCGATTTTGTCCGCGGCCAAGGGGAGGACGAGTTGCTGTGGAATACGGGCAAGCATTACGGCGACTGGCTTGCTTTGGACGCCAAAGAAAACAGTTATATCGGCGCAACGCCCAAAGACTTGATTGCTACTGCATACTTCGCTTATTGCGCATCGCTTCTTCAGAAGGCTGCCAATGTGCTGAAGCGTACTGACGATGCACAATATTACAGCGAGCTCGCAGAGCGTATTAAGGCCCGATTTAATGAAGAATTTGTTACGCCTTCCGGGCGGCTTGCATCACCAACGCAGACTGCGCACGTCTTGGCTTTGCAATTTGGTCTTGTTGAAGGCGGGGCGCGAGAACGGACTGCGCGGGAACTAAACCGCCTGGTGGAAGAGAATGGTTACCGGCTAACGACCGGGTTTGTAGGGACGCCTTATCTTTGCCAGGCTTTATCGGATAACGGCTATCATGAGACTGCGGTCAAGCTGCTCGTGCAGGAGAGCTATCCATCGTGGCTCTATTCGGTTGTCAAGGGAGCGACGACTATATGGGAGCATTGGGACGGAATTAAGCCTGACGGCTCGTTCTGGAGTGATAATATGAATTCATTCAATCATTATGCTTACGGCGCGATTGGCGATTGGTTATATCGCTATGTAGCGGGCCTGGATATGAATGAGGCGGAGCCGGCCTATAAGCGAGTCCGCATCCATCCCCGTTTTGGCGCCGATGGGCTTTCTACTGCCCGAGCAGTTCTGAATTCCCCTTACGGTCGAATTGAATCCGCTTGGAGGATTGACAATGGGCAAGTTGAGCTGTCTGTGATTGTTCCGCCAAACACCTCAGCGGAAATTGTGCTTCCGGGAGCAAGATTGCTGGAGGTTGCGGAAGGCGGTAGACTGCTTGCGGACGTGCTGGCGGAACATCGGCAGACTGCGGCAGAAACAACCGACGGAGTCCGTTTCCTGGTTGGATCTGGCCGTTATCACTTCTCATACAGGTTGACGTCTTAAATACTAGCATATAATATACTAGCTGTTCTTGAACGAATTCATTTCGTGCAGGAACAGCTTTTTCTTGATACGGACTATCTTGATCTTTGGGGGGAGCATCTTGTTGAAAGTCGTCATTGCAGAAGATGAAATGTTCGTGCGGATCGGCATGAAAAATTCGATTAATTGGGAGAAGTACGGCATGAAGGTCATCGCTGATGTCGCTAACGGAGAAGAGGCATGGGACGTTTATTTAAAAGAGAAGCCGGATATTATCCTTACCGACATTAAAATGCCGCTTATGGACGGCATGGAGCTTATTGGGAAAATTCGAGAAAACGATAAAAAAACGAAAATTGTCGTTTTAACCGTCCATGAGGAATTTAACTACGTACATAAAGCTTTGCAGCTTGGCGTTACCGATTATATTTTGAAGCTTAAAATGACAATGAACGAGATCGAAGCTGTTCTGGGTAAAGTCAAGGCTGAATTAGAGGCTGAAGCGGCAGAAAATGAATCTGACAACCGCCGTCATAATAGCTTAGAGATCGATTTGCCCCGCAAAAAGGAGGCAGTCGTGAAAGACTATCTCTTCTATCAGACTTACTCGGAGAAGCAGTTTTCGGATATTGCGGGCCGTCTTGGTCTCCGGTTATCTCCCGAAGGGCTCGTCATGTGTCTGGCATCGATTCGCGACTATGAGCGGATTGAACGGCGATTTCATGATAAGCACGGGAGCTTAATTCGCTTTTCTGTTCTTAATATACTGGACGAAGTGCTACAAGGGGTTGGCCGTGGCGAAGTGATTCATGAGAAGGATGACCGCTATCTGCTGCTGTTCAGCTTCCCGGAAACGGGAGACGAACGGCAGATACGCGATCAACTGCAAAATATTCTTAATCATGCCAATGTTGTCATGCGCACCTACCTGAACACGACGCTGACTTTTGCAATCAGCGAGCAATACGATGGCTATGGAAAGCTGGGAGCCATGTATGTGCAATGCGAGGAGACGCTTGAATACCGCTATTTTGCCGGAGCGGCGCCAATGATCTACTGGAAGGAGCTGCAGGGCTGCGACATCCGGAGAAAAACGCTGAAGAAGCTGCAGATGATGCTGAAGGAGATCGAGGTTGCTTCCCCCGACTATAACAAGGAAATAGACCGTCGTATTCATGAGCTTGCCGAGACTGAAATAACAAGAAATGAGCTCACTCTTGCATTCGTCAGATGGGTGCACTGGCCGGCCATTCACCTTCAGGATTACCGTCTAAGCGAAGTATCGAGATTGGCGTTTGAGTATACCGAACAGATTCAGCGGCATGCGACCTTGGAGGAGACGATTGATTGCTTCAAGCGATATGTGTCATTAGTAAATGAGTGCCTGTATGGAATGAAGGCGTTAACGAGAGAAGTCGCTGAGGCGGCGGCCTTTGTCCGGACGCATTACCGGGAAGAGTTCTCCTTGCAAGAGATTGCCGATCATGTGCATATGAGCCCGAATTACTTGAGTAGTCTGTTCAAAAAGGAGCTCCGGTTTAGTCTGGTAGAGTATATGAACCGGATTCGGGTGGACAAAGCGAAGCAACTGCTTCGTGATACCCCAATGAAATCCTATGAAGTCGCTCTTGAAGTCGGCTATGCGGACGAGAGCTATTTCAGCCGGATGTTTAAGCGTTATTGCGGCATGGCGCCGAATGAATACCGCAAAAGCCGTTTTGTCGAAAATCGCAGCGAGGATGGCCGTGTTTATGATCAAAACGTTCCGCGCAATTAAAAACAGAAAGCTGGCGAACCAGCTTGTTGCCTCTTTTATTGGTATGTTTATTCTGGTATTCGTTATTAGCGTAATCTTCGCTTACTCAGGGATTGCGAACTTGCTGCGAAGCAACTGGGAGAACAATAATATCGTGCAGCTTGCGCAGTACGATTACAACTTGACTGCCTTTCGCAATGAAATCGACTATGTTTCCAGACAGATCGTGATGCAGGGCCAGACTGGCGGAGTAGCGGATCTGCAAACTCTGATGAATTACGGGCGGCTATCGGATTTGGAAAGGTCGCTTGTGTTATACAACTTATTTCGGGGCTTGTCGGATAAGTTGGCCAGCTACCCGGCGATCGAGTCTGTCGCGTTTTTTTTGGAAGAGGGACTTGTCATTAAAATAAGCCAGCTGGAAAATCAGGTGGAGTTTGATAAAAACAGCAAGCTGTACCGCCAATACATAGCTGCCGTTTATCCTGCCGCGATGATGGAGCCGCAGAAGCTGATCTGGCTGGGCGGCATCAAGAAGGATGATGTATGGCAATCGGGCGCAACAGCCCGGGAGTTGGGCAAGCAAGCCGGACAGTCCGGTTATTATATATCGGCTGCCAGGAGCGTTACATATGGGAAGCGGGTCGGTACGGTAATGATCAATATTGACATGAGAACGTTTACAAAAATTTATAACAATGCCAGCAAAGTGCCGGAAAATGAACTTTATATGACGGATGCCAGCGGAGTCATCGTCTCCCATTATGACGAATCACAAATTGGGCAAATAAGAGCAGAGCCAAAGCAACCGCCGCGGCAGATCGTCATCCGCAATGTGGACAGTTTGAACTGGAAGCTGGTTTCGGAAATTCCGCTCGGTGTATTCGGCAAAGATGTACTTACATTGCGGGAGATTGGCTTGACCATGTTCGCATTGGGGGTGCTACTGGCCACTTTGTTATCTTTCTATTGGATTCGGCGTGTGACCCGCCCATTGATTCGCCTCACTGCAGCGATGAAAAAGGTAGAGCAAGGCAACTTTGGGATGACCGTAGAGGCCGGAACATATTCCAACGAGCTGGAGGTGTTGATCAGGCAGTTCAACCGGATGTCCATGAGGCTGTCAGAAGTGATCGGGCAGAAAGAGGCGATTGAGGAGGAGAAGCGTGAAATCGAGATCAAAGCGCTGCAATCGCAAATTAACCCGCATTTCTTATACAACACATTAAATACAGTCAAATGGATGGCTGTTATGGTGAAGGCCGACAATATCGCAGAAAGCGTTACGACGCTTGGAGATTTGCTGCGCCCTCTTTTTCAAAAGCATGATGTGTGGTGCACGATAGAAGAGGAGGTCGCTTATACAAAGCATTATATCCGAATTATGAATTATCGTTATGCGGAGAGCATTCGGACAGAAATTCTCGTTCCGGAGCAGCTGAAAAATGAAAAAATACTTCGCTTCATGCTTCAACCGCTCGTTGAAAACGCGATTTATCATGGGCTAAACAACCGGAACGGCGGTCATATCACCATTACATTCGCTCGCCAGGGCGATGATATTGTAGTTCGGGTTGCTGACAACGGAAGAGGGATAACGCATGAGAGGCTGAAGGAGGTTGCAATGACGCTTGATGCGGAAGCGGATCGGTCCGGTCAGGAGGAAGACAGTGGGCAGGGAATTGGACTTGGCAATGTGCAGCGGAGGGTGCGGCTTCATTTTGGCGAGAAATACGGGCTATCCCTTCACAGCGAGCCGGACAATGGCACTGTAGTCGAGTTGAAAATCCCCGTTGTCCGAAAATCGTAAAATCGTCCAAGATTTTTTTAGAAGGCTTGCAGGGTATTTACGTTTTCTTTTTATTGATGCGTAATATTGTTATATTTTTTGTTGCTGCGTTCATCGGAATCTGTTTCCTCTCCCGGTATACTTGGTGTGTATCAATGGATAGCCTGTGCCTGCTCGCGCAGTTAGCAGACAAAGGGGGGAGACAGATGAGTGCAGGTAGAGTAGGCAAAAAGAGAAGCTTTACTTTGTTTTTGGCGGCGCTGCCGTTTGTCATTTTTGTGCTGATGTTTTCATATGTGCCTTTATTTGGCTGGATCTATTCCTTCTTCAATTACAAGCCAGCACTGCGGCTCGATCAAATGAATTTTGTTGGCTTCGACAATTTTGCCAAGCTGTATTCGGATCGGCACACGGTTCTTCAGGTGATGAAGAATACGCTGGCGATGAGCTTTTTGAATTTGCTGACAGCTCCGCTGCCGATGATCGGGGCGATCCTGTTGAATGAGATCAAGAACGGGAAATTCAGAAAATTCATCCAGACGGCGACAACGTTGCCTAATTTCATTAGCTGGATTGTTGTGTTTTCACTATCGTATGCGATGTTTTCGACGTCCGGCGGATTCGTTTACACCATCATGAAGCAGCTGGGACTGGAGATTCCGGTCATCGGTCTCATGGGCAATGCAGATTGGGCCTGGATTTTTCAGCTGCTGCTCGGCATATGGAAGACGCTTGGTTGGTCAATGATAATTTACATCGCTGCCATTGCGGGAATTGACGGGGAGTTGTATGAAGCGGCCAGGATTGATGGTGCCAACCGGTTCAGGCTGGCCGTTCACATCACACTGCCGAATCTGGCGCCGACATTTTTCGTACTGCTGCTGCTGCAGATTAGTAATCTGTTGAACAATGGGTTCGATCAGTATTTTGTCTTCTACAATTCGCTTGTCTCAGAGAAGCTGAATGTGCTTGATTATTACGTGTATAGCGCTGCTTTTCGTACTAACGATTACTCCTACGCCACTGTGCTTGGAATGCTGAAGTCGATCATTAGTCTCATTTTGCTGTTCAGTGTCAACAGACTTTCCAAAAAGCTGCGTGGTCAATCGCTAGTGTAGCCATTTATGCACCAGGAAGGAGATCAAGGACATGCCGGTTCAAGGCAAGGAAACGTTTGCTAGCAAGCTGTTTGATGTGTTTAATTATTTGCTTATGATCGTGTTTGCGCTGCTGTGCCTGTATCCGTTTTATTATGTGTTTATTTATTCGCTCAGCGATCCGGGCGCTTCGGCGAGCGGCATCTTCTTATGGCCCGTTTCGCCTACACTTGGCAGCTATGTGCGGATTATGTCGCTCGGTACGATCCCGGCAGCATTTTTTGTTTCCGCCTGCAAGACGATTTTGGGAACTGTGCTGTGTGTATACGCCTCGTCGCTGTTTGCTTATTTTATGACCAGAAAAGAAATGTTCGCCCGAACAGCCATTTACCGTTTCGTGATCGCCTCCATGTATTTGCATGCCGGCTTGATCCCGTGGTACTTGACGATGAAGACTTACGGGTTGAAGGACAGCTTCCTGCTGTATATCATTCCTAGTGCGGTCAATGCCTTTTTCATCATACTGGTCAAAACATATATTGAATCCATTCCCGCCTCGCTGGAAGAGTCGGCTGAGATCGATGGGGCAGGATTTATGAAAATTTTTCATGCGATCATTTTTCCGCTTTCCAAACCAATTGTAGCTACGGTCGCGGTCTATTCGGCGGTCGGCCTGTGGAATTCCTGGCAGGACAACTTTTTTCTCGTCAATAAAGAGAGTCTGCAGACGATCCAGCTCATTTTATACAATTATTTGAACGAAGCAAGTGAACTGGCGAATAATGCGGTGAAGCAAACATCGGGCGGGATGCTGAAAACGGATGAGGTGTCGCCGGAATCGATCAAGATGACGATTACGATTATTTCAATTATTCCGATCATGTTTGTATATCCGTTTCTGCAAAGATATTTTGTAAAGGGCATTATGCTTGGCGCCGTAAAAGGCTAATGATGTTCAGCGTTACTATTAGAGAAGATACAGGAGGGGTTGCAAATGAAGCAAATAAAGCGACTGAAGTGGATGACTGCGGTATTGGCCATGCTGCTTGTCATTACGGCATGCAGCAGCGGTACAGGAGACAATGGCGGCAATGCCGGAAAGGTGCAGGAAGTGAAGGAGCCGTCCGCCTTGTCGAACGATCCGATTGTATTAAAGCTGTTCTGTACAGATTGCTCGGAAGCGGGCGTGCAGAAGACGGCTATCGCCGAGGAAATTAAAAAGAAGTTCAATATTACGCTCGATGTGGTCAAGGGCGACGAGCAGAAGCTGCAAGCGCTTCTGGCTGGCGGGGATTTGCCGGATGTCATCACGCTCGAAGGCGCAGTTATTAATATGAAGGACTCCCTTATTCAGAGCGGCCAAGTAATGGCGCTGGATGAGCTGCTGGACAAGTACGGCGCCAATATTAAAAAACACAGCTCGCTTTCGCTCGATGTGATGCGAAAGGTCAACAGCAACAACACCGGGAACGTTTATTTTTTGACGACCGCTCAAGAGAAAGCCTATGACGGACTCGTCAAGCAAAATGCGGCTTATGGTTTTTTTACCCGCTGGGATCTATACAAGAAAATCGGTGCGCCTGAGATGAACAATGAGGATGATTATTTGCTGGCTTTGCAGAAAATGCAGGCGCTGCAGCCGACGGCAAGTAACGGAAAGAAGGTGTACGCGCTCTCGTCATGGACGGATTGGGGCACATGGCCTTACATGATTACATATCCGTTCTCCCATGGCTATACCAATGTTGGTTCTGGCGACTTGCTCCTGGACCGCGAGACAGGCGAGGTGGAAGCGACTTATACAAATCCTGACGGCATCTTCTGGAAAGGAATCAAGTTTTTCAATAAAGCGTATCAGATGGGGCTCTTCGATCCGGACGGCTTCATTCAGAAATCATCGCAAAACAGCGAGCGCAGAAAAACAGGAGAAATTATTACCCATTATATGCCGGCAAAAAGCGGGACGATGATTGCCGGTGCCGGCGGAGACGAAAATGCGCAGATGATTATGATTCCCGGCCCGTTCCCGTACATTCCGGGCGTCTACGCCGAGGATAATCCTTGGGGATGGGGGCTGACGTCTCACGCCATTACCTCCAATAACAAAAATCCGGAACGGACGATGCAGTTGCTTGATTATTTGAGCTCTCCTGAGGGAGGAAGACTGCTGTTCAGCGGTGTAGAAGGCACGGATTGGGATGTAGTGGACGGAAAGCCGCAGCTGATTGGGGAATTGGCCAGAGCAGAGAACTCGGAGTATAAAAAGCAGGTTGGCATCGGCCAGTACAATAAAGTACTGAGCAGCTTTGCCGGCTCCTATCCGGATGATAACGGTATGCCGATCGACCTTGGTATGAATGTCATGCCTGAATCGATAACGGCTGCGGAAAAGGATTTTGCGGCTCATTACGGGGCGGAGTTTCAATATCCGGGTCAAGTATACGACAAGCTGATAAAAGAAAACAAGGCCAAGTCCGCGACTAAGTTTTGGCTCGCTTCGAGCCTGCTGGCTGCTCCATCAGAAGAATCATCGCAGGCGCTAAGCAAGGCGCAAGAGTATTTTATGGCTAATGTCGCCAAATTTGTCATGGCCAAGGACGATGCTTCATTCGACGCTGTCAAGCAGAAGGCGATTGAAGATTTTAACAATATGGGTGTTGGCAAGGCGTTTGATGAAGTGTTGGCAAATTACGAGCAGGCGAAAAAATTGGCAGGCGAGTTTGGCAAGTAAGCAATTAGCAAATTCCTTTCAAGGACAGGTGAACAGCTATGGCAAATTGTCAGCGAAGTAACAGAGGTTACAAGTATCTATCGAATTTGCTTGTTGTGACACTTCTTTGTATTCTGCTTCCTCCATTACAAGAGCCTGTAGCGGCCCAATCTTATGATTGGGCTGCGCCGGAAAGAAGCTACAGGGTAGAATTGACTGTTGATCGTCCGGGGACGCAGGAGAACCTGACGGACTTCCCGGTGCTGATCCGCTTATCCCCGTCGAAGCTTTCTAATGGTGTCTATCCGAATGGCCGAGAGGACTTGAGATTTTTTGATAGTGACGGCCAGATCGAGCTGCCCTATGAAGTGGAATCGTGGAATCAGGGCGGGGATAGCACCGTCTGGGTGAAAGTGCCACGACTGGTCAAGGACGGGAGCAGCTCAATCTGGATGTATTTTGGCGGGAATGAACCGGTTAACATCGATCCGCGGGCAGTGTGGTCGGATGGATTTCTGGCCGTGCACCATATGGTTTATGGCGACGGCGGAGTATTGACCGATTCTACCGGGAATGGCTATAACGGTACCGCCGTCGGAGCCGTAATGCCGGAAGAGCAAGGCGCTGCCGGTCCGGCAGTCGCTTTTCAGGGCGGTCATGTACCACTCGGTTATGTAGGAGATGGGGAAGCGGAGCTGACCGTGTCGGGCTTTGTCTACTTCGCTCCGAACGCTTTGCCCGCAAACGGCCAGGTCGGGCTCATTATGCGCGATGTGACTGGCGGTGATTTGCCGGAGAAGGGCGAGCTCTACTGGCTGCGCATCTATAATGGAACAACATTTGTGTATAATCTGGTAACCGAGACAGATTTGCAAAATTTTGAGGCGAACGGGAACAAGTATCAGGCCGACAGAACGGCCGGCACAGTCAAAACCGGAGAATGGATGCATATCGCACTCACTTATAGCAGTACCCAAGCAGGCAATAATGTGAAGCTGTACGTGAATGGCTACTTGGCGGGATCCCGTGCTGGCTCCGGCAATTTGGCGAACGGAATCGGCAAGGAAGCCCAACTGGTGCTCGGTGCATACTCGAATGGCCAATCGCCGATGAGAGGGAATATTGATGAGGTGACGATTGCCAACAAAGCCCGCAGCGCAGAATGGATTCAAGCTTCATACCGCAATGTCAAAGGGGAATTCGTCCTTTTTGGAAACATGGAGACAAAAGGCTCACATAAGGAATTAACGGGCTTAACAATCGCTCCTGCACTTGACGGTCTGGTTCTCCATGAGTCCAGGCAGCTTGCGCTGACAGGACATTTCTCGGATGGAACAACGATGGATTTGACACGTCAGGCAGCTTGGACTACGGACAATCCAGCGGTCCTTGATGTCGCCAGAGGGGAGATTACGGGGATGGCCGAAGGGACGGCAACCGTTGCCGCCGCCGTAGGCTCATTTATGTCTTCATTTCCGGTTCATGTAAGCAAGAGTACGGACAGCCTGCGGGTAATGAGCCTCAATATGCGCTTCGATACGCCTGAGGATACAGGAAAACAGGCTTGGGTGAATCGCCTTCCGGCTATGGCCGCGATGATCAGACAGGAGAAGCCGGATGTGATCGGCACACAGGAAGGGCTATATCATCAGCTAACCGATTTGCAGGAGCAGCTCCCGGAGTACAGATGGATCGGTTTCGGCCGTGAAGGCTCCAACTTTGGCGAGCATACCGCTATTTTTTATAATGTGAATAAATTGAAGCCGCTCGAACAATATCACTTCTGGCTGTCGGATACGCCGGACATTATCTATTCCGCTAGCTGGGGCAATCAAATCGGCCGGATGGCCAGCTGGGTCAAGTTTCAGGATGTGCAAACGGGAAAAATCTTCTATATGCTGAACACCCATCTCGACCATCAGTCGCAGCAGGCGCGTGATAAAAGCGCAGAGCTGATTGTGCGGAAGCTGCAAGCGTTCGACCCGGATGTTCCGGTTTTCGTCACGGCAGATTTCAATTCCGGCCCGGACAGCTCTGTTTACCGCTACTTTACCGGGACCGGGCAATTGAAAGATTCGATGCTGGAGGCGGGCAAAAAAATAAATGAAGGCTTGGGCTCCTTCCATAATTATGTGGACATGACTGGCGGCGGTCCTGCTACAAGAATTGACTGGGTGCTGTTCAGGGGAGAGGTTCAGGCGCTGAGGGGAGAAATTTTGACCTACAATATGGACGGTCAATATCCTAGCGATCATTATCCTTATGTGGCCGATGTATTGTTGAACAGCATGAAGACATCTTCGCCCCCCGTTGATCCGCAGGAGAAGCCGCCAGCCTATTCCAGCCTATGGATAACAGAGCTCGTTCCAAATGCAGGTCCGAATGGTGAATTTAATTATATGGAAATATACAACGCCGGCAATGAGTCGCTTGATTTGATGACATTGCCGGACAATGGCTATCGGATGGTCTATTACGGCGACCCTGAGCATCTGTTTGATCCCGGATATGTATTCAGCCGCGGCGTCAGAGAGACGACTGCCGGCACTTCCAAGACGATTATCGCGCCCAAGGAAACAAAGGTGCTGTGGATGAGGAATGCACCAGGGCCGCTGGGCAAAGCTGACCTTGACGCTTTTCGCGGTCATTTTGGAGTAACGGAGAATGATTTGCCGGACGATCGCATTCTTGGCGTGTTCCCACGGGCACAATCCGATCCGATTGATGCGTTAAGCGCGGATGGCCGAGCGGTTGGTATTCGCAGTGCGCCGGCTTTTAATCATGTCATTGGCGCGAAGTACAATGAAGGCGTCGTCGAGGCAGGTGAAGACGAAGCGATTGTCTATTCGATGCCGGGGCCTAACGAGAGTCTGATGCGCAAGCTTGCTGTTCATCAAGCGCCAACTCCGGGTAAGCTGGATCCACGAAGCGTCCCTGAAGAGCAAGTGACGGTGAAGACAAATGAAGCAGGGAGCTTGAAGCTGCAAAAAGGCGGGGAGGGCCAATACTACGGCGCTGTTCTGACCGGCCGGCCCAATTCTACAGTTACGATTAATATACTGGGGGGAGAAGAGGCGCTCGAAATTGTACCACGGCAGCTTGTATTTACGCCGGACAATTGGCATATGGAGCAGCAGATACAAATTCGGGCGCTGAATGATCATCGGGCCGAGGAAGCCCGCGATATTCACATTTCGCACAGCGTTACCAGCGAGGATTTGCTGTATGACGGCGCCGCCGCCGATAGTGTGACAGTTACTATTGCCCCCTATTTTGGTGACGACATTCCTTCAGCTGCACCAGGCAAACCGGTACTGTCGGATGACAACGGCCACGATACCGGCATTTTGGACGGGAAATACAACGTGACCATGAACATGTGGTGGGGCAACAATGGCAGTCTCTACAAACTTTACGAAAATGATGTTCTGATTGATGTCCAGCAGCTCGATGCTCAAACGCCAAAGGCGCAAACAGCCATAACTTCGATCGACAATAAAAAAGATGGAGTTTACATTTATTATGCGGAACTGATCAATCAGCTCGGTACGACGAGAAGCGATATCCTTACAGTCAAAGTTACCCAGGCGAAGCCCGCCAAGCCGGTCTTATCCAAAGTCGATACGGGCGGAACCGGCAATTACAATGTCGTGATGAACATGTGGTGGGGAACGAATGGAACGGCTTATAGCTTGTATGAGAATAATAAGCTCATTGAGACTAAGGAACTCAGCAATCATACTCCGCAGGCGCAATCGATTCAAACTGCGTTTCGCGGCAAGGCTTCCGGCAAGTATGAATATACGGTCGAGCTAATTAATGAAGCAGGCGCTACAAGTAGCGAGAAGCTGGTTATCATAGTCAAATAATGAAAAAGGGCAAGCATGGGAAGGATTTCTTCCGCCGGGCTTGCCCTGTCTTTCTGTCTGCTAATCCAGCTTCGTTATAGATGACAGCAACTGTGGTACGGCTGCGCCGTTAGCTCCACTTCGCAGCCCACAGCTTCATTTCTTTCAAAATCCGGTGTAAATCCTCTCCCTTGGGGGTTAAAGAATACTCGACCGTTACTGGAACGGTCGGGAATACTTGCCGCTCTAATACGCCATGCTCCTCCAGATGGCGCAAAGTAGTCGTAAGGGCGCGCGGACTGACTGCGGGAATGAGGCGCTGCAGTTCACCAAATCTTTTTTTGCCATTAAACAGCTCGCGCAAGACGAGAAATGCCCATTTTCCGCCAATGACATCTAATGTTTTTTCAATATTGCATTCTATAACGGTCGGTTCCTTCGGTATATAGTTGTTTGCCGACATGAAGTCAAACTCCCCTCAAACTCAACTATACAAAAGTATAGCATGTATACTTTCTATAATATAGAGATAAAAATTTCACTACTTTAATATTTATACATAGGTGTATACAATGAATGGGTGAAGTAAGCCCAATATATGACGGGATAGGGAGGAAACAAGGATGAACTATCGTCGATTAGGCGGAAGCGGACTAAAGGTAAGCGAGATCAGTCTGGGAAGCTGGTTGACATATGGCGGATATGTAGAAAAGGAAAATGCAGTCAAAGCGATTCAGACCGCTTATGGTCTGGGCGTCAACTTTTTTGATACAGCTAATATATACGAGCAGGGTGCTGCAGAGATTGTGCTGGGTGAAACATTGCGGGCGTTCCCGCGTGAATCGTATGTACTCGCGACAAAGGCCTTCGGGCCGATGGGCGATGGTCCTAACGACCGCGGCTTGTCCCGCAAGCATGTGATGGAACAGTGCCATGCTAGTCTGAAGCGTCTCGGTACAGACTATGTCGATATTTTTTATTGTCACCGCCACGATCCGGATACGCCGCTGTATGAAACGCTGCGCGCATTGGATGATCTTGTGCGTCAAGGAAAAGTATTATATGTCGGCATAAGTGAATGGACAGCCGCACAAATGACGGAGGCGCATGGTATTGCTGATCGTTATTTGCTGGACCGGATCGTCGTCAATCAGCCCGTCTACAATATGTTCGAGCGTTATATTGAAAAAGAGGTCATTCCTCTCGGCGAGCGCTGCGGCATCGGTCAAGTCGTATTTTCGCCGCTGGCGCAAGGAGTGCTTGCAGGCAAGTATAACTCGGCGACCGATATTCCGGCAGATAGCCGGGCGGCCAAGGTGGAATGGGTACGCGGCCAAATTACAGCGGAAAAACTGGAAAAGGTCGAGCGGCTCTCCGCAGTGGCGGGTGAGCTTGGCATTACAGTCGGCCAGCTGGCGATCGCCTGGATTTTGCGTCAGCCAAATGTAGCGAGCGCGCTTGTCGGAGCGAGCCGCCCCGAGCAGGTCGAGGAAAATGTGAAGGCTTCGGGCGTCGTACTGTCTTCTGAGGTGCTAGAGCGAATCGAACAAATATTGGCTTAAAATGGCGAGGAACCACCGTTGCTTCAGCATGTTGAAGCGCGGTGGTTTTTGCATTCTGCCAGGGGCGTGTGCGGTGTCACGAGATTGTAAGAAGTGAACGATATACTGATTAGCAACCTATGAAGATGGAGCTGTTGTCATGAGTATATTGAAAGCATGCGATCTCAAAAAATATTATGGTTCAACTTCGAATGTAGTCAAAGCGGTCGACGGGATCAATGTGGCGATCAAGGAAGGCGCTTTTGTCGCGATCGTCGGCACCTCGGGGAGCGGAAAATCGACCTTTTTGCATTTGTTGGGCGGGCTTGACCGGGCGACCGGCGGACAAGTCATCGTGGAGGGGCATGACCTTTTTAAGATGAGCGATGATGAATTGACGGTGTTCAGACGACGGAAAATCGGGTTTGTCTTCCAGCATTATAAATTTGGTTCCAGTGCTCAATGTATATGAAAACATCGTGCTGCCGATTGAACTTGATGGAGACCGGATTGATGAGCCATATCTG
Organism: Paenibacillus sp. GCM10027626; assembly: GCF_042676285.1. NCBI lineage: Bacteria > Bacillati > Bacillota > Bacilli > Caryophanales > Paenibacillaceae > Paenibacillus > Paenibacillus sp. GCM10027626. Next base: position 382,022 of record NZ_JBHTHC010000005.1, on the reverse strand, counting down.
GAGCAGATTATACAGACATTAGGGCTGAAGGATAAGCTGGACGTATTGCCGAATCAATTGTCCGGCGGTCAGCAGCAGCGAGTGGCGATTGCCAGGGCGCTTGCTGCCAAGCCGGCTATCATTTTGGCGGATGAGCCGACAGGCAGTTTGGACAGCCGGACTAGCCAGGAAGTGATCGGATTGCTCAAGGTGACGAGCAGGCAATTCCAGCAGACGATTGTCATGATTACCCATAACGAGGAAATTGCCCAGTTGGCGGATCGAATTATCCGTATCGAAGATGGCAAAATTGCCGGGGAGCGTGAATAGCATGATCCCTAACGCGAACCGGCATGTAGTAAAAAAGCTGATCAACCGCAGCCTGCGCGCCAACCGGATGAGAAACCGTTTCGTTGCGGCGGCGATCGTTTTAACGGCATGGCTAATTACATCAGTGTTTAGCATAGGGATGAGCTACGTCAAATCGTTTCAGCTGCAGGAGCTGAAAATGATGGGGACAGCCGCGCATGCCGTACTTAAGTATCCGACAGAGGAGCAGGTACGGCAATTGCAGCAGCTTAACGAGGTGAGGCAAGTCGGCCTGCAGGCAAGTGTAGCGCAGGTTGTCAATACGCCGGAGATGGGCAATATTACGGTCAATCTACATTGGTTTGATGAGACGGAATGGATGAAGCTGCGGGCCCCCGTCGTAGATAATATTACAGGCGGTTATCCGCAGCAGCATAATGAAGTGATGGTTCCAACCTGGATATTGGCTAAAATGGGCATCGATCAGCCCCAGCTTGGCATGGAGCTTCCGCTGGCTTACAAGACTGATGGCGAGGCGGCGGAGCTCAGAGGTCAATTTGTGCTGAGCGGCTGGTATACCGAGTATGTACAAATTCGTTCCGGCAATATTGGGGCCATACTGGTGTCCCGGTCGCTGGCGGAATCTTTGGGGGTCAGTCCTGAGCGTTCCGGCGCGGCATCCATCTTGTTTGCCGATGGCGGCTCGATTGAAGATGATGCCGGCATGGTGGAACGCCGTCTTGGGCTGCAGGAAGGAGAGCAGCTTAAACTTGTCCCGCTGTATAGTACAGCCGCCGATATGGGCTGGGCCCAAAAAGCAGGGTTTGCAAGTATTGTTGCACTGGTCATGTTTAGTGGTTATTTGCTCATTTATAATGTTTTGCATATTTCCGTGTCCAGAGATATTCGCTTCTACGGTTTGCTCAAAACGGTAGGCACAACTCCCCGGCAAATAAGACGGATCGTCGCCGGACAGGCGAACCGGCTGGCGCTGGCCGCTATTCCAGCCGGACTTGTAATAGGCGGACTGACCTCGCTCATCTTCGTTCCGCTCGCTTTGCGAACCTTCAATTTGCAGACAGGGGTTGAAATGTCGTTTAACCCGCTTATTTTTGCCGGGGCGGCCTTGTTTGCCTGGATCACAACGATGATCAGCTGCTTCAAGCCGTCGCGGATTGCGGGCAAGGTATCGCCGATCGAGGCGATCAAGTATACAGGACCGGCAATGAAGCGAACAGCGAAAAAAGGGAAGCAGGGCGCGAAGCTGCACCGCATGGCCATCCGCAATATTTTTCGCGACCGTAAACGGGCGGCTATCGTTTTTCTCTCTTTATTTTTGGGCATGACGATCTTTTTGACGGTGCATACCGTCATATTAAGTATGGACACCGATCATTTTGTAAACCGATATATGGAAAATGACGTGGACGTGTACAATAATACGCTTACGGTTGGCTATCAGGGCGAGAGCAAGCAGACGATCACGCAGTCCATGATCGAGAAAATTGCCGGGATGGACGGTGTTACACAGGTTAGTCCCACATATACCGAACGAGCGCAAATTCTGTATGATCCGGCCGTATTCGCCAGCTATATGGATGATCTGGCCCGGCGCTTTGGGATAGAGCGGCCCGGCGATGAGGCGTTGGCCGCGAACCGTGAAATGTTCTGGGGGAACTTGATCGGGCTGGAACCAGCTCATGCGGCGGAACTCAGCAAGGCGCTGCAGAGGCCAGTTGATCTGGAGCGGTTTAATAAAGGCGAAATCGCGCTGCTGGATGCAAGTCCGCAAAACGTTGCGATCGGGGACAAATTTGAGCTGCAGCTGCTGTCCGAAGCGTCCTCGCCTAAGAATAAATTGGAAATTGGCGGTTTCTTATCCTCCAATTCGCAAACGCCCGGCTTTGGCATGGCTCCCAATGTTTATGTCAGTGTGCAGGCGTTGAAGCAAATGCTGGAAGACCCGCTTATCTACAAGCTGAATATTAAGGCGGAGAAACGGGAGCAGCCGCAAATTGTCGCCCAAATCGGCAATATGCTCGCCGACGACCATGAGCTCTATATGGAATCCAAGCTGGAGCAGGCGGCCGATATGGAGAAGGTGAAGCAGTTGATGTATTTGCTGGGGACAGCCATTACGCTCATTCTGGCGGCGATCGGCGTGATGAATTTCATTAATACGATGCTAACCGGCATTCAGGTGCGCAAGCACGAGTTTGCGATTTTGGAGAGCATCGGCATGACGCGCAGACAGCTTCGCAATATGCTTTTATTTGAAGGGATTGGCTATGCGGCAATTTCTTCACTGCTCATTGCTACCCTAGGCAGCTTGATCAGCTATGCCAGTTTCCGTTTGTTTCAAACCGAGGCGGATTACGCGGTTTATACCTTTCCAGCCTGGTCGCTTTGCAGTGCGGTTGCCGTTATTTTTGCCGTATGTCTCGCCGTACCGTTACTTGCCTACCGGGCGGCAAAAGGAGATAGCATTGTAGAACGATTGAGAGCGACAGCTTAAGTTTTTGGAGGGTGGAGTGAAGGAATGGCCAGTATTTTAATTGTGGAAGATGATAAGCTGCTAAATGAAGGCTTGGCTTTTGCGCTTTCCCGGGAACAGTACCGGACCAAGTCGGCATTTTCATATGCCGGGGGCTGGGCTGCGCTGGAGGCGGGCAATTTTGATCTGGTCATTCTGGATATTCAGTTGCCGGATCGCAGCGGGATTGAGCTATGCGAGGCACTGCGCGCGAAATCGGCTGTACCGGTCATCTTCCTCACTGCCAATGATACGGAGCAGGATATTGTGGCCGGCTTTGAACGGGGGGCTGATGATTACATCACCAAGCCGTTCAGCATGCCGGTGCTTGTGCAGCATGTCAGAGCGGTGCTGCGCAGGAGCGGCAACGACGAGCCGGGCGACAAATGGGAGTATAAAGAGCTTGCGATTCATCATGCCAAACGAAAGGTGTATAAGCGGGGGCAGGAAGTGCATCTGACTGCCAATGAGTACAAGCTGCTGACGCTGCTCATCGAGCACCGCAAGCAAGTGCTGACAAGGCAGCTTATACTGGAGAAGCTATGGGATGCTGACGGCAACTATGTCGATGAGAATACATTAAGCGTGACGATCAAGCGGCTGCGCAGCAAAATCGAAACGGACCCGCGAAACTGCGAGTACATTACAACGGTATTCGGCATCGGCTATACTTGGGGAGCGGATGAATGAAACCGTCTTTTAGAAAAACGGTCCTAATCGGGTTTATGCTTTTTGCCGCGCTGAGCGCAGTATATTTAAGCGCATTAATCTACTATGAAGCGGGTCGGACAATGGTCGGCCTTGCTTTGCTTTTTATCACTGCTGCCGCAGTTTTGTATGCTGCGTTCTTATTGGCGATTCGCAAGCAGACAACTACAGTGCTGCAGCAGTTAACGGCGACGATCCAGTCTTTGCTGCTCAACAGGCAGGAGGCCGTTGTCGCTTTTTCCATTACGGAGGATACCGCAGTATCCAAATTGCAGGCGCAAATTTTGAAGCTATCGCGCATGCTGACCGCTCAAAGGGAGCGTTACAGGCAGGACAGCGAGGAAGTAAAGGCGCTCATCTCCGATATATCCCATCAATTGAAGACGCCGCTGGCGAACTTGCGCATGTATAATGAATTGCTGCTGGATGCGACGCTGCCTGCGGACAAACGCGGTGAATTTACCGGCCATATGCAAAATCAGCTGGAAAAGCTAAGCTGGCTGCTCGATAGTCTGATCCAAATGTCGCGTATCGAGACGGGCATCATTGCGATCGTCCCGGAAAAGCGGCCCTTGGCATCCACTGTACTTACAGCAATCAAGCAGGCATATCCCGCGGCACAGCAAAAGGGAATCGAAATCAAGCTGCAGGGCGGGCCTTCTGCAGAGCTTGCGTTGAAGCATGACCCGAAATGGACTGGTGAGGCGATTTTCAACCTCATCGATAATGCCATAAAATATTCCAAGCCATCTGCTAGCGTAGAGATCGCCATTATTCCCTATGAGCTGTTCGTCAGGATTGATGTGCGGGACCAGGGAGCCGGGATCGCAGAGGAGGAACTGGGGCGAATATTTGCCCGCTTCTACCGGGGAGAGCAAGCAAAAGCGGTTCAGGGGGTCGGGATCGGCCTCTATCTGGCGCGCAAAATTGTTGCTGCACAGGGCGGTTATATAAAGGCTGCCTCCGTTGTTGGGGAGGGGAGCACGTTTTCGCTGTTTTTGCCCAATGACCGCGATGAGCCGGCACCAAATTCGGGATAAGGAGTGCAGCATGAAAAAATCTTCAAAAGGCAAGCGGCTCAAGAGAGCTCTGCTCAGTGTGCTGGCTTGCTTTGTACTATTAATTGCATTCGTATATATGCAGAACGGGTGGCTGCAGGTCAGCCGGTATACCGTTACTTCAAATAAGCTGCCGGCTGCATTCGACCACTATAAAATCGTGCAGCTGTCGGATTTGCATAGCAAAACATTTGGTCATAACAATGCCGACCTTGTCAATAAAATTCATGAGATTCAGCCGGATTTGATCGTCATGACCGGAGACATGAAAAACTCGACGAATGATGACGGTGAGATTTTTCTGCAGTTGGCGGAACAGTTGCAGGCGCAATATCCGATTTATTACGTCTCCGGCAACCATGAGCAAATTATGAGCAGCATTGCATCAAGAGAGCAGTCGGACGAATATGAGCAATATATGGCGCGGATTGCCGATCTCGGTGTCCATGTGATGGACGAGTCGGGGACAAAAATTGTGAAGAATGGCGAGTCGATTCAGTTATACGGGCTTACGCTGCCCTTACGGTTTTATAAGGCGAAGGACACGGCCTCTTATGTAGGGGAAAAGCCGCTCGACAAAGCGTATATCGAAAAAAGGATCGGTGCGGCGGAGCCCGGCGCCTTCACGATCCTGATGACGCATAATCCGCTCTACTTTGAGCAATATGCGGAATGGGGAGCAGATTTGACGCTCGCCGGCCATATGCATGGCGGGGTAATCCGTATTCCTTTTGCAGGGGGACTCCTGTCGCCGGAGCGATCCTTTTTCCCAAAATATGATGCCGGCAAATTTACGCTTGAGCAAGCGTCCGGGCCGGCCGCACTAATTATTAATCGCGGGATGGGAGACGAGAAGGTTAATATAGGCCTTGGCGAGGTGAAGCTGCCGCGGGTCTTTAATCCGCCGGAGATTACGGTGATCGAATTGCTGAAACAATCGTAGATCGTTGCCTTTTGTGAAGTCATGCGGACCTACGATCCGCTATTTGCTCGGAAAACAGGCGATTGGAAGTTTTGGCGGAGAATCCGTTATTTGTGGATTTACCCTGATTTTCGGGGCGATTTGAGGCCAATAACGGAACGACGGTCCGCTCGGGTCCACTCGCCCACACATAACAAAAGAACTGCAACAGACGTCGCTGCTTAGAAGGAACGCCAAGGGATGAAGTAAGCATTCTTCATCCCGGCGGAATTTTGTCAGCCTATATGGGGTCACCTCACGAAACGGAAAAAATCGTACGCTAACAATGCGTCGCACGGAAAAACCGGACCCTCAAAGGAATCCGGTTCTCATATTAGCAAGTGAAGTTCAACTAACGTTCTCCTTCCATCGGTTTTAAGGGTTTATCTGCGTATTTCAGGCCGCGAAAGTTGGATCATCCTTACAATCCGCGTTTTTCACGCCAAGGGCTACCAGCATCGATCAAGAATGGATTCGTCAGTTGTGCAGCAAGATCGCGAGTACGGTCGAAAACATTGCGGGCGGTTTCGCGTATCCAGTCTTCATCAAAGATTCCACCACCCGCAAAGGATGACAGAGGCTCTTACTTGACGTATTCAGCCATTACAACAGTTCGATATACCCCTCTGTTCCATGCACGCGAATTCGTTGCCCATCTTTTATCAATTTGGTCGCGTTCTCCACTCCGACGACTGCCGGCAAGCCATATTCACGTGCGATCACTGCGCCATGGGTCATCAGTCCGCCAACTTCGGTGACCAGGCCTTTTATGGAGACGAACAATGGTGTCCAGCTAGGGTCAGTGAACGTCGTGACTAATATATCTCCCTCTTCAAGATCAGCAGCTTCCATATTTACAATGACACGCGCTCGCCCCTCGATCACTCCGGAAGAAACAGCCAGACCCACAATAGCTCCCGCCGGGAGATTTTCTCGTTTGTACTTGCCTGCAATAATTTCGCCATCAGACGTGATCACACGCGGCGGAGTTAGTTTTTCGAATAATTTATACTCGTCTCTTCGTTTGCTGATGATCTGGTTATCCATTTTATGGGTGCGTACGGCTTCGTGAAGTTCTTCAAAAGTGAGATTGTATATATCTTCTTTTTCATGGATCACGCCCGCTTGTACAAGTCGTTCGGCTTCTTTCAGCAAAGCCTGCTTATAAACGAAGTAGTGATTCATCCAAGCGTATTTGGGATATTCCCGGTAACCGCTGAAATTCCGAACGATGTCGATCATTCGTTTGGTTTCTTTGGCTTTTGTCTCACCGTCCGGAAGACGCTTCAATCGTTCCAAAAGCTCTTGTTCTTTGTCCATAGCTTCCTGTCGCCCATGTTCGAATTTCAAGCTGCCGGCAAGAGGCTCAAAGTTTCTAATGTTGCCCAGGATCATGGGGACAAGCGTACTCGGTTTTTCGCTCCATCGCGTTCTTGTTATATCGATTTCTCCGGTGCACCGCATTCCGTATTTTTGGAGAAAAGCATAGATCGCGTCTCGGGTTTCCTGTCCGCCGTCAAACTTATGGAGTTCATCCAAAAAGTTATCCGCTTTTACATATTGCAAATAATCAATGACCTCCGGATAGGGACGAACCACATCTGCGACATCCATTAGCTCCAGACCCATTTGCGACGTAACGTTGTTCGGCACAGATTGAGAAAGCGTATCCGCCGCATTCTTTTCGCCTAACCACTCGTTCATGTTTTCATTGATCCAAATTGAAGCATTTATAACGGTCATAATGACATTCAAACTTTGCGGGTCAGTCAAGAACTTCATTAATTGCTGGATATCTTCCCGAATAAAATCGAATAATGCCGATCCCGACTTCGTTTGAATGTTTCGTTTCAACTGTTCGATCAACGCTTGACTGCGCTTGATCAAATCCGAGACGATTGTCGGATCGTTATCGAATTGTGCCAGCGGATTTGGATTGCTTCTTCTGGGATTCGGCGGGTTTTCATCATCAGGCAACGATTTTATAAAATCTCCTCGTTCAATTATGGTCATAAGTGCGTCTTTCATGAGCGGGTCATGTTGTCCCATGGTAGTTAATAATGATTCTCTGCTGATTGGTGAAGCCAGCATTTGTGCAACATCAACAAACAACCTTCCGCCAGCTTTACGCATCGGCGCTGGAGTCATTAATAGGTAAAAAGACAATCCGAGCGGCTTGATGGGATCGGTCATCATTTGTTGGTGCCCGACAGAGATGTAAACGTGGTTATCCTGATCATCCGCTTCAGGAATTGGGAATAACGTCGTGATCGGCCGGCTCTGGACAATATAAAATGCATCGTCATCCAGACACCATTCGATATCTTGCGGCTGGCCGAAATAAGCTTCGATCTGTCTTCCGATGCGTGCCAGTTGTAAAATTTGTTGGTCAGTAAGGGCTTGCGTCTTCTGCTGATCGGGATCGATCTGCTGGGTCTCTGTTCCGCCTTCTTGCCGTCCATAGATCGCTATTTTCTTGGCTGCTATCCTCTTGTCGACGATTTGCTCATCCCGCACTTTATAAACATCGGCAGATACCAAGCCAGAGACCATTGCTTCTCCAAGTCCAAAACCGGCATCGATGGATAGCAGCTTTCGGTTAGAAGTAATCGGATCAGCAGTAAATAAAATTCCTGATGCCTGCGGGAAAACCATTCTTTGAACGATAACAGATAAATAAACTTGGCTGTGGTCGAATCCATTTTGCATACGGTAGATTACCGCGCGATCCGTGAACAGGGAAGCCCAACATTTGCTGATATGCTGCAAGATCGCTTCTTTGCCGATAATATTTAAATAGGTGTCTTGTTGACCGGCAAAAGAGGCATGCGGCAAATCTTCAGCAGTCGCACTAGAACGCACTGCATAAGCATGTTCATCGCCAAACCGAGAGAGATAGTGAGCAACTGCTTTCACAACATCGGCAGGAATTCCTGCTTCCATAATGATTTGTCGAATTTCCCTGCTGATTTCAGCAATTTGATCTCGATCTTCTGCTTTTAGCATGGTTAGTCGATCCAGCAAAGCATGATACGTTTCGTTTTGTTCGATGGCTTTTTGATATCCCGCTGTTGTAACACAAAATCCTTCCGGTACGTGTATTCCTTCAATTTTTGATAATTCCCCTAAATTTAACCCTTTTCCGCCAACGAGCAAAAGCTGCGTTTTTTTCATTTCTTGAAAACCGAGAACCAAAGAACTCATTCAACATCTCTCCTAACCATTAAATTGAGAAAAAACATTTGACAAGAGTTTACTGGTCCGGCCTTGATGACGGGCTGCAGGATGGCGCCGAAGATTTGCAGAATCATGAGAGCAGCTTATCGCGGCCAACGTTATCCCCGATCCGTCAATATCGTGCTTTCTCGTACAAATTCGCGGGCAATGCCTGCACGAACGGCGACCAATCGCCCGTCGTGTAAAGATGAAGCCGGTGCATGGCCCGCGTACACGCCGTATAAAGAAGTTTGCGTTCGTTGTCCCGGCCGTAAGCTTCGGGCGAAGCATCATAGACCAAGACTGCATCGAACTCGACACCCTTGGCGAGATACACGGGAATGACCATCACTCCTTTTTCAAAGCCCAGCGTCTCCTTCGTAATGAGCTGCAGAGCTTCGCCTCCATGAATCCGTAACGATTCATGGGCCTCCCGGCTTTCGGCTGCCGTCTTCGTAATGACGGCGATGGAATCGAAGCCCTCGGCCATAAGCGCCGCGATGTCAGCCAGAATTTGCGCATCACGCTTCTTCCCGCCGTCCAGTCTCGTCAGAAGGGGCCTTTGGCCGCCCCTTTCAAACGGTGCAATATTTTCCCCGCCTGGAAGCATCGATTTCGTAAATTCAACAATCTCCTTGGTTGAACGATAACTGCGTACAAGGCGGACAAGGCGTGTTTCGGTTTCGCCGAAAAGGCGGACCAGTGGCGAATCGGCTGCGTCCAAACTTGTAGACTGCATATAGATCGCTTGCCCGAAATCGCCGAGCACCGTCATCCGGGCACGGGGAAACAGCTTTTTTAGATATTCATATTGAAACGCCGAATAATCCTGTCCCTCGTCAACGAAGACATGCCGGATTTCCGTGTTCGTCCGGACGCCTTCGATCAGTTCTCTTAAATACAAATACGGAGTCGCATCCTCGTGGAACAACTCGCTACGGAGCAGAGTTTCCTTGGTTTGCCCGCATATTTCAGCCCACAGCGGGGGGACGTCGGCCCCATTCGTTTTCTCCCGATAAGGGGCTTCGCCCTCAAACAGTTGCCCATATAAGCTCTTGATATCGACGAACGAGAATTTCTTCACGCTTTTCCTAAGCGGTTTAAAGCCTTCTTTCACGATCCTTCGGCGAAGTAGCTCTTCCTCCTTAAGGCCGAAGTCAAAGTCGCCTTCATCTCCCCGGCGTTCGTTCTCACGAGCGGCGTATTTTTCAGCAATTTCGAATACTTCCTTCTCTTTATGCAGCATTTCGAAGGCCTCCACGTACTGCTCGGTGTCGAGATAAATCAACTCTTCCTGTACCCAAGGCGCTTCCCGTTCCGCGCGTTCCAGCGAAGCCAGTTCATTCAGCAGCCATTCCTGCAAAAGTAGGACACGATTGAACAACGGCAGGGAGCGGTCATAACCGTAAAACTCCGCCCTCATTCGCTCCGCGGTAATCAATTCGCGGTCCCGAAACCGAATACCGTTGAACCGCATGCCTTCCCGTCCCAACCACATTGCATAGTTTTGCAGGGCTTGCAGGAAAGCCTCGGATGCTTTATACCCGATCCCCTGAAGGCGAGCCTCGTACCCCGGCGCACCTTGCGAGGTCAGCACGTATTCGATCTGATGAAAGGGATCCTCCGGCCGCAGCGAGGAACCGAGCCAATAATCGAGATATTCCTGAAAAGTCGTCTGCTGCATATTCTCTTCGCCGAGCTCCGGAAGGACAGTGGAGATATAACCGGCAAACATCGGATTCGGCGAGAAAAGAACGATCTGATCGGCCTTGATCGTCTGGCGGTGTTTGTACAGCAAGTACGCCACCCGCTGCAGCGCCGCGGAAGTCTTGCCGCTGCCGGCCGCCCCCTGCACGATAAGCATCCGGCTGTTGTCGTCGCGGATGATGGCGTTTTGTTCCTTCTGGATGGTTGCCACGATGCTCTTCATTTGCGAATCCGCGCCTTTGCCGAGCACCTGCTGCAGCAATTCGTCTCCGATCGTTTCGCTCGCGTCAAACATGTTGCGGATTTGCCCGTTTTGAATCTGAAACTGCCGCTTGAGCTCCATCATCCCTTCGAATCGTCCGGACGGCGTGACATAAGACGCCGGGCCGGGGGTGTGGTCGTAGTACAGGCTCGCGATTGGCGTGCGCCAGTCATAAATCAGAAAGCTCAATCCGTCTTCGTCGACGAAGGAAGAGACGCCGATATAGATCTGCTCGCTGAAGTCCAGACCATCCTCCTTAAAGTCGAAGCGTCCGAAATAAGGAGACGGGAGCAGACGGTTCATGCTTTTCCATTGCTCGGTCAGCAGCTTGTGGCCGCGCTCCCGTTCGGCCAATAACGCGGACTGCTGGTTAATCGTGTAGTAGGTCTCTTCAAAATCTCCGCCCGTGCTTGTGTTGATCGTAACATCTTCCCAAAACCGCTTGCGGATGTCTGAAGCCTGATCGCGCAGCCCCGCAACCTCCGGCTCCAGTTCGGCGATTCTCGCCTGCAGCTTGTTCCGGACCTGTTCCAGCCGCTCCTGTTCCTCCCGCCAATCCTTCGCGTCCATCTCCCCTGAACACACTCCCTTTTCCGTTTTTTGGGATAAAAAAGAGCATTGACAAATCAAAGTTCCAGATGTACAATTAAAGTAGGGATAAAATTAAATGTAATCCGTATTTTAATTAGTCAATGACGCTATCGATTATATCATAGTGTCATTTCGTGTTCAATTTATTTTTTTTATTGTTGCCGTTCGGCTGCGCTGAACATTGGCCCGGATTGTGGACAGTTTCAAAACACCGCGGAGTTAAGCTGCCAGGAGATGACCCTTTAATTCATAAGGGTCATCTTTTATTATGTCCACTGGCTCTGAATTGTAGAATGAAAACACTTGAACCCGTTGAAACATAGGAGAATCTCTCGGGGGAAATACCACCATATATTGGAACTAAACTGCCCGTTCGTAATCCCCTCTCTGGTCTACTTGTCATAATGAACTATACCTCCAACTGACGTCAGAAGATCTCAAGAAAAAATTTGGATGATCTTCGCAAAATCGTCCAAGACCTAACCAAACGGAGTGTTCGAATCGAGTTTGTTAAAGAAAATCTGAGCTTTACTGGCGAAGATTCACCTATGGCCAACCTTATGCTGTCGGTAATGGGGGCTTGCAACCTTAGTCGCTGTCATGCTTCACCTCCCTAGCAAGCTGCGCGGAGCGCTTGCTGCCCTTGGCGAAAGGCAAATAGAGCAATAGGAAGAAGCACAGGGCGAAGGCTTCCATAGAAAGCAAGTACCATGGGTAAGGGCCGAGATAGTCAAGCAGTGAAGCCGTGTCCGGTTTACGGGCGAGAAACATATAATTGCCGCCGGTCAGCCAGTTAATCGGCAGGACGATGACAAGCAGAACATTGAGAAACCCCATCGTCAGCCCAACGGATTTGAGCGTAGGGCGGAGGCATTCCACCCATGCCATATACAGCACGGCGAGAATGATTGCGATATGCGCAATGAAAAATTGAAAGAAGCGAAAATGCGGGTATCCGTAGTAAAGCACAGGCGTCAGCAAAGCTTGAATCGCACCGCCGATCCCGATAAAATAGGCGATTTGAAAAATAAAGCGGCTATTGAACAGCAGCATAAAAATACAAAGATAAAGCGAGATGCTGCACAATTCCAGTGGCAGTGTGTCGCTTACATTGTATATACTTTGGTTGATATACCACAAATTAAGAGTCAGCTCGGATAGAATGAGAATGGCAGCCAGGACGAATCTTCCATATCGGCTTCTTTGTCCTTGCCGCAGCCAATTGCGGCTTAAATACAAGCTGGCAATAAGGGCAATAAAAAGTGCCAGCATGGAGATATGCGATGGAGAATAGGCGAAAAATCGGTATGCCGATCCGATTGCAGCATCGAGTTCCATGATGACTTTCACCTCCGATAGGTTAGACGGAGCACGGGCGGACCGCGTAGATCCGTTATTCGTGAATCGCAGCATTTTATTTGTTTGCGCTTACCGTTATTGTAATTGCAAACAAGCCGAAATGGACATTAAATTACTCTAAAATTAAAATTGTGCTAGAGAAATGCGAGGGGGAAGCTAGGGTGGTTGAACAAAAAGTGGCGGCTGCACACGGATCAAAGGCTTATATGTATATGAGCGTGGACGAGCTTGTTTATGGGGGTGAGTGAGAAGTTTGGCAGATAAGGAGATAGAAAGGATCTCATTCTCCACTTAACGGTGGACTTTGAGGTCCTTTTTCTCGATCTTGAGAAGTTCCTGTATCATACGAACACTTATGGGAATAGCCTCATAGTTATAACAACAATAAAAAAAGGATTTGACTTAGGGAGAGGGAATACATTTATTAACAGAACGTTTATGGTTGAAGGAGGAAATGTAATGAGCAAACGTGCCACAGGTGTAGTTTTTATTTGCATTGCCGCTTTTCTTTATGGAATGCGGTATGTGAGCGCCGCTATATTCGGATCGAATGTTACCTCGTGGAGCGCGGAGCTGTTTGACTCTCTATTAAGCTATATCGGCAACGGACTTTTAATATGGAGCATAATCTCATTAGCGGCCGGTGTGATCTATCTTTTGTGGGCAGAGCAGGACAAGAAGCAGGGCAAGGGCAGGGGCGGGGAGCAATCGCAGTTAATTAGACAGATTAAAGAAAATTGGAATAAAGTAGATTGAGAACAAGCCCCCGCCAGCTCCGCGTGACATAAAATCCTTAGATGCAGAGGAGTCCCCGACTAAAGTCAGAGATGCATGCCCATCTCGGGTACGTTACGTGAAATCGTATATTGCTTTATTCTTATAAGCAAGAGGTTTATGCGACGAAGAATGCAATGGAGGCCGGATGCCATGAAGGACACACGTCATATCTATGTGCTGCTTACCGATACAGGGACATGGTTCACGAAATTGATCCGGGTATTTACGAGAGCGCCTATGAATCATGCATCGATTGCGTTGGATCGGGAGCTTACTGAAGTATTCAGCTTTGGCCGCAAAAAACGGAATAATCCATGGGTCGGCGGTTTCGTGAAAGAAGATATGACGAGCGACATGTTCGAACAAGCTTCCTGCGCGCTCTATTGCTGCGATGTGGACCAGGATACATACGAGAGAATCTGCCTGCATATTCGCGCGTTCGAGCAGAACAAGCACCGTTACACTTATAACCTGCTAGGATTGTTTGGTGTGCTGCTGAACACAAGAATTCCGCGGAAGGATGCCTATTTTTGTACGCAGTTTGTCGCTTCCGTTCTGATGCAGAATGGGATTCCAATCAGCTCCAAACCGCCGGAGTTGGTTACCCCGACAGATTTAGAAAAAGCGCATTGCCTAAAACCGCTGTACCGCGGAAGCTTGGGCGTCTATAGGGGCGGATTGGAAGCGGCTCGGACCGTCATCGCGCGGCTGGCTACGGCTTGATGGCGTAACGCGCTTTTGCGATAGGTAACTACGAGGAGTCGCCCCAGCGGCGTCTCTTTTTTGATGACTAAATGCAGTTTAGTCCCTTTCTGCAATCGCTTGAATCTATCTGCATAAAATGCAGTTAAACGTCCATGCCACTCCCGTGTCATGCGGGAATCAATTAACAATTCCATATACAGGAAAGAAAAGATGCTGGTATAATGGTGCTACTATAATACCCGCGTAACTAGTACAAGTATTTCGGATGATCATTGCTTGACCGTGTGTGACGTGTCATTATCTGCCCGGTAGGGAGGCAGTCTATCGAATGAGAAAATATGAAATCTATACGGTATGGATTGTCGCTCTAGTCATTGAACTTATTATTTTCTACAACCAAACTCATTCTGTACATGATGTCAGTGACAATCTATTCATGATGACGCTGATTGCCGTTACACTTGTTGTTGGCGCTACGGCGATTTTTAGCAGACACGATAAAAAGTAATCATGTTTGTGCACTCCTTGCATAGAGTAGTTAAAGGGCCTTTTGTAATAGCAAAAGAAACTAATAGGGGCTAAAACCGGGATAAATTCACTATTTTTCCGGTTTGCTGCAACCTATTTATTCCTTTTGACGTATTATAGGGTGCTGTTCAATACAACAAGAAGTTTTATGGGGAATGAGGGAGTGTGTTTCATGGGGAAGGTTTTTAGAAAATGCGTAATGCTTGCATGCGCATTATTTTTTGCGGGTGCTGTGGCGGTTGCCGATCATGCCGGAGCCCAGGCCAAGTCGGAACCGAATCAGCTAATTGTAGTAAATAAGAAGACGAATCAGTTAGCTTTTTTTGAAGATGGCAAGCTGCAGCGGACGTTCAAGGTTGCCACGGGCAAGACGAGCGATCTTACGCCGGACGGCAAGCACAAAATTGTTAACAAAATTAAAAATCGTCCGTACTACAAAGACAAAATTCCTGGCGGCGATCCGCGCAATCCGCTTGGCGACCGCTGGATTGGGCTTGATATTTACGGCACGAAGGGAACGACCTACGCGATTCACGGCAATAATAATGCAAATTCGATCGGTAAATATGTGAGCGCAGGCTGTATCCGCATGTATAATGACGAAGTACATTGGTTATTTGATCAGATCAAAGTGAACAGCTATGCCGTAGTGACCTCATCCGATTTATCTTTTGAAAAAATTGCTGAAAACAACGGATATGTACTGGTTGAAAAGCAGTTCGATGGCAAAATTGTCGTTAATGGCGTCGAAACCAAGATGAAAACGCCATTCCTAGTCTCTGATTCGCGCGTGTTCGTGCCAATGAGAGAATTGTTTGAAATGCTTGGCGCGAAAGTAAATTGGGATGCCAAGACAGGAACGGCAACGGCTTACGTTGGCAAGCGTACCATCGTGCATAAGCCGAACACCGATACTGCATTAGTAGACGGGAAAAAAGTGCAAATGACGCCTTCCCGCATGATCAACAACAAAGTGATGCTGCCACTGCGCGACATCTCGACATTATCGCAGTATGGCGTGACATGGGACGGGAAGAAGAATACGATCATACTGACTTCTGCTGCTCCGAAGCAAGAGCCTGCGAAGCCAGCGTCAACCAAACCGGCTAATCCGGCTCCGACTCCAACACCGGAAAAACCGGAGAAAAAGGTGGGAAAAGCTGAAGAAGCACCAGCTCCAAAATCTGTAAGCCCGGAAGGCAACGCAGAGGATAGTGCTGAGCCGCCAGCTGCTGGGGATGAAGCGGCATAGAACGGCCAAACAAGAAAGAACCGTCGCCAAAGCAGTTCACTGAACTGCTGCGGGACGGTTCTTTTTTGCCGATTTGCAGGCAAAAGCATGGTTGCGGTCAATTGTTCCTCGCCCAATCCGCCTAGACTGCATCGCTGCAGCGCTCAAGCAGTTGGAGCAGCAAAGGCTGCGCAGCGGCGGGCGCTTTTTTGCTCCGCGTTTTAAGCTTCTTGGAGCCTCGCCAAATTTGATAGACGAGCAAATCGACTTCATACTCGGACAGCTTGCTTGTTTGCTCCAGCAGAATCTGCATATTTTCCTCAGTTTCAAACGCCTCTGCGGGTTTAATCGAGACACGCTCTGTACATTTCAGCAGGCAAATCACCAAAGTTGGCATCGTCACAGGGCTAATACCGTATTCGGCAATGAGCGCTTCCACAAATTTATCCTGTACTAGCTGATGCTCCTCGTCGACCAGCGCCATATATTGCTCAACTAGAGGAAAGTAAGCCGAATCGCGCAAAGCGAGTGCGAATACGGCGTAGCTGCCCGGCATGCAGGATTTTTCGCCCTCTGTGTCGGCATACCATTCAAATTCCTTCATCGCCAGCTTCGCATATTGCTCCAGCTTTGGATGCAAGCCTGCGTATTCCGCGGCACTTGCGAAGAAACGATGGGTATGTGACTTGGCCAGACCTTTGATTGGCAGAAAGGTCTTCTGGCTTGCCTTTAGTTTAAGCTGATAGCTGCTCTGGAACCCCTTTTCCAGCAGGTTGCAAATAAAATCGAGCGCCAAGCCGTAGCTTGCTTCAGACTCTTGCTTGAAGGCAACCGTAATGGTAGAAAAGATGTCATTCGCTTTGCACTCCAGCTGCTCATCCTTGTACCAGATATCCTCGCGCGCGAATGCGCCGCTGCCTTCCTTCGTATATTGCACCGCTTTTTTGCTTCCGAGCGCAATGGCGCAGTCGAGAAATTGCAGCCCGACATGGCGTGAATAGCTAGGCTCATATTTTATAATCATCGTAGCAGCATAGAGCAGCAATTCCAGCTGTGCGGGATCCACCCCGGCCAGCGCTGCATCTTCCTTCAAGGTGTAAGGATCGTTGCTCCATTTGCGTGCCGGCGGGTTAAAATATTGCAATAAAAATTCATCCTCTACCCAGCTGCGGACAGTGCTTATCAAATCCATGCGGTGCTTCTCCACCGTATTTGGATGCGCTTTGTTCAGCTCGATAATTTGCTTGTATATGGCAATAATATCAGCGTAGTCAGGCTGGGAGAAAAGCCCTTTGTCTAGCAAATGCCGCGCAAGAAAAAAGGTATCCAGCGGCTTCGTCGGATGACGGCCATCCATTATCTTCTGCTGTACATAGCGGTCGATCCGTTCCAGCAGCAGATTCCGCTTGGCTTCATCCACGTAATGCAGCAGTTCGATCGACTTCACGCCGTCTTCTACTTGAAGCGTGGCGTTGAAGGTTATGTAATAGTTCAATATCGGAGTGGATTTCAACGCTTCAACACGCTCTAGCAACATAGCGGTCAATCGGGGGTGTATGATTTCCGTTACCTGCTGACTGGTTAAATCCGTCTGCTGGCGGGCCTTCTTTTTGTTGGAGGAGTCGAGAAAATCAGTACCGGTTGTGGATAAGCTAATTCTGCCATTCATATATTCAACGCACGCATAGTCATGAATGCCGACCTGCAGCGGGCTGCGTTTGACGATATTGTCGGCATCCTTCTGGCTGATGTCGTCAAACCAGCGGTCAAATGCGGCCATTAATTCTTCTATTAATACTTCCAAAGCTTCTTGCTCCATCTGCAATCACCACCACTTTATTTTTGTTACTATACTAGCATAATATATTGCGCCGGCTAATGCGATGGCTGATCGGCATATTGGAAATCTTTTTCGCTTATTTACGGGGGGCAAGCAGTTTTATACTATAATAACTTTTTATATAGAAGAAAGGAGTCGTCCCAAAGCAGCTATCAGCTGCCGTGTGACGGCTCCTTTTTTGACGGAATGGCAAATGTCGCACAAAATACAACATTTGCCTCCGAATTCTGCCGGAATGGCCGAAAATGTTGTACAGTCTGCAACAATCATCGCTATTTAAGCCCTTTGGAGGAGCTGATTGTTGCATTTCGTACAACAATTCGGGAGGATGCTAGCTTCCACCTATACATTTGTTGCACAAACTGCAAAAATTGAGCGCATTTTTTCGTTCGAACCGTATGCAGGTGTCGCTACCCGCCGCTTTTTCGCCGTTGCAGCATGCGGACGCCAAGGGGTTGCATTGCGTTGCCTTACGCATTAAGGATACCAGGGATTCAAGTGAACCAGCACCTCTTCCACTAGTGGGTTTTCCTTAATGATCGTTTGTTTTATTTTTTTGGAAATATCGTGACCTTCCTGGACACTCAAGTCTGCAGGTATGCCGACACGTACGTCTACAATCATATAATGACCATGTTCTCTTGCCCGAATCCGGTCGATGCGCTTCACTTCCGGAATCGATTGTACGAGCGTTACAAGTTCCTCCATGCGGCTATCGTCGATATTTTTCTCCATGAGTACGTCAATTGTATCGCGGCCCATTTCTATCGCCAGTTTCAATACGAGCATGGCTACGATAATTCCGGCGATGGGATCGCCATACTGAAGAATAGAAATGTTGTAATAATCGCCAAACATAGCCGCCCCGACACCGATGACTGCGGCAAGCGATGCGTACACATCGGCCAGATGGTCATAACCGGTTGCGATGAGGCCGGGGCTGTTCAACCTTTTGCCCACGCGCATCGTATAAATGTATAGCCATTGCTTCCAGATCAAAGAGAGTGCGGCGGTGATCAGCACCAGCCAGGTAGCTTGGCCAGGCGGCTCCATTAACGCCATTGCAGCATGGTAGCCCATATATAAGCTGGCGATCAGCAGAACGATAGCGACAAAGCCGGCGCCGATGACTTCAGCTTTGCCATGACCATACGGGTGGTCATGATCGGCAGGACGCTTGGAAATGATCATCGATACAAGGGCCGCTGCGCTTGCGAATACATCTCCGGCATTATGAACACCGTCTGCGATCAAAACTTGACTGCTAAACAGGAAGCCGACAATCAGCTTCATGAGCGTCAAAATAATATTGCTGATTAAGCTGATCCAGATCGCCGAAGCGGATGATGAATGAGTAGTTGCCATTATTGCAGTCCTCCAGGTTATGCGAATACAGTTACCCAGGGTGGAATTTCCAGTTGTGGTGGGTACCGTGTTATTATACATAATAGAATTCGTGTGGGTCTACAGAAACAGTGTTGCCCCTTAGTACAAGAATTACGGTACTTCAATATAATTTGGAAGAGCAAATTTAGTTGCTATGCTGCAAAAATGAACTGCTCCATTAGCTTGGACAAATTATGGTAAAAATAGTCCTCTCCTTTAAGGTAAGCATCAAGTATAATGGTAGAAACGCTGACGCATTTAGACGTAAGAACGAGGAAGTTTTTGAAGGAGGGCTGTTTTATGTTTGATACGGGAATATCGATGGGCGGCGGATTTGGAATAATATCAACTTTATTTCCCATTTTATTCGTGATCGTGCTTGTCATCATTATTGTTACGCTGGTAGCGAACGGTGCGCGGTATATGAAAAATTCAAGTGCGCCGCGGGAGTCTGTCTTTGCCAAGGTGGTAGCTAAGCGTACAGAGGTGCGCCATCACGGAAGCCATCATAGCGGTGACGGGATGAGCACGAACAGTTCACGGACGTATTATTACATTACGCTGGAATTCGATAATGGCGCGCGCAAGGAATATCTCGATGTGAAGCACTTGTACGGGCTCGTTGTGGAAGGAGACGTGGGCTATGCGGCAATACAAGGAGATTGGATTGTTGCCTTTGAGCGGAATGTATCCGGCGTGTGAAGAGGCTGCTGCGGCAGCCTCTATATAATTGGAAATTAGTCGGGTTGAATCGGGGCGTAAATATCGAAGTCAAAATATTGAATCGTGTCGGCAGGTACATGAAACGGATTGACAGGAGCTAAGCGATTGAGCTCATAGCCGTACGAGCCTTTGTTTATGTCGCGCTTATAGCCGCTATGTTCAAACCATTTCCATAACTGATCGTAAATGCGATTCATTTGATCGCGGTCGCCGCGCACTGTTGCGCGGGCAAATTTTTTGGCCGGAATCGTTAACGTTTCAAAACCTGGCGGAACCTGGTCAAAAGAACGAACTTCGACGCCCACCCAGAGTGTTTCGACGGATGTCTGCCACTGCCATTCCGGTATGAAAACGAGTCCTTGATCATGGCGGATCCGGTCAGGCTGCTGCAGCATCGCATGCTCAATTTCCTTCCATGCCTCCCGTACATCTCGTCCGCTTTGTTGTGTTCTCAGGACGACCGCTTTCATTTCCGGACGTTCAACAATGGTGATATCCGCTGTAACATGGTTTGTCAAACTGAACTCCTCCTCAGGTATGATGCCATTTCACTCGATAGTATAGCAGAATATGGAAGTCAGTGGTGCGAAATTAATTCAGAAGGGAGAGTGCGAATAATGGGGGATTCACGATCGGAAAAGGAACTGCAGCAAATTATTGCGAGGACTGAGCAGTTTGTCAAATCCGAGCTGGGAAATGACCCTACTGGCCATGATTGGTGGCACATCCATCGCGTTGTCAGGACGGCGGAACGGTTGGCCAGGGAAGAGAAGGCAGACCTGTTTATTTGTACAATGGCGGCATTATTGCATGATGTGGCGGATGAAAAGCTGAATGTATCGAAAGAAGCCGGGCTGCAAAAGGTGAGCGATTGGCTCGCAGCACTTTCGCTAGACGACGATGAGCGCCAGCATCTGATGGAGATTATATCGACGATGTCATATAATGCCGGAACAAATCCGCCGATGCGCACACCGGAAGGCAAAGTTGTACAGGATGCGGACCGGCTTGATGCGATTGGTGCGATTGCGATTGCCAGAACCTTTCTTTATGCGGGCTGGAAGGGCGACCCTATTCACGATCCCGGGCTGCCGCCGCGGGACGAAATGACCGCAGCCGAGTACCGTCAGGGAAAAAGTACGGCCATCAATCATTTTCATGAAAAGCTGCTCAAGCTGAAGGAACGGATCAATACAGCCTCCGCCCGTCGGATTGCCGAGGAACGGCATCGCTATATGCAGCAGTATGTGGAGCAGTTTTACAAAGAGTGGGAAGGGGAGAGTTAGCAGATCAGACTGCATGAGTTATGAAAAAGAAGGAGCAAATGCCGAGGCTGCACATTACTCAGATCGATGAAGAACCAGTGGAACAGTTTTCATATCGCTGCGCGTCTGTCGGAAGCAAGGGGATTGCCGAGCGAATGCTGCCTATTTACAAAGGATGCATGGCCGGGCTGCCGCCTGCACTGCATGCGCTCATTGTTGCGTCAGATTTGCAAGGCACTATCTTCCGCGGACCGGATGAAGTATTAATTGGCGAGACGTTGCCGGAATATTTGCTGCTGCTGCTCGGTATGGAGTATCCGGGAATTGATGGCCGCAAAGTTGGAGTATTGTTATGCGGCGATTTGTATGCCGATCCGGAGCAAAGGGGCAGCAGCGGCAGTCCCGTTCGCGTCTGGCAGGCATTCCGCCAATATTTCGGCTGGGTTGCAGGGGTTGCCGGCAATCATGATGTGCTTCAGCCAGGCGAACTGGAACTGCTGCAAAGCGATAGCGGCATTTATTTTATGGACACACCTTCGATTGTGGAGCCGGACGGATTGAGGATTGCCGGTCTGGGAGGAGTAATAGGCAGACCGGATAAACCGAACCGCACGCCGGAGCAGCAATACTTGCGCACAATCCAGCAATTGCTGGCTCGTCAGCCGGACAGCCTGCTGCTGCACCAAAGTCCGGATTATCCGGCTTTGCAGTTCGAAGGCTCGGCCCAAATTCGTCAGACTTTGGAGGCTACTCCCGCGACGGTCGTTTTCTGCGGTCATTCTCACTGGGAGGCGGCGCTGGTGCGGCTGGCAAATGGAACGCAAGTGCTGAATGTGGATGCGAAGGTTTTTATTTTCACGGAGTGAATGAAAAAAGGTGAAGCAGATTGTTGGGATCTACTTCACCTTTTTTCATTATATTGTAATGGTTACTTTCCTTTAACTGTAATAAACTCGCGTACTTGCTTCCATTCTGCCAGATGCCGCTCCAGATTCGTGATCAGCAGCTCGACTCCGCTGTGGAAGCTGGCGCGCTCCAGCTCTGTAATATCGCTATAGCCTTGCAGAGCCTCAGAAGGCAACGGGCTATGCGGCGGAAGGGCGTCAAGCAGTTGCTGCAGCTGCCGCTCCAGCTCCAGTGGGGTTGTTTCAGCAGCTTGCGCCCTAATGTGCGGGACCGCCGCAGCTAGAACTGGTGTTATCGATTGTGCGTCCGAGGGAGCTGCGGCTTCTGCCGCCTTTTTTTCAGCAGGCTTTGCCGCGGCGGGCTTGGCCTTCTCAGGCGCCGGCTTCGCCCGCTCGGCCTTGTTCTGCTCATATACATACCAGGTTTCGAGCAGATCACGGCCGGATTTGTAAAGCAGCTTGTCCTTGGTGCTGGACGAGAGAGTCGAATCCTTGAACAGGCGGGCGATCCGCTTGACATCGCTGACAGGCAGCTCGTCTCTGGCAACAATGAGCGCCAGCGGGTCGCGATGCTCTAACGCCAGATCTTTTAGCGGCAGCAGCTGATCCTCGGTCAGCTTGTCCTTGCGGATCTCCGTACCGCTGACGATCAGCTTTTTAACCGCATTGCCGAACTTGAGCAGCTCGCATTTGTTTTTTATGTATGATTCCGGCTTGCCTAGCTTGCTGGAGAGAAACTTGGTCGAGCAGCTGAATTTGGGATCGTTCAGCAATTTGTGGAAGGCCTCCGCTTCCTCGATCGGGGAGAAGCCTTCCCGGGTCAAGTTTTCGGCAATTTGCTCCAAGTAAATATCCGTTTCATTAGTTGCTTGCGAAATGATGCAAGGAATACTGCTTTTGCCGAGCGTTTGGCAAGCTTTGTAGCGCCTGTTGCCGTAAATAATTTTATAGCGGCCGTCTCCGGTTGAACGCACCTTGATCGGGGAGAGCAAACCCAGCTCTTCAATGCTTTGCATTAATTCCTGCAACGCCTCTTCATCAAACTGATAGCGTGGCTGCGCGCTGTCCTCGTCGATTAGCGCCAGCGGGATTTCTGTTATATCCATTTTGCATG
Source organism: Paenibacillus sp. GCM10027626 (assembly GCF_042676285.1). NCBI lineage: Bacteria > Bacillati > Bacillota > Bacilli > Caryophanales > Paenibacillaceae > Paenibacillus > Paenibacillus sp. GCM10027626. The sequence goes on along the minus strand of NZ_JBHTHC010000005.1, from coordinate 358,865 downwards.
ACTCCTAACCTTCTCTTATTTCATCCCCAAATAACGACTAACTCTATTATAACCTTATTCTATCTAATAGGGGAGGAAGGATTAGGCCGTTTATGAACGAACGCCAACGGATGTCGCGGCCGCTATTTTCGAAAATTCGACGGATCTGAAATTGTAACGGAACCGTGTGTCTCTATTTGATAATCATGCTCGCGATTTTGCAAGAAAATGCCCCATTAAGGTCGCTTGCATCCGTTAGATTTCAAAAAGGAAAGTTATTGGCGAAATAAGGTCTGTGGCTTCCGTCAAACCGCTTTGCAACTTGTGCGCAAAGGACGCCCTCAGGCATTTTTCTCAAAATTGCTGATGCTAACGGTTTGCGTTTGCGGCTCCCACACCACCTTGGCTCCAAGTGCTTCACTGACAAAACGGACCGGAACCATTGTTGTATTGTGGATGATTTGCGGCTTGACGGGCAGTACGGTGACTTTGTCGTTCGCTTTTACTGCTGCGGTGCCGGTTCTGAAGTTGAGGGTGATCTCATTTTTTTTATTAACAGCGGTCACTGTGCCCTTCTCTGGCTTATAATCGACTTGTGCGCCCAGCGCTTCAAAAATTGCGCGCATCGGCACATATAGGGTGTTGGCGACCGAAATCGGCGGCTGTTTCACGGCCAACTCTTGCCCGTTAACGATGATCGTTATACCGCGTTTGGCGATAGCATTCTTTTTTGTCTCATCGAAAAAGGCGGCGGTGGCTTGTACGGCGCCAGCTTGCCGGATCGGTACACGCACCGAGTATAGGCGGTTTGAATAAATGTTCTCAGCAATTGAGAGGGCGGGCAGCTTACTGCCATCAGCTTGAAGCGGTGTGATGATGCCGTGAATCTTTTGCGTTTGCTTGCCGTTTTTTATGACGGCGGTATAGACTGAAAAACCGTCCTTCATGTAGCTTCCCTGGTCTATAAAGTAGGTTTCATCGTCGGCAAGAGCCATAAATTGCATATGGTCGATCTCTTTAACCGCATCCATCTTAATCGATAGCAGCGCAGTCCGTTGTTCATATGTATAGCTGCTTTCACCGCTTACTTCAACGACACGCCCTTTGGCATCGATGCCTTTGGCAATGACGTTAATGGCTTGTGCTTTGCTGCCATTTTTGACAGCGATAATTGCTTCCAAGTAATCTTTATGGGCGATCGTAGCCGTCGTAAGCACTTGATAGGAGGCTTCAATCGGCTCCAGTGCTTGTACATCTATTTTTTTGATCCGGTCCCCGCTGTCCAGCAGCAACTGCAGGGTGGCAGTCTGGCCGCTGTACATATATTTATCTTCTTTTTTAATTTCGATAATTCGATTGGTCGAGTCGTAGCCGATGATCAGAAGGGTCACATTGCCGCTGGCAGTAACGTGAACATCGGCTGTCACTTTCATTTTGCGGTCTACGAGCTTTTGCTCAGAGCCCAGCAGCTGAACTTTTTTGTCGGCGGATGCTGGAGGAGAGGAAGGCAAGGCAGATACGGCCGGTTCAGCATATACTGGGGAGGCAGCGAATAATAGAAATATAACTGCAGTTAATAGATTAACTGCGGAGATGTTTTTCATGGGGAGCTCGCTTTCTCCTTTCATAGAAACAATAGGTAGATCTCTATTATTTCAAATCTCAATTCGCCTGTAAATCAACCGGAAGAACTAACATATACAGGAAGAAATTACCGGATTCAATGAGGGAGGCTCTCTTGTTATGGAGCGATGCAGCTTGTTTGATGAAAAATGGCGTATCGGCCGATTCCGGCCGCAGATTAATGCGTACTATTACAAGCAGTGGCTCAATTTTCAGATGGATGATCATGCTCACGCTTCAGTAGAAATTATGTATATCATTTCGGGCACTTGTGTCATACAGACGGAGCAGGAGCATATCGCGATGCATAAAGGAGATTTTATTTTACTTGACTCCGGTGTGACTCATCGGCTCGTGCTGGAGCGGGATGTGCCTTGCCGGATGCTTAATGTTGAGTTTACATTTGCAGAATGCGAAGACAGTTCGCTATCGCTGGCGCAGCTGACAGCCGCGAGCCCTGCTTTGGGCAAGCTTCTGGACAGAAGGGATATTGCCTATGTAACTTTATCTGACCCTAGCGACGTTTACCACACGTTGAAAAGTCTTGTTTTGGAGTTGGATGCGAGCGCGACTGCAGATGAAAAAAGTCTGGTACAGCTGTTGATGTCGCAGCTGCTCATTCAAATTGCGAGACTGGTTCAGCAGCAGGAGCATGTCAGCCGCCCAACCGATCATTATGCCCGGCAAGCGGTTGAATATATCCATCAGCATTATGACGGTGAGCTGCAAGCCAAGCATATAGCGGCTGCAATTTGTTTGCATCCCGTCTATTTGCAGCGCATTTTTCGCAAAAGTATGCAAATATCGATGGCCGATTATATAGCGCAGGTCAGAGTAGATAAGGCGAAAATGCTGCTGGCGCGCACAGATATTCCGCTGGCGGAAATTGCCGATTATGTCGGCTTGAACAGCCGGCAATATTTTAGCGAGTTGTTTAAAAAGCTGACAGGGACAACCCCGGCCGCCTATCGGAGCTCGGTAGAGGCGAACTTTTGGGAGAAGTCGGGGGAAGAGGTTGCAATTGTTGACAACTTGGAGTGAAAAGGGGTTGCGATGTTGAAAAAGCCTTCATCGTTGGGCTGTTACAATGGGGGTATACGAGTGGTGACAGCCACCGACTGATAAGGAGGCGTAGTTGCATGTCATTTAAAGTAGCCTTTATTGGCGCCGGAAGTATCGGTTTTACGCGAAGTTTGCTGCGGGATTTGCTTACGGTGCCGGAGTTCAGCGAGCTTGAAGTTGCTTTTACGGACATTAATCCGCATAACCTTGATATGGTGACTCAGCTCTGCCAGCGGGATATTCGGGAGAACGGATTAGCGATTCAGATCCATCCGACGACTGATCGCCGGGAAGCGCTGCGCGGCGCGCGTTATATCTTTTGTACAGTTCGCATCGGCGGGCTCGAAGCCTTCAAGCACGATATCGATATCCCGCTCAAATACGGGGTCGATCAATGCATAGGCGATACATTGTGCGCCGGCGGCATTATGTACGGCCAGCGCGGTATCAACGAAATGCTGAATATATGCCGGGATATCCGCGAGGTGGCGGAGCCTGACGCGCTGCTGCTCAATTATGCCAATCCGATGGCGATGATCACTTGGGCGTGCAATCAATATGGCGGCGTGCGAACGATTGGGTTATGCCATGGCGTTCAGGGCGGTCATCGGCAAATCGCCGATGTGTTTGGGCTGGAGAAGCAGGATGTGGATATTATTTGTGCGGGCATCAATCACCAGACCTGGTATATTCAAGTGAAGCACCGCGGCAAGGATATGACCGGCAAGCTGCTTGCCGCATTCGAAAACCACGCCGAGTACAGCAAGACGGAAAAAGTGCGCATCGATATGCTGCGCCGCTTCGGCTATTATTCTACGGAGTCGAACGGCCATCTGAGCGAGTATTTGCCGTGGTATCGGAAGCGCGCGGAAGAAATTAACGACTGGATCGATCTGGGAAGCTGGATTAATGGCGAGACCGGAGGCTATTTGCGGATCAGTACGGAAGGCCGCAATTGGTTTGAGACCGATTTTCCAAATTGGCTGAAAGATGCGCCAATGGAGTATACAGCAGAAAAGCGCGGCGAGGAGCATGGCTCCTACATCATTGAGGCGTTGGAGACAGGGCGGGTCTATCGGGGCCACTTCAACATGCGCAATGACGGCATCATTGCCAATCTGCCGCCTGATGCGATTATCGAGGCGCCGGGATATGTCGACCGCAACGGCATTAACATGCCGCAAGTCGGCGACTTGCCGCTCGGCTGCGCGGCGGTCTGTAACGCGAGCATCTCGGTGCAGCGGCTGGCGGTGGAAGCGGCTGTGCATGGCGACGATCAGTTGCTGCGCCAGGCGATGATGATGGATCCGCTCGTCGGTGCGGTGTGCAATCCGCGCGAGATTTGGCAGATGGTCGATGAGCTGCTGGTTGCGCAGGAGGCGTGGCTGCCGCAATATGCTGCGGCGATCGCTGAAGCGAAGCAGCGGCTTGCGGCCGGCAGCCTGCTGCCGACCCGCGAAGGCTATGCAGGGGCGGCGCGGCTTCCGGTGAAGTCGGTGGCGGAAATGATGCTCAGCCGCGAAGAGACGAACCGCATGATCGGGGAGTCGGATAAGGCGAAGGAGCGTCCTGCTGCGGCGCAATAAGCAGATTTATCAAGACAGTTTAACGGCGGTTGTTCTTTACATCGTCTTTGTTTCTGACTATACTGGGTGCAAGCCAACACAATAACAAGTTTGACAGTCGCGAAGCACGCGCTGCCTGTATATCCTGATCGTCAGGAGATGCAGACGGTGCGTGCTTTTTTGATTTTATAGAATTTATATGTTTTACCTGATAAATTCTATAAAATTTCAGGGGAAGAAACTTGCCTCGCGTCAAGGATGGCGTCAGCCGTTTCTTCTCAGCGTGGAAAAAAGAAGGACGGATGTCTTCCTTAGGGTTATTGGCGGGGCTGGATATGATACAATGGGAGGAGAAAAGATGAAAGCGGCAGAACGTCAAACAGAGCAACAAACAATGTTGATAGCAGCACAACAAACACAACAGAAAGCACAGCAAGGAAACACTTTAGAGGTACAAAGGCTCAATCCGAAAAATGACTTTCTGTTTAAGCGGCTGTTCGGTGAGGAAGCAGGCAAAGGGCTGCTGATCGGATTGTTGAATGCCGTCTTGCGGCGAGAAGGGGAACGGGCGATAACGGATGTGTCGATAGTGGGAGATACGAAGCTGGCGCGTGAGCTAATCGAGGATAAGGAGTCGATACTGGACATTTTGTGCGAGGTGGAAGACCGGGAAAAAGTAAATGTGGAAATGCAGGTACGCCGGTTCGAACGAATGGATCTTCGAAGTTTGTTCTATGTGGGCAAGCTTTTAACCGACTCGCTGCAGAACGGCCAGCCCTATCAAAACTTGATGCGGTCCATCGGGATAAATATTTTGGACCATAATTATCTCCCGCTGGAGAAGTACCACAGTACGTTTCACTTGTACGAGGATGAAGAGCGGCATTATATGCTAAGCGATATATTGGAGCTGCATTTTATTGAATGTCCGAAGTTTCGAAGGCTGCCCTTCAATATCAATGATCCGCTGCACCGGTGGCTGCGTTTTTTGGAGCAAGGAACACCAGCTGAACAAATGGAGGAGCTGATGAAGGTGGACGAAGTGATAAAGGAAGCCGAGGCGCGTTTGAGTTACTTGGCCAGTGATGAGGAAACCCGGAGGCGGTATGCGATGCGGGAGAAGGCGCTGCATGACCGCGCTAGCTGGCTGGAGGACGCGCGGACGGCAGGACTAAAGGAAGGATTTGAACAAGGAATAGAAAAAGGTAATCGAAAAACAGCGCTTAAGATGCTAGAAGAAGGATTGGACATTACGCTTATAGGTCGAATAACGGGTTTATCTGAAAATGAAATCATGCAATTGAAGAAAGTTGTGAAAGATAATCCTAGGTGAAGAGTGAAAAGAATTAAAAATCTCGTTAAGGAGGAACTACATGCTAGCAACAATTGAACAAAAAGAAGAAAACTATATTGTCCGTTTTGAACGCAGGTGGGATTATCCGGTTGAGCAGGTATGGGCATGGCTGACGGAAAATGAAAAGCTGGTGCAGTGGTTTCCAGAACTGCAGATTGAAGAATTGCGTGAAGGCGGATATCTAAAGTTTGATATGCAGGACGGTACGTTTGTGGATATGAAAATTACGGCTTTGGCGGCCGGGAAGATGTTGGAGTATGAATGGGGCGGGGATCGGGTACGTTTTGAATTGACGGCGGTTAGTTCGGGTGGATGCCGCTTAGCGCTGATCGAAACAATCAAACAAATAACGCCGCATACTCCAAAGGATCTTGCGGGCTGGGATGTATGTATGGATGTGATTGCCGCTCTGCTGGCCGGAGAAAAGGTGGACGATCGGATGAGTATATGGAAAGTGAAGTACGAGCAATATGTGAAATTGTTGGAAGGTTGTGCAGACATGTAACCTTTTCTCGCCAACCTGGCACCTGTATGCAGCAAAGAAGAAAGGAAGCGTACACCAATTGATGCTGGAATGGATAGAGGAAGCAAAGCAGGGAAATCATGCAGCGTTCGGGCGGCTTGTCAGGAAGTTTTTCGCCATGGCATATGTTGTTGCTTATGAACAATTACATGACGTCTACATGGCAGAGGATGCCGTACAGGAGGCGATGATGGAAGCATTTATGCATCTTCAGCAGTTGCAGGACCCTGAGGCTTTTCCTGGCTGGTTGAAAGTAATTGTCATTCGTCAATGCCATCGTTTCATACGGAAAAAGCGTCATCAGGCCGTTCCGCTGAATGAAGCTTTGCATGCGGCTGATCATCAGTCTGATGTTCATGAAATTGCTGAACGCCGGGATCGGCATAGACAACTGTATGCTTCGATCGCGGCCTTATCGGACAATCTGCGTATCGTGGTGCAGCTGTTCTATTTTGAAGGCTATTCGCTGCAAGAGATTTCAGCCTTTTTGGGCATATCTGTATCCGGACTGAAAAAGCGGTTATCCGATGCGCGTAACAAGCTCCGCGGGGCGCTGGCGGTTGCCGATTTTGTTTCGGTGTTTAGCCAGCTCTACGAGGGAGGACAAAAGATGCTGCATATTGTGAATGGCGACACGGTAGGGGATAAGCTGCGGGCAGGCGTTGTTGAGGGTGATATTTTAGTATGGCGCGAGGTGTACTCTGAAGGCCCGGTGTTCACAGATGGTGCGGTGCCGAGTAATCGGCAGGTGCGGGCGCGATATTTGGAAAATGCTATGGGAATTCCGTATGACGAATTTGTCCGGACAAGCGAAGCCCAGGAACGAATACTCGCTGATTTTAAAAAATATGATGACATCGTGCTATGGTTTGAGCATGATCTGTTTGATCAGACGATGCTCTGCTTTCTATTGCACTGGTTTTCTGGCCAGTCGTTAGGAAAGACTAGGCTTCACTTATTATGCATTGGCGATTTCCCGGAGTTCCATTATTCCGGGGGCTGGGACAATTATCTGTGGAGCAAATGAAGATGTTGTCTGGAACATGGAAAGTAATCGGGCAAGAGGAACTGCAGCTTGGCAAAGCGGTATGGGAGGCCTACACTGCTGATCCGGGGGAACTGCAGCGGGTTTTGGAGCAGGATACATCGGCATTGCCGTTTGTTGAACAAGCTTTTCGACTGCATTTGGCCTGCTATCCTGCTATGAACAATGGGCTAGGAATTGTGGAACGTACAACATTAGAAAAGGTAGCAGCTGGCGTGAATGCCCCTTTTGAGCTTTTTAGACATGTGGGAGATCAATTGCATCAGCTAGGGATGGGAGATTTGCAATATTGGGTCTTTTTAAATCAAATGTGCAGCGGCTCGCATCCGTTGTTGAAACTGGAGGGTGCAGCAATATTTCCTGACTATAAGCAATCCCCGGATGGATTTGCGAAATCTACATTAGCTTTGACCGATTATGGTAAACGTGTGCTCCAAAATGAAGCGGACTGGGTGTCCGATAACGGAATCAACCGGTGGTACGGAGGCGTGCATCTGCAAGGGAAAGCGATTCGGTGGAGATGGGATACTGATGCAGCAAAGTTGGTCGAAATGGATGGAGTATAGCAAGAAAAGCGTGATTTTTTGGAAAATAGGCAAGAAACGATGAGAAATTGTGCTCTTATTCCGCGTATTCTAGATTTGTAGAATTGTGAGGATAGGGGAGTAGGCCAGATGAGTGAACATTATGAGCGATTTGAGGATCGAATCCGTACCGGGAAGCAGGAAGCAGTTGCGCGGAAAAGTCGTTATTCTCCGTATTGTGATTTTATTTACTACCGATCTTCGCGGGATCAGGAGCTGCAATTGGCGATGCGTGTACTTAAGCCGCGGCACCCAGCCAAAATGTTAGTAACGACTCATGGCTGGCATATGAGCATACCGCCATTTGAGTATATGGAAGAGCCATTTAATAAGGATTATCTTGTTATTGAAGTAGATATGCGGGGAAGAGCTTATTCGGACGGGGAAGCGGATTGCAATGGCTGGGAGCTGCTTGATATCATCGATGCCGTTAATTATGTGAGAAAGCATTACGCTGCTTGTATCATTGATCCGGAGATTGTCTACTTTGAAGCAGGGAGCGGTGGAGGCGGCAATGCCTACGCACTTGCCGGCAAATTTCCCGATTTCTTCACTGCTGTAACGGCGCTGTGCGGGATTAGCAATTATGCGCTCTGGTATAATGATGATGATACGGGAGAGTTTCGCGATGAACTGGATGTGTGGATTGGTTGTTCGCCAGAGACGCACCCGATGGCCTATGAGTCACGCAGCGGTCTGGCCTTGGCAGCTAACTTATTGACACCGTTATTTATTTGTCATGGCGAAACCGATATTCGCGTTCCGGTTGCTCATGCCAGACGCTATGTGCAACAGTCGGAGCTACTTGGCAAGAATGAGCTGGTAACGTATTTGGAGCTTCCGGGTGTAGGGACGAGAGATCACTGGGGCAATGCTGCCGCTGAGCAGATGGAGCAGCTTGGCATGCGAAGCGAGCGGCATCGCCAAAAGCATAGCCAGACCGTCGAAATACCGGTGCGCGGCTCTTTTATTGTGGCCGGGTATTTGTATACGAAGCGTTTTTCTGTCGTCCTGGATTCGTTGGATCAAATTGCACGCATAGACTATGATTTGGAGTATGGCGAGTTTAAAGTGACGGGACATAAACAAGGTGGCTATACATTGAACGTCTATTAATAAAATGCGCACGAGCCAAGGGACTTCATGGAGAAGGACGACGGAACGTGTGCATTTTTTTGATGAGATAGAATTTGTTGATTCGTCAGTTTGATGAACAGACTAAGGTTGAAATGGCTAATTTAATAAGTTAATCTATATACATAGAATAACGATGTAATGGAGGAGCATAAAATTTGCATAACGAGATGATAAAAGGCTATATTGATGCGATCATTTTGTCCGTGCTGAATCGCCAGGATACATATGGTTACGAGATTTCGAAAGTTGTGCAGGAAGAAACCGCGGGGAAGCTGGAGCTTAAAGAAGGGACGATGTATCCCGCTTTGAAACGGATGGAGGCTCATGGATTTATTGAGAGCTACTGGGATGATCGTGTATCAGGGCCAAGACGGAAATATTATCGCATTACGAAAACTGGACGCAAGCAATTGGAAGAAAACAGACGGTTATGGACAGAAAATATTGATATTATTAACTCAAGTTTCGCAGCTTAATTTTGGCATCAAAGCCTTGATATAGCTGGGCAAACTTGAAATCCATTGCTGTACTTGACCTAAAATAGCAGACTTCTCCCGTTTGTTTTTCGTTTGGGAGAGCTCAAGGAAGAAAGCGAAGATTTGCTGTAAAGCTGCTTTCAGATCGAGGTCTCGGATTTCATCGGAAAACAAGAAAAATAACCCGCCAAGTGAACGCTGATCCTGATGCCCACGTCGTTCCCACTCCATTAAAAGATAGCGAGTGAAGACGCCGGACCTTCTCGCCATGAAAGACTTGAAGTGGGACGTCGTAACATATCCGTCGAATAAAAGCGGCTCCCGGCGTAGGACAACGGGTGGACTAGCCGATGATGTCGATCACGAGCACGAGCAAGGTAAAGGATGCGGCGATGCAGATCATATCCGTCATTTTGTCGGATGAAGTCCAAACCGAGATGACCAAAAACTTGCAATCGTCCGTATTGAAAGATCCGAAGATCAACGCTCAATTCGGCAAAGCGACCCCGGAGCTTTCTTCGAAAAACGTAGTCGCCTTCACGAAGCCAAAAGTAGCGGTGTTGAAGCCGTTCGGTTTCGTACAGGTAGGCAGCGCGGCCGGTATTCCGATCGCGGCCTTTATGGATCTGCTCTATGCGGGCAAGGACGTGAACACGGTGCTGCGCGAAGCCGATGAGAAGATGACCAAAGTCAATGTGGGAGAGCTTCAAAAAATAAAATGACCCGGCAATAGATAAACTAGAGCGTGTCTTCAAACTATAAATCCATTCCAAAACATGGTAATCTAACCCTATGAGAAGACGATACGAAATACGTGACGATCAATGGGATCAAATTAAGGATTTATTGCCACCAGAACGAAAACGACAAGGTGGACGAATTGCAAAAGACAACCGCATAATGCTGAACGCCATGCTTTGGGTCGCGAGATCCGGAGCACCGTGGCGGGACCTTCCTGAACATTACGGCTCATGGTAGACCTTTTATACGCGTTTCCGTCGCTGGCAGCTCGCGGGTGTATGGGACGAAATTCTGAAGCATATTTCCATAGCCCCTGATTTTGAACATATCATGATCGATGCTACCATCGTCCGCGTCCACCAACATGGAGCGGGTGCAAAAGGGGGCAGCATTTCCAGGCCATCGGACGCTCCAGAGGCGGAATAACGACCAAAATTCATGCCATCGTAGATGCGCTTGGCAATCCAATACGCTATGAATTGACCGCCGGCAATAGCCACGACTGTGTGAAAGGCTATGAAATGCTTCAAGAAATGGATCTCGCAGGCAAGACTGTAATTGCCGATCGAGGGTATGGCATGAACAACATTCTGGAACTGATCGAGAAGCAACAAGCGATAGCTGTCATTCCGAGTCGGAAACTTCGAAAAGTCCAGCGAAAGTGCGATTGGTGGCTCCACAAAGAACGCCATCTTGTGGAATGTCTATTCAACAAGCTCAAACACTATCGCAGACTCGCTACTCGTTACGATAAGCTAACCTGTACATTTGCGGCCTTTTTATCGCTGGCCTCTATTTTGTTATGGTTACATTAGGTTTGAAGACACGCTCTAGCCTGCGAGCGATTGCAGGCTATCTTTTTTATATAACCGCCGGAAACGGTTAATAGGCGTTCTTATACAATAGTCGCACGAGCTGCTATGTAAGACGATTCCGTAGCGTTCGAGGGCGGATTCCGGAAAGTCGTCCGTTTCATGAAGGCGAACCCGCAGCGTACGGCATAGTCACTCGATTGTGCTCAAGCTAGTCAAGGAATTCGACAAGCGACACGCTTGGAAACGCATCGAAGCCAGAGTGGTTCAATTGGAATGACCATTACCATAATTTCACATGCAAAAATGAAAGCGCTTCGTCACTGGGGAGGGGGAAGTTATCCCCATGTGGACAATTGTTTCGATTCTCGCTGGTCCTACTATCGCTTATTCACAGTCCTCAAACCGCTCTTGGATGATCACCTTTGCATCCTGATGGGCTTTCAAAATTTAGGTTCATTTCTTTGCCCCAGATCTGCTACAGTACAATAACAGCGTACCAGGTTTGCGATGGCGCTTGAGCAGGGCACGGAATACTGTTTTATATATGAAAGCGCCTACATTATGAAGATTATTTAGGGGGATATGCAGATGATGACCATTCTTATTGTTGATGATAATCCATCAGATCGAAAGGGTATACGTGGTTTGATCGACTGGGCTTCTCTCCAAATCGAAGTGGTTGGGCTTGCTGTTAACGGGTTGGATGGCTACAGACAAGCTGTTGAAAGAAAGCCTGATTTTGTCCTGACGGATGTCTCTATGCCTGTTCTGGATGGCATTAAGATGACGCAGAAGATTAAAGCTGAGCTGCCAGAAACAAAGTTTATTTTTATGAGCTGTTTTGACGACTATGAATATTTAAAAGGTGCGATTGATCTAGAGGTTTATGGCTATATATTAAAGCCGATCGATTTGCAGGAGTTAACGCAAACCATTGAAAAGGTAAAACATATAAAGATGATGGAAGCCGAGAAGGAGCAGAACGAACAGAGGCTAAGACAGCAGCTTCAAGAAAGCATGCCCCTTCTTCAGGAGCAATTAATCCGGGATCTGTTATATGGGAAATTAGAGGATGAGCAGGATATAAGGGAGCGCATGAAATACCTGGGCATGGATTTTACGAATAAATATGTTGCGGTGCTCTTTATGCAAATTGACAATTTTGATGTTTTATATACGGAACTATCCATAGAAGACAGGCAAATGATAATTTACAGCATACAGAAGTGTGTGGAAGAAACGATTTTACAGGACATTCAGGGCTACGTGACCAATCAACAGCATAACAGTCTGGCGATCATTCTTATGATGCAGGATGCAAACCGTGAGGAAATGCTTACTGCCATCATTGATTCAGCCAACAGCTGCAAAGAAGCGGTTAATCAAAAAGGCTTGCATATCACGATTGGCATCACGGAGTTTTCCAGCAGCCTGAAGACGCTGCCTGACTTATTCCAAACTGCTGAATATGCGGTAAAATCAAAGTTTTTTGGCAGTGGCAACCGCATTATTATGGCATCAGAAGTAAAGGAGCCCGATACCGGGTTTCAATACAATATACTGGAAATCAAACGGAGCATAGAACGGCTTGTTGAAAGCGGAGAGGAAGAAGGAGTTGCTGCGTTTCTGGATGTTTATTATAACACAGCGGTGTTATATCCCGAGACGTATGTAAAAAGCCTGGCATTTTCGATTATCAATGTGGTACAAACGATTTTGATTGAGCGAAATGAAAGCTATGAGAGTGTTTTCGGGTATGATCTGGATGTCTGGAATAAGCTGCAACGGTTTGAAACCATGATGGATATTAAAGGTTGGTTGTTTAGCATGATTAACACCGTCAGAACATTTCTCAACAAAGCGGCAAATGGGCGCTACCAGAAGGTAGTGGAGGAAATTAAAGCGATTATCGAAAAAAGATACACGGAGATCGACAATGTGAGTCAAATCGTCAGTTCACTATATATTAGCGCAAGCCATGCCAACTTCATCTTCAAAAGTCAAACCGGGCAAACGATTTTCGATTATTTGATTATGCGAAGAATGGAAGCTGCTAAAGGGATGCTGTTGAATCCCGAAATGAAAATTTATGAGATTGCAGAGAAGTCGGGGTATAAAACGAACTCTTATTTTGCATCTGTATTTAAAGAATATACCGGATTATCACCTAAGCAGTTCAGGGATCGGCACTCAACGTGAAATGGGGAGGAACAGTTGATAACAAAGCTGATTAGATCGGTTGTACCGACTTCCACGCTGAAAAGCAGAATTTTCAAAAATCTGATTGCATTCACCATGCTTCCCTTTGTGCTGATTGCCGTCATCATTTGTATAAATACGTATCACGATATTACGAAAAAATATTCAGATCATGTGAGAGAGCGTATCAATGAAAGCAGCAACTTCATCAATGAAACACTGGTCAAGTATATTGATAAAAGCAGCTCGATTATTACCAATCAGTATCTGATTAATCATCTTCAAAAAGATTACAGCGGCAATCTGGAGCAGATGATCTATTTCATGGACAATATAAACGCGATGATCAGTGAGCCCTTTAGCGGTCATATCAAGAGTCCTTACATCATTCATACTTCCAATCAGTCGCTATATGAAGGAAAATTTGTCCATGTTATGGAAGAAACAAGCGCGAATGATTGGCTTGTCAAAGCCGCGAGCGCACCCGCCACAGAAATTTTGTGGGAGCAGCAGCTGACGCTGAAAAACAAGGAGAAGTATGTCACCTTTTATCGCAATATAGTAGACTTTAATATTTCTGTTAGCATTCTGGAAGTGAATATCCCCTATACAGTACTGGAAGCCATAATAGACAATAGCGGAATCCAGGGGAATGCGTTGATATTTTTAGTGAACGATCAGGGGGATGTCCTGCAATTTACCAACCATTCCAATGTAATAGTAAACAACGTCCATGACATTACACCTGAAAATTTTGTGATGCAGAGCGAAAAATTAAAAAACGGGCATACCTTAACCGTAGCTCTCCCCAGAAAAGAAATATATAAGCAAACCTTGACGACCCTGTTGCTTTTATCGGTGTTTTTTTTCGTGTATGTAGCGCTTATGCTGATTGCTTCCCATTTCACCTCCCGGAAAATTACGCAAAATTTGCAAAGCTTTATTAACCAGATCAAGCAGAAGGAGAGCCTCTTGCTGAATGAAAATTTGATTGAGATCGAGGGGGATGACGAGGTTGCGATCATCAAACAGAAATTTAAAACCCTCATAAGCAGAATGAATGAGATATACCAGCATAACAACGCACTGGAAATCGATCTGTTGCAATCACGAATCAACCCGCATCTTCTCTATAATTCTTTGTCTGTCATTAAATGGACGGCATCCTGGAACAAAGATCAGAAAACGATTGATATCGTCAATGCCTTAACCAAATATTACAGGACTGCTTTAAATAAAGGGAATCAAATCATTCAAATAAGCGCTGAGCTGGAAATGATCGAGGAATATGTAAAGATTAACGTTCATTCGCATTCTTGCGACTATCGTCTGGAGGTTGAGCTTGAGGAAGGAATAGCCCAATATTATACGTTTAAGCATTTGCTTCAACCGATTGTAGAAAATGCCATCCTGCATGGACTCAACGGAAAGGAAGAAGATGCAAGGATTACGATTAAGGGATATTGGAATCAATCAGATATTGTATTCGAGGTTAGCGATAATGGGCGAGGAATGGAGCAGGAAACGATTGCGAATTTGATGAACGATACGTATTCGGCATCGGCAAGCTTTGGCGGGTACGGGATCAGAAATGTAAGGAGACGGCTGCAAGCTTATTATGGAAATGGATATATCATCCAGATACAGAGCGAAATCGGCAAAGGTACGATGGTTTTGGTTCCAATAGCGGCTCTGAATGAACAAGAATTGACGGGCCGAAAGAAGAGCGGGACGGCTTCGTCGTGACGAACCTCGCTTTTTCTTGTTTTCAAGCAAATAGTGATAGTTTTCATGAGATTGTTGTCTGGAAACGACCTAGGCAATTCCATACAATCAGAGTGTGCCGCAAGATATACAAGTACAACAAAGAGAAGGGAGCCCTACTTATCGTTATCGACAAAATCATTCGGTACAGGTTTTTATACCTGCTCATTTCGGGGGCATTTGTCTGGACAGTCATCTTCTGTTATTTGCCCATGATTGGGATTATCATGTCGTTCCAGGAATTTAACATTTTCAAAGGATTTTTGGGGAGCCCATTCGTCGGGTTGAAACATTTTGTGACGATTTTCACGGATCCGATGTTTTTGAAAGCGATAGGCAATACGATTTGGTATAGCTCGCTTATTCTCGTTCTCGGTTTTCCCCTGCCGATTATACTCGCGTTAATGTTTAACGAGCTGAGAGGGAAATATTTCAAAAGGGTCGTGCAAACGATCAGTTATTTACCTTATTTTTTGTCCTGGATTTCGGTAGTTGCTCTGTTCTACAGCTTTTTTGAAATGAGCGGCCCATTCAATGATTTCAAGGTTTTCCTCTTCGGAGAAGGCGCGGAACGGACGAATGTCCTCATGGACCCCGACAACTTTGCAGGCATTCTCTTTGGCTCGCATCTCTGGAAAAATGTTGGTTGGTCGTCTGTCATCTTCCTGGCGGCTATTGCCGGAATCGATTCCCAGCTTTATGAGGCGGCCGTAGTGGATGGAGCCAGCAGATGGAAGCAAATTGTTCATATCACGCTGCCTGGAATACTGCCAACGGCGATGATTATTTTTATTCTCAATTCCGGCGGTCTCGTTACGGCGAATTTTGAACAGGTTTTCGGATTCCAAAATCTTTACACCGTAGAGCAAACGCAGGTTGTCAATACCGTGGTTTACAAACTGGGTGTGCAGCAAGGGAATTATTCGTTGGCTACAGCCTTTGGCTTGGCGCAAGGCATCGTCTCTTTCCTTATTGTCTATATCGTGAACCGCGTATCGAGGAAAGTAAGCAGTATCAGTATTTGGTAAAGGAGCAGGATCGTGCGACAGAGCATAGGCGTTCGGATGTTCAATGTTTATAATATCATGTTCATGATCGTCTTAAGTGTGATTACGATCTATCCCTATTTGAATCAGCTTGCCGTTTCTTTGAATGATGGGGAGGACACGATATTCGGCGGCATTACGTTATTTCCAAGAGTATTTACCTGGGAAAATTATCGTACGGTTTTTACGAATGCGGGTTTTCTTGATTCCTTGATGATTTCTTTCCTCCGAGTCGTTTCAGGAACGGCATTAGGGATTCTGTTAATAACAGGCGCGGCGTATGCCTTGACGAAAAGAGACCTTCCTGGGAAAAATTTCCTGATCAACTTTCTGATTATCCCGACCTTTATTTCAGGAGGGTTGATCCCGACGTACATGTTATACCGGTATTTGCATTTGATGAATAATTTTCTCGTTTATGTGATTCCGATGGCTTTTGTTTTTTACTATATGATCATCGTTCGCACCTATTTTCAGTCGATACCGAAAAGCCTGGAAGAATCAGCGTTAATCGATGGAGCCAATGAAGTGCAGATCATGTTTAAAATTATGATTCCGCTTTCAATGCCGGTTATGGCGACGGTGACGTTATGGCTGGCTGTGGCACACTGGAATGACTGGACAACCTCGCTTTATTTTGTAACGAAAAAAAATCTCTACACGCTGCAATTTATTATGTACAAGGTGGTCAAGGAAGCGGAGCTTGTGAATGAAATGGCAAAGGCAAGCGCAATGTCCGGGGGAGACGCACAAAGCTTTAAGGTTACGGCGGAATCCGTAAAGGCGGCTACGCTGATCGTGGCAACGCTTCCTATCGTCTTGCTCTATCCCTTTCTGCAAAAATATTTTATCCAGGGTATCATGATTGGCGCCGTTAAAGAGTAGATTTTGCGCTGGATGCTGGATATAATGCCGCAAGGTGTTTATCATATTCTAATTTCTAAATACAGGAAAGGGGAAGGGGTTCAATGGGTTCTATGAAACGAAGCTTTGCCAAGCCGGTTGGTCTGTTTCTTACTGTCGCGATGATGGGCAGTCTGTTTGCAGGCTGTACGTCAGACGGAAGCAAAAAGGAGGGGTCGCCGTCACCATCAGGTTCATCAACAAGCCCACAAGCATCTTCAACCGCGCCTGTGGGGTATACGCCTTCGAAGGAGCTTCAGATTACCATCTGGAATACGCAAGGGACGGATGTGCAGGCGGTCGAGAAACCGAAGGAGGATATTCCGGGAGACTGGCTTGCCGCAAAAACAAAGGTGAAAATTAAAGAATTTTACGGAAATGGCGGGCAGCAGTGGGAACCGAAGCTGACAGCGCTCGTTGCAGGCGGTAATTTGCCGAACCTCGTTCTCACCCAGTCCCAACAAGGGCCGGCGCATCATGCGAAGCTGCATGAAGGGGATTTGAACTGGGAGCTGACGCCAGAGATGCTCCAGAAATACGCTCCCGACGTATGGAAGGCGGTACCGAAATATATTTGGGAGTCTATCAAAATAAACGGAAAAATATATGGTGTTCCTTTCTCTTTAATGGTAGATAAAGAGATGGATGCGACATTAAGCGATAAATTCGTGGATGCGTTCTCGACGCCGAAAGACCGTTTGACTTGGTCAGGCACCTCAACCAACCCCCTGGCCATCAGAGATGATATTCTGAAAAAGCTTATACCAACGGCCAAGGACTATGCAGAAATTATGAATCTGATCAAAGCGAATAATGCGCCGATCGGAGACAAGCTGGTATTGCCGATCAAATCAACAGAAGAGTACAAAAAGCTGATGTATGACATCAGGGATATGGGGCTTAAAGAAGGGAACAAGCCGGTCTATTCCTTCGGATACGACGGCGGCGATAACTGGTTGGCTTTGGCTGTACTCGGAGCTGAAATGTTAGGATATAAAGGCGGCTATTACTATACGGGGTATATGAATATCCCGCAGAAGAAGATGGAATTCGGTTATGCGAACCCTGTCATCAAGCAAGCAGGGAGCATCCAGAACCAAATGATTAACGATAAGGTCATTGATCCGGAGTCTCTGGTGCATAACGCGGAAAAGTTCAAAGAAAAGGTTATGAATGGTCAATATGCGATTATTGCCCCAGGCTGGGTAGGCGGGATTGATAAGGTGAACCAGGAGTTGGAGAAATCCGGGAAAACCTATCATTATGTTCCTTTCTTTACGCAGGTTCCACAGCTTCCGGAATTTCTGGCGTTTAAAGAAGGACCGCCTACTTTCGCAGAAACGTTATCGTTATTGAAAACGTTGAAGGAAGATGAAGTCCCGCAGGTGTTGAATTGGATCAACACGCAGTTCACCAAGGAATGGGAAGAGATCAAGTTCTGGGGAACCAAGGAAGCTGCGTTATATACGGCGAACGCCGATGGCACACGGACGTTCAAAGATGCGAACATGCAAAAGCTTTTGGTCGATGGGGATATGAAGGCGATGGACTGGCGGGATGCGAAAGGTCTGAATTTCAACAATAAGCCTTACTCCGGCGGCACACCAGGTTTCTGGACAGGCGTTGGGCAATGGGGCGCGGCAAGTATTTATTCACCGGCTTTCTTTAATAACAAAATCAGCTTCCAAACGTTGGCCAGAGCGATGAGAATTCCTTCAGGCAGCGAGTGGACCAAAGGATTCACCCCTGTTCCTAACATCCAGGCATGGTCAGCTGAATATGCCAACATTCCGGAAGTGCAGAAGCTGTGGGCGACGCGGGCTTCCTGGGATGATCCGTTCAAGGTTACGCTGACGGCTAAGAATGAAGAAGAGTTCAATAAGAAATGGGATGCGGCGCTAGCCAATGCGAGAAAAGTCGTAGATATCGATAAAATGCTGGAAGAGCAGACGAAAGTTGCCTTGCCTTTGCTTGAGAAACGTGCCAAGTAGTGGATAATGGTTGTCAGGAAAGATCGTATTGATCTTTCCTGTTGATTTTCTTAACCCGAGTACAATACGAAATGGGCGGGAGGCGTAGTAGAAATGAAAAAAATGGTTGCCGCTTTTTTGATGATTGCCTTGCTGCTTTCCTGTATAAGTCCAGGCCTTGCTTTTGCCGCAGGAGAGCCTGTAAGCCTTTCCAACAAAACCAAAACGACCGTTGCGGGATATAATTATGCGCGTTCCAGCGACGGAATCGTACAAGAAGCCCAATATCTTAGCTTTCGGACCAATCAGTGGGTGGAATATGATGTCGTAGCTCCGACAGCCGGGAAGTACAATTTGCTCATGAAAGTAGGGATGCCAGGCGACAAAGAGGTTGCTGTACTTGTAAACGGTACCACTTCATATAGCGGGCACCTTCAGTCAACCGGAGATTACTTTTCTACAATGACGAGATTTGCGGTAACGATGGAACTGAATGCGGGGATCAATACCATTCGGATTACCAACGTGGTTGGCGGCTATTATCTCGAATCGGTCAGCTTTGTTGCAGACAAGACGATTCCCCTTTCCAATGAAGCCATAACCACCGCTCCGGCAAATCATTACTCCGATTCCAGCGGCGGAATCGTCCAAGAAGCCCAATATCTTAGCTTTCAGGGCGGCCAGTGGGTGGAGTATGACGTCATAGCGCCGGCGGACGGAACGTACAATCTGCTCATGAAAGCAGGGATGCCAGGTTCCGCAAGAAAAGTAACCGTACTGGTGAACGATGCCGATCATTATGAGGGTACGCTTGAGCCAACGGGGGATTACTTTTCTACAATGACAAGACTTGCGGCAACCATGCAACTCAAAGCAGGAAGAAACACCATTCGCATAACCAACGTGATTGGCGGCTATTACTTTGAAACGGTAAGTTTTGAGCCTGTTGAACTCATCAATCTTTCCAATGAAGTGACAACTACCGCCCCGGCAAATCAGTACTCGGATTCCAGCGGCGGAATCGCACAAGAAGCCCAATATCTTAGCTTCCAGACCGGCCAGTGGGTGGAGTACGACGTGATGGCGCCAACGGATGGAAATTACAAATTGTTCATGACAGTAGGTATGCCAAATGCCGAAGGAACGAAAGAAGTCACTGTACTTGTAAACGGTACCAATAGTTATAGCGGATTTCTTGAGCCAACAGGGGATTATCTGACTACAGCGCCGAGACTTGCCGCAACGACGCTGCTGAGGAAGGGTAAAAATACCATTCGCATAACCAACGTGATTGGCGGCTATTCCTTCGAATCGGTAAGCTTTGAGCCTGCTGAGAACCCTGTATACATGAACTTGTATGTCAGTGATAACGGGAATGATGCAAATACGGGCGAGCAGAGCAGTCCTTTTAAAACCTTATCACGCGCCAAGCAGGAAGCAGCTGCATTAAGCAATGCGATGACAGGCGATATTGTCGTTAACATCATGCCTGGTTATTATCAGCTTAGTGAAACGGAACGGTTCGACGAGACGCATAGCGGCAAAAATGGTTTTAACATCGTTTATCGCGGTGTAAGTAAAGATTCACCGCCGCTCATTAGCGGAGGTAAGAAGGTAACGGATTGGGAGCAGGTAGATGGTTCCATCTGGAGAGCTAGCCTCGATCAAGAGGAAACGGTAAGAAATTTATATATAGACGGGTTTCCGGCGGTGCGTGCAAGAAGTAAATACACCTATACGTACAACGAGGATTATAAAGTGGCAGGCAGCGCAAATGAAAACGATGGATTTACGACATCTGCCATCAACTTTCCCAAAAATGTAACCCATGCGAACGATATTGAGCTGGTTTGGGATCTGGAATGGGCATCGCAGCGAACGCTTGTCGAGGATATGGCAGTGGAAGGCGATCAGGTCCATTTTATCATGAAGCAGCCTTATTGGTCGGGCAAAAATACACCTGGTACGCATGTTACTACCGTTTCTCGCGGAAAACATTTCTACATTGAAAATGCAAAGGAACTTTTAGATGAGCCGGGTGAGTTTTACTACTCCAAGGATGAAAAGTATATTTATTACTATCCTTACACGGAGCAGAATTTGAATGGCAGTGACATTTTTGTAGGCGACTTGGAGTTCATGTTCCGAATTGAAGGCAGCAGTGCCGCCAATAAAGTTTCCAATCTTGTCTTTGATAATCTTGATATTCGCTATGGTGCCTGGAATGAAGTAAGTACCACAGGGCTAATTCAAGTTCAGGCTGATGCTATTCAGAATATTAACGACAAATCGTCCTTGTTATCAAACTTGATGATGCCTGCGCAGTTTGCTGTGAATAAGGCGACGAATATAAAAATTTTGAACAGCAGCTTTTCCAACCTCGGCTCTGCGGCAATCAGTATGGTAGATGCGGTAAGTGACTCGAAAATTGAAGGCAATGTCATCAGAGACGTCAGCGGAAGCGGCATCATCATTGGAACATGGGAACATCAGAATGTGAAGCCGGGAATGGAAACGGTTAAAAACGTGACGATTAAAAATAATGTCATCCGGCGCGCAGCAAACGAATATCGCGGCACGGTAGGGATCAGTGACTATTATGAATATGGCATTAATATTACGCACAACAGTATTATGGAAATGCCATACACCGGCGTAAGCGTTGGTTGGGGCTGGGGCGCTTATGATTCGAGGACAGCCGGGAACATCAATGTGTCGTATAACTATTTTGAGGATGCTGTGCATTCCTTGAAAGATGGCGCACATCTGTACACATTGGGGTCCAATCCGGGAAGCGTGATTTCCAATAACTACTTCAAGAAAAGCGGGCCGGGCGCCATGCCATTCGGCGGTGTGTATACTGACTCGGGCAGCGGATATTTCAACATACAAAGCAATGTGTTTCAAGATACGCCAACGATGTGGTTTGTAGGTCTGAATAATACACATGATTTAGTTGCGGATAACAACTATGTAGAAGTAGCAAAGAATATCGTGCTTCGATCGCCTACAAATAAGCTCACGAACACCCACGTAATCAGCAATGGCGAATGGCCTGGGGAAGCGGTATCCATCATGCAAAATGCCGGCGTGGAAGCATCATACCAAAACCTGCTTGCTAAAGCGGAGTATCCTTCCTGGATGAGAAGCGTAACGAAAACCGTTCCCAAGCAAGCCTTCAAAAGTAAATACAGTGGAAATACGTGGATTGAAGCAGAGGATTTTATGAAAGGTGGCCAAAATGTTGGCTACTATAAGATAGTCGAGAAGCCTTTTAATAACACATACAGACCTGACGGCGTTCCGCTGATTGCAAGTCTTCCTCTGGGCAACGGATATGTCGTACACGAAGATTTCGCGGGCGAGTGGCTGAAATACGAGCTTGAAATCGCTCAGTCTGACCTTTATGATTTTGAGATTAAGGCATCGCATGCCTGGCCGGCTGGTAATGCTCAACCGGGTGTGAAGGTGTATATTGACGATGTTGAGGTTCTTGCGGCGCCGATTCCGTATGCGCAAGATTGGTTAGCGATTACACGTTATACGTTAGGAAAGGTTAACCTTACTGCAGGTAAGCATACAGCCAAAATAGAGTTTGTAAATAACGGTTTCTATTTCGATGCGTTCCGATTCATTGAAGAGAATGGAGTGGAAATTCCTCAAGACGATCCTGATTTTGATGATGGGCTTGTCGAAATACCATCAAATCCTGTAACGGGAGTAACGCTCGATAAAACGTCCGATGTGTTGAATATCGGTGATTCGGCTACGATTACGGCCACCGTGAGTCCCAACAATGCCATAAACAAGACGGTTTCATTTGCCTCAAGCGACAGTTCGATCGTATCGGTAACCAATACGGTGTATAATTCCGTAGATGGTACGACCACTGTGACGATTAAGGCGACCGGCACCGGGACGGCAACCATCACGGCAATGACGCTGGAGGGATTGAAAACGGCTGTCAGTACGGTGCAAGTGTTGGACCAGGATGCCGTCATGGTTAAATTGGTTGACAGTAATGGCAATCCGTTGAGCGGAGGAACGGTCAAGTATTATGATGGCGGATGGAAAAACTTTGGGGTAACCGATGCTGCCGGCTATATAAGTATGAACTTACCCGATAAAACGTACACGTTCAGCGTATCGTACTTAGGAACCTATAAGGAAATCACGCAGAACACAGGTGCTAATGCGACGGTAGTGTTCCAGACAGTCAACACGACAGTCCAGTTGAAGAATAGTTCAGGGAATCCGCTCAACGGTGGAATCGTGAAATATTATGCCGCCGGCTGGAAAGATTTCGGGACGACGGCCGGAGGAACGGCAAGCAAAGAGTTGTTACCGGGCAACTATACGTTTAGCATGTCTTATCTCGGAACCTATAAGGAAATACCGCAGAACACAGGTGCTAATGCGACAGTAGTGTTCCAGACAGTCAACACGACAGTCCAGTTGAAGGACAGTTTAGGCAATCCGCTCGACGGCGGAATCGTAAAGTATTATGCCGCCGGATGGAAAGACTTCGGGACGACGGCCGGAGGAACGGCAAGCAAGGAGTTGTTACCAGGCAACTACACGTTTAGCATGTCTTATCTCGGAACCTATAAGGAAATACCGCAGAACATAGGCGTTAATGCGACAGTAGTGTTCCAGACAGTCAACACGACAGTCCAGTTGAAGGACAGCCTAGGGAATCCGCTCGAAGGTGGAATCGTAAAATATTATGCCGCCGGATGGAAAGATCTCGGGACCACGGCCGGAGGAACGGCAAGCAAAGAACTGTTGCCGGGCAACTATACGTTTAGTATGTCTTTCTTGGGAAGCTATTTGGAGAAAACGCAGAATACGGGCCCGGATGCAACGGTTGTATTCCAGACGTCGCAATAACGTAGTCGAACAACTGCCTCTGGAATGCCAGCGAGTCCGCATATCGGTCCGGCCGTGATGATGGCGGGTTTCGCCAAAACTACCTCGGTGCTCTCTGGCCAGCGCTATCGCCTTGCAGCAGCTTTGGAACGCAGAAGCTAAAAGATTTAGACCAGGGACGTTCGGCTTGGCACGTCAACATTTCGCCGCGTTCATTGCGCAAAGAAAGACAGCCGTTTCGCGTATCGACCGTAAGCGCCGCTTTGTCCGTTCGGATTGTGCAAGTAGGACCGTCGTATTCGAGCGCGTAGTCGCACGAGCTGCGATGTAAGACGATTCCGTAGCGTTCGAGGGCGGATTCCGGAAAGTCGTCCGTTTCATGAAGGCGAATCCGCAGCGTACCGGGGGATACCGAATCTACGCGCAAATATCCGCCACTGGCAATTTCAAATACGATACCGTTCGATTTTGCGTACAACTCGCTATGCTTCCTTCTCCAAAACAGTCATCGATAGACTATTGGTTGCAATCGATCGTCCTACGAAAGTGTATGCGATCCCATATATAATGATTGTAATTCCACGAAAGCAGAGAAAGCAATAAGGCAAAGCCGAAACAGGCACATAACCCGGAGAAGAGGTGTAAAGCGTGGAAAATAAATTTCTGAACATTACATTGCAAAGCGGCGGGCATATGCGCATTCAAGTTGTTGCGCCGGATACGTTCCACATCCGCTTAAGCGCGGCCGACGATTTCCGCGAACCCGCGCTGATCCGTTACGGCATATTGGACAGCCGGCAAAGGGATCCCGTTTGTACGGTTAACGACCGAGAGCATGTGCTGGACATCCGTACGGAACGAGCGCAGCTTCGAGTGGAGAAAAGAAGCGGCCTCATCGAACTTATGAATGCACGAGACGAAATGCTAACACGCCATGCGATACCGCCGTGGTCCGACCCGCAGCGGGGGTTCGGAGCGGAATTTCTGTTGGCCGAACAAGAACGGGTGTACGGATTGGGCGACGAAACGCGTGATCGAATTCAAAAACGCGGTCATCGGGCGAACATGTGGGTGGCGAATGTGAAAGCTTATGCGCCGATTCCATTTCTTATGAGCAGCAAAGGATGGGGGCTCCTTATTAACACGACGTGGCGCCACGCCGTAGATATCGGCAGCGCGGTGAATGATCGGCTGCGATTTTGGGGCCGGCGCGGCGAACTGGACTATTTCTTGTTCGCGGGGGAAACGTTTGCCGATCTGCTGCAAAGCTACACGTCCGTCGCCGGTAAGCCGCAAGTTCTCCCGATCTGGGCATACGGCCTTACTTTCGTGTGCAATGAACAGGC
This sequence comes from Paenibacillus sp. GCM10027626, assembly GCF_042676285.1. Classification (NCBI taxonomy): domain Bacteria; kingdom Bacillati; phylum Bacillota; class Bacilli; order Caryophanales; family Paenibacillaceae; genus Paenibacillus; species Paenibacillus sp. GCM10027626. The sequence continues at coordinate 333,864 of NZ_JBHTHC010000005.1, read as the reverse complement.
CAATGCGAGAGAGATGATCGACGATGCGCTGAACTTTCGCCGTGAAGGCATCCCTTGCGACTTGATCGGGCTGGAACCGGGCTGGATGGACAAACATTACGATTATTCTGTGGATAAGAACTGGCATCCGGAGAGGTTTGCGATTCCGAATTGGTTGCCTGACGGCGGACCTGCCACTTTCTTCGGCGCATTGGAACGACTCGGCTTTAAATTGAGTTTGTGGCTATGCTCCGACTACGACTTGAGTTTGCATGAGGAGCGGCAGATCCTTGAGAAAGAAAATGCCGGCGGCGGTTCAAGCGGCTTGAGTACGGGGAATGCGGGCTTCAAAAGGACTCATCCGGACGATTATGAACAAGATACGAATCTGCAATACCCGGTCTATATGGATAAGGTTACGAAGCTCGACGAGGCGTGGTATGCGCATTTAACCAAGTTTGTGAGGCAGGGAGTTTCCGCATTTAAGCTGGATGGCGCCTTGCAAGTTCTCGACCACCCCGACCGGCTTTGGGGCAATGGAATGATCGACGAAGAAATGCACAATCTGTATCCGATTTTGCTAGCCAAACAGATGCATCTCGGCTTTAAGGAGCAGACGGGACGCAGACCGATGATTTATACGGCAGGCGGGTTTGCAGGTATCCAGCAATATGCGGCCACTTGGGCAGGGGACACAGGCGGAGGACCGAAGCCGCTCGTATCGCTGCTGAATCTCGGGTTGTCCGGACATGTCAATACAAGCTGCGATATGGAGGTGTTTACTCCGGCCGGTCTCCACTTCGGTTTTTTACAGCCATGGTCGCAGGTGAATAGCTGGGCCTACTGGCGCCATCCGTGGTTGCTGGATAAGAAGATGCTGGCTATGTTCAAGATGTACGCGAAATTGCGGTATCGCCTTCTACCGTACATTTATTCCGCGGCGCATGTTGCCGCTCGTACGGGAATGCCGATTATCCGTGCTATGCCGCTCGCGTATCCGAACGATCCGAAGTCGGACGACCTGCTCGGACAGTATATGTTTGGCGATTCCTTCCTCGTCGCCGCTTTTACGGACCAAGTCTATTTGCCGGAAGGAGAGTGGATCGATTATTGGACGAAGGAGCGGTACACGGGCCCGCAAACCGTCGCCAGCAAGATTCCCGCTTATGCGGGAGGAGCTTTATTCGTTCGCGCCGGAGCTATCATCCCCGAATGGCCCGAAATGGACTACGTTGGAGAGAAGACCGTTGAACGTATAGGGGTGCGTGTTTACCCGCATGGCGACAGCAACTTTACGCTGTATGAGGACGACGGGACGACTTTTCTGTATGAGGAGGGGGACGTTGCCGAGACGCGGATCGAATGCCGACAACTACAGGATGCCGTCGTCCTGCAAATAAGTCCTCGAACCGGAAGGTACGAGGGAATGCCGGAGAACCGCAGCTACGATATCCTGATACATTCGGATACGAAGCCCGCCTGCATTGAAATCAATGGGGCGAGGCTGCCGGAACGAGTGGAGATGAGTAATCTGGATGATGCCGCTTTCGGCGTCGAAGGAGAAGGCTGGGTTTTCGATCAAAGCATGCGTACGGTTCGGCTGATTGCCGAGGAAGATGAACGGAAGAAGGACGTTGTAGAAATCGTAGTTACTTTATGAAGTAATAGCAGTGGCAGCAGACCGATGCGGCGAAGGCCGTATCGGTTTTTGAACGTGCTAGCAAAGAGAACGGAACTGTATTCTACCAAGTTGACATATATCGTGGTATTTAGGTCAACAATAGTTATCAAGGACGAAACCGACGTCCTGTTTGTTATCACGTAGGTTACCTCTGGGAAGATTGGAAGTTAGACTTAACCTTTTCAACCCGAGGCAGAGCTATCAAACAAAAATGAGTATTACCGTTAAGTATGTTGGTTTAGCTCGTTTGTCTGTCTTCATGTCTGGTGACAAGAACATGATCTCATTAAAAGTCGCAGATAGTGCGGCTTTTCCATTTTCCCGACAGATCGCCTTAAACGGAATAGGATAAAATAATATCAACTCCTTTCTATATAAACAACCCACGTAATCATCGTGGGTTGTTTATATTTTTCAACTTGTAGTTACACTTCGATAAAATTCCGTTAAATGATTAACTCAAGTTTCGCAGCCTGAAAACGCATATAACCCTTGATTCTACTGGCGTTTTGGCTTAAAACTAACAAACTTGACAGAAAAACACCTTTGCTTAGCTCCGCCAAACTAGCGAATCGTTTCTGTGAAATGAAGGAGCGTTTGTCCAGACGTACGCAAGGATACAAACGGCGTATGGAAGCTTTTTCTCGCAAGCCGGATGCCGTCGTGGAACTCTTGGATCGTCTGCGCTGTTGAAAAACCAACGTGAAGATGAGCTGGAAAACAGCAAGTGCCGGAAGACCAAACGATTTTCGTATACCCGCTTGATGGAGTAAGGTACCTAATTTCAAAGTAGCAAACATGGTCGAAAAACGTTGCCCTTCAGCTTGGATTTGCGGCGGATTTCGTCTTGATGGACAGTTGGTTCACCCAAGCCCCGTTGCTCCGTAGCCTGATGTCGAAAGGCTTGCATGTCATCGGCATGATCAAAGATATGAAACAGCGCTACCGGGTAGGCGACAAGCGAATGTCACTAAAAGAACTACACGCGGGACTACCTCGGTCGACAAAGAAAGAAGTGCTCGGTTCGATCATCATACGAACGGACTGCGGACTTTCGATCAAAATCGTTTTCGTTCAAAATCGCAATTGCCGCAGGGAATGGCTTGCCATTCTGAGCACGGATATTGAACTGGCAGATGCTGAAATTGTCCGCATTTACGGGATACGATGGAGCATCGAAACCTTTTTCAAATTCACAAAATCTTATTTGAAACTGGGAACCGAGTTCCAAGGCCGCTCTTTTGACATGTTGATCAGCCATACGACAATCGTCTTCACTCGCTATCTTTTAATGGAGTGGGAACGACGTGGGCATCAGGATCAGCGTTCACTTGGCGGGTTATTTTTCTTGTTTTCCGATGAAATCCGAGACCTCGATCTGAAAGCAGCTTTACAGCAAATCTTCGCTTTCTTCCTTGAGCTCTCCCAAACGAAAAACAAACGGGAGAAGTCTGCTATTTTAGGTCAAGTACAGCAATGGATTTCAAGTTTGCCCAGCTATAAATTAAGCTGCGAAACTTGAGTTATTAATGTTTTTCTGGGAGGGGCGGGTAGTGGAGCAAATTTCGCACTACGTTCGTAGTATCTTGCAGGGCAGCTTTCTAAGAAAACAAGAGAAGCAGGAACTTAAAGAGGAGATGGAGGCACATCTTCACTCTTCTATCGATGATTTGCAGCAAATGGGGATGACGAAGGAGGAAGCCGTCAAGAGAGCGATAGAACGGTTCGGGGAGCCGGACAAGCTGCGTCAGCAAGTAACGAAGGAAACGTTTGGTCTGTCTGGCGATATGATAATGAAGATCGCAGGGATTAGCTTGTTATTTGCGCTTCTCACTTTTTTGAGCGGCTTAATTCTGAATAAGTATGGCATACATAACCGGTATATTGAACTGGCACCTATCGTGGGAATTGGGGCAATGGTGATGACGTTGTCTCTTACACTGACTCGCAAAAGGATCGACCGTATTTGCTTGATTGTTTCGCCAATCTTTTTTGTAGTGGGATTTTTGCAATCATACTTCAAGTTTTTGGTCTATCGGAGAGACGGCTTTGAATTTATGCTGTTCGAATTTCATTTTTCAAGCGTGCTTTATGATAAAAATTATGGGTCGATAACGTTTAGCAGTCTGATCCTTATCGGCTTTGTATTCATTTTGTATCTTGTCAGCAGAAATAAATATGTGGCACTTATGCCGTTGGCGTGGTCCATTGTGTTTACATTAACGCACGCTATTGTGATTCAAACCTATCTTTTCTTTTACTCGAGGTTGACCTCTCCGGTAGTAAGCAGCTATGCACATGTGCTGAGCGGCAATAGTAAAAGAGTACTTGATATTGTTTTGAAGGTGGCAATCATCACTATCCTGTTTGCATTATTTGTTTGTATTGAGAAGGGGATTCGTTATTGGAAGAGAAGGTCTGTGGCATAAGAGTATGCTTTTCAGCCTGAATTTGTCAGATTATAATGAAAACAATCTGGATATAAATCAGTCGCGAAGTACGCGCCGCTCATTTTCCTTGCTGCCAAGGGAAATGGACAGTGTGTGCTTTTTGTTTGCCGGCTCTTTGCAGTTTGCGGTACGGGATATGGTACAATAGGGGGAGAACGCGAGATGAGGCTAAACCCGAAAAATGATTTTTTATTCAAGCGTTTGTTTGGCGAAAATGATGGTAAAAGATTGTTGGTCGGCTTACTAAATGCCATACATTCTTGATCATCATTATTTGCCCTTAGAAAAATATCATAATACTTTTCATTTGTACGAGGATGAAGTACGACACTATATGTTAACAGATCTGCTCGAACTGCATTTTATTGAGTGCTCAAAATTTCGGCAGCTGCCATTCAATATTAACGATCCATTGCACCGCTGGCTGCGATTCATGGAAAAGCATATAACCAATGAACAATTGGAGGAGCTGATGAGAATGGATGATACGATTAGGGAAGCGGAAGAAAGACTGGCTTATTTAGCTAGTGATGCAGAGACTAGGCGGCGCTATGCATTGCGTGAAAAGGCGCTGCACGACAAAGCAAGCTTGCTTAAAGATGCAAGAGATGAAGGAATTAAAGAGGGTATAGAGCGTGGATATAAGCAAGGAATAGAACAAGGAATGGAACAAGGCATCGAGAAAATGACATACGAAATGGCCATAAATATGTTGAAGGAAGGATTGGACTATAAGCTCATCAGGCGGTTGACGGGTTTGGACGACAAGCAGCTCAGTCAGCTGCAGCAGACAAGAAGGGATGCAGACAATGGAGATTGTAATTCGTGAAGTTGATCTGGAGTATGGCAGATTGGATGAGCTGGATGATCGATTTCTAGTGGAATCGGTAATGGTTCTATCAATGAAGGATAATCAGATCCATTATACCGTTCAAGACGTCCCGGCGTACGAGAAAAGCTATACTGATTCGTCCCTGCAGGAGCAAATGGATGAATCTTCAGATAAGCTGGTGGGCGAAGCTGCACCAACGATTTATGCTGCTTTTGCCGGAGAGCAGGCGGTAGGCCGAATTGTGCTGACCCGTCATTGGAATCATTTTGCTTATATTGAAGATATCGCAGTAGATAAACGATTTCGCCGTCATGGAATCGGACGACGGCTCATATACCAAGCCGCACAATGGGCTGAAAAACACGGATTGGCCGGATTAACGCTGGAGACGCAGACGAACAATGTACCGGCTTGTAAATTTTATGAGCGCTGCGGATTTGTGATCGGGGGTTTCGATGCTTATTTATATCGAGGGATTCCCCAGCATCGCGATGAGGTTGCGGTGTACTGGTATAAAATGCTGCAGTCTGGGAGGTGAAAGGCTAATGTATATACAAGCCGGAATCATTATTATGCTATTAATGGCTGGGGGATGGCTTTTGATCAGGCGCCCTTCTTCTAAAGGCACGAATAGGCAGGTGCGTTGGACTGGAGCAGCTGTGCTGGCGATGGCTATTGGTTTTATCGTCGTAGCGTTTATGCAGGTAAATGCAGAATTAGCTCATAGCATTGGTCACTGACTTGTTAGAAGGTCCGTTATTTGTGGAATTTGCCTGACACCGCAAGAGGAACGGAAAAAAGTGCTCAAATGTTGTAGTTTGTGCAACAAAGCAGCGGCGGAAAGCTAGCAGACCCCCTAATTGTTGTACGAAATACAACAATCGGTTTCTCCAAGATGACGAAATGGCAATGATTGTTGTAAAACGTACAACATTTCCGGAGTATTCGGCTTGATCATGGTTGAAATGTTGTATTCTTTGCAACACTTGTGCCTCAGCACCCCATCAGTGTCTTCTTCGCGCCCCTGCCCGCTCTTTCCGTCCGCTAATTGCCCCGTCAGGGACGACGTCAGGCATAGGATTCACTTATTGGCTTTTTTGAGCGTAGGGGCTGCTCGTTGGCATCCGCGGGTAGAACCGGATCGTCTGACAGCCCGATTTCGCTTAAGAAGCTGCCGACTACGCGGTCGTACAAAGCCGCATCTGTGGCGAGTGATTCAGCATGGTCTGCCTTTTCCATGATATGGATTCGCTTGAACCCAGGCTTCGCATTGTATAGCTGGACTGTCATCTCTTTCGGTGTAAAACAGTCCTCTTCGCCATGTACAAATAAGATTGGCGTCTCTACATGTGCAATGTCTCTAATTGGTGAGACGTTCCGGAACTTGATTCCCGAACGAAGCCAGACGAACAGCTCAGCCAAATAGAGCAGAGGGAAAGGCGGAAGATGGAAGTCCTCTTTTAGCCGGTGGGTAAGCTCCGCTTTTAAGTCTGAATAAGGGCAGTCGGCGATGTAAAAAGCGATTCGCGGATCGGTTGCAGCATACTGCAGGGCAGTTGAAGCTCCCATTGATTCGCCTAAAATACCGATTTTGCAGGCGGGACCGCATTTGTTGAACAGCCAGTCAACCCAAACTTTCAGATCCTGCTTCTCATAATAGCCATATGTTGTGAAGGGTCCGCCGCTCTGACCATGCCGCCGATGGTCATAAGTCAATACATGAAAGCCTCTGCGGCGGAACATATCCATATATTTCAGGCAGCCAATCAGCGAGGAGGTAACGCCATGCACCAAAATTACCGCTTTGCCTTCATCGCGATCAGCCGGAAAAAACCAGCCGCGCATGTTATAGTTATGGGATGAGGGAAGGGTCAGCTCTTCCTTAACCAACTGCTCCACGTTTTTACGCAGCAATGTGCCTGACTTTTCTTCGGACTTATAGATATGATCGTCTTTATTTGTAGGAATAAGAAGAACCATGCTCGAGAAACGGTAACCAATTGCACCCGCGAATAATAATATCAAAACGGCAAATATGTAAATCATACAATGACCCCCATTTCTGTCCGAATGTGACTATTAGAATACCCGCCCAGCAGTCTCGTTATGAGCTGCTATTTCGATTGTAGACCAGATTTCAAATGATTTCCACAGCATCTGTTGAAAAAGAAAAACTGTCCCTCAGGCTGCACGGTTAAGTGTTTGCAGGGACAGTATCAATCGATAAATTATATAAAACTTTAGGGGAAGAAACTTGCCTCGCCTGGGATGGTGTCAGCCGTTGCTTCTCACAGCAGTTATTAGCGTTTTGGAAACAAAGGATAGGACACTTGAGTAGGCACTTCTATTATAATCAGCCGAAGCGCTTCGTCGTCAGCGGCTGTGAATACAGCTTCCAGCTCGGAATCTGCGCGCCAGGTCATAAAGTCTTTATGCTGCAAGGAATGAGCGGTTCCCGCATTGTCCGATGCCGGTCTGATATTGCCACTGCCGCGGATTGCCAGTGCTGTTAACGTATAGCCTGATTTAGCTGCGTGTTGAAAGGATTTTCCTGGCTCGATTTGCACATCCCACATTTGTGCGTCTGCCACCAGGGAGATCGGAGATACAGGGCCAAGAACGGTTTTACTTACAAAGCCATCGCCTTTCAATATTGGAAATTCATCATGCTCGTATTGGGAATAGGTCGGTTGACGCTGCAGCGCCTCTTGAATATACGGCTCAAACCATATTTGAAAGCCTTCCATATCGGGTCCGATAAAACGCTCTTCATGGCTGACGCCTGAGCCGGTCTGCATGACTTGCGCGCCGCCTGCGCCAACAACACTTTTTGTTCCTAGCGTATCACCGTGCTGAGCGTGACCTTTTATAACATAAGTCATAATTTCGAAGGCCTGATGAGGATGCAGCGGAATATAGCCTTCCTCCTTAGATTGAGCCCAAGCCCAATAAAACAACGGTCCTACCCGCTTGACAACTGCTCCTTCGCCGCCAAAGCCGATTGGCTTCTGCTCTGTAATTTTCCCGCCGTCAAAGGCTCCAACACCTTGCAAGGACGGGCCATAAATCATTGGTTGTGCAGTCATTGAAATTGCCTCCTTATTTTTGGTGAATTCATGTCGATTGTGCTGTCACTCGCTATGGAAAGCTTTAAGGGTAGATTTCTAAGGCAAGCTTTTTTGCGCGGCAATGCCGAGTTTTTTTAGCAAAGGAATAATGAGCTGCTGTTCTTCATCCGTCAGGCCGCTAACTGCGTTCCGGATGACCTCTGCATGAGAAGGAAAGACAGCGTGAATTAAATCTCGTCCCTGTTCCGTTACTTCTGCGAAGATAACGCGGCGGTCCGACTCGCACATTTTTCGCCTAACAAGACCTTTGCGCTCCAATTTATCAACGACATAGGTAATATTGCCGCTGGTCATGAGTACTTTTTCACCAATTTGCTGCAAAGGCAGTTCGCCCTTATGATACAATACTTCAAGCACGCCGAACTCGGTTATATTTAAGCCATGACGGCGAATATCACGTTGAGCGTGAGCGACTACCCATTGATGTGCGCGAGACAGGACGATGAATAATTCAAGTGCGCGATCCGGTGTATTGGATTGTTGATCCAATAGAATCACCTCCTGATACAATCTTTAGATTTGATATCTTAATTTTAAGATAAAAGAACGATAATGTCAACCTGCTAATTCAGTCTTTGTTCGTAATTATACCATTTATAATAGAAGAAACTTATCCGGCTCGGTTTAGAATGAAAGGGTCAAAGAGATGTATTTCCCTTTAACCCTTTGGAAAGTATATACATTAGTGCTGCGATTTTTGCAATTTTCTTTTTTGGACATCTAATGGCTCAGGCACCAGGTCGCCGCCGGCAAATTGATGTTGGACAAGCATGTTGAATGAAGGAAGCCATCGTGTTAAAGAATGCCCCATTTTTGCCTCATAGGCATATTGCGCCAAATGATTGACAAATTCCATGTTGGCTGAAATATGCACTTCCTGAATCAAAGGAGCCAGCTTGCGAAGTTGAACGGCAATGGTTTGCTTGAGTTCGCTGGAGATTTCATTATGATCGTTGACCGTGTAGTACGAGTTATATGGACTGGCAAACTGGACGCGATTGGCTCTGTAGGGGCTGCCGGTATCCGGGTTGAATGGTCCCCAAGTTACGCCGGAATTATTTTGTTCCTTGGATTTTCGGCCTCCGGTTTTACGTGTGCCGACCGCGGTGCGATCCAGGGTCATACCGACATAAGCGTTTTTATCCGTCAAAAAAACCATACCGGCAGCGACGCCGTTAATGTTGGTTACTATTGTGGAAAGCTGCGAGCTGTATTCAAACCAGCGGTTGTTATGCTGCTCGGGATTGTTGTTTGCGGTGCCGTACATGCGGCTGCCGATCATTTTAGGATCGCCCTTTTGCTTGGAGCCGTAGTCGTAAGTGCTATCCTGCGAATGTCGGACATAATTGCAGCCGGTTAGTGAAAGGCTGGCGATCACAAAGCAAATCAGCACTTTTAGCTGCTGAAGCGGACTGGCTTTCATAAGCGGGTAGACTCCCTTCAATTTAGATTGCTTTTATCATTGGCCTCCCCCGCAGAAATATACGCTAATTTTGTATACATAAAGACCCATGGTTGCTGCACACAATGTAAGGAGGGTGTTGTCATTTGCAAGAAGCATGTAAAGGTTTGCAAAAGCAGAAAAAATGGGACTTTGACAGCTTTGCGAACAATTTGTGAACTCTTCTAGGAACATTGACAAAAAGCACCTTCAACTTTATATTTAATAAGTGATTAGATTGCGGAAGTTGTCTGCATATCCAGGATTTCACGCAGATGGTCGTTTTTTTTTGCCATTACGGCCTATTGCGAAAACGTAAAAAGTGGGGTTGATTGATGATGAATCGGTGGCACGTTCTAAAACGGCTTATGCCGCTTCTTGCCGGAATGGTGTTGCTGCTGTCAGCATGCGGACGAGCTGACTTGTCGGCGCTCAGACCGCAAGGACCGGTTGCCGAGGAACAGTTTGGACTTATGAAACTGTCCATTACAATAATGACGATTGTTGTCGTTGTTGTGTTTTTACTCGCGATTTATGTAATTATTCGTTTCCGGCGTCGTCCAGGCGACAAGACAATCCCGGTACAGGTTGAGGGCAATCACAAGCTTGAAGTCATTTGGACTGTCATTCCGATCATTATGCTGATCATCCTTGGGGTTCCTACAATCAAAACCGTTTTCGGCCTTGCTGAAGACTACAGCAAAGATCCGAATGCGATTCAGATTAAAGTTACTGCTCACCAATATTGGTGGGAGTTCGAGTATCCTAAGGAAGGCGTTAAAACTGCGCAAGAGCTTATTATTCCCAATGATGCAGTTATTTCTGTAGAAGCGAAGACTGCCGACGTTATTCACTCCTTCTGGATTCCGTCGCTTGCCGGCAAAATGGATACGAACCCAGGCGGCAATGTGAACAAAATGTACTTTAAAGCGCCTAAAACAGGCGTATACCTTGGCAAATGTGCCGAGCTTTGCGGCCCTTCCCATGCGTTGATGGACTTTAAAGTTAAAGTTGTTGATCGGGCTTCCTACGATCGCTGGATATTGGCGCAAAAAGCGCCGGTAGCAATGCCGAAAGATGAAAAAGTAGCCGAAGCATTGGCAACCTGTCTGACTTGCCATGCCATTGGTGAAGGCAATAACTGGGCACCGAACCTGACTGGTATTGGCAGCCGTGAGACAGTAGGCGGCATTCTCGTCAATACGGACAACAAGAAGTATTCCAACGAAGGAACGGTTCAAGAGAACCTTGAAAGATGGCTCAGAGAGACCAACAAGGTGAAGCCTGGCAATATGATGGGCCAAATCCCATTGTCTGAAGACCAAATCAAAGGCGTTGCTGAATATCTGGCAGGATTGAAACTCGATTATTAACATTAGCGAATGAAGGAGGTACCTATTTTGGCTCATGCTCATGAGGTTAAACGGTATCGCGGCCTGATGGATTGGCTGACGACCGTTGACCATAAAAAAATTGGCATTCTATACTTAATTGCAGGGGGACTATTCTTCCTGATAGGCGGTCTGGAAGCAATTTTGATTCGGATCCAGCTTTTGAAGCCGATGAACAATTTTGTTGCAGCCGGAACGTTTAATGAACTAATTACGATGCACGGCACGACGATGATTTTCCTTGCTGCGATGCCGCTGCTGTTTGCGCTGATGAATGCGGTCATTCCGCTGCAAATCGGTGCCCGCGACGTTGCATTCCCTTTTTTGAACGCACTTGGGTTCTGGACGTTCTTTTTCGGCGGCTTACTGCTTAACATCAGCTGGTTTACTGGTGATGGCGCTCCGGATGCAGGCTGGACTTCCTATGTACCGCTGGCGACAAATCAGTTTAGCGCGGGCAGTGGGGTCGACTATTATGTAATTGGCCTGCAAATCGCTGGTATCGGTACGCTTATTGGCGGCATCAACTTCCTGGCTACCATTATTACGATGCGTGCTCCTGGCATGAGCTTTATGCGTATGCCAATGTTTACATGGGCGACATTCATTACTTCAGCGCTTATTCTGTTCGCTTTCCCGGCGCTGGCGGTAGGCTTGGCTGCCTTGATGTTTGACCGTATTTTCAAGGCGAACTTCTTTGAAGTCAGCAATGGCGGTAATGCTGTATTATGGGAGCATATTTTCTGGATCTTCGGACACCCTGAAGTATATATTCTCATCTTGCCGGCCTTCGGCGTTATTTCGGAAGTTATCAGTACCTTCTCGCGCAAGCGGTTGTTCGGTTACAGCTCTATGGTCTTTGCGACCGTACTGATTGGTTTCCTGGGCTTCATGGTTTGGGCTCACCATATGTTTACAACTGGTCTTGGAGCTGTAGCGAATGCGCTCTTCTCAATTGCTACGATGCTGATTGCGGTACCGACTGGTATCAAGATCTTCAACTGGATTTTCACCATGTGGGGCGGCTCGATCCGCTTTACAACAGCGAACCTGTTTGCGGTCGGCTTCGTACCGACATTCGTAATGGGGGGCGTCACCGGGGTTATGCTTGCGGTAGCGCCGGCAGACTATCAATATCATGATACGTATTTCGTTGTTGCTCACTTCCACTACGTTATTGTCGGTGGGTTGGTACTGGGTATTTTTGCCGGCTTGTTCTACTGGTGGCCAAAAATGTTCGGACGTGTTCTCAATGAGACATTAGGCAAGTTATGCTTCTGGTTCTTCTTCATTGGCTTCCATATGACATTCTTCGTGCAGCATTTCCTTGGCCTGATGGGGATGCCGCGGCGGATTTGGACGTACCTCGACGGTATGGGCTTGAATGGGCTGAACCTCATTAGTACGATTGGTGCGCTGTTGATGGGTGTAGGTACAATTCTGTTCCTGCTGAACATTGTGATTACTTCCATGAAGCCGCGCAATGCCGTTAGCGATCCTTGGGAAGACGGACGTACGCTCGAGTGGACGATTCCTTCGCCGCCGCCGGAATACAACTTTGCTCAAACTCCGCTTGTACGTGGATATGATGCATATTGGAAAGAAAAAATGGATGGCAGAAAAACAATGACGCCTGCCGAGCCGCTTGGTTCGATTCATATGCCGTCACCGACGATCTTGCCATTTGCAATGTCTGTAGGTTTGTTTATTGCCGGATTTGGTTTTATGTACCATCAGTATATTCTTGGTGCTGCAGGTCTGGTTATAACATTCGGATGTATGGCTCTGCGCTCGATTTTTGATGACCATGGTTACCATATCGAGCCTGAAGAATTGCATGACAAGGGGGTAAAAGCATGAGCGCACATTCGCACGTAGACGGCAATTTGCCGCACGAGCCGGAGAAAGCGACCCTTGAAGGCCGTAATAAAGTGCTCGGCTTCTGGTTATTCCTTGGCGGCGAAACTGTATTGTTCGGTACGTTGTTTTCAGCGTTTTTAGCACTTCGTTCTCAAGTAGGGGACGGCAATCCGACAGAGCAGGAGCTGTTCCAGCTTCCATTGGTTGCTGCCGCAACATTTATTTTGTTAACATCCAGCTTGACGAGTGTGTTTGCCATTCAGGCTATGCACCGTAATCAAGTTAAAGCGATGCTTAGCTGGTTAATTATTACGGTTGTTCTTGGCCTTGGCTTTCTGGGCTTGGAAATTTATGAGTTCTTCCATTATGTAAAGGAAGGGCATGGTTTTACGACTAGTGCATTCAGTTCATCCTTCTATACGTTAGTTGGATTCCATGGTGCTCACGTTGCGTTCGGTATAGGCTGGATTACGCTGCTGATTCTTCAGATCTTCAAAAAAGGTCTGACTGTAGTTACTGCGCCTAAAGTATATGTAGCAGGCATGTACTGGCACTTTATCGACGTCGTATGGGTTTTCATCTTCACTGTCGTTTATCTGATGGGAAAGGTGGGCTAATCAATGTCAGATCAACAATCTGCTGTTCAAGGACATCAAAGCCGCCATCGCCACGAGGGGCCGCGTAAGCATATTATCGCTTTTGTGTTCTCGATTATTTTGACGGTGCTTGCATTTGCGACAGTCGCTGCTGGCGAAATCAATCAAACCTTCACCTATATTGTGCTGATCGGTATGGCGATCGCTCAAGTATTTATCCAAATGGGCTTCTGGATGCATATGAAGGATCGTGGCCATTTCTTCGCTATTTTAGGAATTTTGACAGGCGGATTCGTTGCGTTACTTTGCGTGATCATGGCTCTATATTGGGTTTGGTGGTAAGTTTGTGAACTGAAGAGAGGGAGGTCCTAATCGGCCCCCTCTTTTGTTGTAACAAGAATGGACGAAACAACTGTCTCGGGCTAGTGTAAAGTGAGGAGCGCTGCCGCGCGGCATGTTTCTATCCATAGAAAGGGGCATCCATGATGTTAGGGTTGGAATATTTTAGTTTTGAGGAACAATGGAGTCCACTGTTTTTCTTTTTTATGGCCGCGGTCGTTATTTTATATTTCTATTTGGTCGGCCCGTGGAAGGAGAAACATGCTGCAGCTGCGCCGACTGTTACAGGTAAGCAAAAGTTCCAATTCATTTCAGCGGCAGCGCTTTTCTATCTTGCCCAGGGAGGGCCGCTTGATTTATTAGGCCACTTGACGTTCACGTTTCATATGTCCAGTATGGCCATATCGTATTTGATCGTGCCGCCGCTGCTGCTTCTAAGTATACCTGAATTTTTATGGAAGGCCGCATTTGGACATTCGTTTTGGCGTAAGCTGCGAGTGTTTATGAATCCGATCTTTACGCTGCTGGCATTCAATATTATTTTTTCGCTGTATCATGTTCCGTTGGTTCATGATTATGTCATGACACATTATACAATTCACCGTTTATACTATGTCGTGCTGTTCGTCACTTCGATGATGATGTGGTGGCAAATCGTCGCTCCTGTGCAGGAATGGGCTCGTCTGGTTGATGTGAAAAAGATGGCCTATATTTTTGCGAATGGATTGCTGCTAACACCAGCTTGTGCGTTAATCATTTTTGCTGACAGTACGCTTTATGCCACTTACAATGATCCACAGGTCTGGGTAAAGGCGATGGGGTATTGCGTTGCCGGTGATCCGAGCTATTTGCTTGAGAAATTTAACGGGCCGTCTTTCTTTAATATTATGAAGCCGCTTGAAGACCAGCAGACTGGCGGAGTCATTATGAAGCTGATCCAGGAGATTATGTATGGCGCCATTCTTGCCTATGTGTTCAAGCAATGGTATAAACGTGAGCATGCGGATTCTGACGATGATCTTCCGAATCCCGGTCCGGCAGGTCATGCAGGTGCGAGCAGTTGAGGACATAAAATATGCTGACGCATATGAATTAAGTGAATGAATTGGTGGGATTACGATGTCCATGTATGAAATTTTGCCGATGATCAGTACGAGCTTCATTGTTATCAGTGCAGTATTGGTTGCGATCGGCTGGGCGCTTATTATTAAGCGCAAAACAGAAGCGCACAAGAAAGTGATGATCGCCGCGGCGATTGCGGCGTTGATCTTTTTTATCGTCTATATGTCGCGAACTATATTTGTAGGCAATACAAATTGGGGCGGACCTCCAGATTTGGAAGTGTATTATAAAGTGTTCCTGTTCTTCCATATCATTTTGGCTACTGTAGGAGCCGTATTCGGCATTACAACCTTAACGCTTGCCTTCCGTGAACGTTTTGCCAAACATCGCAAATGGGGACGGATAACGGCAGTCGTATGGTTTGCAACGGCAATTACCGGAGTCACTGTGTATACATTGCTCTATATTATGTATCCGGGTGGACATACGAGTCCGGTGCTTGATGTTTTGTTTGGGTAAAATGCGGGATTTTCTAATTTCGCGGGACAAATTCTAAGAAAATAACTTACAGCACTAAGAGCCTTCCAGTCCACCATATAGATGGACTGAAAGGCTCTCTTTATTTGCGCCGGGAGGAAGCTAAAGAGATTACCCTTTGGAGGCGCCTGCCGTCAATCCCTCAACGAGGAAGCGCTGCAGGAACATAAACAGCAGCGTTACCGGGAGGGCGACCAGCACCGCTCCTGCTGCGAACAGTGTAAATTCCGTCGAATTGCGTTGGCTCACCATCTGATACAAGCCTACTGCGAGCGTCCGCTGCTCTTCTGTGCGCAGCACCAGATCGGCAAAAATAAAATCGACGAAGCTGCCGTTGAATATCATCAGGCTGGCATAGGTGAGCATCGGCCTAGACAGTGGAATCATAATCGAGAAGAACAATCTCATATGGCTCGCGCCGTCGATTCTCGCCGCATCCTCCAGACTTCGGGGTATCGTATCAAAAAAGCCTTTTGCGACAAATATATTAGTAATAATGGCGCCGCTGCTATATACGAGTACAAGCGCCCAGTGAGAATTGAGCAGGTTCATCGTATTGAGCAGAACATAGATCGCGATCATTGCCATAAAGCCCGGAAACATTTGCAGAACCAGCAGTGTGGTCAAGGTTGTTTTGCGGCCTGCAAAGCGGTAACGGGATATGGCGTAGGAGGAAAGCAGCAGCAAGAAGGTGCCTAATACTGTGGACAGAGCCGCAATTTTGAGCGTATTCATGAACCATAGCGGGTAACGTGTATTTTGAAACAGATCCTGGTAGTGCTCCAGGGTGAGCTCTCGCGGAATAAGCGTATCACTGAACAAGCTGTTGCCCGTCTTGAGTGAGGACATGATAATCCAGAGAGCCGGAAACAGGCTAATGCAGCTAAGAACGATCAGCAGAAAATAACTGATGGATAACTTCGCTTTCGTTGCCGCGCGTCTGTTCATACGATCATGTCCTCCTCTTTATAGGATCGGGTTCTGCGGTAGCTCAAGATGGAGAAGGCGGCTACAAGCAGGAAAATGACGATGCCGATGACCGATGCGAAGCTGTACTGGGACTGGTTAAGGGCTAGCTTGTAAAGCCAGGTGACGAGCAAGTCAGTATGGCCGGCATACTGGTAATTGGAGTTGACCGGATCGCCGCTCGTCAGCAAATAAATGACGTTGAAGCTGTTAATATTGCCGGCAAATTGCATAATCAGGATAGGCGCTGTAGTGAAAAGCATCATGGGCAGGGTAATCATGCGAAATTTTTGAAATGATCCCGCTCCGTCCACCTCGGCCGCTTCATACATATCTTTGGGGATCGTCGTCAGAACCCCGATCGCCAGAATCATCGTTACCGGAATGCCCAGCCACATATTGGCCAGAATAACCGTCACCTTGGCCCAGAACGGGTCCGTCAGCCAAGGAAGCCCCTCCAGCCCCAAGGATCTTAAATAACCGTTGACCGGACCGAACTGGCTGTTGAACATATTGCGCATCACAAGCAGCGAAATCATGCTTGGAATCGCAAACGGGACGACCAATACGGTGCGCCACAGCTTCTTGAACCGGATGCCCGGCTGTTGAATAAGCACTGCCACAAGAATGCCGCCCACATAGGTGGTGAAGGTCGCAATGACCGCCCAGGTGAGCGTCCAGGTCAATACGCCGACAAAGGTTGAGCTCCACACCTGCAGATTGACCATTTTGGCAAAATTACCGAAGCCCACCCAATCGACCAGATTGGCAGGCGGCAGAATCGGGTCGGCATAATTGGTGAAAGCCAGAAGAATCGAAAAAATAATTGGCAGAATCGTCAGGAAGAGAACCGCCACAGCAGGCAGCGCCAGCACAAGATAGGCAAAGTGCTTGCGGTTTAGCTCCCGCAACGACTGAATGAAATGATGGGGCTGCCCCCCCTGGTCGCGCGAACGTCCAACCAGGTAAGCATCCCTGACATTTAGCAGATAGACAGCTGCAAAGAGGAACAGAGCAAGCAACGCCATCAGGCCGTCGACCATCATAAAGATCGAATGGTCGCCCTCGACCATCTTGGTCAGCTTGCCAACCTTGACCAGTCTGCTCGGCTCAACCCCCAGTGTAATCAAGCCGTACAAATAATCCTTCAGATGAAACACTATACCATATATCCCGGCCGCATAACCAATCATCATCAGCAGCCCTTTGACAAATTGGCGATTATATATCTGTCCCAGACCCATCATGAGGATGGAAAGGATAACGGCTTTCGTTCTGCTCTGCATTCCGTTAACCACCTTCCATGTTATTTCGAGTCGATATCCGCCTTAATGGTCTTCACCGTCTGGTCAAGCGTCTGCTTCACATCCAGCTTTGGGTCATCCCATACCGAGATGAAGGCGGCCTTCAAAGGGTCCCATACCGAGTTGATCTCGGCAACCGAAGGCATCGGGACGGACTGCTGGAACTGCTGGAAGAACCCGCTCATAATCGGATCGTTTTGCAACTCCGGCGACTCCCCGGCTTCTTTATTGGCCGGAATAGCTCCAGTCATCTCATAGTTTTTCAGCTGATTTTCCTTGCTGCTCGCAAAGTGCGCGAAAATTCGCGCGGCAATCGGATAATTGGTGTACGAATTGACATAGTATGATTTGATCCCGGAAAACGAGATCGAAGGCTTGCCGTTAGGTGCTGCAGGCAGTGGCACAACACCGAAATTGACTTTATCCTTGAAGGCGGCAACCGACCATGGGCCGTCGATATTCAAAGCGAGCTTCCCTTCTTGAAACAGTTGGGTTTTGACATCATAGGTCACATCTCCCGCTTTCATCGGTAAAATGTCACGCAGGCTTTGCAGGAAGGTGAAGCCCTCGATGGTCCCTTCCTTGTTCAGGCCGATGTCTTCAGGGTTCGTATTGTTGTCGCCAAAGATATACCCGCCGAAGCTGCCGATAAACGGATACGTATAATAGCCGACAAATTCCCACATTAACGCAAATTTGTTCTGCTTGGGATCGTTATAGGAGTTTGCGAACTTGATTACATCATCCCATGTCTTCGGCGCCTCAGGCATCAGGTCCTTGTTATAGAACAAGCCGTAGGTTTCTACCGATTTCGGGTAGCCGTACAGGACCCCCTCATAAGTGGAGGCGGCCAATGCCGCATCAACCATCGTGGCGCGCGTCTCTTCCTCGAACAGATCATTTGGGAGCAGCAGTCCCGCCTTTGCCGCCTGGCCGATCTGGTCATGCGGCAGCGTCAGCACGTCCGCCGCGAGCTTGGAAGGGCCGTCGGTCGCCAGGCGCCCGCCTTGCTGGCCGCCAGCCAGCTCCTCGACTGTGACGGGGACGCCATACTCCGCTTCAAAGGACTTCGCAATCTGCTGCATATACTCAAGCTGCTCTTTCGCTTCCCATACGACCAGCTTCGCGCCCTCCTCCGGGGCGTATTCCTCATCCCCGGCCGTTTCCGCATTTTTGCCCGGATCAGCTTCGGAGCCCGTATTGACCGGCTTGTTGCCCGGCTTATTGCCGCCTCCATTGCCGCTGCAGGCTGTCATGGCCAGCAACAGCGCAAGACAAATAAAAATGAGTTTCCAATTTCCCTTCGGTGTTTTGAACATCGTACAACCGCCCTTTCTTTTTCATTTGGTGACGCATTTGGTGTGACACATGAGGGACGTTCCATGCCACTGCTCTTGCAAACATTACCCTTCACAGAAGCAGTCATAAAAGCAAAAAAGGGTACAACCTGCAGCATAAGCCGAGGTTGTACCCTTCTGGATACATTGCCTTTAAATTATCATAGGCGATGGATAACTGTTTACGTGCCCCCATCATACAGCAAGCATAAAAACGTTTGCAAATCGGTCCAGCAATCAATTCTGCCTGTTTTTTGAATATTATCTCTGATTACCTCACTTTTTTACCTGTTTCCTCCACCATACGCCGGTTTTTTTGAAATTACTTCTCGTTGCCGCCCGAGCATCAAAATGATTGCCATCGCGGAAACAATGTGATACCATGGAGAAAATTTAAAGGCAATGAAACTTTCGGGTTCAACCTCGGTCTATTCAGAGGTTGGACCTTTTTTGATTTTATAGAATTTATAAGTTTCACTAGGGTAAATTCTATAAAATTTCAGGGGAAGAAACTTGCCTCGCGCCAAGGACGGCGTCAGCCGTTTCTTCTCACGTTTTCATGCCTGAAGGAGGCCATCATTGATGATTATGCTGGAAGCGGTATACCATCGCATCGGGCTTAACTGGTCCTATGCGTACCATGAATCTACGGTCCACATCCGCCTGCGCACAAAGCGGGACAATGTGGCACGAGTGCAATTGGTGTGCGGTGACAAGTACAGCTGGGAGAAATATAATGAGTCCGTTAACATGGAGCGGTTTGCTTCGGATGGGTTGTTCGATTACTGGCAGGCAGCCATTCGGCCGCGGTTTCGCCGGGTCGTCTACTATTTTGCCCTCCAGGAGGAAGCGGGCCAGACCGTTTACTTTTTGGAGAAAGGCTTTTTCGATACGCCCCCAGCCATTCTGTATGAAGGGCTGTTCGACTTTCCTTTTCTTAATCGCGAGGATGTTCACTCCCCGCCTGAATGGGTCAAAGAAGCGGTCTTCTACCAAATATTCCCTGAGCGCTTTGCCAAAGGAGATCCGTCCATCGACCCGGAGGGTGTGCTGGAGTGGGGCGGCGTGCCAAGCCCGACCAACTTTTTTGGCGGCGATCTGCAAGGGGTTATCGATCGTCTGGATCATCTGACGGATCTGGGCATCAATGTGATTTATTTTAATCCGCTGTTCTTCGCTACAACCAATCACAAGTACGACACGCGCGATTATATGCTCGTCGATCCTCAATTCGGTACGAACGAGAAGCTTAAGGAATTGATCGACGCCTGTCACGCCTCGGATATACGGGTGATTCTGGACGGTGTATTCAATCATTGCGGCCATACATTCCCGCCCTTTGTCGATGTGCAAAAGAACGGTCTGGCCTCCCGCTATGCGGACTGGTTCCACATAAAGGAATGGCCGCTCAAGGTGGAGAACGGCATCCCGAACTATGCTACCTTCGGCTTTGAGCCGATTATGCCAAAGCTGAACACGGGCAATGAGGAGGTCAAAGCTTATTTGCTGGAGGTGGGCCGATACTGGATTGGCGAGTTGGGCCTGGACGGCTGGCGATTGGATGTAGCCAATGAGGTGGATCATCAATTCTGGCGCGAATTCCGCCGCGAGATCAAGCGGGTGAACCCGGACGCTTACCTGCTCGGCGAAATTATGCATGACGCGATGCCTTGGCTGCAGGGCGATCAGTTCGACGCCGTTATGAACTACCCGTTCACCAACATTGTGCTTGATTTCTTTGCCAGAAGGCGCACCGACGCCATTCAGTTCGCCCAGAGCATCAACACCCAGCTGGCCAGCTTTCCGCAGCAGGTAACTGAGGCTGCCTTTAATCTACTGGGCAGTCATGATACGGTAAGGCTGTTAACTTTATGCGGCGGCAATGTGCGGCAGATGAAGCTGGCTGTGCTGTTCCAGTTAACCTTTCAGGGAGCGCCCTGCATCTACTACGGGGATGAGATCGGTCTCGACGGTGAGCATGATCCCTACAACCGCAAATGTATGGAATGGGACCCGGCGAAGCAGGACCGGGAGCTGCTCGCCTTTTTCCGCCACATAATTGCCCTTCGCAAATCCCATCCCTGCTTGCGCGGCAGCGGACTGAAATTTCTGGCGGCTTCCGGGCAGCCGCAGCTGCTCGCCTACGAGCGGATGGATGAGCAGGAGCGCTTCCTCCTTCTGCTGAACAATGATGCGGCCGCATTGTCGGTCACGGTGCAAACTGGCGGACAGAGCGCGCTATGGCTGGATGCCGGCAGCGATGGCGATGTCCAATGGTCTGATGGGGTTGTGCAGGTTGAGCTCCCTGGTTTTGGCTATGCCATCCTGCACGCCCCTGCAAGCAGCGGCTCTGAGGAAATTATCCTGTCCGGGCAGAAGCGTCTGGCCCAAGTATAACGTGGCCTAATCTAACGGATGTCACGGCCGCTAATTTCGAAAATTTGGCCGATTTGAAATTGTAACGGAACTGTGCGCCGTTATTTGATGATCATGAGCACGATTTCGCCCAAAAACGTCCAATTAAGATCGCCCACATCCGTTAGATTTCAAAAAGGAAGGTAATTGGCGAAATAAGGTCCATGGCTTCCGTTAGAAAAAACGCTTTGCGGCTTGCCCTTTCCGCACCAAGGACGGCGTCAGCCGTTTCTTCTCAGAATAAATGCTGAAACCTGTAAAGGGGATTTGTCGTCAATAATGATACGACAGAGAGGAGTGACTGGAGTAAGATGAAATCGCTATTGACGGCCGTGCTTGCAGCAGTGGTAGTGATGGGGACGACTGCATGTACAAAAGAGGAAAGCATACAAATTGTTAAGGAAGAAGAAAAGGCTGATAGTCAGAGAGTAGTAGATGCAGGGCAGTGGAAGGAGGGACGATTTGCTTTTGCCGATGAAAGCGGGACTAAGCTGCTAACAACCAATAACGATGGTGCGGCAAATGAGGATCAAGATAAGTTGAAAGGCTTGAATCGGGCGATTGGGGCTGGCGGTCAAATTGTATCAGTACGATACATTGGTGCCCAGCAAGCTACTGATCAAGATAATGGGAGGCAAACTGCGGGCAATTTTGCTAATCTGGCTGGTGATTTATTTGAGCTTACTGAAGGGCAAGCGGAAGCTAATGAAACGTACTTTTTGCTCCCTGATGCTGTGTTGCCAAAGGAAGCTTTACTAACCGTGACAGTGAAAAGTGATCGTACAGTAGACGCCGCCATTACAAAGCAGATTGAAAAACAAAAAGAACGAAAAATTGAGTCCATCTGGGCAATAGCAGAGGTGGGCGAAGAACATCCCCGGACGATTTATGTCATGCAATTTGTAAGACAAGACAACGATATGCTTGCAAGTTTGGCAGTTGAGCGGCAGGATGGGACGCTCCTGTTTCAAGATTATCCGGCAGAATATGATGAATTTTCCACATGGCGAGTTGACGATGGGGGCGAAATTTCTGAAGGGATGTTCTCGATTCTGCTCGCGGCAAAGACCGGCTCAGGACTGCTCTTGGGTGTAAAGTGGATGGGGGCTGAAGGGGAGAACGTGTTCTTCCTGCAGCAGCAAGAGGATAAGCTTCAAGATATAGGTTTAAGAGATGGCCGTTATATGTCGCCGATTTAAACAAAATCATGTGCGCGGCGGAAAAAAGTGTTGCGAAATCGCTGGGATCAATTCGTGATCTTCAGCGTTTTTTTATGCAAAAAAAAGGATTTGACATCTGAACACACTGTGATTATACTGTGTATAAAGATATATACAGTATGATGACTGGAGGGAGCTTGGTTGACCACCTGGCAAAGTACAAGGCAGTTGTTTTTGCATGAGCTGCGCGGCTCATTGACCGGGGCTTTAGTGACAGCCGTTTTTTTCGGGTATATGGGCGTCGTTTTTCTTCCTTTACTGGGTACGTTTTTCGATAGCTACGGACAGAAGGTTGAGCTGTGGCATTGGGCGGGAGATTTTGTGTTCTTAACGGTCATCCCAAGCCTTGGCTTCACTATGAATTTCGCTGCGCTCCGTTACTGGAAAAACGATACGTACAGTAACAAGCTCGCCTATTGGCGCACACTGCCGATCAGCCTTAACTCCATTGTGTTTGCTCGCATGGCGCTGCTTGTTGTCATTCTAATTTTGATGAGTCTGTTTTACTTTTCACTAGAATATGTGCTCCTGAAGCAAATGCAGGATATGATGGGATTTAGCCAATATTTGAACTTTGTCCTTTTCTGGGTAGGCTACGCACTCCTTATGGGATCCACATATATGTACTGGGAGCTCTCCAGCAATGGCAAGACTTATTTTATGATCTGCTGGGCGTACTTTTTAGTTTACGGTGCTTTGCTGCTTATTCTTGGCCTGCTGGATATTAAGCCGCTCAATCTTTCGCTTAAATGGGCAATTGAATATAACTGGACAGGTTCGCTCGTCATGGCCGCCGCAGGTTTATTGTCCTTGTTTACAATGGGGCATTTGCTTCGCAAGAGACTGGAAGTACGCAGTATTTTAGATTAACTTGAATATGGAAATGTCAGAAGCGAAGAAGGTGAGCAGGCAACAGTGTGGATACCGATTCAGATTAACGAATTGAGCGCCGAGCCGCTATATCACCAGATTGAAGTTCAGCTTCGGGCGCTGATCTTCAGCGGACAATTGGCAGAAGGCACATTGCTGCCTTCGATCCGGGAGCTGGCACAATCTGTAAAATGCAGTGTCATTACAATTCGGCGCGTCTATCAGGACCTTGAAAACGAAGGGCTGCTGCGCACGAGACAAGGAACGGGAACGTTCGTGGCCAAGGTCGGGGACGAAGTAAGGGACCAGCAGCGCCGGAGCGCAGTTATTGAAGCGTTTGAAGCGGCTGTAGATGCTGGGATAAGAGTACAGTGCTCAGATGAAGAAATGCTGACAATCTTGCAGGAAGTGCTGCAGCGCAAACGACAAATGGAGACAGAAGGCGGAGGTGAATAAATGGTGGATGAAATCGCAATTGATATACAAGGCATACGATTAAAAAGGAAACATTTTCAGCTTGGTCCGATCGATTTGCAAATTCCCCGCGGTTATGTGACGGCAATCGTCGGGCCTAACGGCTCCGGGAAAAGCTCCTTATTCCGCTTGATGATGGATATTGGCAAGCCGGAGTCCGGGAAAATCGAGGTTCTCGGCCTGCCGGTTGGCGGAGAAGATAAGGAGCTCAAGCAGCGTATCGGGTATTTGCCGGAAAAGCCGTACGAACTGGAAGATAAAATGCGGGGCCAAGACAAAGCAGCTTTCATAAGTCAGTGGTATCCGGGCTGGGATATGAATCGATATCAGGAACTGGTGAGAAGGTTTGAGATCGACCCGTCATTAAAGCTGGGGAAAATGTCTAAAGGGATGCGGCGCAAATTCGATTTGCTTGTCACACTAGCCCATAATCCGGAGCTGCTGCTGCTCGACGAGCCGTCTTCCGGGCTTGATCCGATCGCTTGGCGCACGATGATCGATGCGATAACAAATTATATGGAACGGGGAGATCGGACAGTTCTCATAGCGTCGCATATTATTGATGAAATTAAACGTTTGGCCGATTATATTGTGTTCATCATTCACGGCCGGGTGCTGGGGGTATATGAGAAGGACGCGTTGCTTGAATCCTGGTATGCATACTATATCGATACACGGAGCGGTTTTAACCGCTGGAAGTCGATTCCCGGCTTTTGCGGCTTAGAGGAGCAGGGAGGAAATCGGGTGAAAGTGATCTCGAATGATGCACAGCGGGCAGAAGAATGGCTACAGACAGAGGAGCTTCAGCTGCTTGGACGGCAAAAGCTTGAGCTGGACGATATACTCGCTGTACTCATTGAGCAGGAAAGAAAGCAAATCCGATCTTGAGCAAGAGGAAGGAGAAAAACGATAATGGTTCCATTGAAAGTAGAAAACATTATGAAGCAGTATGGGGAGAAGACTGCGGTTAACGGCATTAGCTTTGAAGTCGGTCAAGGGGAGATCTACGGCTTGCTTGGCGGCAACGGAGCAGGCAAAACGACAACGATGCGCATGGTGCTTGGCCTGATTTATCCCGATGGTGGACAAATTTTTTATCATGGCAAACCATATAGCGCCCAGCAGCTGCAAGCGCTCGGTTACTTGCCGGAGGAGCGCGGTTTGTATCCGAAAGTGAAGGTCAGTGATCAAATTCTATATTTGGCACAGCTTCGGGGGATGTCGCGCAAGGATGCGGACCGCAGTTTAAAGCGCTGGCTGGACCGCTTCGGAGTTCCAGAATATTATGGCAAAAGAGTAGAAGAGCTGTCCAAAGGCAATCAGCAAAAAATCCAGTTCATAGCCGCTGTTATTCATGAGCCGAAAATTATTATTATGGATGAGGCCTTCAGCGGATTGGACCCTGTCAACGTGGAATTGTTGAAGTCGACGGTCAAGGAGCTGCGCGATAACGGCACCAGCATCTTGTTCTCCACGCACCGCATGGAGCATGTGGAGGAGTTATGCCGCAATATTACGATTTTGCACAAATCGAACCCTGTTTTACAAGGCAACTTGAAGAACATTAAAAAGCAATTCCCGCGCGAGCGGGTGCTGCTGGGCACTGGCAGCGAAGTGACTGGTCTGGAAAAGGTTGCAGGCGTGACCAAAGTGGTGCGCCATGAGTACGGGTATGAAGTGTTTATTGACCGTGAGGATGCAGGGAGGCCGATCTTGGAGCTGGCCATGCAGCAAACAGAAATACAGCGCTTTGAAGTCATGGAGCCAACTTTGAATGAAATCTTTATTAAAACGGTAGGTGAGCGGCATGAGTAACAATTTCTGGACAGTCGTCGGGTTTACAGTACGCAATAAGTTTAAAGGAAAAGCTTTTACAATAACGACGGTCATCATTGCGTTAATTATGAGCATCGGCATCAATATGCCATATATCATTTCTCAATTTAGCAGCGGCGAGAGCAACGCGACGGCAATCGGTTATATTGAGAAAAGTGAAGGAAGCGGGTTGTTTAGCGAAAAGCAGGTTGCTGCCATGCTGTCCGACTATTTTAATGCGGCGGAAAAACCGGATTTGAAGATGGTGCCGTTCGCCGATACCGGGGCGCAAGAAAGCAATGAGAAGATTTTAAAAGAAGCGATTAGCGACGGCAAAATAAAAGGCTATATCGAATTTGCACCGAATGCCGGCACCGGTTTTCCGGATGTCATCTATAAATCTGAAAAGCTGATGGAGCACGGCAATACACAAGCACTCAAAATAGCACTGCAAGCCATTAAAACGGACAGTGTATTGAAGGATGCAGGCCTGACTGCCGAACAGAAAAAAATGCTCAATGATCCGATTGAAGTAAATGCAGTACAAATTACGACCGCTGAAGGTGCTGGATCTGTCGGTCAAGGCAAAAGCAATTCTCAGCAAGCGATGGATATGGGCGTCGTCTATGTGATCATCATTCTGCTCTTTATGGCCATTATGATAACCGGCCAAATGATTGCCAGTGAAATTACAGCTGAAAAAAGCTCGCGCGTCATGGAAATTCTGATTACAAGTGTCTCGCCGCTTAAAAGCATGTTCGGTAAAATCTTCGGCATGTTCATTGTCGGTCTGACGCAAGTATTAGTCTATGTCGCTGTCATTATCATCAATATGACACTGCCGCATAATGCCGAACCGCTGGCAGCGCTCAATATCCGCTTAAGCGATATTGACCCTGTACTGTTGGTTTACGCCTTGATCTTCTACTTGGCAGGATACTTCTTGTTTGCGACATTATTCGCCGCAGTCGGCTCGATCGTCAGCCGCACTGAGGATTTGGGGCAAGCGGTGCTGCCGATTACGATGATTGCTTTGGCCGGCTTCTACATCTGTATGTTTGGCGGATTAAACAATCCGGATTCTATGCTGATGAAGGTTTCCTCCTTCATTCCATTGTTCTCGCCTTATGCGATGGTTGTCCGTCTTGGCTTGTCCGATCCGGCACTATGGGAAGTGTGGTTGTCGATCATCCTGCTGTTTGCTACGATTTATGTGGCCGGCTGGCTGTCCGCCCGTATTTATCGCGCGGGTGTGCTCATGTACGGCAAACGTCCTTCGTTCAAAGAGCTGCGCAAAGCGATGAAAGCTTATAAAGTGTAACTGTGCAGTAGTTTATGATTATAGTTGAGATATATTTGATTAATATTTGAGACTTTTGTTAATAGATGTTTGAGACAAATTGGAACCCTTGATAGATCAATATTATTGATTTATCAAGGGTTTTCTTTTCGATTATTTTCATACCAACTCTTCCCAACAAGCATTTATTATGATAGCATTTGCTTGAGCTGCTTTATAATTATAAGTGATACAAATCGAAAATCGAAAGAAGGTCTTCCCTCGAAAGATGCCTAGTAAAAAAGGGACCCTCATTGCTCCGAAAAAAATCAGAATTTTCAGTAAACTTAATGATTTTGAAGAGCAGTACTCCCTTGTTATTTTTGGAATATAATTAAAGTATTTGGACAAAAGTGCAAGTAGTAACCTGGGTGATATGGTATAATTTCCATGCCGGCGTGTGGATGACTGCCAACACGCAGCGCCCCACCGCACGCTGGGAGCTGCGCGGTGCAGAGTTGCTTTTTCGTTTCGTATTAATTACAAAAAAGAATTGGAGTGCTTTGATGGAGAAAAATGTTGCTGAATATCACCAGTTAATACTCCCCACCTTACGGGCTTTAGCTTAAATCATCTCCGAGGAGCAATATTTATAACGTCAGAGAATAATGTTTTAGAGACCATTGATCACCTTGTCCACGAAAACGGACATAATAAGCTAGATATTCTAAATGACTTACATCCTCTTATTGAGCCTTCTTCACAAGAAGATCTCTATCCTTCACCTTGGCGTACAGACTTACGACCAATGGAGGGGCTATTGCACGGAGCTTATGTTTTTACCTTAGTACGATATGCTTAGGCAACAATTGCGAAGGAAAGAAGTGAATATTTAGATATAGTTAAAAATCGAGTTGAGTTGTACAAAAAGTAAGTAGAGGAATCCTTGGATACCATTACCGAAAAATCTAAATTGACTTTAACCGGTAGTTTATTTGTTAAAAAGTTGAAAAGAGTATCAGGGAAAGGATCCATTGAAATGAACTCAACAAAAAATAATACAACTCATTTGTTTATTTTTTCTTTATTTCGGAGTGTTGTCCTTATATCGAAATCCGCTCCTAAAGAGATATTAATATCAATGGCTATCAATGCAGTATTCGGAAGTGGACCGGCAGTTTTACTTTATTTGGGGAAATTAGTAATTGATCAAACTCAAGATTTATCTAAGTTTTTTAATGGTAATGCTATGGCCACACTGCTCTTAAATAATCATTTGATCTGGATTGTTGTCGCTTTCATAATATTAAACGTTATACTTGACTCTGTAGAAACTATTAACGGCTTTGTTTTCTCCTCATTACGTGATCGATTACAGGGTATTATTAAGGCAAAAGTATTCCATAAAATCTCAGAATTTGAGGATATAGCGCTGTTTGAAAGTCCAAAACTACTTAATATACTTCAACTTGCTCAGCAAAGTATTCCTAGAATCACTCAACTTTCTAATGTAATAACAAATTTAATCACTGGTTTTTTTGTATTCATTCCTGTTCTCATTCTTTCCTTTTCAATTTCGTGGTGGATACCTATTGTTATTTTTGTAACGGCAATCCCATCTGTTTGGGTACAGCTTCGTTACGAAGAAATTACATGGAGTGTTGTACAAGCACAAGCAGCTCTTGCAAGAAAAATGGGCATTAGTGAGAGGCTGTTAACAGGTGGAGAATATGCAAAAGAAATCCGCCAATTTCGGCTTCAATCGTTACTATTAAGAAAATGGCGCGACTTATTTGACACAGCTTTTCGCGAGATGTTTCAGGTGAGAAAGAAAGGAACCATCAGTGTAACATTTTGGTCTATTGTTAGCGGATTAGGGGCTGGAATTCCTTATCTTTTTGTGGTGTTAATGGCTATAAGTGGCCAGTTTAGCATCGGCGATCTTGCAATGTATGCCGGACTTGTGTTTCAAGTGCGTAGGAGCTTATTTGTGCTCATTGGAAATACAACAGATATTCAAGGTGTTACAAAGGCATCTATAGCAATATTCGAATTATTGGATATGAAGCCTAGCATGAAAGATCTAACATATGAAGAGCAAGAAAAAATTTCGAAGAAAGATGCAAACCATACTGCAGGGATTACCATAAGTGGTGTTTCGTTTTCATATCCTGGAAGCAATAGGGATGTTCTTAAAGATATTTATTTATCAGTAGACCCAGGGGAAATGGTTGTTATTGTAGGGGAGAATGGTGCTGGCAAAACTACCTTAACTAAACTGCTGTGTAGGTTATACGATCCAAACGAAGGGGCAATTATCTGGGGGGGCCGCGACATACGAACTTTAGATATTAACGAACTAAGAAATAAAATTGCGGTTGTCAATCAAGACTTTTCACGTTTTCCGGCAACTGTAAGGGAAAACATAGGTTACGGTTTTCTGGAGTTTCTGGAGAATGATCGCGAAATTATGCGTGCAGCTGAAAAAGTCGGAATTAAAGCGATTATTGAATCTTTACCCAAAGTGCTCGAAACTCCTCTCAGTAAAGAACTAGAGGATGGAGTTGATCTTTCAGGAGGTCAATGGCAGAGGATGGCGATAGCACGTGCTTTATTGCGGTATGAACAAGCTGAAATATTATTGCTCGATGAGCCTACGGCCTCGCTGGACCCAAATACAGAGCATGATGTGTTTCAATTATTCAGGGAAATGACAGAAGGAAAAATTAGTTTTGTTGTTAGTCACCGTTTATCTTTGGCCCGTCATGCCGATAAAATTGTGGTCATGGACGGTGGGAAAATCGTGGAGATAGGATCGCACGAAGAATTAATGGACAAAAAAGAGTTGTACTACACTATGTTCACGAAGCAAGCGAGTAGTTATGCAGATCAGTAAATTGTAGAAATAGATCTTAAAAAAATTCCCTCCTATTATGCGCATCGCCTGAAATAATTGTGAAAAAGATTCTAATCCCTAGAGTAGACGAACAATTTGAATATATTTGAGGGCAATCAGTTTCAGGAGGAAATAATATAATGATTGTATGCTCAATGCATGAAATAGGAAAAATGTATGGTTCGGATTGGATATTCAAGGATATAAATATACGAATTCAAGATGCTGAGCGTGTCGGTATTGTAGGTGAGAATGGAAGTGGCAAAACAACATTATTAAAATTGATATCTGGAGTTGACGAACCTGATTCTGGGCAAATATTTATCAAAAAGAATATAAAAGTGGGCTATTTAAAACAAATCCCAGATTACTGTAGTTCAACTGAGGTTATGCAAGTATTAATACAACCATTCAGTAATTTATTGGAAATAAAAAAGGAAATAGATTTGTTAGCAACGAAAATGACTCAGTTAAATTCGGATGATCAGCGCTTAGACGAGATAATGACACAATACACATCACTTGTAGAAGAATTTGATCAGAAACACGGGTATCTTATTGAAACAAAGATAGCGAAGGTTTTAAAGGGTCTTTCTATTGACGAGCGGATCACGAAAGGTTCATTTGGTATTTTAAGTGGAGGGGAAAAGACAAAAATCGAACTAGCCACAGTATTATTACATGAACCTGATTTATTACTCTTGGATGAACCGACCAATCATCTAGATTTAACCGCAATTGAATGGCTGGAAAACTATCTGTCCCAATATAAAGGTACGATTATGGTTATATCTCATGATCGATATTTCCTTGATAGAATAGCAAAAAAGATTTATCACATTGAGGATGGGAAAATAACACCTTTTTATGGGAATTATTCTTATTTCACTTCAGCAAAGGAAAATAAACTAGGTTCTGAGTATCATAATTATAAAGAGCAGCAAAAAAAAATTCAGAAAATAGAAACATCTATTAAACGTTTGCGAGAATTTGGGTTATATAGTAGGGCAAATAGTAAGGAAAAGGCATTAGAACGGATGGAACTAATTGAAAAGCCAATATTAGAGCGGCCGAAAATTGATATTGATTTTAATGTTGAAAATCGTTCAAGTCAAGATGTAGTTGTTCTCAATAACGTCTCAAGATCATTTTGTGATCGTGTTCTTTTTGAAGAAGTGGACATAATAATAAGATATAAAGAGAAGGTAGCCATTGTTGGGAATAATGGTACTGGTAAAACAACACTAATTAAAATCATTCAAGGTGAGTTACAGCCTGACTTAGGTACTGTATACATCGGACCCGGGGTGAAGAAAGGTTATATTTCACAAAATGAATTCGATAACTTTAATAATGAAACATTGATAAATGTTTTTCGAGATGAAGTGAAGGTCGATGAAGATGAAGCAGAAAAATTACTCTCAGGATTTCTTTTTTTTGGAGATGTATTACATAGAAAGATACGCAATTTAAGTGGTGGTGAACGCATGAGACTGCGTCTAGCTCAGCTTATGTATCAAGACCTAAATTTACTTATCCTTGATGAGCCTACGAACCATCTAGATATTGCTTCAAGAGAAGTTTTAGAAAAAGCACTTGAAGATTTTGATGGAACAATTATTGCAGTATCTCATGATCGATTTTTTCTGAATAAGATGTTTCATCGAATTTACTGGATAGAAAATAATAAAATATTAGGATATGAAGGGAACTTAGAAGAAGTCAAGAGAAAGAGAAGAGTAGAATATTAATGGTGGGCGGACCAATCCTTAATTTGGTACTCAAGTTCCCTTGTTTACACACGCTGCGCCGGTACTTGGCCCAGTATCGTAAGGATGGGTTCGACGGTTTAAAGCCTAAACCCAAAGGCCGAAAGCCGCTGCCGGATACCAACCGGATTGTAAAATAATCCAGTACCGACGAATGCTATCTGCAACTTTTTTCCAACTAAGCTCGTTAGTAGGATGTATTGTCACTATGCAATATACAATCTTATTAATGAGGTGCTAACACCGACAAGCCCGCACTGGAGATTGTAATTGATTTTAAGTCGGAAGAGATGAAGCTGAACAAGCAGACGGTGCAGCAAGGATATGAACCTTTTGCAGTAAACGGCGTCTTTTATCTGCCGCTGCGCTTTATTAGCGAATCGCTCGGCGCAAAGGTGGAGTGGAGTCAGCAGAATGAGAATATTGCGATTACGATGAAGTAATCTATTGGGCCCCATTGTTGCGAGTTGAGCAACGATGGGGTTGTTTGCATCAACAATGATTTGAAGGGATGCTCGATTTTTATGAACACGTGTAATATAATAATGAAAGCATATTTGGTAAGGCCAGGAAGGGGCGGAGCACGAGCGGATGACTGTAACGATAAAAGATATTGCCAAACTGGCGGGGGTCAGCCACCCGACTGTCTCCCGGGCGTTAAATAATGATCCCGGGGTGAATGATGAGACAAGGCGGAAAATATTGAAAATTGCCAAACAATTGAATTACGTGCCTAATCTGGCTGCGAGAAGACTGGCAGAACGCAAATCCAACTGTATCGGCATGATTTGGCCGACCTTTGAATCGATGTTTTTCTATAATTTATGCAAGGAAATTCAGTATGAAGCGGCCAAAAAGGGAATGACCGTGCTGTTATCGCTTGCTGATCCGGTTGAGGCGATGCGCGCGTTGAATCAACAGTTTGTCGATCATGTCATTTATTGGGCGGTGCCGGAATGGAAGGCGCCTGCGGCATTTTTAAAGGAGAAGGAATTGTTCAAAGGAGATATGCTGCTGATGGGCGGCGGGGCGGTCGAGGAAGCGCATTGTTTGACGATTGACCGGAAGCATGGCATATATGAGGCGGTATGTTATTTGGCGAGGGAAAACCATCGGGAGATTGGCTTTATCGGGCAGACGACTGACAAGCTGGTCGGGTTCACACAAGGCATCGTCGATAGTAAGCTGGAATTTAAACGTAATTATATTATACCGGTCGAAGAATCGTATTTGGCAGGAGATGCATTTGATGAAGAGCTGGCGCTGGAGCTGCTGCAGGGGGAGCAGCGGCCAACTGCACTGGTGCTGGATAGTCAAGTCGTCTTCTTCCAGTTGGTCAAGCTGCTTCGCCGCTATAAAATCCGCATTCCGGAAGACTTGTCGCTAATCGTGTATGACGATGTGCCGGAGCTGCAAATGTACGAGGCGCCGCTCACGACAATCGGCCCGCCGCTCAAGCTTCTCGCTAAGCAGGCAATCGCAATGCTGACCGAGAAAGATGAGCCTGGCAGCGCAGCGCCTGCCCGGCAGGACGGAAGATGGAGGGCAATGGAAGTGAAGTCAGAGCTGATCGTCCGCCAATCCGTAGCCAGACTGGGAGCCGAGTGATGGAGCGTTATGAAAAAGGGCTCATTGTGAAATTAACGGCGATGTGCGTTTGCGACTAAATAAACTCCAAGCAATAAAGCTGCCTCTTTAAAAAAGAGACAGCTTTTAAAATGGAGGAAAAATCTTCAAAGAAAACGCTTGCTTAAAATGTACACGTGTGCTAAATTATTTGGTGTAAAACTGTTGCAATTTATGAACACGTGTGTTATTTTTTCGCTTGTAAAGGGGGGGCGCTGTGGATTGATTGCTGGATATGGCGTCATGAACAGAAGGAAGAGAAAGCAAGATTATTGGAGGGTTAAAGATGAAAAAAGGGAAAAGAAGAATGGCGGCTGTTCTTTCGTTAATGTTAGTGCCAATGATGGCTGCTTGCTCGTCAGGCGGGAACAACGGGAATAGCGGGAACAGCGTGGGCGGCGAAACGGTTGACACGCTCAAAGAAGTAAAGCTCAAAATCGGGCTGCCAGCTGCTTACGATGCGACAAGAAAAGAAATTATAGACGGCTTTATTGCCTCGCATCCGCATATTAAGGTTGATGTTCAGGATGCGCCGTGGGGCGATTTTACGGCTAAAATTGCGACGCAAATCGCCGGGAATACGGCACCGGATATTTGGTTTCAGGAGAATGCGGCTATTCTGGGCTACGGAAAGCGCGGTGTAGCCGAGGATTTATCCGCCTATATTGAACGGGATTTAAAGGAAGAGGATTATATTGAAGCGCTTTATGCAGCCAAAACTCCGGACGGTCATGTGTATGGCGTACCGCATGGCATTAATCCGGCAGCTCTTGCTTTTAACAAAAAAGTATTTGCCGCTGCCGGCGTTTCACTGCCGACGGATGATTGGACGTTCAATGATCTGATTGAGAACGCCAAGCTTTTGACGAAAAAGGAAGCCGGCAGCGAAACCGAAATTTACGGTCTTGCAGGGACAGCGGGTATAACACAGGGATGGTTCCCGTTTATCAAAATGGCCGGAGGGCAAGCGCTGGATGAAACGAAAACGAAAGCGATGTTTGATAACCCGCAGACGATTGCCGGTTTGCAGGCGATGCAGGATGGGGTGAAAGAGGGTTACTTCACCTCACGTGAGTTCGTTGAGGCGCAGGGCGGTGATCAGGCGACCTTGGCCAATGGCAAAGCCGCAATGTACATTATACAGTATAGCAATCAGGTCACCATGAACCGGAATTTCCCGGATGCCGATTGGGACGTTGTCAAAATTCCCAAAAGCGTAGATGGCAACCGCTATGTGCCGATGGTCACGAACTCCTGGCTGATCTATTCCAAAGCAAAGCCGGAAGTGAAGGAGGCTGCATGGGAGTTTTTGAAATATTATTTGAGTGAAGAGGCCCAAGCTTTGCTCGCAGAGAGTGGAGCAGCTCTGCCGGTCAACAAAGCGGCATTGGCGAAGGTCGAGCAAAACACGAATAAACCGCTGAATAAAAAAGCATTTACCGAAGGGATTGCTGAATCAGGGACAACGCTAGATGAAAATGCAAGCTGGAATGAATGGCGGGGCGCAGCACAGCCGATTATTACAGACATTTATGACGGTAAAATTTCGGTGTCGGATGCTGTCAAGGAGATTCAGGAAAAAGTGCAAGCGGTGCTGGATCAAAATGCGTAGACAGGGATATTGGGGTTATTTCTTTACCTTTCCGTTTATTTTGAACGTTCTTTTGTTTACGGCTTTTCCCATATTCTTCTCACTATCCTTGTCCTTCGCGCAATGGGACTTATTCAATCCGGTCAAATGGGCGGGGCTGAACAATTGGAGCGGCCTGATGAAGGAAAAAGCATTCTGGATTTCCATTCGCAATATTTTTTATTTTGCGCTCATTTTTGTGCCGCTTCAGACGTGCATCGCTTTGGCGCTCGCGCATTTGCTTAATCAGTCGATCAAGGGCAAGACGCTTTTCCGTCTCATTTATTTTTTGCCTGTCGTTACGCCATGGATGGCGGGAGGCGTTCTGTGGGTGTATCTTTATGGCGAGAAATACGGGCTTATTAACTGGCTGCTCAGCACGGTGCAGCTCGGACCGGTCAATTGGCTGAACAGCAAGGAATGGTGGCTTGTCATCGGCAGTATCGCCCTTGTCAATGTGTGGAAAGGGGTCGGCTCTTCGATGATTTTGCTGCTTGCCGGCATGCAGGGCATTTCGAAGGAAATGCATGAAGCGGCCCAGATTGACGGCGCCTCCGGGTGGAAGTATTTTATGAGGATTGTTTTTCCGCTCGTGTCGCCGATGATTTATTTGGTCATGATTTTATCGACGATTTCAGCTTTTCAGGCCTTTGATGTGTTTCTGGCGATGTGGGGCAGCTATGTATCCAATGTTCCTGAACGCAACCTGGTGCCGAACCTGCTCATCTACCGGGATGCCTTCATGCTATCCAAGATGGGGCCGGCGTCAACAATGGCTTGGGCATTGTTTATCATCATAATGGGCATCACGCTTTTCCAAAAATATTTTGAGAAAAGGTGGGTGCACTATGACTAAAGCTTCCTCATGGCTCGGAAAAACATTGATTTATTTGGCGCTTATCATCGGCGCTGCCATCATGTTTTTGCCATTTTTCTGGATGGTGTCCACCTCGTTCAAAACGTTGGGCGCTATTTCACAATTGCCGCCGCAATGGATTCCAAGCCCGTTTCAACTGGAAAACTACGAGATCGTATGGCGGAAGGTCAACTTCGGACGATATACGCTTAATAGCAGCATTCTCGTCGTCCTGGAGCTGATTGGTACATTGCTTTCCTGTGCGGCGGTTGCGTTCGGGCTGGCGATGTTTGATTTTAAATTAAAGAAGCCTTTGTATTTGATCATGTTGGCTACGCTAATGCTGCCTTTTCAGGTGACACTCATTCCGAGTTACTTTATTTGGAAAACATTTGGCATGCTGGATACTTATTATCCATTAATTATTCCGCATTTTTTGGGCGGCGCGTTCGGCATCTTTTTATTGCATCAATATATAAAGGGTCTGCCGAAGGAGCTGTACGAAGCGGCTGTTGTTGACGGCTATTCGCCGCCAGGCATTTTCGTGAAAATATATTTGCCGCTGTGCAAGCCGGCGCTTGCGGCTTTGTCGGTCTTTACATTTATGGGCGCCTGGAATAATACAATCGGCCCGCTTATTTATTTGCAGAGCAAGGAGCTTTACACCTTGCCGTTAGGACTGCTCTACCTGAAATCGGATACAGAGGTGAATACAGCGCTGGTCATGGCCGGAGCGACGATCATTACGATTCCGGTGGTGCTTGTCTATTTGATCGCACAGAAGCAGTTTGTTCAAGGGATTGCGACAACAGGCTTGAAGGGGTAGTGCGTAAGTGGAGAGAGAAGCCTACTTAACCAAATACGTTTCAGGAGGCTGCATATGAGAAGCTTTCGTCATTATAGCCGTCAATTGGCGGCAGTGATCATAGCAGGGCTGGTATTGTCTTTATTCAGCTCTGCCTGGGGAACAGCTGCAGTGTATGGCGCTGATCAAGCTCAAAGTCAGGGAAAGGCAGTGATGAGCGATATTCAACCAGTAGAGCTGTTGCTGAATGGCGGATTTGAGCAATTGGATGAAGCGGGTGTGCCGAAGCATTGGGCGGTCATGGGCGATGTATGGCATGAAGGCTTCAAGGTATCCGGCGAAGCGGCCAGAACAGGCAGCTATGGCCTGATGATTAAAACGGATATAGCAAATAATCCGTGGGTTAATCAGCCGATTCAGGTAGAAGAGGGAGCGACCTACAAGCTGCTATCCTGGTTCAAATCTGCCGGGGTGAACGGGCAGGCAGGATACAAGATTGAATTTTACACTTCAGAGGTTGTGTCGCCGGAAACAGCGCTGCAAGGTTATTCCTATCGGGCGCCTGTGGCCGATATGGACGGACAATGGCATGAGATGGTTACTGAGATGGTGGCGCCGCCCGGAGCAAAATATATGTATGTGTACTTGCGTCTGTATGGAACCGGCAAAGTCTATTTCGACGATGCATCCGTTCGCAAAACAAAAGATGCGCCGCAGCTAGAATTGCTGCCTAATCAGCTTTATTATTACACCGACTTAATGTCAGGCAATATTCAAGTGAAGTTCACGCCACGAGATGGCAGCTTCTCCGGAAAGACAATGGAGGTAAAGCTTGTGGATACAGGCACGGGCCAAGCACTCTTCACAAAAAGCGGTGTGGCTGCTGCTGCAGAGTGGGAGACAGTCTTTGATCCGTCCATCATGGCACTGAATAAGCCCTACCTGCTGTATGCCGAAATAAAGGATGGAGCAGGCCATTTGGTCGAACGTCAGGAGAAGACGCTGTATCGATTGGAGCGTCCGGCAGCTCTTCCGGCGAATGGGCCTGTTCTAGTAGACGAGAAGCCGTTCTTCCCTGTAATTGCTTATCATGCCAATATCTCGGACTACCCGCTGTTGCGTGAAATTGGCGTCAACACTGTCCAAGGAATGAATGGGCTAAGCGACGAGGGGCTGCAAGCCTTGCTTGATGCTGCTCATGCAAATGATTTAAAGGTGATGGTTACTTTATATGAAGGCATGCTTGTCAAAGAAAATATGGAAAGAAACAAGCAGATCATAACAAAATTCAAAAATCATCCGGCTGTGCTGGGCTACATGATTATGGATGAACCGAAGCTGAACGGTATTATGCAGTCTGAATTGCTTGATGCCTATCGAATGATCCGCTCCCTTGACCCGGTTCATCCAACTTATATGGTCGAATCCGAATTGGAGGCTTACCGCTCAACCGGTCAGGCGACCGATATTCTTGTAACCGATGTTTATCCGTATAATAAGGAGAGAATGCAGCCGATTTCCGCAGTTGGCAACGGGGTCCGAAAGGCAGTAGCCAACGTAGACAATATTAAGCCGGTGTGGACCGTATTGCAGACATTCCGTATGCCAAATACGGCTTGGGACTACTTACCGAGCATTACCCAAGTGCGCAATATGGGCTACCAGGCTTTGCTGGCCGGAAGTAAAGGCTTCGCTTTCTATTCGATTAATGATCCGGGCTGGAGGCTGCCGGATTCGGAGCTATGGCCGGGTCTCAAAGCCTTTAAAGAAGAGTTGCCGCTTATTAGCGGGCTGGCTACGCAAGCAACGAAGATCGCCGAGAATATCGAAGGCAATGTACAATGGGGTATATGGCAGAACGGTGCGGAGCAATATGTCGTGGCGATCAATATGACGCAAGCTGCACAATCGGTGACGGTGCCATTGCCGCAGTCCGGCAATTACATTGAGCTGCTGCATGGCGCGTCGGTGGCACAATGGAGCATTGCAGATGATGCGTTGCAGGTTACGCTGCAGTCGGAGCAGGCTATCGTCTATCGGGTCTCGCCATTTAGCGTTGCGATCGGCGCTGTGGCTGAAAAAGTACAGACAGCCGCTGCTTTATCGGGCAGCAGTGAATGGCAGGGCATTGTTCAAGGTTTGCAGCAAGGGTTGAACAGCCTGAAGCCGGAGCTTGAGCAGGCAGAATTGGATATGAATGCTGTGCTTGCACATACTGCTGCAATTTTGGCGCGAATCTCTGCAGCGGAGGTGTGGGTCGATAGCCAAGAAGGTGCGATACCGGCTGACAAGCGGGCTGCGATGCTGGCTGTGCTTGATGAGGTGAGGGCGGGCTTGCAGCGGCTGGTTCAGGCTGTGCTGCAGATAGACGTCAATCTTTCCTCAGATAATGTTGTTGCCGACGAGGCGCTGGAGGTTGCGGTGAGCCTGCGTAACGATGGGCAGGCAGATCTCGAGAACATCAAACTGGTAATCGGTGCTTCCATAGCTGACATGCAGCCGGTTGAAAAAGAAATCGGGCTGCTGGCAGGCGGTACGAATTCGGCCGTCTCAGAATCTATAATGATCCCGGCAGCAACGGCCGCTGGTGATTATTCCGTCAATGTGACAGCGAGCTACATGTATAACGGTGTAGAACTAACGGCGTCAATCATTAAGGGGCTTAAAGTTTCTGCGCTCCTGTCAGCCAAGAGCAATCCGGAGAAGCTGCGCATTCATGCAGCTGGAACATATCTTTTCACGGTAGAGCTTGTCAATCACGCTTCGCGGATTGTAAATGTAAGCCTATCTCATCAGGGAGCGGACCAGCTTACAGTCGATTTGCCCGCATCTGTTACATTGCAAGATCGGGGATCGGCAGCGGTCACCGGCAATATTATACTTCCTGCTGGAACAACAGTTACTGAAGCTGTCTACCAGCTTAATATTGAAGTGCGGGTTGAAGGCAAGCTGATCGAGACAGTCCCGCTGCAGATTCAGACAGATCCCAATCTTGTCTATAACCCGGGCTTTGAGCTTGCAGCGGCTAATTCCGGTCAACTAGACGGCTGGCTGCTGCGCAATGGGGTATGGAATCATGAAGTGGCACATAGCGGCCGCTCCTCTGTCCGGCTAAATCCGGATGCGAATAATAACTGGAATACCATTAATACTGGAGTGGGCCGGGGCATTGATACCGTTCCGGGCAAAAAATACATTTTATCCGGCTGGGTTAAAAATGGATCGTCGGCAGGTTTGGTAGAGTTAGGGCTGAGGCAAGCGGATGCCAACGATGCCTCGGTTAAATATACCTGGATAGCAGCAGCGGCAAACAGCGATTGGACGAAATATGAGCTGCCTGTTACGATTCAGCCGAATACTGTAAAGCTGTGGGTATATTTCAAAGTAGATCAAGCGGTCAACGGCCCGGCATGGCTTGATGATGTCGAGCTGAGGGAAGTTCCGTAGCGGTATAGGAGAAGGTGTCTTGGTCATTTCCGCGTCAGGCGGCTCTTTTACCGCCGTACCGCCGGCCATATAAGCTATAAAAAAAGGAGTGCTCGAACCCTGTTGGGGTCGCACTCCATTTTTTTATTCGCCCGCAAATAGGTCTTTTTTGACCTAATGGATCTAGAAGTATAAAAATGTTACCCGCTCCAAATCTGTAAGTTGTGCAGCATTCGCTAATCGCATAAAGTGGACAAAGAAACGGGCGCTTGCAGGCGCTGCTTTCATTACCTGTAAGGGATGAAGGAACGAGACAAGGAAGGCGTATTCCAATGGCTGCTTCAGATAAAAGGGGAGGTTAATGCCGGGGATGGGAGGATTACTGTTACGAGTGGCGAACAATTGATAGTCGAAAATGTTTACCCGAGAAATAAGAAGGGCAGAGGCTAGGTGTCAGGGGGAGGACGGAAATCAGCCGGATAGCCGCGGGAGCAGCGGATTTGATCATTGATACAAGCGGTATTAAGAGGAAAGGGAGCAATACCATTTCCCTTGAATAGATGGGAGGACAGCTAATGCTCATGCACAAGCCTTGGTTCAAAAAGCTTCTGCTCTCCTATTTGCCCGTTCTTATAGGGATTTCAGCCGTTCTCATTTGTATATTCATGCTGGCGGCCATTGAAGAGGGAAAAAGAGAAGCGGCACGCGCCAATCAGGTGTTTGCTCGACAGGTGCTGCAGTCTGTCGATTCTTCCTTGCGTACAGTGGATCAAATGATGCTTAATGAGCTTGGATCGAATGAGGCTTGGAGCAACTTCTTCAATCCGCCTGCTGGAGCCAACAAATATTTGATCGAGTATGAACTCTCCAATAAGCTGTTTGGGATTGTCGGCAATTATCCGCTTATCGATTCCATTTATTTGGTTCGCTTGGGAGATCAAATCGTTATGACCAACTATTCCATGCTTCGCTTCGACAGTTTGCCGGATAAGGACTTTATTCTGCAGGCCGAAAGCCAGTCCGATAATTTAAGATTTTGGACCAGCCCCCGATCCGTGCAAAATGCCGGTATGCCGGCGCGAAGCTTGTTTTCACTCGTTCTCCGCTATCCTCTGCTTTCGGGGGAGAATGGTATGGTGGTAGTCAATTTCCAAACTTCAGCCATTGGGAGCTTGCTGGCCGGGCTGTCGAACTCAGAGCTGAGCTTCGTTATGCT
Source organism: Paenibacillus sp. GCM10027626 (assembly GCF_042676285.1). Classification (NCBI taxonomy): domain Bacteria; kingdom Bacillati; phylum Bacillota; class Bacilli; order Caryophanales; family Paenibacillaceae; genus Paenibacillus; species Paenibacillus sp. GCM10027626. The sequence goes on along the minus strand of NZ_JBHTHC010000005.1, from coordinate 292,664 downwards.
CTGCGACGAGGCAGGCAATTTTATGGCAGGTTCCGAAGGCCGGCGCTTTGTTAATGCCGATGGAGCAGAGGCTTGCACGGGATCCAGGGTACTCTCCAGTGTTAAATCGGAATATACCGGATGGGTGGTGCATAGCGGATTGAAGAATGAAGGCTATGCAGCCGTCTATTCCTTTCCTTCAAGCTCATGGATAACGTTGGCCATTCTGGCGGTGCTGGGCGGCATGGGCATGATGATATATGTTACCGTGCGCAACTACAAGCCGATAGGCAAAATTATGGAGCGAATAGAGGCATACAGTTCTGCGGATCCGCCCAAGCTGTGGAACGGCGGAGGCAAGGATGAGTTATCTTTTATTGCCAAGGCGCTGGACGATCTGATCAAGCAAACCGGCGAAGATGTGATATTCAAGCGCCGGCTGTTTTTTCAGGAGCTTTTTGAAGGGAGCCGGATCATCGCCGGAGAAGAATGGGAGGAACATACGCGCAGCCTGGGCTGGAGAAAGTCGGCGGCAAGGCTTCAGGCCGGCATTATGGATATCGACCGGTACGAGGACTTTTGCCAGGAGTATAGCCAGCGCGACAGAGGGCTTCTGCGATTCGCTCTTACCAATGTGATCTCAGAGCTGGCAGAGCAGCAGGGCTTGGCCATTTGGCCCGAATGGATATCAAACCAGCGCATGGGGGTGTTGATTCCCTTTCATGAGGAGAATCCGATAGATCACGAGGCTTCCTTGCTTCGCGCTGTGAACGGCATGATTATATGGGTGGAGGGAAACCTGCGTATAACGGTTACGGTCGCCTTAGGCGTAGCTGTTGAACAAACGGCGGATATCGGCCTCTCTTATGAAAGCGCGGCGGAAGCGCTGAAATATAAATCTGTGCTTGGCAACAACCGCGTAATTACCCAATTTGATATGCCAGTGCAATCCACGGGGGATGTTTATAATCAGCTGCAGCCGATACGCGCCATGGCTACGGCATATCGTCTTGGGGAGGAAAAATGGCGGGAGCTCTTGGAACAAGTAATGGGGGCGCTGGAACAACACCTGTTTTCCAGAGATGATATTGTGAACCTGATGAATTATATGCTGTATCAGCTTAACAAGGAGTTAATGGAGCTGCCTGAAGACTTTCGCAAATATTGGGAGGCTGCAGCAGCGTCCGCTCTTGAGCGCGCCATCAGCCGTATGGAGACGCTGCAGGAATTGTCCAGGCAAGTAACGGAGGTATTGTCGGAGCTGGATATCCAGCTGGGACAAATTCGGGAGCAGCGGGCTTCCCATTCGGTCATTCAAGAGGTACGGGCCTTTATCGGGGAGCATTACCATAACCCTGATATGTCGCTGACCTATATCGGCGAGCATTTTCATATTAAGTCCAACTATATGAGCCGGTTATTTAAGGAAGAGACCGGAGAAAACTTTGTTGATTATTTAGCGCGTATTCGAATCGAACAGGCGATGCGCCTGTTAAAGCAAACCGAGCTGCCGGTGCAAGAAATTGCCGGCTTGGCCGGGTACAGCCATTATGTATCCTTCAATCGTGTGTTCAAGAAAATTGCCGGTGTCACACCGGGGGATTACCGCAGGGAGGACGTCCGATAAGGGCGTCCTTTTTGAAATACAAAAAAGTATAAGTTTTCCCGTAAACTTGGCTTCTAAGGGAAGAAACTTGCTGCGCCTAAAGGACGGCGTCCAATGTTTCTTCTTGATTGTATAGAAATTTAAAAACTGGCCGGCCGTTCATTTTGGTTACCCCGCAAAAAAAGAGATAACGGCCCCGAATTAACCGTTATTAACCAGCTGAAGGGAGGATTCCAATTCTGTTACCTGCTGCAAAAGGTGTTAGTTGTCACTGCGGCGACAGGCGAACTATAATGCAACTGTATCGACCGGGCAGATGCAACAGGAACAAGAGAGATAGAGAGGTGGGGCGAATATGATGGGAGATCAAATTGATGCTGGGCCTGCATCGGCTCAGCTTAATCAGCCAGCCAGCCGCAAACGGCCCGCGAGCAGCCGAATATGGAATTTGAACAAGCCGCTGATCGTAATGTTTATTCCAGTTGTCACTTATTTTGTTATTTTCAAGTTCATCCCCATGCTGGGTATTATTATCGCTTTTAAAGACTACAACATGGCGGACGGGATATGGGGAAGTCCTTGGGTAGGCTTTGATAATTACAATTATTTGTTTAGCAACCCGCAAATGATGAGTGTCATCCGCAACACATTTATATTGAGTCTGCTTAATGTCGTGATCGGCTTCCCGTTTCCGATTTTGCTGGCGATCCTGCTCAATGAAGTCCGAAAGGCATGGTTTAAAAAATGGGTACAGACTTTGGTCTATTTACCGCATTTTCTGAATTGGGTTATTGTTGGCGGCTTGATTGTAATGGTATTTGCACAAGAGACCGGGATCGTCAATCATGCAGTGAAAGCAATAACGGGAGACGCCTACCCTTTTTTGTATAAGCATTTTTCCTGGATTTCGATTTATGTCGGCTCTGCCATTTGGAAGGGGGCCGGATGGAGCGCCATTATTTATTTGGCAGCGCTGACTGCCATTGATACGAGTCTCTACGAGGCGGCCAACATTGATGGAGCCAACAAGTGGCGGCAAATATGGCATGTCACCCTGCCGAGCATACGGACTACCGTGGTACTGATGTTTATTTTGAACATTGGGCATGTGATGGAGGTTGGCTTTGACCAAGTGTTTGTCCTGCAAAATCCGCTTGTAGCCGATATTTCGGAGGTCATCAGCACTTGGAACTTCAAGTACGGGCTAGGAACCGGGGAATTCAGCTATGGTACGGCACTGGGGCTATTCGAATCGCTGATTGGTCTGATCCTCGTATTAACTGCGAATGCAATCGCCCGCAAATTTGATCAGGGGCTGTGGTAAGGCAGGAGGAAGCAATAATTTTAGGGAGAGATCAAGGATGAAAGCTTCTTTAGGAGAACGGATTTTTTACGCCGTTAATATTCTCATATTGGCTGCTGCGGCACTGGTTTGCTTGCTGCCCCTTATTCATATTTTGGCGGTTTCACTCAGCAGTAACACTGCGATTTCGACAGGGAAGGTCAGCTTGTGGCCTGTCGAGCCTTCATGGCGGGCTTATGTGAGCATGATAGAGGGGACGAATATTGTCAAGGCGTTCCGGAACAGTCTGGTCATCACGGCAGCTGGTACGGCCTTTAATATGCTGTTGACCATACTGGCCGCCTATCCTTTGTCTAAAAAACACTTTTACTTCAGACGATTCTTCACACTGGCCATTGTATTTACAATGCTGTTCAAGGCGGGGCTTATTCCCGACTACATGCTGGTGAAGTCGCTGCATTTGGTTGACAGCTATTGGGCATTGTGGCTGCCGGGACTTATTAGTGTCTACAATATGTTGCTTTTGCGCTCCTTTTTTACAGCGATTCCCGAGGAGCTGGAGGATGCGGCACGGATAGACGGATGCAGCGAGTGGAAGCTGGTTTTGAAGATTATCCTTCCGTTGTCCCTGCCGGTCATTGCGACATTGACGTTGTTCTACGGTGTGGCGCATTGGAACGCCTTTTTCAACGTCATGATCTACATTAACGATTCGAATAAGTACAATCTTTCCGTCCTGGTTCAAAATATGATTCAAAGTGCGACGCTTCTGACCGAAATGAGCAATTTGAATCCGGACGATTACAAAATGCTCACACCGGAGTCGATCAAATCGGCCAGTGTCATCGTCATGACGCTTCCTATGCTGCTGGTCTATCCATTCCTGCAAAAATATTTTGTCAAAGGCGTTATGCTTGGTGCAGTGAAGGGATAAGGGGACGATGTGAGAGGGGGGATGCCAAGAGCTGATAGGAGAGCTCAGGTTGCGTTAAACGGCTAGCATTGAATAGTAGTCCTGAGGGACAAAGACGATGGAGGGGCACGGATGAGAAAAAAGACGATGAACGTTTTTTCGACAGCTTTTGCAGTAATTTTGGCGGCGGGTACGGTTCTGGCTGGCTGCGGCAATAGCAAGGAGGAGGGCAGCAAGAACAACCCGCTTCCCGCTGCCGGCAATTCTGAAAAACAAACAAAAGAAGGCTCAGCACCGGAGACGGGGAAGCGCGGAAAAGTAAGTGTGACGATCTATGATCGCGGACAGATATCCCCTGATGAGGGTACCTACGATAACAATCGCTGGACGAAATGGGTCAATGAGCACGGACCGGTCGATGTCACCTATGTGCCTGTGCCAAGAACGGGATCTGACCAGAAAATTCCGGTGATCTTCGCATCTGGCACTGCTCCCGACCTTGTTCTGGAATATAGTGCCACCATGCGTAATCAACTGTGGGTGCAAAAACAATTGATGCCGTTGGACGAGATGATTGATAAATATAGTACAAATTATAAGAAGTTGCTCGAGCAATTTCCACAGTTGAAGCGTATTACCGCGATGCCGGACGGAAAGCCCTACCAAATTGGTAAAGTAATGAAGCCTACAGCACTTATAGCCATGGTTATTCGCAAGGATTGGCTGGATAAGCTGAATTTGAAGGTACCGGAAACGGTAGACGAATTTTATGATGTCGCCTATGCATTTGCCCATCAAGATCCTGATGGCAATGGCAAGGATGATACGTACGGCTTTAATATGAACCAGCATACGATTATCGATAAAATGTTTGGCAGCGAGCTGTTTATTATAGAAAATGGAGAGCTGGTCAGACAGTTTGACCGGATCAAGCCCGCTGCCGAGATTAAGAAGAAGCTGTTTGAAAACGGAGTTGTCGACAAGGATTTTCTAACCGATAAGACCGGGCAAAAGGCGCAGCAGGACTTTGCTAATGGCAAGACAGGCATTTTTGTCGACTATGTGGCAAACATCAAGAAAAACTATGGAATTTTGAAAGATAATGATCCGAATGCTGATATTATTCCCATTCTGCTGCCGGAATCGTCCTTTGGAAAATACAGCCCCGACTTTAATTCGCCGCTCGATGTTGTAGGGGTTGTCAATGCGAATGCAAAGGATCCGCAAGCTGTGATGCAATATATTGATTTCATGCTGGAGCCATCTACAATGGAATATTTCCAGTTTGGAGAAGAGGGCGTTTATTATACAAAGGGAACAGACGGTACGCCTGAGGTGATTGACAGAGATAAAAAAGCGAAAGAAATTGACTATAACAGTGATTACCAGATGTTTATGTCAAGCTATGCCATGAAGGAATATCAGAAGGATGGCGTAGCGTTGAATTCTACAGATCCGTTTGACCAGGAATGGATTAAAATTTCCCAGCAGATGGATAAGATGTATGTTGATCCGAGTCGTCCAACGCCAGGCTACACGCATTTCAAAATCAGGCCGAATTTAGAAAAGGGTATTAATGCTACCGTAGACGGTGGCTGGACACAGTGGCATGACATCATTCTGAAGGCTATTGTCAGCAATGGCGATCTTGATCAGGCTGTTCAACAAATTAAGGATGCATGGTACAGCTCGGGAGGACAGAAGGCGGAAGATTGGCATAAGAGCTGGTACAACGAAAATAAGGATAAATGGGTATTTATGGATGATCTTTATAATATGAAATTTTAACCGCTCGTCTTTTTGCTATCCCGTTTCTGTTTTATGAAAGAATACCCGGCTGCTGCAGCTTGGCACAATAGTAGATTTTGCGGCCGGGCATATCTGGCATCATCAAATTTAAAGTGAAGGAAGGAAGAAGAATGAAACTGAGCAGGCACAGAAAAATACATGAAGTCATTGCAGCAGCATTGACTTTGGTGCTGTTTCTTACCTCCATTAGCCCAGCCCTGGCAGCTGACGCTGCTGTCGCTAAAACTGTGAACACAGAGGCTCACACACTGGGCAATTTTAAAGATGATTTCGGTCGATGGATTTTTGAAAATGGACCAGAGTTTCCTGGAGCTGTCGGTTCTTTTCAGCAAGAGCAGGAGACAGATTCAAACATTGGAACAGATGGCTATATAGCGAAACTGACGGGTAACTTTACGAATGGGGGGCTATATGTAGCCGCCCGGCGTCCCTTTGATCCGCTCGATATTAAGAAACTGGGTCTGCGCGTGAAAACAGAAGATACCTCCTTTGTTCGTCTGCGTATGACGGATAGCACCGGGCAGATTCACCAGCAAAAGCTTGCTTTATCTGCGAATGGTCAATATGAGGAGATTGAAGTCAATGTATTTAACGATGGAATTGACTATTCTCATTGGGGAGGTGTCAATGACGGAATCTGGCACGCTCCCGCCAAAGGAATTGTACTTATTTTGGAGCGTAGGGATCTTAAAGATAATAAAAAAGTCGGGCAGATTGAGGTTAGTGATGTAACCGCTTTCGCTCCGATGCCGCCGCTCAGGCTTGACCAAACGAAGCTTGGCAATATTTTTATACAAGGGGAGCAATCGATTATAAAAGCAGTAACGGCTGGTGATGAAATATCCTGGCGCGCTGTGGATTTTTGGGGCACCCAAGTAGCGGAGGGCACGATTCCAACTCCTAACGGGACAGCTTCAATTACACTACCAGTGACGGCAAACGGCTATTACTCCTTGCAAGTAACGGCTTTGCAAAACAGAGTACAGCTGGCGGCAGAGGAAACGTCATTTGCCATGCTTGATCCATTTGACATCACGCAATTTGACGACTCGCCTTTTGGACTGGCCACACATTTTGGGCAGACATGGAATGCAGAACTGGTTCCCTTGATCAGCAAGATGGGAGCCAAGAGCATTCGGGACGAAATTTACTGGAGCAACGTTGAGAAGACGCAAGGCCAGTACGAGTTTCTGTCCAAGCACGACATGTATATGAATGCGGTTGAGCAGAACGGAATCAATCCTTTTATCATTTTAGCTTATGGCAATCCGCTCTATGACGAGGGAAAAACACCCTATTCCGATACCGGGCGCGACGGTTTTGCCAAATATGGGAACGCAATCCTGGATCATTATCCGAATCAAATTGATTGGGTTGAGGTCTATAATGAGTTCAACCATTGGAATATTGGCAATACACCCCAATCAAATGCGGAGTATTACTTCAAGCTGCTCAAAGAGACTTATGAGCAAGTCAAGTCGAAGCATCCGGATGTTGCAATTGTGGGACCTGCAACTGCCGGGGGGGCGGAGATCTCTTGGATGGAGGAGTTATTTAAGTTTGGCGGGCTGCAGTACTTGGATGCAGTATCCATTCACCCGTATCGCTATCCGCATTCTCCAGAGGAATTGCTCGTTTCGGATTTGAACAATGTTCAAAATCTGATAAAAAAGTATAATAACCAACAAACAAAGCCAATTTGGCTCAGCGAACTTGGCTGGCCCTCAAACCAAGGGCCTGAAGGCATAAGCGAACAGACGCAGGCAAGATATCTGGTCAACAGTTATGTATTGGCACTCGCTAATGGCGTTGAAAAATATTTCTGGTATGACTTTATGAATGATGGGGTGCTCGCCAGCGAAAGAGAACAAAACTTCGGTATTATTCGCAACTCAGGGAGCAAGCTTGGGAAGTATACACCTAAACCGGCGTATGTAACCTATGGGGTAATGGCCAGAGAGCTGAGCGAGGCAAGCTTCGTACAGCAGGAAACGCCAGGAAATTCGATACGCAGTTATCTGTTCAGCGATCATAATCAGGATATCCGGGTCATGTGGTCTTCTGAGCCGCAGCAGATTACTTTGAAAGCGCCGTCACCGATTACGGTTACCGATATGATGGGTGTGACTCAATCCTATACGCCTGATGGAACTGGCAATATTTATCTGTCTCTCTCCGCGAATCCCGTATATATTCGAGGCAGTCTTACAGCGGTTACAACTGGCGGCCAATATATTCTCTATAATGGTGAAGCTTTGATTGGCGAACCGATTGCGACGAAGCTGACGGTGAGCAATACATCTCCAGCAGCTAAACCGATCGATGCCACGCTGAAAATCGGAGAATTGACCTATCCGGTAAAGGTGGACGCTGGTGTGCGCGAGGAAATTAGCATCACATTGCCGCCGCGAAATCAAGTTGGTATATGGACAGTAGCGGGAGCATTGGTCATGAATGGCCAAGTGATCGGCAGACTGGAAGCGCAAATGGAGATTAAACGGCCTTTTACCCTTCAGGCGAAGCATCAGTGGGATGAAAAGCAGAATGCCGAATTTCTGCGTGTTACGATCAGTAATCAATCAGAAGCCTCCCAGTCAATAGATAGTCTGGTGTGGAGCATCGGCAGCAGCAATGGAATCGAGCCGCTTGAGAAATCTGTTCCAGGCCGTTCGAGCATTGATGTGCTTCTTCCATTAAGTGAGCTTGACGGGCCCAAAACCTATGATTTTGGACTGAAACTGGTTGCACATCAAAGTGAAATGTTGAGTTATAACGGCAAGGTCGTTATCGCTGGCAATGCTGCTGTGACCGAGATTCCAAAGCAGACGATCAAGATGGACGGCACGCTTGATGAGGTCTCAGATTTACCTGTAATCGATATTATGAAGGAGGGCAACAATCGGTTATCGCCATACAATGGCGCAGCGGATTTAAGCGGTCAGGCGTGGCTGAGCTGGGATCAGCAAAATTTGTATTTCAGCGCGCGAATTCAGGATGATGTTTTTTCACAAACGGGTACAGGGGATCAGATATGGGAAGGGGACAGCATTCAGCTTGCCTTGGCGGCCGGGTATCCGGGAGAGCGTCAGGAACGATTTGAATATGGGATCGCACTAACCCCGGAAGGACCGCAAATTTACAGCTGGTATGCACATGGGAGAAGTCCCGGCCTCCAAAATGGGCAACTGGTTGTTAAACGTGACGATGACAAGCGGCAAACCGTTTATCAATTCGCCCTGCCATGGGAGGAAATAAGTCCGATCGATCCGGCAGACGGATTGTTCAGCCTGTCCTTCCTCGTCAATGATAATGACGGTCAAGGGAGAAAGGGGTATGTCGAATGGGGATCAGGGATCGGAACTGCCAAGAACCCGGCACTTTTCAAACCGGTTAGGCTGACAGGTGCGGAGAGCGAACCGCTGGCAGATACCGAAGCGCCGGTATGGCGGGAGGGTAGTAAGCTATCCGCGGCGGATGTCGCGCAAACGAGCATGAAGCTGCAGTGGCCGGCGGCGGCTGATAATGTCGGCGTAGCCGGATACCGGATTTATGTAGATGGAGCCGTAACTCACGATATTAGCGCAGGGGATGCCGGCTGTGCAGGACAGGAAGCGGGCGCGGCGGAAGGCAGGTGCGAATATGTTATTGCCGGCTTGAAGCCGGGTACTGCTTATCAGTTGGCGGTAAAGGCATACGATGCGGCCGGAAATGAGAGTGAGGAGCTTCGCGGGAGTGCGCAAACATTGAAGGAGAAACCAGGCAACGGGAATGGCAATGGTAACGGCAACGGCAATGGCAACGGTAACGGCAACGGTCACGGCAATGGCAATGGCAATGGCAATGGCAATGGCAATGGCAATGGCAATGGCAACGGCAATGGTAATGGCAACGGAAATGGTAATGGTAATGGTAATGGTAATGGTAATGGTAATGGCAACGGAAATGGTAATGGTAATGGCAACGGTAATAGCAATGGCAATGGTAACAGCGGCAACAATGGCAACAAAGGCAATAACGGGAAGAACTAGCATACTGACGGCGGCTCAGCCGGTGTGAATTTCAGCGGTTTTGCCGGCACGAAGCAAACATTTGCACCGGAGGAGCAGGCTTCACGTGCCGAAGCGGTAGTCGTCATTTTGCACATGCTGAGTAAGCAATAAAGCATAAGGGGGGCTGTCCAAAGTCGTGTTATGACTCGGGGCAGCCCTCTTGTACGCTTAGCGCCAAAGCAGATAAGACATAGAAAAGGCAATGGCAGCGCTTCAGCGCTGCTTGCGTAAAGGAGAGGCTGAACTTGCGATATAGAGGTGTTGAATTGCCGAATATATTGGCGGATGAGCAAGGAAAGAGAATAAAGAGCATAGGCGATTGGCAAAAACGGAGAAGAAACGAACTGCTGGAGTTATTCCGCAAGCATGTCTACGGAAGAGCGCTGATTGAAAAACCAGATTATATGAGGGTGGTTTTGAATAGTACGGAGGTAATGATGGCTAACCGCGCTATCCGTAAATGCAGCACAATTACAATTACAGGGCCAGGAGGCAAGCTGGACATTCCGTTTACAGTATTTATTCCTTCTAATGCAAAAGAACCCGTACCTGTATTTCTTCTAATTAACAACCGCGAGCCCCATGCTGCGGATTCGAATCGTAATGTGATAAGCGGTTTTTGGCCGGCGGAGCAAATAATTGAGCGAGGCTATGCGACGGCTGTTTTTCATGTCAGCCATATTGACCCGGATGAGCATGACGGTTTTCTCAACGGTGTGCACGGTATTTTTGACAACAGGCAGCGAGCCGGCGATGCATGGGGAACAATCGGTGCCTGGGCTTGGGGAGCCTCACGTGTGCTCGATGCGCTGGAACAAGATCAGGATATCGTGGCGAAGCGGGTCGCTATAACCGGCCACTCACGCAGCGACAAGACGGCATTATGGGCGGCTGCCCAAGATGAAAGGTTTGCCATGGCCATAAGCAATAACTCAGGCTCCACAGGAGCAGCGATTTCCAGACAAAACAAAGGAGAGAGAATTGAAGATATCAATACAGCTTTTCCGCATTGGTTTGCTGCTAACTACAAGTTGTTTAACGGGAAGGAAAATGGGCTGCCGGTCGATCAGCATATGCTGCTTAGCCTAATCGCCCCGCGTTTGCTTTATGTTTCAAGCGCATCGGCGGACGCATGGGCGGATCCTGAAGCCGAATACAGCTCGTTGTGCTTTGCGGAAGAGGTGTACAAGTTGTACGGGTTAAAGGTCCAATCTGTCTCTAAAATGCCGGAACCCGGCGTGCAAGTTTGCACAGAGCGGACAGGTTATCATCTTAGAGAAGGCATACATGACCTAACGGAATTGGATTGGCAATATTTTATGGATTTTGCAGACAGCCGGTTGAAGAAGTAGCAGTTGTGGCTGACACAATTTTTTAATGCGAAAGAGAGGCTTTATTGATGTTACAAGTAAGCAGTTGGACTGAAGGAAGCACAGATGAATGGAACGGAGGGCGTACATATGCAGGCTGAAAAATTTGTTGTCTACGCTCTTTTAGTTCTGAAAGCTTTCATTTATGGGTTATCTGTTCTATGGCTCGGAAGATTGCTGCACAATATTGGGTCTTTGATGTGTTAGCACTGCGCTTTCTTTTAAGTGCACTTGGCATCTTTGTATTAGTCCGGTTTGGAGTAATCAAGCTTCATTTTCAGGGGAAGCCAGTTAAATTTTGCTTCTTGTGCAATCTTTGAGCCGATTGGATATTTTTTGTTTGAAACATTGGGAATTCAGCAAACCTCTACTGTGATGGCTGGTATTATTTTAGCCTTAATGCCGCTAATCACTCTCATAACAGAAAGCATCATTCTGCGGGAGAGAACGACCTTGCTGCAACAGCCGTTTGTATGTCTGGGTATTTTGGGTGCCATCATCATTGTCTTCCTTAATTCAACACAAGAAGGAAGCAATGAATTAAAGGGAATATTGTTCTTGCTATTAGCGGTATTAAGCGGAAGTTTGTTTCTTGCCTTTTCGCGCAAGGCCTCAGCTTCATTTAGCTCTATGGAAATTACAGCATTTATGAGTGTTACCTCTGCAATCGTCTTTAACATCATTAATTTATCAAATACAGACGAGAAGACTCCTTCCTCAAAGCGGAAGCTTAGGTAGGAGATGAATCGTCTTCGGACAAGGGTGGCAATTTTGCCATCTCAATTGTCCGACATGATTTTCAAGCAGTTTCTTTCCTATTTGAAATCGAACTAGTGTTCTGGTATAATGGTAGATATGGGGGGATTGGAAATGAGTCTGAATACGATTACGATCAAACTTCCTTTGTATCGGCCCACATTGGTGAAACAAGACATGTATAAAACCATGCGATCCCACTTTTCACAAGCTAGCAACCAAGCCCTTCTGTACCTACAGGAAGTCCCAGTACGTAAGGCAACAGAGCTGGATCGCCTGCTTCGTTCCATACCATTACCATCCACACTGCTTCAAGAAGCAAGAAAACTGGCTGTCAGCCGGTATCAAGATTGGAGGAAGCATGAAAATACCAAGGGTTTTCCTTCCTTTCGAGCGAATATCTCGATTCTGTTTGACAATCAGAACTGGCGGCTCCGTTTCAATCAAGGACGCCTGAAAATCGGCATCCCCACCATCGAAGGCCATTTAACCATCGATAAATATGTGCCTGTGAGCACCAACGATTACTCCTTATTTTGGGTGAATTACCTTCTGACCGGGGAAATGGATCCAAACAGCAAACACTATAAACCTTCTTACGAAGGAATCTCGAAACCGAAAAAAGGGAATGCGCAGCTTTTTGAGCGTAAGGGAAAGTGGTATTTTGCTTTCACCTTTTCCTTCAAACTTCGGGAAACGCCGAAAACGAACAAAGCGATTGGCGTTGATCGCGGATTACGCCTCATTGCGGTTGCCGCCGATGCCGATACGGGGAACTACCTGACCTTTAACGGGAAACGTATTGGCCATATCCGGAGGCGGTATGCCCGTTTACGAAGGGAAATCCAGCAAGCGAAAAACATGAAAGCGCTCAAACGACTCGAACATAAAGAACGACGCATGATGCAATATTGGAATCATGTGATGGCCAAAACCATCGTGCAATTTGCGAGTATGGGCGGGGCGTCCATCATCAAGCTGGAAGACCTGAGCCACATTCGTTCGATGAAAAAATATTGGAAGCGTGCAGATCGCAATATTCATGCTTGGGCGTTCTATGATTTGGAACGAAAGATCACCTATAAAGCCGCGTTAGCCGAGCTAAACGTGGAAAAGGTGAATCCCTATAAAACCTCACAGGAATGCAGTCAATGCAGAATCATTCGGAAGAACCATCGCAGGAAAGATCAATTCCAATGCTCATGCGGCTATCACGATAACGCGGACGTCAATGCCGCCTTCGTCATATCCCGCAGACCATCTCTTGTCATATAAGACAAAACGACGGCGTAAAAAGCCGTTGTGCAGGGCTAGATACCTTGCATAAGGCACCTGACTGTGCTGAATACCTAACCGAGAAGTTCTATCCGTCACACCAAAGACGTTCAACATGGACGGAACTGAACCCCGGAGTTTGCTCGGATACAGATATGAGAGTACGCATCTCCTCTGTGATCATAGAACAAAATCCTAAGGTAATGGTAACTGAACCTGCTTCACGCTAATGAGGGGAATAAGGGGAATCCCCCGCCTCTAAGCAAAGTGTAGGCGGGGGAGGATGTCAAGATGCTGGACTCGGGGCTGGAGCTTGACGTATATAAGGCGTTTTCCGCCGATGAGGCGATCGATTGGCTGCAGCGGACGAAAATGGACATTGTCATTACGGATATCCGAATGCCGGGAATGTCCGGACTGCAGCTGCTAACGCTCATCAAGGAGCGCTGGCCGCACTGCAAGGTGATATTGCTGACGGGACACAATGCCTTTGACTACGTATATGAAGCGATACGCTATGACGGTGTTCGCTACTTACTGAAAACGGAAGGCTACGATGCCATTCTGGAGCTGGTGCGGGCTGCGATTGCAGAAATCGACGAGGCGCACCGGAAGGCGGACTTGATCGCAACGGCCGACCATCAAATGAAGCTCGCCTTGCCTATGCTGCATAAAGAGATGCTGTCTGGGCTTCTGCGCGGCGGGCGGATTACGGCCGAGCGGCGAATCAGCCGGTTCGGGCAACTGGATTTTCCGTTAGATGCTCAGCGGGGAGTCCGCTTGCTGCTTGCACGTATGGAGATTTCCGGGGAAACGGCTGACGAGAATGCATTTCGCTTCGATCTTGCGATTGAGCGCTACATGGGAGGCAAGTACAGCAAAGCTTTTCTCATCTGGGAAGACAGAACGCTGATTTGGCTGCTGCAGCCGGCGCCATCAACGCCCGAACAACCGGATGAAGACAGCGAAACCTGCCAGTTGAAGGGCAATCTGGAGCTGGCGCTGGAGACGTGCGAGGAAACGTTTGGCGTGTCCGCTCACTTTCTGCTTGATGACAGGCGTGCAAAATGGGAGGAAGTAGCGGACAGATTTGCGGCGCTTAGAAAGGAAATCGCCAGCTTGCCCGCGGTTGGCGGCAAGGGGAGTATAGCCGGATATGCTGCTGCGCTTTCCCCGGTGCCCAAGGCCCGGGCGCACGATATGGCGCTGCTGCAGGTGAAGAAGCTTGATTTGTTGGCCAGCTTGCTCGAGTCGGGGCAAAAGACCGCTTTCTCGGAGCTGCTGGAGGAAATGCTGAGCAGTGCGGAGCGTCCTGTCGCCGCCGATTTCCCGCAAGCCGCGCTGGGCATCTATTATCCGCTCTCGCTCATGCTGCTTGCACATGTGCAGGGCTGGAAAATGGAGGAACAGCTGACAGAGCTTCTGGAGCCGGATTTGCAGCTTGTGTATAATCCTGCCCTTGCTCCCGCACGGGCAGGAGAAGCTTTCCGCACATTTACGGATCTGCTGTTTGAATGGAGGCAGCACGAGCAGGATAGCCGGGTCAATTCCGTCATTCTATTCGTGCAGTCTTATGTGCAGGAGCATCTGGAGCAGGACTTGTCACTCGTCCGTCTGGCGGAGGTAAGCCGCTTGAATCCCTCCTACTTGTCCCGGTTGTTCAAGAGGGTGACGGGAATCAATTTGAACGTATATATTCAGGAAGCGCGGCTTAATAAGGCGGCGGAGCTGCTGCGCGAGTCGGATTACAAGATATATGAGATTGCAAGGATGGCCGGTTATGAATATCCGCCATATTTTACGAAAATTTTCCGGAAGTCTCTGGGGATGAGTCCACAGCAGTATCGCGACCTTCACGCCGGGAATGTCCTTACCGGGAGCGAGGGGGCCGGGGGGAATTCATCTGCTTCAATTATTCAATAGTTTCTACAGTAAAACGATCAGGGTAAAGAATTGTATATCAAAGTAATGATTAATCTCTTTGCATGATGGCTCAAATTTCATATTGTTATGTTAAAGCTCTTTTTGAAAGCGTTTTATAATCTGGGCGACGATATTAACGGGAAAGGAGCGGTGCGGCAGCACATATAAGCTTTGTTATTCTAAACTACAGAGGAGCTGACATACATGAGAATAAACAAGAAATGGACTGCAATCACCGTCATCTCGGCAATGCTATTGTCTGCAGTGCCGGCTGTTCAAGCGCAAGAGGGACAGCCTGAAATTCGCAATCTTGCCTTGGGTATGAATTACGAGTGGTCAGAGGCGCCGGAGGCAAGCCGTCCTGATAACGGGAGCAAGCTGACAGACGGACAGCATGGCGCATTGAATGTGTCAGACCCTGCTTGGGTTGGGCACAGACAGAAACAGACGCGTGAAGTCATTTTTGATTTGGGTGAACCGAAATCGATCTCGCAAATTAATGCTAGATTTTTGCAGGATTGGCCGAACAACGAAACGCTTGTCCCGCTTACGGTATCAATGTACGTTTCTGATGATAAGCAAAATTGGGGGACGCTTTCGCATAACGCCACCCAGCTGCTCTGGGGAGACGGCCCGCCAAGGGAAGAGATTTATACCTGGAAAGGCAGCAGAGACGGGATTAGAAGCGGCAACTTGAATGCCGAGGCGGCTTATGCCCGTTATGTGAAGGTGACCTTCTCCATGCACACGCGGGCATGGACGCTGATCGACGAAATCGAAATTATGGGTGCGGATGGCAAGCTGGCCGGCGCGGTAGTCGTTCCGCCGGAACAGACGGGGCTGCTGCAGGCAGGCGAGGCTACTGCCGGCATTGAAAATCTGGGCCTGCTGTACAACGGCCATTATCCAGGCGGCAAAGGTGACTGGAGCAAGGAAAGAATTATTCCGAACATCAGTTATGTAGATAAGTCCGGCCAGCCGGTGGACTGGATGTTTGATGGCGTGCTCTACCTGGGCTTACATACTCCTGAAGGACACGGCTTCGATGGAAGCGCCAACATGAATGACTGGCAGTGGTATCTGAACAAGACGTTTGCAGCCAATGGCGATATGGACCAATTGGATGCGGCAACCGCTGAAGTCGGGACCAAATTAAATGATGCAGCGCATAAAACAAAAGTAGTGCTGATGATTCCCGATCCGGGGGAATATATGAAGGACTTCGGGGATGTCGATGGCGACGGCATCGTTGAAAACTTTAGAGTGTCCGATGTAGGCAGAGAGAAAGCGCTGGAGAACAGGGCCAAGGCGGTACAATGGTATGTGAATCTGGTACAGCAGAAATGGGCGGAAAAAAATTACGCGCATCTCGAGCTTGTCGGCTTATACTGGCTGGAGGAGCAAATTAGCACAAGCTCTGTCGGTCCTGATACGTTAAAGCTGGTCAGCAAAATTGTACATGACAGCAATTTCAAATTTTTCTGGATTCCGCATTCCCTCGCTTATAAATCATACATGTGGAAGGATGTAGGGTTTGACGCAGCAGCTTTCCAGCCGAATTATTTTTTCGAGGAGATGGGAGTAGACCGCCTGGAGGATGCAGCTAATATAGCCAAACGATACGGAATGTCGCTTGAGCTTGAATTTGATGACCGTATGGTGAATGACGGCATTTTCCGCGAGCGCTTCATCGATTATTTGAACAGCGGCGTGGAGACGGGACTGATGCAGTCCGGCTTCAAGGCGTATTATCAAGGAAACAATGCGGTATATGACACAGCGGTAAGCAGCGCTCCTGCAACGCGTGTATTATATGACTGGCTCTATCAGTTTGTAAAAGGCACCTATCAAGTCAACAACGCGGCTCCGCCTGAGGTTGAGGTTCAAATGAACGGGCAGCTGCTGGAAAGCGGCGTTTCCGTGCCGGATAACGAGAAGATTTCCTTCACATGGGCGCTCAAAAATGAGGATGAAAGCGGCCTGGCGCAAGTAACGGCCAAATTCGACGGCAAGCCGTATACGGCAGGCGCGGAAATCGACCTGGTGGGCAAAGCCGGCAAGCATGAGCTGGCCATTACTGTAGCGGCAGGTAAAACGAAGACAACTTCCTACATTATTGAAGCAACTATGGACGCTTCCAGCATGATGAAGCTGGTCGACAAATATCAAGCAAGCAACCAAATTACGAATGCCGACGGCATCCGTGCACTCAAGGCTCATCTGGAGCTGATGAAGCGTTACGAAGGCAGCGATGCGGAAAAGGTTACGAAGTACTTGAAGGGCTTTAATGCCAAGCTGGATCAGCTGACGAAGGAGCAGGGCATCTCAGCCGGTGCTTATACGGAGCTCAAAGAGGGCGTATACCATCTGGCAGGAAGTCTGGCACAGGATAAGCCGGCCGAAGCGTCCTCGGTAGAGGGCGGATTGGCAACGCTTGCCCCTGGCAATGCTGTTGACGGCTTCCCGGCTACACGCTGGGCAAGCAATACGGTGGACGATGTCTGGTTCCAGGTCGATCTTGGCGAAGTGACCGAAATGGATGCGGTTAGGATCGATTGGGAATATGCCCGTGCCAAAACCTATAAGCTGCTCGTCTCCGACGATAAGCAAAATTGGCGCAGTGTCATTACGGAAAACGACGGAATCATTACCGCCAAGGATGGCAAGGAAACCGTACTGTTCGCTCCGGTTAAAGCGAGATATATTAAATTTGTAGGCCTGAAAAGGGAAACCTTCTACGGCTACTCCTTCTACGAATTCGGCGTCTATAACCTGGCGCAAAAAGAAACAATCGCCACGATTGACGGTGTTGGCGCAACCGTTGACGCAGCGGCTAAACAGGCAGTTGTGAGCGGTCTGATCATGAACGGCAAGCTTGCCGAGGTCAATGTGAAAGTGCTTGATCCGCAAGGTCAGGTTTATTATGAAGGCAAGACGGCCGTGAACGAAGCGGGCAGCTTCCAGATTGCCATTCCGCTTGCCGCTGCCGCTGAAGGCGTGTATGAAGCTCAATTGTCCACGAATGGCATGATTGAGCCGGAAAAAGTGAGGTTTGAGTATAAGCAGACGGACCAGACGGCTCCGGTCACAACTGCTGCAGTTTCTCCGGAACAGCCGGATGGGCAAAATGGCTGGTACAAACAGGCGGTAACGGTCAGCCTGACGGCCGAGGATGAGGAATCCGGCATTGCGAAAACCGAATACAGCCTGGATGGCGGGACGAACTGGCAGGTCTATTCGCAGCCGCTTGTTTTTGACAAGGATGGCAGCTACAGCGTCAGCTACCGTTCGACAGACAACGAAGGAAACGTGGAAGAGGCGAAGGCGGTCAGCTTCCAGATCGATGCAGCCGCTCCTGTCATCACGATCGCTTCTCCGGTTGACGGAACGTATACGAGCGCCGAGCAAGTAACGCTGCAGTTCGCAGTAAGCGACGCTTTATCAGGCGCAGATGTCTCCAAGACTGTAGCGCTGCTGGATGGCAAAGCAGTGCAGGCCGGTGCTGCGATCGACTTATACCAGCTGGAGCCGGGAGCACATGAATTTACGGTTACGGCCGCGGATTTGGCGGGTAATACGGCAAGCAACGTCGTTCGTTTCCAAGTTGCCGCCAGTCTGGACAGCTTAAAACAGCTGGTGCAAAAATTCTATACCGACGGCTGGATCGACAATAAAGGGATCGCCAACAGCCTGCAGAGCAAGCTGGAGCAAGGCAATGCCAAAAGCTTTATCAATCAGGTAGAGGCGCAAGCCGGCAAACATATCGCCAGCGAAGCAGCGACGATTTTGCTGCGCATCGCGCGGATGCTGTAGCTAACCTGCAATCGCAGCCGGCGGGCTGTCAGAATGGGAAGCGCCCGCGTATAACTATCCCAAATCCAGGGTGAAAAAGCCGCCAACCCCCGCCGAAAGCGGGATGGCGGCTTTTTCTATATTTGAAACAGGGCAGGATCAACAAGGCTTTCAGGCCCCAACTTGCTTCAGGCAAAGCTGTGGCCGATTTTAATTGTAGCTGGCGCGCCAGACACGCGCTTTATAGATCGCCGCCCCTGGGAGCACTGCCTTCTTGTTGGAGATGGAAAAGTCAACCGTGTCTGTACACCAGTCATTCAATCCGCACCCGGTTTCGGTCCGTACAAGCTGATCCGGAACCGTAGATACGACCTGGCCTGACGGCATGTTGCCCACGCTCTTCACATTTGCGCGGCTAATGAATTCGTGGCCGGGATAGGTTTCATCAAATTCGTTCCGCGATTTTATATATTGATAGACATGACTCTCCGTGCTCACCCATAACCGGTCCGGATTACCGTAGACCGGCTGCAAATCATGCCCTGAGCTTGTCGGCAACGCTGTCCGCCTGGCCTCCCGGATAACCGGCGCTTCACTTGTTCCTGCAATTTCCAGCGCAACCAGATCATCATCCCCGACTGCCCAAAGCAGTTGGAGCTGCGGGTCCCATTGAACGCCATGAGCGCCTGCCAGAGAAAATTCGGCATAATCGGCCGCATCCGCTCCAAGCGATGAAAGATAGATGCGCACCCAGCCGCTATGGCTTGCGGCGACCGCCAGATTACCGTCAGGCAGCAGCTCGACAGAATGAGGATTGTCTCCGACATTCAGCCCCCATTGCTTGTCTCCTTGAGGATAAGCGACGATTGCTGCCAAGCCTGCAGAATCAGAAACAATCATCGAATAGCTCTCATAAACGCTATTCCACCTCAGCTTCGCATCAGTCGGCAGTCCCCAGGCAGACAGCAAGGAAGCAAATCCCTTGTCTTCTTCAGGCGCCCATGTCCATACAGCAGTGGAGACAGCCCAATTTTCAGCTTCCGGATCAAGTAAAATAATTTGCTTTACCTGTTGGTCCGTTACCGCAATGTAGCGTTCATGCGCATCCATATAGGATTGGAGCAGGCGTTTCCAGCAATCGCTAAGCTTGTAAGGATCGACGGGACGAACCTCAAATAAAAAAGGCCCCTGGTAGCCGCTATCCGCCAATGCGGCGATCACATGATTCCAGCGGATCACTCCTTCGCCAGGATAAAAATGCCGTTCATCCACGCCATCGTTATCGGACATATGAACCGTATAAATGCGGGAGCTAATCTTTCGTATGAAATCCTCCGGCGCTTCCTGAAGCAAATGATTCACATCACAGCATACGCCAAGCCGTTTGTCTGCCTCCAGCAGCTGCGCAATTTCACTGCTTGTATTCCCCAAACAGGTTCTTGGAAGGCATTCTACAGCGAGCTGGATGCCAAGCCCAGCTGCTATCCCCGTCAGCCTTGCCAATCCCTGCTTGCAGCCGCGCAGCCGTTCATCTCTTTCCTCAAAAGGGATCGGCTCCCAGCTGGGATGAAGGACAGCCGTTTGAATATTCCACTGCGCAGCTTGCCGCAGCAGCTGCGAATGACGCGCAACTGCAGCCTCCCGTTCCTCGGTCCGTGTGCTGGACACATCCCATTCCGGCCCATAGGGCAGATGAATGGACCACACTTCAAGCCCTAATGCTCGCGCCTGATCTACGATTGCGGTACAGCGCTGTACATTGGCGGGATCTGTCAGGTCGAATTCATCATTTCGCCATGCAAGCTCTACATAATGGATGCCTGCGGCCTGTATATCCTTTAGTTCCATTGAAAGAACAGCTTCCGCTCCAATTCGCAGCGAGGTTCCAAGCAGCCATGCGGACGGAGCAGCCAGGGCAGAGCGAACAGCCCTTTCCTGCCCTTGATCAGGCCGTGAGTTTTCATTGCGCATCATTTCCATCCTCCTCATTTTCTCATCTTTCATGATCTCAACACTGGTTTGCCTTTCATGCTCTACGCCTGTTCCTTTCGTCAGTCCCTTCGTATCTTCCTGCATGTCATTTCCGAACAATAGGATTAAAAACATGCAGAGCAGGGCAGAATCGGTAAATCAGAACTTGACGGACAAATGAGGACTAGGCAAATAGGAAGGGGCTACTATAAGATAGAACATACCGGTCAAAAGAGAACCTTTAATGATGAAGGGGGAAAGGGGTTATCAGCTATGTTCAGATCGACATCCTGGCGCATATTTGTGATCAGCGGCATTTTCTTCGCAATTACGATTATTCCGTTTTCGTTGTTTCTGGCTAACCGATTTTCTCAATTCGCATACTCTCAGATGGGAACGTTCAATCAGGACCGCATCGATGAAATGGCAGAGCGGACGGAGTTTATGCTGGCCAAGCTGAAATGGTACAGCCTGAATATGTATGAAGACAATACCGTTCAAAGCTGGATATATGCTTCCGCCGAAAATCTGCTGCAAAATGCCGGTACGATGCGGGTTTTAACCAAGTATTTATCTAATGAGCCTTATATTGAATCCGCTTACTTATTCAGCATGCGCAAACGTGAGGTCATCGACTCCAAAGTTGGACTGCTCCCGTTCGAGGAGTTCGCCGATCAGCCGATGCTGCAGCGGATCGAGCGTAATCCCGGGTCCTTCCTCCGCTACTTTGATCACCAAATAGGAAAAAACTCGTATTTGGCGCTTCAGCTTCCTTCGACTCCTGTCCAGAAAAACCGCGACGGGTATCTTGTCGTCCTGTTCGACAAGAAGGAGCTGCAAAAGCATTTGATCTCGGGCGGCGGAAGGGCGGATGCGCTGCTCTCGATTGTGGATGATCAGGGCAGGCTGATCCTGGGGCAATCGGATGAGCGGCTCGAGGAGAGCGTTAGTAACGTCCAGACTGGATTGAAGCGGGGATCATTCGAGCTGAACCGTGCCGAAGGGGAAGCGTTCGTTAATTATGCCCGCCTTGAATCGCTGGGGTGGACCATAATATCCATCACGGAGATGAAGCAATTCCGGGAAAAGGCCGATGCGTTCAAAACCGTCATTATCGCCTGCTCGCTGCTGCTGCTTGCGGCGCTGCTCCTGATCGCCTATTGGAATTCACGCCGTTTCGTCGGGCCATTCCGCCGGCTGGCAGATCAGCTGCAGCGGATGCTGGGCGTGAAGGGGGAGAACGATTATGGCGTCATTGAAAAGGGAGTCGTCATGCTTCGCGATCATTACCCGCTGATCAAGACCGAATATTTGCGGCAGTGGCTGCTGCAGGGCAGGCTTACCGATAGCGCCAGAGCGGCGATTGTCCGTGAATCCGGTCTGCTTAACTACGAATGGCTTCGGCTGGCCGTTGTCAAAATTGATTCCTATTATGAAATGTCCGAGCAGTACGATTTTGTCTCGCGCAAGCTGCTCAAGTATGCAATCGGCAACATCGCGGAGGAGCTGCTGGGCCGGCCGGAACGGCCGATAGAGGTGGTCGATTTCGGTTCGGACCATCTCGTTGTGCTCGTTGGCGCAGCCAGTTCCTCGCCTGATCCTGAATTGACCGAAGAGCTGAAGGAGCTGCGCCGGCAAGTTGCCAGCTACGTCAAATTGGACGTCACGATCGCGGAAAGCGATGCCCGCCGCGTGCATGATGATTTGCGCAAAGTATACGATGATATGAATGAACTGACTTTGTTCAAGTTTGTCAGCGGCGATGACAAAATCTACATCGAACAGGACTTTGAGCGCTATGCCGATCTGCAGGCTCCGATTGAGGAGGCCGTGCATGAAAGTCTGATCCAGACGATTCGCAGCGGCAAAGAGGAGAAGGCGCTGGCGATGCTGGAGGAGTTGTTCGTACGCTTGCAGACGATGAAATATACCGAGTGCCAATTCCAGCTAAAGCTGCTTCTGTTTGCGATCGTCAAATCGTTCAGCAAAATGACGTCCATCCAGAGTGTTGAAGGGATTGAACATCACTTGAGGCAGTTTGCCACGCTTGCCGACGTCCGTGAATGGCTAAAGGAGGAGAGCGGCCGGATCATTCGGCTGCTCAGCGACCGAAAAGGCTTCAACCGCAAAGAAAAGCTGGTCGAGGAAATAATAGAATATGTTCGCTACCATATTCATGACCCGATTTTGTCAGTGGAAGAGATCGCGGATCATATCGCGTTGACAAGCAAATACGTTCGGCACCTGTTTCATGAGCAATATGGCATGCCGCTATCGAATTTTATTTTGAACGAACGGCTGAGCAAGGTTAAGGAACTGCTGGAACAGACGAGCTTGCAGGTGACCGATATCGCAGAGCAGTCCGGTTTCCAGACGAAAAGCCACTTTTTCACCGCCTTTAAGAAAGCGACCGGCATGACGCCGACCCAATACCGCGACAGCAAGGCGGTCGAGCGGATGACCGGGAACTCGGCGAACTAGCGGATGCGGGGATGACCGAGAGCCCGGCGCTTTGGCAGGCGAATCAGGCAATTGCGAACTTGCCGGGCAAATAATAACCCGCCAATACGAGCAAATCGGCCGATCGAGAACCGGATAAGGCCAATGAGAACTAGGCAGCTTCTCATTGTGAATGCTACGATGACATCGTTCGAATCCTGCAAGCCAAATAAGAAAGGAGGAACGCTTTTGGAGCGACGGAGAAGGTTTGGCGGGGCGTTCGTGCGCGAGCTGTCGCGGAACAGATATTTGTACCTGCTGGCGCTGCCCGGCATCGCGTTTCTGGCTGTATTCGCATATATGCCGATGCTTGGGCACCTGCTCGCCTTCCAGAATTACCGGCTATCGGATGGAATATGGGGGAGCGAATGGGTCGGATTCAAAAACTTCGAGTTTTTCTTCAACGGGAAAGACTGGCTGCGCGTGACACTGAACACGGTGTTCCTCAATGCGCTGTTTCTCGTATCCGGTCTCGGCAGCGCAGTTGTGCTGGCCATCTTTCTGAATGAAGTCCGAAACAGACTGTTCAAGCGGATTGCGCAATCGTTTGTTTTTTTACCGTACTTTATTTCATGGCTTGTCGTCAGCATGATGGCGCTAACGCTGTTCAGCACATCGGAGGGGCTGATAAACCGCGCTCTTGCCGTTCTTGGCTTTGAAGGCGTGGACTGGTATTTGACGCCCGGCGTATGGCCGTACATCCTGACCGTAATCAGCGCCTGGAAGATCGCCGGATATAATTCGATTATTTTTTTGGCGGTCATTACAGGCATCTCCGCGGAATATTACGAGAGCGCGCGAATCGAAGGCGCGAGCCGGATGCAGCAGATGCTCTACATTACACTGCCGCTCATGCGGCCGATCGTGATGGTATTGGCGCTGCTCGGCGTTGGCCGCATTTTCTACGGCGATTTCGGCATGATTTACGCGATCATTGGAGATAACGGCGTACTTTTTCCAACGACGGATGTCATCGACTCGTATGCGTACCGCGCGCTGCGGCAGCTGGGCAACTTCAGCATGTCCTCCGCCGTCATCGTATACCAGTCCTGCATGGGGCTTGTCACGATTCTGATCTTCAATGCGATAGCGCGCAAGGTGGACGCGGATTCAAGACTATTCTAAAAAGGGTTCGGCGAAGCGGGCGGAGGCTCGGCGCAAATAGCCTTTTCGCCGGACAGTTTAAGGTGTGATTGACGTGAGAGAACGGTTCTTTCTTGTTTTCATGTACGCGGTGCTGTGCGCGTTTGCGCTGTTTTGCTTCATCCCGTTCTGGATTGTGTTCATCAACTCGTTCGCCGATGAATCGCTTTTGCAAACGGCGGGATATCAGCTGCTGCCGAGCAAATTCAGCCTCCATGCGTACGAATTTCTGCTCTCCGGCAAGCAAGTGTTTCGCAGCTACGGCATTACGATTATCGTGACGATCGCTGGCACTGCGCTAGGTGTCCTTGTGACAGCCGCCTATGCGTATACGCTAAGCCACCGGAAAGTGAAATACCGCAACGTTTTATCGTTTTTGACCTTTCTGACGATGCTGTTCGGCGCGGGACTTGTCGGCTTCTATATGCTGATCGCCAACTGGCTGCATCTGAAAGACTCGGTTTGGGCGCTCATTTTGCCCTATCTGCTCAATCCGTTCTACGCTTTCATTCTCGTCTCCTTCTACCGGACGCTGCCGTATGAATTGAATGAAGCGGCGACCGTGGACGGCGCCAATGATCTCTATATTTTCTTTCGCATCATCTGGCCGATCTCGCTGCCCGCCATCGCTACGGTGAGCCTGTTTTATGCGCTGCAGTATTGGAACGACTGGTACTTGTCGCTGCTGTTCATCGACAACTACAAAATGCTGCCGCTGCAGATGATGATCCGCCAGCTGATGTCCAATTTGAATGTGATGGCTTATGTGAGCGGCAGCCAGACGCAGTACAACGTCGTCGTGCCGACCTACGGCATGCAGCTGGCGATCGTCTGCATTACCATCGGCCCGATCGTGTTCGTCTATCCGTTCATTCAGCGCTTTTTCATTAAAGGCTTGACGCTTGGATCGGTAAAAGGGTAGAAAGGCAAAAAGCGTTGCGGCTTGTTTGGCCGTTCGGGCTGCGGGCTGCATCCGTTTATAAACCGGCCCGTCCGCCTATTTTCTTTATTTTCCAAAACAGGGGGAATCAACCATGAAAAGACTTTTGTCCACTGCGCTTGTGCTGTTGATCGCACTCGTCGCGCTTGCAGGCTGCACAGGCAAGAACGAAGGGGAAGGGAAGCCGTCCGAGCCTTCGGGCAAGACCGGAGACAGTACCGGCGCCGGCGGCGACGCCAAGCTGGAGCAGGTGACGCTGAAAATTATGATTCCGGGCGACCGGCCGCCGGATATGGATTTGGTCATTGCCGAAGCGGAGAAACGAATGAAGGATACGATCAATGTCAAGCTTGACGTCGTGTTCGTGCCTTGGTCCGATTTGGCGCAAAAGACGCAGGTGACGCTTGCTTCCGGCGAGAACATCGATCTTATCTTCGATGCGCCGTGGCTGCACATTAACCAGATGATTGCAAGCGGTTTCTATGAGCCGCTGGACGACCTGCTGGCCGAGTACGGCAAGACAGTGCTGGAGAAACGGCCGCCGCAAATGTGGGACTACAACAAGTACGGCGGCAAAATTATGGCCATTCCGCTCGGCGTCAGTTACATGTCCGGCAATTCCTATATGGTGCGCAAAGACATTCGCGAGAAGCTCGGCGTACCGCCGATTAAAACCTATGAAGATTTGATCGCTTTCGCCTACAAGGTGAAGGAGCAGGAGAAAGGCATCATCCCGATGACCGCAGGCTCCGCCACATATTCCTTTGTCGCTCACCATGCGCTGAACGATTACGACACTCATGTTGGACCGACCCACGCGCTGGGCAACAGCCTGATGCTCTACTACAAGAACAATGACGGCAAAGTTTACAATTTGCTGGAGGATCGGGAGCCGATCGGAACGTGGCTGGCGAACACGCACAAATGGTTTAAAGACGGACTGATTTTCAAGGACATTTTGACGACGAAAGATTTTCATCAGCCGATCTCGGCAGGCAAAGTGGCAATCGTCACGAACGGTGCGTTCGGCATCGGCGATTCCCTGAAGAAAACATTCAAGAACAATGTACCGGACGGCGAGCTGGAAACGGTCACCTTCTTTAACCCGGAAAAAGGCGCAAATCTCACCAATTTTAAACAATGGAATTTCCTGGCTGTTCCGAAGGTAAGCAAAAACAAGGAGCGGGCGATTATGTTCCTGAACTGGGCGAATGAGAAGGAAAACTACGACCTGCTCTCTTACGGAATCGAAGGGAAGCATTGGGAAGCGGTAGGCGAGGACAAAATGAAAAACCTGGATACATCCGGCTACAATGCATTCGGCTATGTCTGGCTGTGGAATCCGGTCGATGAGCGCAGTGCTTTAGGTGGCGACCCGAAGAATGATGAATTGGATGCCGTGCTTCGCGATGCCGACATGTTCACCACCGATATTTTGGCCGGCTTTGAATTTGACAGTACCCCGGTGCAAAACGAGGTCAGCCAGTACAATACAGTTGATGGACAATATTACACAGCGCTGTTCAACGGCGTTATCGATCCGGAGGATACGTTGAAGAAATTCGAAGCGGAGGCCGGTCCTGCCCTCAAAAAAATTCAGCAGGAGCTGCAAAAGCAGATCGATGAGTTTCTGGCGGCGAAGGGCAAATAGAACGGAAAAGAACATAAAATAACAGAATCGTTTGGAAGAAGGAAAATCGAGGTTGCTCATCCATGCTTCATGACCGCCCGATGATGTGAACCGAAAGCGGCACCTCCCTGAATTGCATTGTATTTTGGCGGAGGTGCCTTTCGTGATCGCAGCAAGAAACGCGCACGGCGAATTCTTGATTCGAGGAGGACGATGACTGATGGCGATTCATTGGATTCATGCCGATTTGGCTGAATTTACAAGGAGAGGGATCGTGTATTTTCATTCCGAGTCGGAAATGGCGGACAGCCTGCAGTGCAAAATGTACCGGATTACGGAGCAAATGGGCAGTATCCGGGATCACATGCATAATTATTTTCAAGTTTGGTATGTCAGCAAAGGCGAGTTTATGCATACCATTCACGGGCGAAACTATCACATGATTAAGGGAAATATTTTCGTCATGCCGCCCTACGCAGTCCATCGTGTGGACTGGATTCCGGGCCGCGAGGCAGAGGTGATCGGCTGTGAATTTTTGCCTTCCTTTGTTAATGAACGGCTCGAGACGCCAGCGGATGGTGATATGCCGTTCGATTTGACATTTATTGCGCCTTTTCTGACTGAGGAGGAGCGGATTTTGCCCAAGATTACGCTGACGGGAGCCGCAGACCAGACGGTATCTGAGCTGCTCGCGGAGATGCTTGCCGAATACGCCGACAAGGCGACGGGTTTTGAAATGCTGCTGAAGGCGAACCTGCTGAAGCTGCTGACGATTCTTGTGCGGGAGCATGCAGGCAGCAACAGCGGAGCGAGAAGCGTGGACGCCGTCGCGGACAGCCGGCGTGCGGCGATGGCGGAGGCGATCCGGTACATTGACGCGCATTATGACCAGCCGCTGCGACTGGAGGAGCTTTGCGCCATGACGATGCTTTCCCGCACTCAATTCTGCGATTTGTTCAAGCAGGTTGCCGGCACGACGTTCAGCCGCTACATGACGGAGCGCCGTATCCGTGCGGCGATGGAGCTGCTGACGCAGCCCGCTGCGACCGTGACGGACGTCTGTTTCAAGGTCGGCTTCAACGAGCTGCCTTATTTCTGCCGCATGTTCAAAAAGCACACCGGAATGTCTCCCGCCCAATACAAAAAGAATGCCTGCTTTTGCTAGCCTCATCTGGCTGTACGATTATCCAACAAGTTTGAACGATAGTGAAAGGAGAGAAATAGGGACGGTGCTATAATCGTTAGGAGAAAATGTAATCGCTTCCGCAAGCGAGCCCCGAGAGACACCGGGCAGCCCGGCAAGTGCGGAAGGATAAGCGAAGAGGAGGCATTGCAGAAATGAGTAAAAAAAGAAAGAAGCAATGGCTTTTTGTTGTAGTGCTTGTTATTATCGCTCTTTTGACGGGGTGCACAGGGGGCGGAAGCGGTCCCGCCAACGAGCCGAAGCCGAAGGATCCGGCGGCCGAAACCGGGCAAAAGGAGGGGCAGGAGGATCCGCCAAAGAACGGGGAAGAACAGCAGGAGCCAGAACCGGAGCCGGAGCAAACGATCGATATGCAGGGGAAGCCTGTACGCGTCCTGTCATGGGGATACGCCGGAGGCGAAAAGGGTACCGAGGCGGGCGAGGAGCGAATCGCTCTCGAGCAAGAATTGGAAAAGAAGTACAATACAAAGTTTCAATTCGACCAGATTCCCTGGGGCGATATTCAGGATAAAATTACAGCGTCCGTCGTAGCCGGCGAGCCGATCGCGGACGTTTTCTTGCTGGAGCGTTCCCGGGCATTCCCGTCGATGCTACAGAAGGATTTCCTGCAGCCGATTGACGGCATACTCGATATTGACAGCAAGCAGTGGCCTGCCGATTTGCGAAAGACCGGAGGCTTTGCCGGTAAAGTATACGGCTTTTCGACAGCAGTAGGCGGCGGGGGAGGCATTTATTACAACAAGGCGATTCTTAAAAAGGAGGGCTTGCCGGACCCGCAGGAATTGCAGGACAAAGGGGAATGGAACTGGGATACGTTTCTGGATATTGCGAAGAAGACGACCAAGGATACGAACGGAGACGGGAAAACTGACCAGTACGGGCTTGCCCTTACCCCGACAAACTTCGTACCGGCATTTATCGCGTCGAATGACGGCGACGTGACGAAGGTGGTCGACGGCAAGCTGGCATTCGCCGGCGATGACGAAAATGCGATGGAAGCGCTTCGGTTTTACAGCGATTTAAGCAATGTGCACAAAGTCGTCAAACCGCAGACTGACAATTGGGACGATTACATTAACGCCTTCAACGAAGGCATCGTCGCGATGCGGTACGGAGAAGGATGGGAAGGGGGAGGCATCCAGACGAACCTGGGCAGCGAGTACGGCTTTGTGTTCATCCCGAAAGGGCCGAAAGCGACCGCTTACCACAACGCGATGCAGCCGACGCTCTGGTTCGTGCCGAAGGGGGCGAATCCGGATGCGGTTCGCATCTATGCCGAGTATCTGATCGGCTACATGCCGCAAGAGGGCGAGCTGGACGATTGGACAGAATCGCTGTTTGCCGACCGGAAGAGCCTTGACAACTATATCGAGATGGGCAAAATAATGACGCCGAAGGATTGGGAGGGAATCCCTGACTTCGGCCAGGAAATCGGCAATTCGTGGAAAAATATCGGCGCAGGCAAGGAAACACCGGAAACGGCTATGAAGAAAGTCCGCCCGGTACTGGAAGGGCTGCTCGATGCAGCGCAGAAATAACGGCGAACATCCGCGGCGTCCGGACACCCGAAAGTACGCATCCGGATGCCGCGCGCGTTCGCGGGGCAAAGTGGGGAACAGGGAATGAGAGTTCAAGTCGTCTGGAAACGAAGCTTGTTGGCCGCGCTGTGCGGAGTGCTTGGCTTGACCGTGCTGCTGCTGTTACCCGGCGGGAGTTTCGAACCGCTGGCGGCGACGGACGCGGCGGCGGGTGCAGTGACGGATGCGGCCTCGAAGCCTGCCTTCCCTGTGAAGACCGGCGAAGGGGAGAAGGGCGCGTA
This sequence comes from Paenibacillus sp. GCM10027626, assembly GCF_042676285.1. Classification (NCBI taxonomy): domain Bacteria; kingdom Bacillati; phylum Bacillota; class Bacilli; order Caryophanales; family Paenibacillaceae; genus Paenibacillus; species Paenibacillus sp. GCM10027626. The sequence continues at coordinate 262,683 of NZ_JBHTHC010000005.1, read as the reverse complement.
CGCCCGCTATCTTCGGGAGCATGCGGACGGGCGTATTCCCTCAGCCGAAATACGTATCGATGCTGAGAGGCAGCCGATCGCCGGGTCCGGTGTTGTTGCCGCCATGGAGCGCGAGGGAGCCGAAGGAAGCGCCGTTTTGTCCGGCGAGAGCGGTGAAATCAGCTGGGATGTCGACGTTCAGGAGGAAGGCCTTTATCAGCTATTTGTACGCTATTATTCGCTTGAGGGCCGGAGCGAAGCGATCGAGCGGGCGCTGCTTATCGACGGCCGGCTGCCGTTTAACGAGGCGGAGCGGCTGGTGTTTCCAAGGGCTTGGGGCAATAAGGAGGAGCGCATTCGCCAGGATGCGAACGGAAACGACCTGCGGCCGTCCCAAGTGGAAATTCCGGCATGGGAAGAGCTGGCGCTCTCCGATGCGGACGGCTATTACGAGGAACCGTACCGGTTTTATTTCACCAAGGGAAAGCACCGGATTACGCTCCGTTCCGTACGGGAGCCGATGCTGATCGATTATTTGGCGCTGCGCCCGGCCCGGGATACGCCTGCTTACGAAGACCTGCGGGCAGACTACGAGCGGCTTGGATACGGCAGTCCCGCCGGCGTCATGATTACCGTGCAGGGCGAAGACGCCGCGTTTAAATCAAGCCCGACATTGTATCCGCTTGCAGACCGGTCCAGTCCCGCCACCGAGCCGTTCCATCCGACGAAAATCCGGCTGAACACGATCGGCGGCAACAATTGGCGCATTCCCGGTCAGTCTATCACGTGGACATTCGACGCGCCGCAAGACGGATTGTACAAGATCGCCGTGAAGTACAGGCAGCATTTTGTGCAGTCGCTGGAAGTGCCGCGCCGGCTAAGGATCGACGGCCAGGTACCCTTCGCAGAGGCGAACCGGATCGGCTTTAAGCCGGGCGGCGGCTGGCAAATGATGGAGCTGGGCAATGAGCGGGGCGAAAACGGTGAGCCTTATTTGTTTTATTTAACGAAAGGGAAGCACCGGCTGTCGCTTGAGGTGACACTGGGCGAAATGGCGCCGCATCTTCACAGCGTCGAGCAAGCCGTGCTGGAGCTGAACCGGCTGTACCGCAAAATCATTATGATTACAGGCGCGTCCCCGGACCCGTTCCGCGACTACGAGCTGCAGAAGCGGATTCCCGAGCTGCGCGAGACATTCGAGGAACAGGGCCGCGTGCTGCGCGGCGTAATTGGAAGCATGGAGCAGATGTACGGCGGCAAGGGCGAACGGATGGCGGTGCTGAATACAGTCGCGTTCCAGCTCCAGGATCTGGCGGAAGATCCGGAATCGATCGCGAAGCGCCTGGACGCGTTCAAATCCAATATTGTCGCCTTGGGGACATGGATGCTGACAGCGAAAGAGCTGCCGCTGGAAATCGATTATTTGATCATCGCTTCCGGGGAGGCCCGGCTGCCGCAAGCTGACGCATCATGGCTGGCCCATGCGGAACACGGCGTCCGGCAGTTTCTGCTGTCGTTCTTTACCGATTACGATGCGGTTGGCGTGACCGGCGAGGAGACGGAGGCGGTGGATGTCTGGATTACAGGCGGGCGGGATCAGGCCCAACTGATCAAATCGATGATCGACACCTCCTTCACGCCCTGGACCGGCATTCCAGTCAATTTGCGGCTTGTCGACCCGTCGGTGCTGCTTCCGGCAACGCTGGCCGGATCCGGGCCGGATGTGGCGCTTGCGTCCAACAACGTCATCAATTTTGCCTTGCGCGGCGCTTTGCAGGATCTGTCGGTTTTCGACTCATTCCAGGATGTGAAGGCGCGGTTTGCGGCGAGCGCGTTCGTTCCTTTCGAGTACGAGGGCGGGGTTTACGCGATTCCGGAGCAGCAGACGTTCCCGATGCTCTTTTACCGCAAAGATGTACTGGATGAGATCGGTGCGAAGGTGCCGCAGACATGGGAGGAGCTGTATGCGCTTATTCCGGTGTTGAACAAGCGGCAGCTGTCCGTCGGATTGACGCCGGAATTGACGATGGACATTCTGCTGTACCAGAGCGGCGGCGCCTATTACAAGGACGGGGGCAAGGCGTCGGGGCTGGACTCGGAGGAAGCCTTGTCGGCTTTCAAGCGGTGGACGGATCTGTATGTCAATTACAAGGCGCCGCAGCAATTTGATTTCATCAACCGGTTCCGCATCGGCGAAATGCCGGTAGGCATCGCGGATTATACGACCTATAACTCCCTGGTCGTCTTCGCTCCGGAAATCCGCGGACTGTGGGCTTTCGCCCCTGTGCCGGGAACAGCGGGAAGCGGCGGAGCCGTCCACCGCGAAACCGCGTCCGTCACGCTCGGCTCCGTCATGTTCAAGCGTGCGGGGAACAAGGATAATGCCTGGACGTTTATCGATTGGTGGACGGGCAAGGAGGCCCAGCTGGCGTACGGCCGCGAGCTGGAGGCGCTTATGGGCGCGGCGGCCCGGTACCCGACGGCCAATCTGGAGGCGCTGCGGGAGCTGCCTTGGCCGGCCGAAGATTTTGAGCGGCTCAAGGAGCAACTGGAATGGGTGCGTGGCGTTCCGGATGTGCCTGGCGGCTACTTTACGCAGCGCCATTTGAACAATGCGTTTTTCGAGGTGCTGAACAAGGGGGCCAACCCGCGCGAGACGCTGAAGGATTACGTGCGGACAATCAACCAGGAAATTACGGTCAAGCGCCGCGAGTTCCATCTGCCGACAGTTAGAGAGGAGGATGCGCCATAAGCGTACTGTCCAAACAGACGAATTCAAGTGCGGCTCCGCTGCGGACGGGACGTCCGACCCGATTGCGCGGACTGCTGCTTGAGCTGAAGGCAAGCAGGCAGGATTATATGATGCTGGCGCCGTTCTTTGCCATCTTCTTTACTTTTACTGTTCTGCCGGTTGTCATGTCTATGCTGCTCAGCCTGACGGATTTCAACATGCTGGCGTTTCCGAACTGGGTCGGGCTGAATAACTATGCGCGCTTATTTATTAACGATGAAGTGTTTCTCATCGCAGTAAAGAATACGATTTTGCTCGCGACGATTACCGGTCCGATCAGCTATCTGGCCTGTTTTGTCCTGGCCTGGCTGATCAACGAAGTATCGCCGAAGATCCGCGCCTTCGTCACGCTCGTATTCTACGCCCCGTCCTTGTCGGGCAATGCCTTTATCGTCTGGAAGCTGCTGTTTGCCAATGATTCCTACGGTTTCGTCAACGCCTTCCTGCTGAGCAACCGGATCATTATGGAGCCTATTTTGTGGCTGTCCGACATTAACTACATCCTGCCGATTCTGATCATCGTCCAGCTTTGGCTCAGTTTGGGCACGAGCTTTCTGGCGTTCATCGCAGGACTGCAGGGGATGGACAAAACGCTGTTCGAAGCCGGCGCCATCGACGGCGTCCGCAACCGCTGGCAGGAGCTGTGGTATATCACGCTTCCGTCGATGCGCCCGCAGCTTATGTTCGGCGCGGTTATCCAAATTACCGCCTCGTTCGCTATCGCCGAGGTTTCGACCGAAATCGCCGGATTTCCGAGCGTGCAGTACGCCGGCCATACGATTGTCACCCATCTGGACGATTACGGCGGCATCCGGTATGAGATGGGATACGCGTCGGCGATCGCAACCGTGCTGTTCGTCATGATGCTGGGCTCCAATCTGTTTGTTCAAAAGCTGCTCAAGAAAGTCGGTGAATAAAGTTGGCGACGATACGGATTCGCCGTAACCGAAGATGGAATCGTTCACTTGCCGTCGATCTTCTGCTGTTTCTGGCGCTTGCGGGCGTCGGCGCCTTTATGGTGCTGCCGCTGCTGTTTGTCGTCAGCAACGCGTTTAAGCCGCTTGACGAAATCTTCCTGTTTCCGCCGAAGTTTTTCGTCCGGTATCCGACGCTGCGAAACTTTACGGACTTATATTATTTGCTGTCCTCATTCTGGGTGCCGTATACGCGCTATATTTTCAACACGGTCTTTATCGCGGTCGCAGGTACCGCCGGCCATGTCATACTGGCGTCGCTGGCGGCTTATCCGCTGGCCAAACGGCGGTTTCGGGGACGGGGCGCGCTTTTTACCATCGTCGTCCTTTCCCTTATGTTTTCCGGGCATGTGACGGCCATTCCCAACTATATGACGATGTCATGGCTCGGTCTGCTCGACAGCTACTGGGCGGTCATCGTCCCGGCGCTCGGCTCTTCGCTCGGCCTGTTCCTGATGAAGCAGTTTATGGAGCAAATGGTGCCGGACGCGCTGCTGGAGGCGGCCCGCATCGACGGCTGCAGCGAGTACCGGATCTTTTGGCGCATTGTGATGCCGATTGTCAAACCGGCCTGGATGACGCTCGTTATTTTCTCCTTCCAGGGGCTGTGGGGCGCGGGAGGCACCGGCAAAATCTACATTTACAGCGAACAGCTCAAGACGCTCGACCATGCGCTCGGGCAAATATTGGCGGGCGGCATCGTGCGCACGGGACCTTCGATGGCGGCAACGCTGCTGATGATTTCGGTACCTATCGCGATTTTCATCATTTCGCAAAGCAACGTTATCCAAACGATGTCGACATCCGGCATGAAAGATTGAGAGGAGGACAACGGAATGAAACGGATCTGGCTGCCGCTTCTCGTTATGCTTGTCCTTGCGCTGGCCGTACCTCCGCTCGCCGCAGCGGCTCCCTATTACGGCTACCATTACTCCTCCTACGGAGAAGCCGTGCCGGCTCCGCTGCCGTATATGCCGGATAAGGTCATCTATGGCGCGGCAACAGCTGCCGGCGCCTTCAACAATCCGGAGGATCTGTTCGTCGGCCCGGACAAGCGCGTCTATATCGCGGATACGGGCAACAACCGCATCGTCGTGTTGGACGAAAATTGGCGGCTTGTCCGGGTAATCGATACCTTCAAGCACGAAGGCAGGGACGATGCGTTCAATAAGCCGCAAGGCGTCTTCGTCGACAAAAAGCGGCATGTTTATGTGGCCGATACGCAGAACGGCCGGATCGTCGAGCTGGACGGGCAAGGGAAGCTCGTGCGTATCGTAGGAAGGCCCGAGTCCGAGGCGATTCGTCCGGATTTCAAGTTTTTGCCGACGAAGCTGGCACTCGATTCCGCAGGGCGGCTGTTCGCCGTCAGCCAGGGCGTGTTCGACGGCATCGTAGAATTTGATGCCAACGGGGCGTTTAGCGGATTTTTCGGCAAAAATCCGGTCCGCTTCAGTGCGGCGGACTTGTTCTGGAAGCAGATTGCCACCGATGCGCAGCGCCGGCAGATGGCGCTGTACGTGCCGACCGAATTCAATAATTTGGCCGTCGACGCCGAGCAATTCGTCTATGCAACGGCGACGGATAACAGGGTTTCCGATGATATGGTGAAGCGGCTCAATCCTTCAGGGATCAACGTACTGCGCCATGACGGCATGATTCCGATTATGGGAGATTTGCGCTTTCCGAGTTTTGGCAGCCTGAGAGGAAGTTCTACGCTGACCTCCATCGATGTCAACGCCGACCAGATTTACCTCGCGCTGGATTCCAAGCGGGGCCGCACGTTCGCCTACGATTACGACGGGAATTTGCTGTTCCAATTCGGCCAGCTTGGCGACAAGGCCGGCAATTTCCGCGCGCCGGCGGATGCCGCCTGGTTCGGGAGGGATATTCTCGTACTCGACCGCGCGCTGAGCAGGCTGACGCTGTTCAAGCCGACGCGCTACGGCTCGCTTGTGCTTGATGCGGCCTCGGCTTACTACAACGGCAAGGAAGAGGAGGCGGCAAGGCTGTGGGGTGAAGTGATCAAGCTGAACGGCAATCTTGAGCTGGCCTATATCGGCATCGGCAAGGCCCAACTGGAGGAAGGGAATTACGAAGCCGCGATGGCGAGCTTTAAGCTTGGCGATTCGCGCCCGTACTATTCCAAGGCGTTCGCCGGCCATCGCAAAGCGTTCCTGTGGAATAACTTTACCTGGCTGTTCGCCGGTCTCGCCGCAGTCCTTGCCGCTCTCATGCTCGGCAGACGGCTTGCGCCAAAGCGGGCTGCGGACGACGACAATTACGGCCCGGTGCGCACGGCGCTGCTTGCGGCCGTCAGGCCGTTCAAATTGTTCTGGGAGTTGAAATATGAAGGGAAGGGAAGGCTTTGGGTGGCGCTGACCATCGTCGCGCTTGCCGGCTTCGTGTTTGTCCTGCGCGCCTTCTACTCCGGCTATCTCGTCTCGGGCGGGCAATGGGGCCAGATCAGCAGCGTGAAGGAATTCTCCTTTATTGTCATTCCCTTTTTCATCTGGTGCGTGGCCAACTGGTCGCTGACGACGCTTATGGACGGGGAAGGAACGTTCAGGGAAATCGTTGTCGCAAGCGGCTATGCCATGCTGCCGCTGCTGCTGGCCAGCGCGCTGCAGCTGGTGCTCGGCTGGATCATTACATCACAGGAGCTGAGCTTCTATTCGCTGCTGGGCACAATCGGCTTGCTGTGGTTTGCCGGCCTGCTATTCGCGGCCACACTGACGGTGCATCAGTACACGCCGCTAAAAACGGTTGTGACGATGATTTTGACCGTCGTCGTTATCGCCATTATCGTTTTTTTGGCCCTGCTGGTGTTAAGCCTGATTCAGCAGCTGGTCGTCTTTATTTCGACCGCCTATCAGGAACTATCATTACGGATGTGAGGGGGAGATGCGCTTGATGCGAATGACGAGGCATTGGATGCTGCTGGCTGTCGTCGCGGCCGGAGCTTCGGCGCTTGTGCTTCTGGCCGCCGTTCTCCTGTCTTCGCTGTCTGCGCCGGAAGACCCGGCGGCTGTAATTGCAGAAGCGGAAGCCCGTATCGGGGCAAGCCGGCTGGCGGCAGCCGCTTCGTCGTCCGCGCTTTCCTGGATTCCCGATCGGGGCGCCGTGCCGGACGGGATGGAGAAGGCGGCCGAGAACGGCAGGCTGACGCTGTTCATGGACCGGAAGACGACGGCGTTTGCCGTCAGGCACAAGGAAAGCGGCCGTCTGTGGTACTCCAACCCTGCGGGCCGCGAAGCGGACCCGATCGCGTCGGCAGGTCACAAAGAGCGGCTGTCATCCCTGTTTTCACTGTCCTATCTGCTGGATACGGGCCAGGAGCAGGAATATGACAGCTATGCGGACAGCGTTGCGCTCGGGCAGTTTGAAGCAGAGCCGATCGAGAACGGGGTAAAGGTGACCTATACGGTCGGTAAGGTTGTCCGCGGGATTGAGTCTATACCGCGAGTGCTGAGCAGGAGCCGCTTTGAGGAGCGGATTATCGGCCGGTTGACGGATGAGCAGGCGGTTGCCGAGATAAAAAAGCGGTTCAAATACGAGGCTGACCGCGATGTGTATACGCGGCGGGATTTGCCAAGTCTGGCGGTGGATGCTGTGAACGGCATTTTGGAGCAGATAGGCTACGGGGAGGAGGAGCTTGCTTACGACAACGAGGAAAACGGCCTGGAGCCGGAAGCCGGCTCCGGACGGCCCCAGTTCTCCATTCCGGTCGAATACAAGCTGGACGGGGAGCAGTTGGCCGTCCGCATCGATGCCGGAGCGATTAAGCAGACGGGGAAGATGCCGCTGCATACTTTAACGCTGCTGGAGTTTTTCGGGGCGGCCGATTCGCAGCAGTCCGGCTATATGTTCGTCCCTGACGGGTCGGGAGCGCTCATACGGCTGAACAACGGGCGAACCGCCGAGCAGCCTTTTCTTGCTCCGGTGTATGGCGAGGACGGAGCGATCACCAAGGAGGAAAAGCTGGCGGAGCATGAGACGGTTCGTCTGCCCGTATTCGGGCTGAAGGCGGGAGATGCGGCCTGGCTCGGCATTATCGAACAGGGCGATGCGGTTGCTGCCATCAAGGCTGACGTCGCCGGCAGGCTGAACGGCTATAACTATATCGCCCCGTCATTCACGCTGGCGAGCAAGGATAAGATCATCATCGCCGGAAATACGGCGACCAGCACGAATCCGGTTCACCAGACAACGCCGTATGCCGGGGACATCGTCGTCCGGTACGGTTTTCTGGAAGGCGGCGAGGCCGACTACTCCGGTATGGCGGCATTGTACCGCGATTATCTGGCCGAACGCCGCGGGCTGCGGAGGCTGGAGCCGGCGGCAGACACCCCGTTCATGCTGGAGCTTATCGGGAGCCTGGAGACGCGAAAGTCGATGCTGGGCGTGCCGTATGACGCAGTTGTGCCGCTGACAACGCTTGATCAGGCGCTGGAGGTGCTTGCCGCCTTGCGCGAGGAACAGGTTACGGCCGTCAAGCTCCGCTATACGGGCTGGTTTAACGGCGGGGCTGATCATCGTTATCCGTCGCGGGTCGCGGTCGATGAAGGGATCGGCGGGCGCGCAAAGTTTGCCGAGTTCGCGCAGACGCTGCGCGGCCAGGGCTTCGGGTTCTATCCGGACGCAGCCTTTCTGAACGTCTATGCGAGCGGTCCCGGATTCAAGACCGGCCGGGATGCGATCAAATATATGTCGCAAAAGACTGCGGGCGTGTACCTTGTTGACATGCCGAGCTTTATTCTTGACGGGGAAGCATTTTCCCACTATCCTTTATCTCCCGTTCGGCTGCCTGCCGTTATCCGCAGCTTCGCCAAGGAAGTGCAGACGCTTGGCATCAGCGGGCTTTCACTGCGGGATTTGGGCGACGCGCTCTATTCCGACTTCGACCAGAAAAAGCCGGTTGACCGCCAGCAGAGCGCTGCGGTCATCGAATCCCAGCTTTTGGAGCTGTCTGCGGAATTTCCGGATCTGATGGCAAGCGGAGGAAACGCCTATATGCTGCCGTATGCGCAGACGATCGTGAATGCGCCTGCCGCTTCGAGCGGCTTTAATTTGGAGGATGAACAAGTCCCTTTTTATCAGATGGTTCTTCACGGCTACGCGGATTTGGCCGGACAGCCGTTCAATCAGGCGGACGACCAGTCTGTCCGCAAAAATATTTTGAAGGCGATCGAGACAGGCTCAAGCGTTTACTATCGCTGGACATACAGCGCGCCGTCCGAGCTGAAGTCTGCCACAGCACGCGAGCTGTACGCGGCCGGCTATGCCGACTGGCTGAAGGAAGCGGCTGCGGCCTACAAGGAAGTGAACGAGGCGATGAAGCCGGTCCGGCACCTGTGCATCTCCCGGCATGAGCAGCTTGCCGAGGGAGTTTACCGGACGACATATGAGGATGGAACGGCATTTACGGTCAATTACAACGACAAACCGATTTCCGCGGACGGCTATACCGTCGGTGCGCTAAGTTACCGGATAGGAGGGAAGTGACATGCGTCTGCTCCGTTTCACCCTGCCGCGCAAGAGGGCGCTTATGGGCGTGCTGTTCACCCTGCCGTGGCTGATCGGATTCATTTTTCTCTTTGCTGTTCCGCTGATGCAATCCTTTCAATTCAGCCTGCATGAGCTCAAGCTGGGGGAAAGCGGTCTGGAGCTTGAATATTTGGGATGGGAAAATTACAAGCACGCCTTCTACGTCCATGCGGCGTTCAACCGCGTGCTGACCGAGTCGGTCATCGGTATGGCCGTGAACGTGCCGCTTATCATCTTTTTCAGTCTGTTTATCGCTACTGTGCTGAACCAGAGATTCCGGGGCCGCTCCATCGCCCGCATGATTTTCTTCCTGCCGGTCATCGTGTCGGCCGGAGTCATCTCCAGCCTGGGCTGGGCCGACTACATGTCACAGGCGATCGGGCAAACGCTTGCGGAGGGCGGCGGTTTCAGCGGGCTTGGCAGCTTCGAGCTGAAAGGCTTTCTCTATGATATGGGAATGAACCGGGGACTCGTCAATTATTTGGCGGATGCGGTCGAGCGGATCTATGACATCATCAGTTCATCCGGCGTGCAAATTATCATTTTTTTGGCCGGGCTGCAGTCGATCCCTCCATCCCTGTATGAGGCGTCGCGAATCGAGGGAGCTACAGGCTACGAAAATTTCTGGAAAATTACGTTTCCGATGATGACGCCGCTCATTTTGACCAATGTGATCTATACGATCATCGATTCGTTCCTGAACAGCCAGATGGCCGGCCTGCTGAAAGAAACGTCGTTCAAGCTGTTCGATTTCGGCTTGAGCGCCGCGATGTCCTGGATCTATTTCGGCGTTATCCTGGTGCTGCTCGGTTTGTTTGCGGCGGTCATTTCGCGCCGGGCGTTTTATTACGATTCATAGCGCATCATAGCGTATGGAACGCGCTGGCCGCCGGGTCCGGGCTGCCGTCAGAATTTGCCGGGCGGACTCGCTTGCAGGGAGCTTGCACAGCTACACTACATTGGGAGGAGGGGCATCATGCTTATAACAGCCGCCAGTAAAATCAAGGCTTGGTCATGGGCGTTGTTCCGCACAGTCCTCGTAATCGGGATCGGGTATGTCATTCTGTACCCGATTTTGCTGAAAGTTTCACTTGCCCTGCGGGGAAAAGAAGATATTTACGATCAAACGATCATTTGGTTTCCGAAGCATGCCACCTTCGACAACTTGCTGTTCGTGCTGGACAAAATGCACTATCTGGACGCACTGCTGAACACGGTCGGCATCTCGGCGATGGCTGCTGTCCTGCAGACGGCTTCCTGCGCCCTGGCCGGCTACGGCTTCGCCCGTTTGAAGTATCCGGGGCAGAGTATACTGTTTGCATTGGTCATCTTCACGATCATCGTCCCGCCCCAGACGATTATGATTCCGACGTACATGCATTTCCGGTATTTTGACCCGCTGGGGCTGGTGGAGCTGTTTACCGGACGGCAGGGCGTCAATCTGCTTGATACACGCTGGCCGTTTGTCCTGTCGTCGATCACGGCGACGGGGCTTAAAAACGGGCTATACATTTATATTTTCAGACAGTTTTTCCGCTCGCTTCCCGGCGAGCTGGAGGAAGCCGCTCTCGTGGACGGCGCCGGCGTCTTCAAAACCTTTTACCGGGTGATGCTGCCGAATGCGCTGCCGGCGATCATTACTGTCGTGCTGTTCTCATTTGTCTGGCAGTACAACGACGCCTTCTACGTTTCGATGTACTTGACCGATACGAAGGTGCTGTCGATGCAGCTTGCTTCGCTCCCCGGTTTGCTGGCTGCCGAAACGCCTGAATATATGCTGACCTCCATTCGGCTTAATGCGGGCATTGTGCTGGTCATCATCCCTCTCGTCATCTTCTACTTATGCCTGCAAAAATATTTTGTCGAAGGGATCGAACGCTCCGGCATCGTCGGCTGATTTAATGCCGTTAAGGAGGTGATGTACAGGTTGGGAATCGAATAACAGCGGGCACAGGTTTTTTGTATTTTTATACTCGAGAGAAAAAGGAGCTGATCAGATGATTACGAACAAAAAATGGGGATCGATCCTGATGGCAGCAGCTTTGCTGATAACCCCGATTTCTGCGGTGCAGGCGACATCGCCTGTTGCGGCTGCGGCCGCAAATCAGGCGGCGGCACCATCGGCAGCGGAGCAGACGAATTTCCGCAATCTCGCGGCAGGTCTCCCGTATGAATGGTCTGAAGCGCCGGATGCTTCGCATCCCGATGACGGATACAAGCTTACGGACGGAAAATACGGCGAATTGGATATGAATGACCCGGCATGGGTAGGACATCTGCGCGGACAAACGCGTGAAGTCGTATTTGATCTGGGGGAGGAAAAGTCGGTTGGGAAAATAACCGCTCATTTTTTTCAAGATTTTCCGACAAACTCGATTCTCGTGCCGCTGTCGGTTTCGATGTATGTCTCCGACGATAAGGAAAATTGGGGGCTGCTTTCCCATAACGCTACGCAGCTGCTTTGGGGAGGAGGACCGCCCAGACAGGAGACCTTTGAATGGGATGGCAGCCGGGACGGAATCAAAAGCGGGAATACGGATGGCAAGCTTGCTTATGCCCGTTACGTTAAAGTAGCATTTTCGATGCATCATTCGCTATCGGAATATATTGACGAAATCGAAATCATGGGTATGGACGGCAAGGTTGAAGGTGCGGTAAAGGTTCCTGCCGAGCAGCCTCATTTTTTGGAGCCGGGGGAGGCTACAGCTGGTATCCGAAATCTAAATCTGCTGTATAACGGGCAATACGCGAATGGTTTGGGCGATTGGAACAAGGAACGGATTATCCCTAACATTAGCTATGTAAATAAAGACGGCGAGCCGGTCGATTGGCTTTTTGACGGCGTACTCTATCTCGGGATTGCATCGCCTGCCGGCCGCGATTTCGGCACTGGGCAAACGAATCTGGACGATTGGAACTGGTATTTGAATAAAACCTTTGCGGCATCGGGGGATATGCAGCAGTTGAACGAGGCTGCCAAGGAAGTCGGAGCCAAGCTGAACCAGCCCGATCACCAAGTCAAGGTTGTGTTAATGATTCCGAATCCTGGGGAATCCTTAACCGATTTTGGCGATATTGACGGCAGTGGTTCCTTAAACTTTAACGAGTCCGTCGCAGGCAAAGAAAAAGCGTTTGAAAACAGGGAAAAAGCGGTGCAGTGGTGGCTGGATCAGGTCCAGCAAAGATGGCAGGCCGCGAGCTACTCCAATCTTGATCTTGTCGGCATGTACTGGATGCCGGAACAAATCGAGATATCCGAATCGGGAGCGGACATGATTCGCGCGATGGCTGAAAAAGTGCACGCCATGAACATGAAGGTTTTCTGGATTCCGCACTCTATGGCTTACAAAATGTTTATGTGGAAAGACGTCGGCGTGGACGCCGCGGCTTACCAGCCGAATTACTTCTTTGGCGGAATGGATGCCGACCGTCTGGAAGATGCTGCGAATAATGCCAAGCGGTTCGGGATGGGAAACGAGGTTGAATTTGATGACGGGATGCTGACAGACCCCGTACTCCGCCAGCGTTTTATCGAATACTTGGACAGCGGTGTCAGATCCGGGCTGATGCAAAACGGTTTCAGAGCTTACTATCAAGGCAATAATGCAGTATACAACTTAGGGGTAAGCAAGGATCCGGGTTTGCGTTTAATGTATGACTGGCTGTACCAGTATTTGAATGGAACGTACGCCATTGACAGCAGTCCGTCTCCGGAGAAGATGGCGGAGCTTGTACAGGGCTATGTCGCATCGAACGAAATCAATTCGGTTTTTGGCAATGAGTTGTCGTATCGTTTGCAGACCATCAAGCTTCTTCTGGACCAAAACAAGCCGAAGGACGCCGTAACGTATATGCAGGATTTTCTCGCGCACATTCACGACCCGGCCGTGCAAGCGCAAGGGCTGATTTCGGCCTCGGCAGCAACGATGCTTGATACCTACGCCCAAGTTCTCATTCAAACCTGGTCTGACGGCTGGGGGCTTAGCAATCTGGTTCTTGGCAAAAGCTATACGATTTCACGGCCGCCTAACAGCAACTATCCCGATTCCGGGAACGAACTTACGAACGGCCTATTCGGCGGGACGGATTACCGCAACGAGCAGTGGCAGGGCCATGCGGGAAGCGATTACCCTGAGGAACGAAGCCGCACAATTACATTTGATTTGGGCAGCAACAAATCGATCGGGCTGATTAGAGCCCATTTTCTTCAAGATAAAGGACCCGGCATCTATTTCCCTCAGAACGTTACTTTTTCCGTTTCAACTAACGGCCAAACCTGGAGCACGCTGGCAACCGTTTCTCCGCCACCGGCACAAGATGCTGTCTCGGCCCAGTTCGTGAGATGGAGCGGGGTAACAGACGGCGTGCCGGGGAAAGCGGGAGCCGATAAAGTGTACGCCCGCTATGTCAAGGTCGAATTCCCGGTCAACACCTGGGTCTTCCTTGATGAAATCGAAGTTCTCGGCATTGACGGCCTTGAGGGGGGCGGCGAGGTAACAATCGACGGCGCAAGAGCCGCGGTGGATGCCGCTGCGAAGAAATTGACGATCGACGGTCTGGTAATGAACGGCAGCCAGTCCGAAGTGAATTTGAAAGTGCTCGATTCGAAAGGGAAAGTTCGCTATGAAGGCCGGACGACAAGCACGGAAACGGGGAGTTTCCAATTTACGATCAAGCTTACCGGCAATCTGAAGGGAACCTGCGACGCCTATCTCTCTACGGAGGGAATGTCGGCTCCCCTTAAGATTTCATTCGAATACAACAAAAAGGACTGATGTTTATTTCCCGCGCGAGCTCAGAATTCGATGGCATACGGCCTGATCTGCCGCGTCATGATGCATGATAACATATGATTCGTAAAAAAAGCCATGGACGCAGCGTTATTTCCACGCTGTGACCTATGGCTTTTGTTTTTATACATAATACTGACAAAGGACGGCGAAGCAGTTTCCTCTTAACCTCCGGGGTAACTATTTGCCGGAAGTGTGGTAAAATAAGACAAACCAGAATGTTGCAGACGGTCAACAATTGAACAAATAACAAGCGAGCGAGGTTTTGCAAATGAATTTGGAACGGTTGCAGCAGCAGATTGCTTTTATTATGGAAATTGACAAGATGAAAAGCATTTATCGGAAATCGATTATAACCGATAGATCGCGGCAGGAGAATGATGCGGAGCATTCCTGGCATTTGGCGATGATGGCTGTCGTACTGCTGGAGCACGCGAATGCAAAGAGCATTGATCCGCTGCGGGTGATCAAGATGGTGTTGGTTCATGACCTGGTAGAGATCGATGCCGGAGATACGTTTGCTTACGACGACGCTGGTCATGAAGATAAATATGACAGGGAACTGGCCGCGGCTGAGCGCATTTTCGGTATTTTGCCGGAAGAGCAGGGATGCGAATTGATGGAACTGTGGCAGGAGTTCGAGGCGAGAGCGACGCCGGAATCTCAATTTGCCGCAGCGATTGACCGGCTCGCGCCGATGCTCCTAAATTACTATACAGAGGGCCATTCGTGGAAAGAATATGGGATTACCAGCGATCAGGTGATCGCGCGCAACCGTCATATCGGGAACGGATCGGAAGCATTGTGGCAGTATGCGCAAACTTTTATCGAAGACGCCGTACAAAAAGGTTTTTTGGCGGAAAAGAAATCCGAGCAATAAACGAAATGACAACTAGCTATCGATCAGGAGGTTATGGCAATGACTAATAAGATAGTGCTGATCCGGCACGGACAAAGTGTATGGAATCTTGAGAATCGTTTTACAGGGTGGACAGATGTCGATCTGTCCGAGCAAGGGCTTGAAGAGGCAAGACAAGCGGGACGGATCCTGAAAGCGAATGGCTATACATTTGATCAGGCATATACATCGGTATTGAAGCGGGCGATCCGCACGCTGTGGATTGCGCTGCATGAGATGGATCTGATGTGGATTCCGATCGAGAAATCATGGAAGGTCAACGAGCGGCATTATGGCGCTTTGCAGGGATTGAATAAAGCGGAGACGGCTGCACAATATGGCGACGATCAAGTGCATGTGTGGCGGAGATCAGCCGACATCAGACCGCCGGCATTGGATCCGCAGGATGCGCGTTATGAAGCCGGCAGCCCCAAGTATAAAGGGGTCAAGGTGCCGTTGACCGAAAATCTGCTGGATACTGAGGCGCGTATGGTGGACTACTGGAATGAGAAAATTGCCCCGGCGATCCGCGAGGACAAAAAGGTGATCATCTCCGCTCACGGCAACACGATCCGGGCGCTCATCAAGTATCTGGACCAATTGCCAGCCGACGGGGTTGTCGAGCTGAACATTCCGACGGGGGTGCCGCTCGTTTACGAGCTGGATGATGAATTGAAACCGATCCGTCATTATTATCTCGGCATGGAAGGCGAGCTTCCTGCAGGCGACATTCGGGAGAAAATATAATGGATACGCAAGAGACCGCGGAACTGAAGGAGCGGGTGGCTATTCTCGAAGCCAGAGTGGCCTGGCTAAGTGAGCAAGTTGCGAGGCAGCATGCTGATTCCGGAGGCAAGGAGCGCCCGTTTCTAGTCAATGTGATCATTAGCTTTGTCGTGACCTTTGTTTGTATTCTTCTGGTGTTTATGTTTATGTTCTGGTTTGGAACACCGTGAAACGGTGAAGACCATCCTCTGACAGCGCATATGTTGCTGCAAGGGGATGGTCTTTTTTCATGTGCCGCGCGGCGGCAGAGGGCACCGTGGCATAGTGCCTGCGCATTGTTGCACAAAATGCAACAATTGAAGCAGATTCAGGCGAACTGTCCCAAAATGTTGTACGATCTGCAACAATCATCGCCATTTGGCCCCCTTAAGGGGGTAGATTATTGCATTTTGTACAATAATTCAGGGGCATGCTTGCTTCCCGCCGTGGCTTTGTTGCACAAACTGCAACATTTGATCACCTTTTCCGTCTGCCGGACCGTGGTTCCGCTATCGTCTCCCAAATCGCCGCAAAAACCAGGCAAAATCCACAAATTTATAAGATCATTTCTCGCCAGTGAAGAATGCAACTTCCTTCTCGATCGCTTGTCCGGCCCGCTCGAAGCATTGCTTTGCAGTGCGTGCAGTGATGAGCTTGCCGTTCACCTGAAGATGCGGCTGTACAGTGCAAAGCGTGCAATGATTGAGACATTCCATGCGCATTACTGTTACTTCCGGCATATCCTGTTCAAACTGCTCCAGTTCGGCAGAATTAATCGCATTGCGCTGGCAGACCTCAACAATAATTAACCCTGGTGGAAGCATCGGCGATACCTTCCTTCTTTTCGTGATGATGGATATCTCTCTATATGCTACGCGAATAATATCAGTATGTCCAACCTGTTGACGCTTTGATCGAAAGGATATATATTAAATATAAAAGTATAAAATGTATGCGGAGGAGTGGCAGGATGTCCGTTAAACAGCATGTAAGTCATGATCATATTCGGGAGCTGATTACCCGGGGCGAGGTGGAGACTGCCGGTCAACTGTTGGGCAGAGCGTACAGTATGAGCGGCAGGATCGTAAGCGGGAACCAACTGGGGCGCAAATTCGGCTTTCCGACAGCTAATCTGGAATTGAGCGGCGACTTTATTCATCCCAAGCCGGGCGTATATTTGGGCAGTGTCGAATGGGAAGAGCAGCAGGCAGACGATATGCGAATTTTTCACTGGAATTGTTTGATTAGTGCAGGCTACCGGCCGACTGTGGGCGGGCGTTCGTACAAAGTGGAAGCCTACTTGCTTGATTATGCGGGTAATTTATATGGCAAGCAGCTCACAGTCTCCTTTCTGGAAAAGATTCGCGATGAATTGCATTTTACGTCAACGGACGATCTCATAAAGCAGATGCATGCCGATGAGCAACTGGCCCGGCAAAAATTCGGTTTGCCGCTGCAGCGTCAAATTAATCCTAACAATATAGGGGTGAGCAAAAATGAAAATTGAAATCAGTGACATGGCAGCGGAAAAAATTAATGAAATGCTGGAGCAAAATGAAATGGCGGATATGTATTTGCGCATTGGGGTAGAGGATGGCGGCTGCAGCGGCCTATCTTATAATATGAAATTTGACGACTCGATATCCGAAGGAGATCAGGTAATTGAGCAGAGGGGCGTCAAAGTAGTGGTTGACGAGGCCAGCGGGCCGTACCTTGACGGCTTGAAGGTGGATTTCTTGATGCAGGGCATGACCGGAGGATTTACGATGGATAATCCAAATGCAAAATTCAGCTGCGGCTGCGGCGCGAGCTTCCGTACTGCGAACTATAAGGGGACTCCGAAAAAGTGCTGATTTCTTTTGTGGCAAAAAAACGAAGAGGCTGCCGAAAGTTATATCTATAACTTCCCGGACAGCCTCTTGTTCATGCAGCCTCTGCGTAGCCGCTAGCGGTTAGCGGGCTGTAACAAGCGGGTTAGCATCAATGCCAAGGAAATCGAAAGCTTCCTTCAGCATAACCTCATCCTGCTCGTTCCAAAAGCATTGGTTGACATCCGTAATATTGGAATTGCGCGACAGCCGGTCCATCTGCATTTTCATCAAAATACTGCTGCACAATACTGCAATATGGGAGACGTGAGGGAAGACCGCCCGCTGCGCTTCTTCCCAAATTTCGTTCACTTCCGGCGTGAAAACAATCGCCCTGCCGTTGCGTTCCATAAAGCGGTTATCGACAAGCAGCTTTACTTTAACGGAGGAAGAATTGGCTTTTACCGTGTTGACGATGATATCGGCAGCCGCTCGCGCATCCTCTGATGTCAAGTTATCAAGCACTTGCCAGGAAAATACTTGTGTTTTTGTATCCATATGCGATACGAATTTGCTTTTAAGCGCGGTACTCATGCGTTCACCTCAGTAGATTGTATGAAAGTTTCGTTATGATCGTTATTTGAACCACGAGGCCAGCATGACATCCAGCGTATGGCAAGTGTATTGCACAAGATGCTTGGCTTCATCTAGTTGTTGTTCGCTCATACCTTTAATTAAATGATACACATCGCTATGCTCCTCATCTGCTTCGCAGTGAATCGCCCAATATTCCAGATCGGTAAAGCCGGTGCGCTGCAAAATAGCGTGAGCATGCAAATAAACGGCATGGGCGAAACCTTCGCTCGTAGAATTGATAATGAGCAGAGAAAGATTTTCGTCCATAGCGGCAACTGCGCGATACTGCAGCGAGATGAAATGCTCGGTTTCATAGTTGGCAGGATGAAGCTCAGGGTCGTCGAGGCCGATGCCAATCATCCATTTGCGCAGCATCTCTGCATGATCCTTCTCTTCCTCGTAGTGAGTGGAGAATACATCGTGATCTACATCCGGGAAACGTTCCCATCTTAGCTTGAGCAGCTCACCAAAATGTTTGGACAGATGATACAAATTGTTGCACCAAACAAAGTAGGAAGGATCTTTTTCTTGCGGGAAGTGAAGAAAGAAAGGATTTTCGCGCTTCACTCTTGCAAGCTCTGACGAGATGATGGAACTAATACTGTCGACTACGAGTTGTGAATTTGCAATGGTCATATATTCTCTCCTCTCTATGGTTCACCTTACAATTATCGGCAGGAGGAGGATGGGAATGAATACTTACAAAAATATTTCACAATTTATACATAATTAATTTGAACAAAATAAAAAGAGTCCAAAGACACAATTTGTTCTTTGGGCTCTTTTGCTCATCTATGGGCCTGATAGCCTAAACCGAGTCAGCGGTGGAATCGGCGATGGGGCGGATGCTGACTCTTGCGTATGGATCCAGGTTAATTAGCGGTTCTGATAAAACTGCGCGGCTTTCTCCAAGTAGACGCGATCCTCGTCTGACATGTCTTCATCCCATACGACTGCTCCGACAGGACATGCAGCTTCACAAGCGCCACAATCAATGCACGTATCAACGTCTATGAAATATTGGTCCGGACCTTCTGCAATACAATCTACAGGACATACATCTACACAATCTGCTGCCTTCTCATCAATACATGCGCCCAAAATAACGAATGGCATACCTTCACATCCTTATCGAATGATGTTCTCTTGCATTAATCCAATCCGGCAATTTGACGACGATGGACTGAACTTATATCTATCATTTATGCATGTCCATCATAAAAAATGCCTTGATTAGCATTAATACAGCATAAGTTTAAAACTAATCGAAAACATAGTCAACATAAAACTATAAAAATTATAATAATGAAAATAAAAAATAATCAACCCTGCATGTGCTGTATGTGCCATGTACGAAGTTGACTGACGACTGTCTGCTATAGATTCATTGTTGCCTGAATCGATTTGTAATATTACTATAGCATGATTAATTTCCAAATGAAAGCCTTTTCTTAATCGGGAATGATTCTCAATGATACTTAAAGATTTGTTAAAGCAGGCATGCTGCAGCGTGCTTCTATACTGCCGGTAGGTTAAAATTATGAGAGCAGCAACTTGAGTATCAGACAACCAGAGGTGATGGGATGAGAAGGAAACTGCTGCCGCTGTTCCTCGTCATATGTTTGGCCGCCATCATGACAGGCTGCAGCGAAAGCCGTTCATATACGATTGATCAAGTAGACATAAACGCATATGTTGAAGACAACGGTGATTTGTATGTGGAGGAGTTGTTTACATATACATTTCAAGGCGAATTCAATGGCGTGAAGCGCTTTTTGCCGGAAGATAAGACCCATCTTTTTTTTGAGGCCTATCTTGCACCGGAGGGCAAGGGACTCGGGACATTTTCATATGACTCGCTGGAGCAACTGCCCGTCGAGTACGATGAGGAAAATGAGACCTATTATATTGCGAATCGGGAGCAGGATCGTACGCAGCGATTCATCTATCGCTATCGCATCGAGAGCGCAGCGGTGCGTCATGCCGATTACGGTGAATTGAAATGGGCGTTTTTAGAGCGCAACGATCAAAAGCTTAATCAAGTCCATCTGAACATATTTTTATCAGGCGCTTTTGCCCCAGGCTCTGTGCAAGCTTTTTTGCGTGATCGCAGCGGGGGAAGGATAATCGGGATGGATAAAAGCATTCGCTACCATAACGAGGTACTTTCCGAAAATGGCGATGCAGAAATTCGCCTGTTCTTTCCATCGCGGCTGCTGGCACAAATGCCGCAGGATGAAGCCAAAGTGAATTATTCCAAGGAACTGGAAGCCGAGCAAAGCTACCAGCTCAAGCTGGGAGAGCGGATGAATCGTCTGGAGCTGGCAGATGATGTGCTGGACCATATTGCGATTGCCTTGTTTGCAGCTGCAGTGCTATTGCTGTTGTCCCCTTTAACGATTTTGGTATGGCTGCAGCGCGGAAAATATAAGCAAGCGGCAGAGCAGAGCGACCCGCTAATGGCGGCCTATCTGCTTCGCAAAGGGCGTTTGCTGAAGCGCGATTTTGCCGCAGGCCTGTTCTCTTTGCACCGCCGCGGGCTCATAACCGTTCAAGAGATCGAAATGAACGAGCGGCTATTGCATTCGAACGCGCCGGACACAACATTAAAGTTTGCTTTTACGGGCGATATTGAATCTTTGCACGAGGCTGATCAGCGCTTAGTGAGATGGTTGTTTACGAGGAGAGGGAAGAGCTGGACGTGCCGTCTCGATAATCTGGTCGGAGCGACGAAGGAAGAGCGTATTGGCGGCCGTAGGCAAGCTTACTATATAAATAAGGGCAGGCGGTTCCATAAAGGTTTTGAGCAATGGGAGGAAGCCGTAACAGAATCGGCACCGTTCAATAGCTCTATTTGGCCGAACAAGGGGCGAAAATGGGCTGTCATCGGGCTTATAATTTTTCACTGGCTGGCCGTGACCTTACTATATAAATTCGATCTTGCTTCTGCATTTGCGTTTTGGGCGGCAACTCTGGCTGCCGGCGTCTGCGGTATATTCGCAGCTTTCAAACACCGGAAGAAAAAATATGCCATTATTTATTTTTTGCTGTGCTGTGTAATTGAATCGCAAATTGTCGGGGAGGTTCCATCGGGTTCGTATGGTCTGGTTGCCCTAACGTCCATTCTGCTCGTCTTCCTTTTGCCGCAGTTCTCCATTTCATGGGAGGCGCGCTGTCTGCGGGTGGCGGTTGCCGGGCAGCGCCGGGCTTGGCACCGCAATCGTATAAATGCCGACAGGTACGAAACAGAGCAATTAGCAGAGCTGCTGGGCCATGCTTTTGTGCTTGGATACGGGGCGAAGGTGCAGCAGAAGCTTTATGTGCGTTATGGGCAAGCAGGGTCAGAAGCCGCACCTGACTCGTTAAGCTTGAATGTTGAGCCGATCATTATGTATACACAGCGTCATTTGCTAAGTTCGGGGAGGAAGGCGCGCACTGGCGATTATTATTCGAGCGGCACAAGCGCTAGCTCCAGCAGTTCAAGCAGCAGCTCGGACGGCGGCGGCACGGGTGCCTATTAGAATGTGACGGGCATAGATGGCCGGTTTAGCAAGCGGTAATTTCCTGTAAAGTGAGATTGTCATCATTATACCTTGACTTTGCTTGCCAGGTGTCGTTAACTTGGATAGGAAGGGACGATAAGTCCTAGTACAAAATTATAGAAACCAGGTGAAATCAGTGGGCGAGAACAAACGGATTTTGATGGGGGCGGACACGCCGGCTCTTAGCAACGACGTATTGGATTCGACGCAACGAGTGATTCACGAAGCGCTGACGAGACTAGGCTACAGCGAGGAATACTATGAGCTGCTGAAGGAGCCGATGCGGCTGCTGACGGTAAGGATTCCGGTACGGATGGATGACGGTCAGCTCCGGGTGTTTACAGGCTACCGGGCACAGCATAATGACGCTGTCGGCCCGACGAAGGGCGGAATTCGCTTCCACCCGAGCGTAACTGCGGAAGAGGTATCTGCTCTCTCGATCTGGATGACATTGAAATGCGGTATTTTTGACTTGCCGTACGGCGGCGGCAAAGGCGGTATTATCTGCGATCCCCGTACGATGTCTCTTGGCGAGGTAGAGCGGCTGGCGCGCGGCTATGTGCGGGCGATTAGCCAGATTGTAGGACCGAATAAAGATATTCCGGCTCCGGACGTATATACCAATGCGCAAATTATGGCTTGGATGCTGGATGAATATAGTATTTTACGGGAAAATGATTCCCCGGGATTTATTACGGGCAAGCCTATTGTGCTCGGAGGCTCCAGAGGACGCGAACGGGCTACTTCGCTTGGGGTTGCGATCGCGATTCGCGAGGCCGCGGCTTTGCAGGGAATGAGCCTGCAAGGGCTGAAGGTGTGCGTGCAGGGCTTTGGCAATGTCGGCAGCCATTTGGCCAGCATTTTGAATGAATGGGGAGCGTTGGTTGTCGGCATCAGCGACGTGCATGGCGGCATTTATGACGAGCAGGGACTCAATATTCCGGAACTGCTTGACCGCCGCGATTCCTTCGGCAGTGTTACCAGTCTGTTTGACAATCGTTTGAGCAATGACGAGTTTTTGACATTGCCATGTGATGTGCTTGTACCAGCCGCGCTGGAAAATCAATTGACGCTGGACAATGTTGCCGACATTCGCGCAAAGATGATCGTCGAAGCGGCCAATGGCCCAACCACGATCGAGGCTTCGGAGAAGCTGCACGAACGCGGCGTGCTTGTTATTCCGGACGTGCTGGCAAATGCCGGCGGCGTTACCGTCTCCTACTTCGAATGGGTGCAGAACAATCAAGGCTACTACTGGCCTGAAGAAGAAGTCAATGAGAAGCTGGAGAAGAAAATGGTTGAGGCGGTGCATAAGGTGATGGACATGGCCCAAAGCCGCAACATTACCCCGCGGTTGGCTGCATATATGGTCGGCGTGAAGAAGTTTGCTGAGGCAAGCAGGCTGCGCGGCTGGGTGTAATGAAATGATGAATGAAATAACCGCTGAAGCTTAATGGCTTTGGCGGTTATTTTTTGTGCCGGTTTGAGACCCCGGACGGACCTGAGCGGACCGTGGTTCCGTTATCTGTGAACAAAACAGCTAAAGCGGCTGACTCGCGGACCGTAGATCCGTTATTTGCCTCAAAACGTCACGAAAACCCGAAAAAGCCAGCAAATAACGGATCGTGTGTTGTCCGCGAAACCTCCGAATGAGCCGGGTTTCGACAAAATAACGGATCCTGTGTCCGCATGGCTCACAGTTGCCTGCACCTGCGACAAAAAATCGTTGTCCACAGAAAATCGATAGCCTCCGTAGATTCTTTATTTGTAGAGGTATCTCAACATAGTTGATACTTGGATGAGTGAAAAAGACCCTCAAATGTTGCAGTTTTTGCAAAAAATTGATGGCAGGAGGTAAGTATGCTCCCAATTGTTGTATGAAATGCAACAATTCGCTCCTCCAGGGGGCTTAAAGAGCGATGAATGTTGCAGAACGTACAACAATTCCGTCTAAAACGGCAGAATGTAGGTTCGAATGTTGTATTTTCTACAACAATTGGACCGTGAACCTTTCCATGTTATTACGCAATGAACGGGACTCGAGCTAGGGTACGCCTTCCTTGCACAGGCAACCTCCTCAAAAAAGCAATTTTCGGGGAGGTTGCTTTTCGTTTGCGCTTCATTTGGACAGGTGTATGTATATCCATAATGGTATATGATAGAAAGA
This sequence comes from Paenibacillus sp. GCM10027626, assembly GCF_042676285.1. Taxonomy (NCBI): domain Bacteria; kingdom Bacillati; phylum Bacillota; class Bacilli; order Caryophanales; family Paenibacillaceae; genus Paenibacillus; species Paenibacillus sp. GCM10027626. The sequence continues at coordinate 238,789 of NZ_JBHTHC010000005.1, read as the reverse complement.
TGAAGTTGCAGTAACAGGAGATGAGTAAATGTCTAAAGTGGAAATGACGAATATGTGCATGATTTACGATAAAGAGACAGACCGCGTGCTTGTTCAGGAAAGAATCAAATCATGGAAAGGAATTACCTTTCCAGGGGGACATGTAGAAAACGGGGAAAGCATCGCAGATTCAACGATCAGAGAAGTGAAGGAAGAGACCGGACTGGATGTCAGCGATCTGGAGTTATGCGGAATCGTTCATTGGTACAATAATGAGACGGACGAGACTTATTTGGTGTTCAGCTACCGCACTACAGTCTTTAGAGGCAAGCTGATGGAGGAGACGGAGGAAGGGCGGCATTTTTGGGTCGACAAAAATGAATTGGCCTCGCTGGCACTCGCGCCCGGTTTTGGCGAGCGGCTGCCGATGTTTTTTGGGGACAAGTTTGCCGAAGGCTTCGGCGTGTGGAATGACAATTGTAAAGAGGCCATGGTATGGAAGTAGAGGAGATTAAGTCTAAAGAGCTATTTTTGAGAATAGTTCCAAATTCATAACTTTCATAATGATTTTCTTGTTTTTTCGGAAATTGGTAGCAGGAAAAAGTGTCGATTTAAACGAATGTAAAAGGTAGAAAGAAAAGTGGAAAATTGTTGCGAAATAGTAGAGAAAGTCGTATATTGAAGACGACAGACAAAGCAGATGATGACTTGAGTTCTTCAATCCTATAACAGACACCATCATGTTGAGGAATAAGGGGGAGATATCAGTCGGATACATACTTTCGCCGCGGAAATCAGATGGAGACCTTTGGAGCAGGGTATGCGAAGGACTCTGTTCGGGTAAGAGGACTATTGAAACAGGATGAAGCCGCGCTGTTGGGGAGTGGAGCTTATATTGCTAGCAGTGTGTCGATATAAATAGACAACAAATGAGACTAAAGAGATCACGCTGAATATATGGAAGCGAAGGAAGGGCGGCGGGGTATGTAGACCCCTTTGCGACGATCCTTGGGCTTAACGGGACGGGTTGCTATGATAATGGGGATGAACTTTGTTTGGTTTATGTTGTTTTCAACGATTGAAGGGTTTGCGGTGTATGCACTGACTTTGTATACGTTCAGGCTGGATTTTCGTAAATATTTCTGGCATTCGCTTGTAATTATTGAGCTGATTAATTTGCAAAACTTTTTGACGCGTGAAGAAGTGGCGTCTTTGTCATATTTGGCACCTGCCATTAACTTCCTCATCACGGTGCTGTTTTTAAGAACGATTGTAAGGATCCCTCTCTTTTGGTCACTTCTAATGACCTCAGTTGGATATGCGGCCTATATTGCGTTGCAGACAGCATTAATTACCATATTCTTTTCAGTTGAAGAAGTTCAGAGTATTCCAGTTAAAGGCTATACACTTCAATTCTTAACGGGTGTGCTAGGTGTACTTATTGGATGGGGGTTATATAGACAAGGTATAGGTTTTACTTTCGATTTTGAGAGACTTCGAATAAAGTGGGAGCATATATTAGTCATAGTCCTTATTATTGTATTTATTTTTTTCCTAACATTAATGATGTATTCCCTGAATGTTTTTGGTGGATTAATAGGTTTTTTGATCTGTCTGATTGTTTTCCTTTTCTATTCTATTAGAAAGGAGACAATCGAAAGTTGATTAACTCCTTGGCAAATATTTTGGCGATCAGAATCAAGTCAAAGGTACCAGAACATCCAGCTAGTGTTGCAGTTTTGCAATACTCTCTTTTATTTATTTTAAACTCCTTATCGATTATTGTTTTAACAATGTGTATTTCGTTATTTACGGGCAAAATTTTTGAAACTTTCGTGGCTTTAACCGCTTTTGCTGTTTTGAGGCAAGTATCTGGCGGATATCATTTGAAATCGGGACTATTATGTATTATTATATCAACAACGGTAATCGTTTTGTTATCATTTACTGATTGCAACTCAACTGTAACGATGAGCTTAAATATAGCTTCGGCAATACTAGTCCTTATGTTTGCACCATCAAGAATCGAACGCCAGACTAGAATTCCGGCTCGTTATTTTCCATTGCTCAAAGTTATGGCGTTGTGTTTAATAATTATTAGCGGTGTTATTTCCTATCCTGTTCTAGCTATGACGTTTTTTGCACAATCATTGACGCTGATTCGGATAGGGAGGTGATCAGGGTGACAAAACGGCTTTATTCATTCATCGCAACCGCACTTGCAGCGGCGGCTGTCTTGGTCGTATCCACAGCTAGTTGGGGATGGGTTCATCAGCCCGAGACTCCAGAGGAGCTGCTTAAGTAAATTTTTTAGGGGATGGTCAAAAGATGCAGGAATGCAATCATTTGTCTGTCACGCTCGATATTGACGGGAACCAAGGGCTAGAGCTTGTAGAAATTCGTGACATCACTTACTTCGAGTATGACAGTATTATCAATCGAATAATTGTTCATACTTTGGACAAGCACTATTACACGATGGGAACGTTGAAATATTTTGTAGAATCGCTGAATAGCAGCGGATTCAATTTCAAACTGGTCGATCGTAATAATGCGGCCAATATTGATAACGTCGTCTATATGGACAATTCAACCAAAATGGCTTATTTTGAATGGCCGGTTACGAAGCATTCAAAAGGCTGTACATTTTCTCGCAAACACTTTGCAGAAGTTGAGGGTCAGCTTTCAGGTAAAGGACAAATCAGTTTCGCATAGTAAAACGTGAAACCACCGTCGAAGAGGCGGTGGTTTTTTATCGTTCATTTTATAGAATTTATAAAATTTCGGCTGGTGTGGTCTTATCTGGGCGGGCGTAACTCCCTAGCGTAGGAGAATTTCAAGTGTTTTCTTAGCCAAGTGGACACACGATCCGCTATTTTGTCGAATACCGACCCATTCAGAGGTTTCGCGGACACAGGATACACAGGATCCGTTATTTGCTGGTTTTGCCGGGTTTTCGCGGCGTTTTGAGATCAATAACGGATCTACGGTCTGCGAGGAAGTCGTTTTGGCAGGTTTGTTCACAGATAACGGATCGAGTCCGCTCAGGTCCGCTTCGTTCGTGATGAACGAATGCTAACGGATGTCGCGGCCGCTATTTGCGAAAAATCGACTGATCTGAAATTGTAACGGAACTGAGCGCCGCTATTTGATGGTCATGCGCACGATTTCGCAAGAAAACGCCAAATTAAGACCGCCCACTTCCGTTAGATTTTAAAAAATGGGAATTATTGGAGAAATAACGTCTGTGGCTTCCGTAAGATGAAACGGGGCTCAACCCAGGCTAACACCCTGACCTCCGCCTGCCGGTAACACATGCCATAGGGCGTCGTCAGTCGTTTTTCTCATTAAAGTGAACGATTGAGGCTCTTCCATTTTCGGTAACACATGACTCTCGTTCATGGCTTATTTCTCATCTGCTTTTTCAAAATAAACGATTTCACGTAATCGGATGTGATGCGTTTTTCCATGAACTGAAAGAGCTACGTGATCAATAAAAACATCGTCCAGAGTGCCTACCAATTTACCGACAGTTGTCGTGATGCTAACCATTAACCCTTTGTGTTGGATCAAATGCTGGGTGAATGTGGGTTCCACAGCTGTTGTGTACGTAATATTTTTGGGCAATACCAGAGCTTCCTTGCGCTGTACGTCTTCATTCCGATAATATTGCGGGGCTGGGAATGGGGCATAGGTTTGCGGATAGCCATAGTACACAGGTATATTCATATGTTGCATACTCCTTTGTCATAAATTGAAAACATATCTATAACATATGACAAATACCTATGTGGTGTTCCAATGAGTGGAGAAAAACCCTCCGCTGGCTTCGGCTGGCGGGGGGTTATTGCTATTATATTTATAAAATTTCGGCTGGTGGCGACCGAAACTGGGGGCTCACTAGCGTATAAAGACGTGAAGTGTTTTGTTAAGCCAAGTGGAGCATGTTCGAGTCATTTCTTTTTACGGTAGGCGGAAGGAGATTGGCCTTCCCAATTGCGGAACGTTCGGCTGAAGGCGTGAATGCTCTGAAATCCGAGCTCGTCGGCGATCTGCGTCAGGGATTGGCCGGTAAACTGGATCATCTGCTTGGCCTTCTCCAGACGGATGGAGACGTGGTATTGGATCGGCGTCATGCCGTACGCTTTTTTGAACAACCGGCATAGGTAATATTTGCTCATGTTGGCCAGAGCGGCCAGCTCATCCAGCGTCAAATCGTGAGCGATATGATGCGCCAGGTAATTTTTGACCCGATCGAGCTGCTCCCAGTTAGAATGAAGATGCGCGTTGTGCTGCCAATGAATTTCCCGCAATAGCAGCACCCACAACTGAATGAACAGTCCTTTCGCGGTCGTTTCGTAATAAGGGAATTTGCGATCGAACTCGAAAATGATCTCTTGAATCAGCTGTTCGATGACGCCGGGTTTGTTCAAGCGGATGTGATTGGGCAGCGGATCGTCCATCTCCGTAAGTATGTCCGGACGAATCCAATGCTTTTCCTGCTCGGTCAGCAAAGAATACGGCTTGAACGACACTTTGACCTCCGGGCTGTCCGGTTGGTAAAAGAGATCGAAGTGCAGATGGGGCTGCCGGAGAGGTTTGCCGTTCAGCAGGTAGATGGAGTGGACCTGATTCGGCTTGAACAGGAACAAATCTCCCGGGACCCCATGATACTTATTGTCCTCCACGGTAACCTCGCATTCCCCTTCCTTCACGAACATAAGCTCATAGTCGAAAATAATCCTCTCGGTAATGTTCACCGGAGGATAGATGGTGCTGTCCCAGGCCACGCGAATGTACGGGGAGAGAGAGTTCAAGTCCATATCCAGTCCTCCTCCTTCGCTCCTCAATTATGCATGCGGTCGATCGGCCGCTATCATCAGCGCCACATCCCGCGCTGAAGCTGCATGCGATTCGAATAGAGCAATTTGGGTTAAATATCTCATCGATTTAGCTAAAGAATATTTCGAATTCCTCTTATAAAATAACAGTTGTAAGCGCTGTTCTCATTATAAGCATTTCGGTCTCGTACGACAATATTCGTATATTTCAGGTGAGGGTCACGATTGGATTCACTTTGTTTCGCGCTGGTCGTCAACAGACGGAAATGCGCAATCATCGACAAAAGGAGCTGCAGCAGATGCACATTTCACAACAACTTTCCTCCTTGAGCCTGGCGAGAACGGGCAGACGAAAACGGGAGTCTAGCTATGATCGGTCGGGAGGAAACAAGGATTACTTTTCGATCTTTCCGGGAGAAAATAAGACGATCTGCCAGATTCAGGGCGCAGGAGCGATCACGCATATTTGGATGACGATGGCGACGGATGGCCCACGGGAGGAAGAGTATTTACCCCGCAAGATCATCCTGCGAATGTATTGGGACAACGAGCCTGAACCGAGTGTGGAAGCGCCTATCGGGGATTTCTTCGGCATGGGTCACGGGGTAACGCGGAACTTCACGTCCGCCGCGCTGATGATGAGTCCGGAAGACGGCAAAGCGTTCAACTGCTTTTTCCGGATGCCTTACGCGACCGAAGCCAGAATCGAAGTCGAAAGCGAAACGGACGAAGCGATCAAATTCTACTTTTATATCGATTATGAAGAGTATGACCGGCTGCCGGAAGACGAACTCCGGTTTCATGCCCAGTGGCGCAGGGAGTGCCCGACGGATGGCGTTCCGGATCAAGGGATGGACAACGCGTATTTCGAATTCGGCGGGAAAAATGTGACCGGGGACGGGAATTACGTCATTTTGGAGGCGGAAGGCAGAGGCCACTACGTCGGCTGCAATTTCAACGTTCATAATCTGCGCGAGACGCGGGAGTGGAACTGGTACGGAGAGGGGGACGACATGATTTTCATCGATGGTGAGTCCTGGCCGCCTGCGATTCACGGTACGGGTATGGAAGACTATTTCAATACCGCGTGGTGCCCGCAGCAGGAAGTATGCACACCCTATCACGGCATCATTATGGGCGGCGGATGGAACTGGAGCGGCAAAATTTCGACGTACCGCTATCACATTCTCGATCCGATCATGTTCGAGAAGAGCATCCGGGTGACGATCGAGCACGGCCATAATAACCACAGAAGCGACGACGTGTCCTCGACGGCGTATTGGTACCAGGAAGAGCCGCATCGCCCGAACCGCCCGTTGCCGAAGGTCGCCGAAAGGATGCCGCTTTCCGACCTTAAACCATTCGATGATACGAGCATTAAACGTATTTTCGGGCATTTAAATCCATGATCAGGAGACGTGAAGGAGAGGAGGGGGGCTTTTGACAAAATCGTCGGGCATTACCGTTATGGCTATCACAGTTCTCCTCGCCCTGGTCTCGTGCTCGGGCGAGCAGAAACCGAACCCGATGCTGGAGGCGAAGGACAAGGAATTCATTCTGAAAGGCATATCGGATCTTACGCAGGTGGGGCAGCTGACCGGGGCGGATTCCCCGAACAAGACGGATCGCTTCGGCGTGTACGGCACGGATCTTGGCTCCATGATCAACGCGGATGATCGGACGTATTTCGTGTTCGGGGACACGTTCGGCGAACGGCCTGCGGGTATGACCGGCGGAGGGGGCAGCTTCTGGCGTTCCAATACGATCGCGTATGCGACCGATCAAGATCCCTCCGACGGAATTTCCTTCGACGGCATGATTGTCGACGAGCTCGGGCTTGCCAAGGAACTGCTGCCGTCCGCCAAAGTTGATTACGATGAAATGACCAAAATTCCGACGCACGGCTTATACGCGAACGGCGCTCTCTATCTCTATTACATGTCGGTCAATCACTGGGGAGATCCGGGCCGCTGGGATGCCAATTACGCAAGCGTGGCCAAGTCTACGGATCAAGGACAGAACTGGACTTTGCTGGATAACGTGAAATGGCCGGGCGACAGCAACTTCATTCAGGTGAGCCCTTATAAGGTGCAAGACGGCGATAACCCGCCTGAAATCTATTTCTGGTGCATTCCTTCCGGCCGTTTCGGCGGCGTGCAAGTGATGAAGGTCGCCGAGAACGACGTGGAGAAACCGGCGAAATACCGCTACTTCGCAGGAACGGACGATAAGGGGGCCCCGGTCTGGATTGAGGATCCGGCCCAAGCCAAGACGGTGGTGGAGGATTCGGTCGGCGAGTTGTCGGTCGTCTGGAATCCATATTTGGAGCGCTGGCTGATGACTTATCTCAACGAAGGCAACGGGGTCGTGATCCGCGAAGGATTTACCCCATGGGGACCATGGGGCGATAAGCTTGAACTGGTCAGTCCGGCCGATTATCCCGGTCTGTACGCTCCTTTCATGAACGACCGGTATACGGCCGACGGCGGCAAAACCATTTACTTCGCGTTATCCTTGTGGGATCCCTATAACGTCTTTTGGTTCAAGGCTTCGTTAATAAAATGAAAGCGTATCCATTTTTCATTCGCTTTAAGCACTTCTGCGTTTAAATAGCATGATTAAACAAAGGGAGGATTCATTCATGCAAGGAAAATGGGGAAAGTCAAAGCCATACACGGCCCTGTTATCGGCGCTTGTCATCATGGCGCTGACGGCAGCGGGATGCGGCGGAAATGGCGACAAAGGTACGAATGGTACGAATGCCAGCCCTGCCGCCAGCGGCGGCAACAGCGAGAACGGTTCGCCAAGCAAGGGTGCCGAGCCTTCGGCATCCGAAAGCGATACCCCCGCCGAGAAGGTCAAACTCGAATTCTGGGCGCAGAAATTTGAGGACACCACAGACGCTTGGTTCAAGAAATGGACGGAAGAATTCAACAAAACTCATGAGAACGTCGAAGTGAAGCTGACGATCGTCCCCGGAGACGCTTGGGCGCAGAAGATGAAAGCCGCGCAGGCCGCGGGCAAAGCGCCCGACATTACGACGATGAGCTACGGCAACATCGCGAACGCCGCCAAGCTGGAACAGATTTTACCTCTGAACGATCTGATGGATTCAGCCGTTTTCAACGATTTGTATGACAACGTTAAAGAGTTCGTTACGGTAAACGGCAAGTACTATGCATATCCGAAGCTGGTAGAGCCGTCCGCGGTGCTCTTCTACCGGAAAGACATGTTCCAGGATGCTGGACTGGATCCGGAGAAGCCGCCGGCCACTTGGGCGGAAGTGCTGGAGTACGGCAAGAAGCTGACGAAGAAAGGCGTGTTCGGTTTCTCGATCGCGCAGAACGCCGCAGATCTGGGGTGGTCCAGCTGGGGCTTGCAATATAATGCCGCGGGCCACTTGGCGATAACGGACGACTGGTCCAAGGCGGATATCAATAACGAAGGCTACAAGAACCTGTTCAATTTCTATCAGCAGGCCTACCAGTCGGGGATTATGCCGAAGCAGCAGCTCGCGCCGTACACGGAGATCAAGCCGCTCGGCGAAGGCAAAGTTGCGATGCAGGTTATCGGATCATGGGCGATCGGCCAGTTGCGCAACAGCTATAAGAACGTCCTGGACAAAGTGGGCGTAGCGCCGATGGCCTCGATCGACGGCGAACAGACGAAACCGACGGCCACGCTCGGCGGATGGACGCTGGTCGTCGACGGCAAATCCAAGCATCCGAAAGAAGCCGCCTCTTATATTTCGTACTTGATCGCCGGCGATGCGAACATTATGATCGACTTCTTCAAGGGCGCCCAATTTTCCAAATTCTCCGCGCGCAAATCCGTCGATGAGGCGATGAAAGCCGACGCGGACGCTTCCAAGGACGCTTGGCGCGCGTTGATCGCCGAGAAGGTCATCCCATACGCGAAGGCAGAGCCGATCTATCCGTGGGATATCAGCTTCGCGCTCTCCAGCGGGATCGAGGCGGCGATGAAAGGCGCCAGCGTGGATAAAGCGATCGAGAAGGCGGAAAAAGACATCAACGACTTTATCACGAAATCCAAACTGGCCGGCACGAATCCGAAGTCTTAACGTCCGGGCGGCATCCGGGGGCGGCCTATCGTCCCCGGATTGTTGTCCGCATCTTGACCAATGGTGGTGAGCGCGAAGGATGAAAAAAAATTTCCGGCAGGACAACAAGACGGCTTATCTCCTTTTATCGCCGATCGTCGTTCTGCTTACGATTTTCGTCGTCATCCCTTTTATCTATGCAATCAAAGTCAGCTTCTACAACTGGAGCTTCTATCAAGAGTCGACCTTTGTCGGGTTCCAGAACTTCTACATGGTCATTACGGACCGGCTGTTCGGAGAGGCGGTCTGGGTCGGGCTCAAATTCGCGTTTATGGTCGTCCCGGCGATGCTTGTCCTCTCTTTCCTGTTCGCGAACGTCGTCAAGAACCTGGGGCCGAAGTTTTCCGGGATCGTCAAGACGTCCATCTACATCCCGACCGTCATCTCGGGCATTATCGCGTCCGTTATTTTCGTTTTTATTTACGATTACATGGGCGGCTTGGCCAACTACGTGATCGGATGGTTCGGTTACGAACCGCAAGCCTGGCTGGCGGAGGTCTCGACGGCGCTTCCGAGCATCGCCGCTCCGGCGATCTGGTTGGGGTTCGGTTTTACGTCGCTGATTATGCTGGCCGGGCTGCACGACATCCCGGAAAGCTATTACGAAGCGGCGGATCTTGAAGGGGCCGGTCCGTTCAAGAAGATGTGGTACATTACAATTCCGCTCATGCGCAACGTGATCCTGTACTTGCTCGTCACCGGCTTTATCGCGCAAGTCTCGCAATTCGAGCTTTCACTGGTCATGACGAACGGCGGCCCGCTCAGCGAGACGACGACGCCGAACCTGTACATTCTTAATCACTTCCGCAACGACGTGATGGTCGGCAATTCGATCGCGGCATCGCTGCTGCTGTTCATCGTGCTTGGCAGCATTTCCGCCATCATCTTCCGGGTGCTGAATTCGGAAAAAGCGGTAGACGGTTAATCGACGGGAGGAGGAGATGGACATGAGAACGCAAAAGTTGCAAAAAACGACGCTTACGATCATTGCGGGCGCGGTGACCTTGCTCGCGCTGTTTCCGTTATTATGGGTCGTCATTGCCGGTTTCAAGGAAAAAACCGAAGTGCTGTCGACACCCTTCCGCTTTTTTCCCAAGCAATGGCTCTTGACCAACTATACGGACATTCTCGGCGATTCGACGTTCTTGAAGTCGATGGGAGTGACGTTCGGGGGAGCGATCCTGTTCGCCGCTCTCAGCCTGCTCGTCAACGCCACGGCGGCATACGCGTTCGCCAGATTGGAATTTCGCTTTAAAGGTTTTCTGTGGGTCTACGTCATCATGACGATGTTCATCCCCGGAATGGCGATTCTGCTGACGTCCTTTATCGTCGTGGACAAAATGGGGATGCTCGATACGCTCGCGGTCCTCGTTCTTCCGGGCGTCGCATCCGCCGGGCATATGTTTTTCATTCGGCAATTTTATCTCAACATTCCGCTAGCGTTGGAGGAAGCGGCGTTGATCGATGGAGCGGGCCGGATCCGGATTTTCACGAGTGTTTTTCTTCCGATGTCGTTCCCCGTCTTCGTCATCGTGGGAATTGGCTCGTATCTGGCTTATTGGAACTCGTTCATCTGGCCGACGATGACGATCACGAACCCCGATCTCTATCAGATCATGCAGTACTTGTACAATTTCCGCTCCGAGCGCGTCACCGAGCTCGGCATGCTGATGGCGGGGTCCGCTTTGACGGCGCTTCCTACGATCGTTTTGTTCCTGATTTTCCAGAAGTACATTATCTCGGGCATCAAGATATCGGGGCTGAAATGAGAGCCGAAGCGGCCTTGTACGACTTGAGCGCTTAGGGACCGTATTTGCGTATTGGACTCGTAATTCCAGAGTGATATACTGGGGACAACGAGGACAAAGGCGGGAAAAATCATGTTTTATTCCATCCGAACCCAATTGATCGCGATTATCGTCCTGCTGATCGTTCCGTTCGTGCTGATGGGCTTTTTTTTCTGGCAGCAAGCGGCAGCGGCGCTAAGGGAATCGATCGAGACGACGACCGTTCAAGCGATGAACCAGTATGCCGATTTCGTGGAAAGCACCACCTCGCAAATCATGAATGCCGCCAATCAAGTTTTGCGGAGCGATATGACGCAGGATTGGATTCGGTCAAGGAATGAGGGCACGGACGGGAACGATAAAATTCAACAAAACTATCGGATGAGAAAATATTTCGACTCCGTCGTCAGCAACAACTCCTTTATTTTATCGGTGAATGTGTTTGACGGAGATTGGGACATCTGGAATTTGGAAGGAGACGGCTTTCTTCGAAGCGATTGGTATGCGAATTTTCGGCAGAAAGGACTTCACTGGACCGGTTCCCATATCGACGACAGGCAGAATGGAAGTTATTTGAACAGCCAGAAAGTGAACGCCTTGGTGTATCCGTTAGCCGACCTGCTAAACCTGCGTGAGGCAGGCCTATTGAAAATAAACGTAAAAACCTCCACGCTGCAAGAGCCGCTGGATAAGCTGACCTTGGGCAAGACGGGAAAAGCGTACCTGCTTGCTCCGGACGGCACCCCGATTCTCGATCAGCAGCCGGGCCAGCTTCCCGATACGCTGCTAACGCGGATCCGGTCCCTGAATACTGAAGGAACCGCTGGCACGCGAATTTTCAGGGATACGGAGCGTAACTTGATCTACTTCTATCAACGAATGGAGACGACCGGCTGGATTGTCGCGGGCACGGTCTCGGAGAAGGAACTGTTTCAGGAAATCACCCGCGCCAGGCAGAATGTCATTCTGGTCGCCGCCATTCTGTTCGTTATCGCCATCTCGCTGACATTCTGGTTCTCGTCGCGGATCGCGGGCCCGATCTCCCGCATCGTGCGTTCCATGAGGTTCGTCGAGGAGGGGGATTTTCTCAAGGGAAACGCCGTTATGACGAAGAAGAAAATCAAGCAAAATGAAATCGGTTTCTTGACGGCCAATTACTTGAACATGGTGGAGCGTCTGAAAATGTATATCGAAACCGAATACACGCAAAATTTGCGCAGGCGCAACGCGGAATACAAAGCGCTGCTGCTGCAGATCAATCCCCATTTTCTGAACAACACGCTGGAAGTGATTACGTCGTTGGCTGCGCAAGGACGGAATGAAGACATCGAGCAAGTCGTGAACGACCTTAGCCTGATGCTAAGATCATCGCTTCGCTTGGATTCCGAGCTGATCTCTATTCGCGACGAGATCACAACGATCCGTGCGTTTACGTCGATTCTCTCGATCTGTTACGGAAGCCGCGTTCGCTTCGAAATCGACGACCGCGTCGGCGGCACGGTCCAAATCCCGAAGCTTCTGCTCCAGCCGTTAATCGAGAATGCCGTGAAATACAGCGTGGGCATCGTAGAAGTCGCCGTCGTCTCGATCGTCATTCGGGAGTCGTTCGAAGAGTTGAACGTTGTCATCAAGGATAACGGCATCGGCATGCCGGAAGAAGCGCTGAAAGATTTAAAGCCGGCGGTCGAAATGAATTTTGCGCAGGAAGCGCTCGATATCGGTGAGAAAGGGATCGGCATCAAGAACGTGATCGCGCGCGGCCGGATCTATTACGGTCCGCGATTTGTCTTCGAGATCCGGACGGCCGCCAATCAGGGGACGGAAATCGCGATGACGATGCCCATCGGGAGGTGAGCGCCTTGTATGACCTAATGATCGTTGATGATTCAGCGGAGATTAGAACGGGACTGAAGCTGAAGCTGAATTGGCGGGAATACGGATTCCGCGTAGCGGCCGAAGCGGCGGACGGAGCGCAGGCGCTCGAAGCGCTTCAGGCGAGAAGAGTCTCTCTGCTGATTACGGATATCCGCATGCCGGTCATGGACGGTTTGGAGCTGCTTCAACAATGTGCCATTCGTTTCCCGGAGATGAAGACGATCGTGTTGTCCGGTTACGACGATTTTCCGCTGGTGCAGACCGCCATTCGCAAAGGCGCCAGAGACTACCTCCTGAAGCCCGTCATCAAGTCGGAGCTCGCCGCCGCGCTGACGAAACTGAAGAAAGAACTGGATAACGAGAAGGAGCGGGCTTTGACGCGGATCGTTCAAGGAAAGCTGCCGGAGGCGGAAGCGGCGGCGCTGGCAGCCGCCTACGGGATGGCGGAATGGGCGTTCGACGGCGGTCCCGTCCGTTTCGTGACTGCGGAAATGCGCGTACCCGCGGCCAGGTTGGCGGCCGATCAAGCCGGTCAAGGTTCGTTTAACGAAGCTTACCGTCTGCTGATGCTGGAAATCGCCGCTCAATGGGAAGACCACATTGCGGGCTTCAGAGATGCCGGCCGGCCAGACCGGATGCATTATCTCGTCCATGCGGACCGTTCTTCCGGATGCGCGAACGAGGATGAACTTCTCAAACGGTTCATCGCGGACGTCAGGGATAAAGTAAACCGGTTCCTGCAAGTCGAGCTTGTGCTCGGCATCAGCCAACCCGTGTCGGAATTGGCCGCTTGGAAAAGCGGCCTGGAATCGAGCTTGCTGTCTCTGAGCAGAAGCAAGCCCGATCAAGTCTCCCAGACGATCTTCGGCGGCGAGCGGGAGGAGAAAGAAGGGCTGTCGCACGGGCTTCTGAGAAGGTTCGTCGTGGCGATCGAGAGCGCGGACGAAGGCGAGGCGCTGCAAGCTCTCGAAGAGATCTCGGATAACGGTAAACGGGCTTCTATGCAAGCCTTCTCTTTTTTTCTTCTGGAGCTCTGCTTAGCGATGGACGAACTGATCCGTAAATTCGATATCAAGGAGATCGACCTGCACCTCATGCTGTGGCCGTACATCAATTCCGCATGGGGTTGCGATTCGATCGACCAAGTGATCTGCCATCTTCGGGACCTTGCCCTGCGGGCCGTTTCGCACCTCAAGCGCTATAAGAGCAAAGGCCGGGAAGAGGCGATCGACGCCATTCGCAAATATATTCTCGAGCACTACGGAGAAGAGCTGACACTGTCCGCAATCGCGGAGCAGTTCCATTATAACGTCGCTTATTTGTCTGATTTGTTCCACAAGCAGACCGGCAAAACCTTCAGCGACTTTTTACTCGAGGCGCGGATGGAACGTGCGTCGGAACTGCTGCGGGATAGCGCCTTGAGAATCGCGAGCGTAGCCGAGCTTGCCGGATTCTCCAGTTCGGCTTATTTCAGCAACGTGTTCAAAGGCTATTACGGGGTGGGCCCCAACGAATACCGCAAGAGATTTGCCCGTTCCTGAAGCGGCAATCCAAAAATATTACATCTCATCATCCAAAACGGCTGCATATCGGGATGAGCCGAGTCGTGGTATCCTGAACTCATCTTCATCACTCTCCATTAAAAGGCGGGATACGATGTTCAGATTGCGAAGGTTGATGATCATGACGCTGATCGTTTGTCTGGGGCTGGCGCCTCTGTCGGCTTGCTCTTCCAAGGAACCGGGTTCGGACGAAGGAGGCACAAGTCCGGTTTCCAGCCCAGGCGAAAGCAAGGGCGAAGACAAAGGGGACGGCAAGAAGATCGAAATCAAATATTGGAGACACGATTTCAAGACAGAGGTCAACACGCTCAAAAAGATAATCAAATCGTTCGAAGAGCAAAATCCGAACATTAAAGTCAAGATGGAGGTCATCCCTTACGGCGATTACGAGACGAAGATCCGCACTGCGCTCGCGGCGGGGAACGCCCCGGATGTGATCGGGCTGGACGGTCCGACGCTTGCCGCCTACGCCCATCAGGAAGCCGTCATTCCCCTCGACAAATATATGGACGCCGACGGGAACAAGGAAGATATCGCCGCTCCCGTGCTGGAGAGCTTGACCTACAAGGGGCAGATTTACGCCGCACCCTTGAACGATGCGAGCATTGCTATGTTTTACAACAAGAAGTTGTTCGAGAAGAACGGCATCGAATTGCCTTCGAAAGATCCGAACGAAGCTTGGACCTGGGAGCAGGTGCTGAAAGCGGCCGAGAAAATCAACGACCCCGCCCACAAAATTTATGGCATCGATCCGGGATGGGGTTTAGGGCAGGACGAAGGCTCGACTTTCGTCAAGCTTCCTTTCATCTGGCAAGCAGGCGGCGAGATTCTGAGTCCTGACGGGACCGAAGTGAAAGGCTATCTCGATTCCCCCGAATCCAGGAAGGCGCTCTCGTTCTTCTCTTCTTTGTACAACGAGTATAAGGTGGCGCCTAAGGAGATTCCGCCGGAAGCGTTCGAGACCGGGAAGCTCGGCATCGTCGTCAACGGGCCTTGGGCCATATCGGGATTCGCGACTTCGCACCCCGAGTTCAAGCTCGGCGAAGATTGGGATATCGCGCCGCTCTGGAAAGACGCCAAGCAGGTGACGCCGAACGGCAGCTGGAACATGGCGATTACAAAAGACTCCAAGCATCCGGACGAAGCCTGGAAATTCGTCAATTGGGTGACAGGGGTCGAGGGCGCGAAGCTCTGGTACAAGGAGACGAAAAACTTGCCCGCCCGCCTGTCGACCGCAAGCGCGATCCCGGAACTGACCGAATATCCGATGAACATTTTCGTGGAGCAGTCCAGCAAGTTCGCCCATCCGCGGCCGGTCACTCCGGCTTATCCAGTCATCACGACGGCCGTATCGAAATTGTTCGCGGACCTGGGAGTGGCCAACAGGAATTTGGATGAAGCTCTGAACGAAGCCGTCACGACCATCGACAAGGCGCTGCAGAAATACAAATAAACGGATGCCTCCGGGAGAGCCTATCCGCTCTCCCCTTCTTATCAAAGGGGTGAAACTGTGAGACTTTCCGCGAATTTCAGCCAAAAAGAAGAGCGCGCGGCTTTTCTGTTTATTTTGCCGGCCGTGGCCTGCTTGGCCCTGTTTACCTTCTATCCGATGATCAACGCTTTCATTATAAGCTTTAAGGACTACAGTCTGATCAATCCCGACTCCGCCTTTATCGGACTAACCAACTACAAGAATCTGCTGTCGGATCCCAAGTTCACGAACAGCCTGCTCCACTCCTTTCATCTCGCGATCGTCATCATTCCGGTTCAGACGATAGCCGCGTTGATGCTGGCCTTGCTCGTCTACAAGAGCAGCGTCGTTGCGAACCTGTTCCGAACGGCGTACTTTATGCCCGTTGTCATTTCCCTCGGTGTGGCTTCGACTCTGTTCAAGCTGATCTACAATCAGGACTACGGGCTGCTGAACAGTCTTCTTCACGTGTTCGGGGTTCCGCCGATTTCGTTCTTGTCGGATTCGAATCTTGCCTTGTACGGCATTATGCTGCTCGGCATCTGGAAGTCCGCCGGCTTTTTCATGGTGATTTTCGTGGCCGGCCTGAACGGCATCCCGAACGATCTCTACGAAGCGGCGGAAGTGGACGGGGCGACGAAGACGCAGAAGTTTTTCAGCATTACGCTGCCGCTGCTAAGAAGAACGCTGACGTTCGTCATCATCATTACGACGATGGACGCCTTGAAGCTGTTCGTTCCGGTTGCCCTCGTCACTGGCGGCGGTCCAGCCGATTCGACGACGACGTCCGTTTTCTATATTTACAAGATGGCCTTCCAGCAAATGGAGATGGGATACGGCTCGGCTGCCGCGTTTATTTTGTTCGTCATCGTTATGTGCATCTCGATCGTGCAATTGCGGCTGTTAAAATCGGACGTGGAATATTGAGGAGGAGATAAGCTTGCAACGCTTGGCCTATATCTTCAAATGGCTGCTGATGGTCGCGGTCGCCCTCGTCTCCCTGATTCCGATCTTCTGGATGGTCTTGGGCTCGCTAAGGCCGCGGCAGGAGCTGTTTCAATACCTGTCTCTGGAATGGCATCTGTTTGTTCCCGTGGAATGGACGCTGCAAAATTTTATCGAGATATTTGGCGACGAGAGCAAACCTTTCGGGATGTTTATCAAGAACACGCTGTTCGTGGCGGTGCTGGTCACGTTGTTCTCCCTGCTGTTTAATTCTATGGCTGCTTTCGCGTTCTCCAAGCTGAAGTTTCGCGGACGCAACGTCATTTTTGCAGTATTTCTTTCGGCGCTCGTTATCCCCGGGGAAGTGACAATGGTTCCGACCTATTTGCTGATTCACGCTTTTGATTGGATCGACAGCTTCAAGGCGCTGATCGTTCCCGCGACCGTGTCCGTATTCAGCATTTTCCTGCTCGTGCAGTTTTTCGCGGACGTTCCGCGGGAGCTGCTGGAGGCGGGCAAGATCGACGGAGCATCGTGGTTCGGCATTTACGCAAAAATCGTCATTCCCGCCATGGCGCCCGCGTTGATCACGGTAGGCCTCATTACCTTCCTGGGGCAGTGGGACTCCTATCTGTGGCCGCTGATCGTCATTAATGACGAGAGCAAGCAAATGCTGCAGGTCGCCATCGCGACCTTCACCAATTTGCAGTCGACGGAATGGGGCAAAATTTTGGCGGCGGATACGGTCGCATCCGTGCCGATCCTGATCTTGTTTTTGTTTCTGCAAAAATATTACGTGCAGTCTATCGTAAACTCAGGCATTAAAGGCTGAGTTTGCAGGGCGGAAGGAGCAGCGATGAGCGCTAAACAAGAGTTGATTTTATTGGATGCGTCTTTCAAGAAGTTCGTCGGGACGCTGACCTGCGATTGGCTGGGCGGCGCAAAACCCGACATTGAAGTATCGTACCCTGCCGAGGGGGCGGCCAAAGTGCGCATTCGGTTCGCGTTGGGGGAAGAAGTCCGGCAAAACGATTGGCGCGTGGAGCTTCGGCCGGCGATATCGCCGGCCTTTCACTGGGCCCCGCATTTGACGCCGACGGCCGGGCACATCATCGACCAGCATGCTTTTCGCGCTCCGGCGCTGATCGTGCATGACGGCGAGAGAAAACTGTCGGTCGTTCCGGATTTGGATGCGCTGTGCGCCTTCGGAGGGGAGGGGGGAGCTGGCCTTAACGCTCCACGCTGGTATTTGGACTTGGATGCACCCGGCAACCTTCTTGTCGCGGGAATGTGCGCGACATCCGTTAAGGAGCACGTGCTCTTCGTGCGGGAGCCGGAAACGGTTTACCCCGCAGGGCGGTACGAATTCGGATTTTATTTGTTCGTCTCTGATAAACCGGAGGGGATAGAGAATCCCTGGCGCGAATTGCTCGGCTTTTTCTGGCAGCGGTGGGGGCGCCCGCTGTTCGCGCAAGGCCAGCCGAATCGCGGGGACCTGGAGCCGTATGTGCGCCGGGCCTACCGGTGGGCTTTCCAGGAATGGGAGCATGCGGTGTGGCAGGAGTTCGAGCTTGACGGACGGACGGTCGGCGCTCCGGCGTTTATCGTGAACGTGTCTCAGAGTCCGAATTACCCGGGGACTTCCAGCGAAAGGGAAGTCCGTTCGATCTGGAACCAGGCGTGGTTCAGCTCGCTGCGTTCGGCGCAAGGCATGTACCGTTACGGAACGAGAACCGGAGATCAGGAACTTATCGAGCGGGCGAACAAGATCAAGGAGCTGGCGCTGTCCGCGCCGCGAACAAACGGGTTCTTTCCGGCCGTGGTCGCCACGGAGATGGAACAGGTTGTGATCGGCGAACGACGATGCAACCGCTCCAAAGGCTGGGCGACGCTTTATTGGGGCAACTCCGACCGCAATCCTTTCGGGCTGAGCGTGCGCGAAGCGCCCCTTCACGTATTGGATATGAGCTGGACGGCATTGCTCATGCTGCGCTGGCACGAAGAGCTGGAGCGGGACGAGCGGCTGGTCGATTACGCCCGCGATTACGCGGACGGCTTGTTGTCTTTGCAGGATGAGCGCGGTTTTTTCCCCGGATGGATCGACCCGGAAAGCTTCCGGCCATGCGGCGTAATCGACCAGTCGCCGGAAACGTCCCTATCGGTTACGTTTCTGCTGGAGCTTGGCGAGTTAACCGGAGATCGGGCCTATAAGGAAGCAGCGCTTCGGGCCATGAAGGCGGTATGTGAGGAGATCGTACCGGAAGGGCGATGGGAGGATTTCGAAACCTACTGGTCCTGCTGCCGGTGGGGACAGGAATGGGTCGGACGCAAAATTCCGCGAAACAACATGTACAAGCAATGCAATTTCTCGATGTTCTGGACGGCGGAGGCGCTGCTTGCTTGTTATCGCATGACAAACGAAGCCGATTATTTGCGGGTCGGACAACGCTGTCTGGACGAATTGCTGATGACCCAGGCGACGTGGCAGCCGCCTTATATTTACGTGCCGGCTTTGGGCGGTTTCGGGGTCATGAACGCGGACGGGGAATGGAACGACGCGCGGCAAAGCCTGTTCGCCGAATTGATCGTCTCCTACGGAATCGAGCTCGGGCTTGACGAGTATAAGGAACGGGGGCTTGCGGCCCTGCGCGCTTTGTTCGCATTGATGTACTGCCCCGAGAACGCCGTGGTCAAAGAACGATGGGAGGCGGCGTGGCCGTTCCTGAACGAACGGGATTATGGCTTTATGATGGAGAACTATGGTCATGGAGGACGAACGAGCCCGGTAGACGATGATATGGGCGAATTCACGATCTTCGACTGGGGCAATGGGGCCGCTGCCGAAGGGTACCTGCGCATGCTCGACCGCTTCGGCAAATCTTTCGTGACGCGAACGGGCGAATAGAACTTGATATAGGAGATACAAAAAACACACGGGGTATGTGTGTTTTTTTGTGTTTTATGGATGGAGGATTTTGGGATACAGTTAAAAGCTGGAATTCGACAAATCCCGCACTGCTGCTGTAACGGAGGGGTTTGAGCGTCACCGTACCAGAGTCCTGGGAAAATCCAAGGCAGTCACCAAATTTTATATATCAAAAAAATATATTTACATATTATATCTTTTTGATATAATAAAAACGATCAAACACAAAAGGAGGCAATATAGCATGTTTAAGAGTGGTAATGTGACTGTCATGGTAGGGGATCTTAAAAAGGCAGTAAAATTTTATGTCGAAACCCTTGGATTAAAGCTTCAACACGAAATGGACGGGCATTTTGCGCAGGTCGAAGCACCGGGATTGACGATTGGTCTCCTACATCTTGCCGGAGAACAAGGCTCTCAACTGGGAAAATCGGGCAGCATGTCTATTGGATTTGAGGTGCAAGAATTAGAGTCGGCCATCGAGACATTGAAATCCCGCGGCGTTGAATTCCTTGATTCTACAGAAGGTAAAGCGGCCCAGGTCGTACACTTCAGTGATCCTGACGGTAATACCCTCTATTTGATTTGTAATCGTTAATTCAAGTAGAGAAAAAGAGACAATAAAAGGAGGATTTTCAGCATGACCCGAAAACCAACGTCAACATGGTCGTCGCCGGACTGCTGGCGGCGATGTTCATCGGAGCGTTGGACGTGACCATCGTCGCCACCGCCACGCCGCATATTATCGCGGATTGTTCTCGGGCAAGCAACGCGACAAAATGATGGGCGTCTTCACGTCCGTTTGGTTGGTCCGCGGCAGGCTTGCTCGGCCCACTTATGAAAGACCGGAATCGGTCATAAATGGATAAGTACTGGAAAAAGTCGCGACGACCGCGGCTTTACTGTTTTCGGGCAACCGTAAGCTATACTGTTGTTTACTTATTATATCTATTCGATATAATAAGAGCAGTTAAACTTATAAGGGAGGCCATTTGCTTGAACGAATTATTCATACTCGGCGAATTGATAAATAACCCGATGCATGGCTATTTGTTACATCAGATCTTGAACGGGGCTATTGGACCAACGCGAAAAATCAGCTGGGGGGTGCTTTATCCGCTCATTCACGGCCTGCTTGCAGACGGGCTGATCGAGCAGGTCCCCGATGAACAATCGGAGGGCGCTCGACAGGGAAGAGGAAAAAAGAAAATAATGTATAGCATTACCGAAGAAGGCAGAATGCGTTTTTTTCGGTTGATGGAAGAGCCTATTCCATACTCGCCGGATTACGAGCTGCACTTTTATATTAAACTGAAAAATTTTGATCTGATCAGTAGGGAGCTGCGGTTTTTAATTTTGCACCAGTACAAGGATTACCTGCGGTATGAAATTCGCCATGAGGAAGAACGGATTGAGTATGTGAACAAGGATGAGCGGATACCAGACGGGGAACAGCAGTATATTCTGATCTTTTTCCGGCATCGGTTGGAAAGGCTGCGTTTTGACGAAGAGTGGGCTTTACAGTTAATCAGTAGCCATCGAACGAATGGGGAAGACTTGAACGGGAGAGAACCCGGAAATGTTTAAGTGAAGAATAGCGGATGCTCGGAGCGGCGTACTTCGTCGTAAAAGGTGATGACGATGGTGGCTCAGTGATTTATTCCCGCTTATTCAATTCCATTGATTCGCACTGTAATCCGACATTGCAGGGGCTGCAGATTCAACAGGTGAAGCTGTAATTGCATTCTCTCCTGGGTATGCAGAGTTCAGCGGCATGCGCGATGCAACAAAAAAAAGGGAAGAAGTGAATGCTCCCACTTCTTCCCTTTTTTGTATTGCGCCCCTTACCGGGGATATCGTCAGTACCTTGGGCTGGATCAACTGGCGCTGCTGATTTTCATTTTTGTTCCAAGTCCGGTATTCAAGGATGTTGTTTTCAGCATAACTGAAGATTTCTGCCCCTCTTGTTGAGGGGAGAACTATTCAAAAAACTTAGTTTTGTTTTTTTAGAAATTTGTTACTCTCTAAATGAATCAGGCGAAGCAGTTCGACTAGGTCATGCAGCCGCTTCAATTGTGAAGTATATTCTCTTGCATTCTCTCGACGCTTGATCGCGATTGCCTCGCGGAGAAGTCCATGCCAACGTTCGGGTAATAGTGTAAGGCCATACTCCCCAGCGCCAATTTTGCTGGTTACGTCATGCTCTCGAATTGTATAAAATTGCCGCAACATGCCGAGAGTGCACCATTCAACTGCGAAATCAAGTTGTTCCAATGGTACTGGATGCTCTGTCACGCCAGTCGAATTTAGTTTTTGTTCCAATCTGTCAATCCATCCGGCCCAATACGAATTCATATTTTCAATAACGTATTGGATAAGTTCATCAGATGATATTTCATAATTAAACGACATATGCTGACCATACACACAGATGCCGTGTCTCTGAAGGATCCACCATGTGACCGGATTTAAATCCCCGTTTCCATCAGGCTGCATTTTTTTATCAAAATATGTGGGAACAGGGGAGAGCTCTCTTGCGGACTTTCCTACATCCTCTAGTCGGATATAGGCGCCCATAATATCTAATCCTGAAAGCGCTGGTTCGACATCCTTATGCGCTTCTATAATCGATTGGATGTCTAATGGCGTTAACGTTCGATTAACAAATACGAGAAAGTCTATATCACTAGAGCCCTCGATAAAAGCATTGAGAGCAGTCGAGCCATAAAGATAAACGGATTCTACGGTATCCGGTATCCGGATTTGTAGCGATTCGCATAACTTTCGCATAGACCTATTAACAACTTCTGGTAATACATCAGCCATTCGATATCCCACCTTATTTGTATGATTGTGGTTTTCGCTTGAGCTACTTTATTCCGGCAAATCCCTAGATGGTGAACTTTACCCTTCTTATGATAAATGGCTTATATTTTTCGAAAAAGAGAAACTTTTCTTAATCATTTTTCTTATTTTATATTTTGATGCTTTTGTTTTGCCCGTAACGATGGAACCTACATTGATGCGACGGCTACAGAATCTGAGGTCACCGAATTTTGAAGATAAATCCGAGAAAAAGCGGAAGGTTCTTAGTGTTCAGCAACGACCAAAAAATCTTGCAACAAAATTATCTAATAATCCGTTCTTATCACTAAAAGGGGGAGCGGGTAATGAGAATACTCATTTCATTCATTTTTTGCTTAGTGATACTTACAGGATGTACCCAGTCTGAACAGGGCAGTGCTGGAAATTTAACGGAAACTCTCACAACTCATAATCCAACAGCAAAAGAAATCCTCGCTAAGACTCCAAATGCGGATATTTTTCAGCTCGGCGGAATTGTTTACAGTAATGCAAGTGATATTGATTGGGTGCAAGCGGCAAAGCTCACAATTGAAACGAGTATCGGCACAATTAAAAAGGAATATAAAGACGGTATTGCTTTTGAAGACGAAATGGCGACTAAACTTCCTGCAGGAACTGAGATTTATGAACCGGTGAAAAATAGCGGGCCGATATTAATTGTTAAATTAAATGGCAAGGAAATAAGATATCTAGGTTTACTAGAGGGTTGAATGCTGCGAGTCTTAGCCGCGCTAAGCGGCAGAGATAATTAAGGCAAATCGGGGTGTGGATTGCCGCGGCGCTCAAGCAAAATGAATTCATGATACAAGCGAATTTCTCATTAAAGTAAAACCACCGTTAAATAGGCTGAGGAGCCTAATCGGTGGTTTTTGTTTTGCCGCGGGGGTACATGCAGCGTCTCGTCCACGCTAAGCTAGACTAATGTCAAACACTCAGCACATAATCGAGGTGGTCAGCTAACGTACGAAGCGGATTGGCAATCTGCAATTGAGGCCGTTCGCGCTCCACTTCTTGAGCCGCTTCGACCATCGATAGCTGAGCGACCGACAGCTCCCTTGGCGCAACGGATGATTGTTCACGCTGACATAGCTGTTGGATAGCCCGGGTCAATTCAGCAATATACTTCTGCTTATAGCCTTGCATAAATAATTCGAATGTGTTGGCGATCGTATATGACTGAATGTCTGGGAGGGAGTGTCCATGCAGCTCGGCGTAATCATATAATCGCTTCATCGTTCCTTCTACTGTAGCTGGATTGGAGAATAGGATCGTCTGCGGTGCTGCAGTGCTGCAAATCTGCGCAAAGAATGGCTCGTCGATTTTAATAATCGGCAGTTGAAGGGCTAGCTGCGCTTCATCCAGCAGTGCGATATAGTTAGTACATGTAATGAGTATGGCGTCCACATTGGAAGCTGCTATCCAATTCAGTTGCTCAAGCACCTTCTCAGCTCCGCCTCCTTGAGCAAAGCCTGGATCGGCAGTAATGCGTTGCATGAGTCCAGGATCGACAAAGTGAATAAACTCCCGATCAGGGGCTGCCAAAGCATCGTTAATATAAGTTATGTTGTCGTGATGGGCGTGCAAGCAACCGATTTTGGCTCCCATATTGATCTATTCCTCCTTCCGTTTGAATTTCCTCGCTGTATGCTTCTTACTATAGTCATGCTGCTGCCAACAATCAAATCGGAATAGACCTAAAAATTATTTGTAGTCATAATTTTGTAGAGGAATAATCTGGGACATGTTAATAATCGACACTATGGACTAGAATAGTGGTGGGTATTTCGGCCCACGGCGCAGCTTCCCGAGAGGGGGTGACGCCGATGGTCGTACTTGTGGCGTTTTATGATGTGTTGCGTTGGATCGTAACGGTACTAAGTCTTGTTTTTGGTATCCGGAAGCTCTATCGCTGGGCACGTCGTAAGTTTCGCAACAAGCGAAAAACCACCGCTAAGTAGGTTGGAGAGCCTAAACGGTGGTTTTCACTGATGCATTATGTTGCTTTAGCGCGCCGTGGTCATCCACAGCCTTTCATGTCCTAAGAGTCTTTACCGTTGGCGCGGTGAAGGCTCTTTTTAGTATATGGTCACAGTGACCTGGTTCATACAACCAATCTGAATATCTTTAACAGTAGTATAGCACATTTATTAACGCGAGTTCAATTAACTTAAGTGAGCTCATCCACACAAGCACTAGGCTCGTTTTTTCGTGTTGCCGACAGCGGTAGAGGCTATAATGAATTTATGAAGTCAGTTTATAACATCATGGAACAAGGTATAAGCAGCATTTGATATACAAAGGAGCGGATTGCCGGGTGAAAGGCTTTATTTGGCTGGTCGGGTTTTGGCTTGGCGGGGAGTTGCTGGTGCGGGTGAGCGGTTTGCCAATACCGGGTGCGGTTGTCGGCATGGTGCTGCTGCTTGCGGCATTGCATCTTGGCTGGGTACAGCTTGTATGGATCAAAGAAACGGCGGAGTTTTTGCTTTCGCATATGCTGGCGATGTTTGCGCCGGTTATTGCGGGTGTCGTTATCTTTTATCCGGTATTGCAGCGGCACTGGCTGCCGGTTGCCGGAGCTCTGGCGCTCGGAACGCTCGTTGTATTTGCGGTTAGCGGGCTGACTGCAGTGTGGATGGGACAGGGACGGAGGCGGAAGAAACAGCTTCAGTCTCCTAGCCAGCAGGAAAGGACGGCGGTCAGCGATGCCGAGTTTTAGTCTATGGTCACATCCTGCTTTTGGAATTGGCTTGACATTAATTATGTACGGCTTGGCGCTGAAGCTGGCGCGCAAGAACAGCCGCTTTCATCCGTTGTTTCTATGCTCGGCAGGCATTATTGCTGTGCTCGTCATCTTCCGGATCCCCTATGAATCGTATTCGGTCGGCGGCCAGTGGATCACGCAGCTGCTGGGACCGGCTACGGTTGCGCTTTCCGTGCCGCTCTATACCCATTGGAAGCGGATTGTGGCACAGTGGCGGCCGATCGTGCTCGGTGTGACGACGGGGACAATGTCCAGCCTTGGGGCGAATGCGCTGCTCACTTGGGGGCTTGGGGGCGACCGCCAGCTCGTGCTGACGATGCTGCCTAAATCGACGACAGCGCCGATTTCGCTTGAACTGGTGCGAATGCTGGGCGGCATACCGGAGCTGGGGGCGCTGTTTACGGTGCTCACTGGGCTGTATGGCAGCATGATCGGCACATGGTTTTTGGGCAAATTAGGAATACGGGATGATTTGGCGATTGGAATTGCAACGGGGACAGCGGCTCATGGCATTGGTACAGGGAAAGTGATTCGCGATTCCGAACTGCAGGGAGCTTATAGCGGCCTTGCGATGGGTTTGGCCGGACTTGTCATGTCTGTGCTGACAATACCGGTTTATTATTTGATTCATTAGGATAGCTAGCTGTTCTGCCAGGCACGTCGCGAATTTAAGCTCAAAAGCCGCACGCTCCGGCAAACTGTCTCTGCAAACAGTTTGTCGGAGCGCGCGGTCTTTCATTTGGAGGAAACGGAGCCGGCTTCTGCCATGCTGCTTGAGGTGCTTGAGCTGCTGGAGGAGCCTTCTTGGTCAGCCAATACTGGTTTATAGGCCGATGAGATATAAGTAGTGGCCTTTACTTTTGTAATGACCTGCGGATACATTCTATCCTGGGCAGGAAGCACCGGCTCAATTTTTATCAGCGCCTTGTCGCCTTCGAAAGAGATTGATGCAATGCGAATGCCATATCCCGGGTGAGGCACTTCCGCCGATACAGTCACTTCTTGAACATCGTCGTTCACTGCTTTGACGGAGAGCCCGATATCATCGAACGGCAGGGAGGGTACCTCGGGCTGCGGCGGCAATTCAGTCGCATGCTCCTTCACGAACATAATTGCATCATGCAGCCATCCGGCCGCGACACCGCGCTTGATGGCTTCTTGCGGTTTAAAGTTGTTGTTCTTGTCGAGATCGGCAATTTTCGCAATGAGCAGCTTCTGAATGCTGTCCATATAAGCAGAAGTTATTTTATCGCCATCCGAAATATTCAAGAACAGCTCGATAAAGGCAAAATCGCCTTTCCGGATCATTGCCTTGAACAGATGGTGGGCGAACTGCTCGCGCGTCATAATCGAGGACGGATCGACATTTTTGTCAATATCCAGCCCGTTATGATATGCAATGATAAAGGCGTCCGAATACCAGACGTTATTTTTTACCTTTGTATAATAGTCGCTTGCTTCGGGCTTCTTGATAAACTTCTCCTCAATCGTCAAATCCAGCCCTTTCACAATAAGCGCGATGCCGGCAGCGTAAGTCAGCTCTCCTTTCGGTACGAACGAACCGTCCTTGCCGCCCGCCACAATGCCCAGCTTCTTCAGCTCGTTAATTTTGGCCTCATTTGGATCGCCCTTCGTATCCGGGAATGCCCAGGCGCTTTGAGCGATTGAAAAGATAAGGAGCATCACTAATGTAGAAAACAGTACTCTGCGTTTCATAAGAAGATCACCTCTATTGTTGTTGTTATAGTAACGTATCCTTTAGACGTGCCTGTTCCAAATATTGTTGCAGCCAGTTATGGTGCCGGGAAAATTTCGCCGAAAGAGCGCTTTGTTATGCTGTTCTCGCTGGCCTCGCGAACCTTGCACTTTTCTTACAATTATCCCGTTGGACAGGAGATTTCATACAGGCGTGATATGATGGAAAGAAAGCAGCGTGCAGCGAAAATTAGAGGGAGGGACGCCGGTGAGCCACACGATACTGATTGCTGACGACGAGCCGGAAATTATCGATTTATTGCGTTTGTTTTTGGAGGCGGAAGGTTACACGGTTCTAGCTGCGAGTGACGGCCGGGAGGCGCTGGACTGCATTCGCGGCAGCAGCGTCGATCTGGCGGTCGTTGATATTATGATGCCCAGGCTGGACGGCTATCAGGTGATCAAGCATATCCGCGAGCAATACAAGCTGCCGATCATCATTTTATCGGCCAAAAACGAAGAGGCGGACAAAGTGATCGGCCTTGGCATCGGAGCGGATGATTTTATATCAAAGCCGTTCAGCTCGCTGGAGGTGCTGGCGCGAATTCAGGCGCAGCTGCGCCGAAGCTATGAATTTAATGATCGGAACGATGAAGCTGTGGATGGGATGACGAGTGTAGGCGATATGACGCTGGACCATCACGCATGTATGCTCTATAAGCCCGGCAAGCCGATTCCGCTCAGCTCGACGGAGTATAAACTGCTGGCTTTGTTTATGGGAGCGCCGGGCCGGATTTTTACGAAAAAGCAAATTTTCGAGCAGGCCTGGTCAGAGCATTATATTGCTGATGACAATACGATCATGGTGCAAATTAGCCGGCTGCGGGACAAGATAGAGGATCAGCCGCGCAATCCGGTTTATATTAAGACGGTCCGCGGCCTCGGCTACCGGTTTGCCAAAAGGGATGAGCTGTATGAAGCGTAAAGCAAAGCTGTCTGCGATGCTGATTAGAAAT
The DNA here is from genome assembly GCF_042676285.1 of Paenibacillus sp. GCM10027626. Lineage (NCBI taxonomy): Bacteria > Bacillati > Bacillota > Bacilli > Caryophanales > Paenibacillaceae > Paenibacillus > Paenibacillus sp. GCM10027626. The sequence continues at coordinate 210,946 of NZ_JBHTHC010000005.1, read as the reverse complement.
TATATTTTTTTCTCGTTGACGGTAGGCGGGATTGTGCTGCTCCTCCTGCTGTTCTTCAATTATCTGCTGCTGAATCGGTTTGGCGATCATTCATTATCCAGATTGAGTGCGAGTGAAGTGTTGAAACCCTCCTATCAGGAGATGGATATAGAGAAAATTGAAGCTTTTGACGGCTGGGTTGAAATATTGGATGAACAGCTCCGGGTTATTGAAGTGAAGGGGAACAAGCGGAATGGGGCAGACGTCTACACGGAGAAAATGTTGAATGAGCTGTTTTACGACCAGCCTGCGAATCCGTACTACGTCTCGCTCGCTCCTTTTCAAACCGAGGATGGACGGACGCAGTACTGCCTGTTGAAGCTGCCTAAACATTTGCTGACGCAAAGCTATTCGCTGAATGCCGGGTCGAGTGAGCATAACCGCTATTTTGTGATCTTGCTTCTCTCTGTTGTGCTACTGTTTCTGGCGCTGTTTGCGATAAATGTGTTCGTATACAGCCGCTGGACAGCGGCGACGATTACGAATCCGCTGCGTTACTTGGCGGAAGGGATCAAGCATGTCGCGGGCGGCCGTTATGGCGAGCGGATTCATTATCAGGCTACTGACGAACTGGAGCAAATCCGGATCGATTTCAATCGGATGGCGGAGCGGCTCGAGCGGTCGGAGCGGGAAAAGCAGAAGCTGGAGCAAAGCAAACGGCGAATGCTGCTCGACTTGTCTCACGATTTGAAGACGCCGATTACGTCGATACAGGGCTATGTGGAGGCGCTGCAGCGCGGCTTGATTACAGATGAGGCGCGGAAACAAAGCATATTGGACGTCATTCATCGAAAGGCGCGGCATGTAACAGCGCTTATTGAAGAGGTGTTCGAGCTGTCGAAGCTGGAGAGCCCGGACTATCCTTTGACGGCGGAGCGGCATGATCTGACCGAGCTTGTCCGCGAGCTTGCGGCTGCCTTTTATCCTGCTTTTGAAGAAAAGCGGTTTGAGTTTGAATATACGATTCCCGACCGGGAAATTTTCGTCAGCTTCAACTATCACTTGCTGTACCGCGCGGTAGCGAACCTATTGCAAAATGCGCTCACTTACAATGCGGCCGGGACGAAGGTGTGGTTCCAACTGTCTGAGGAGGAGAGGGCTGTCCATATTCATGTGATCGATGATGGCGCCGGCATTGCCGAAGCAGACCGGGAAAACGTGTTCGATGCGTTTGTGCGTGGTGACCAGTCGCGGAAAAGCACCGGCGGAACCGGCCTTGGCCTGACCATCTCCAAAAATATTGTAGAGCTCCACGGCGGGCAGATCCAGCTGGAGACGGGCAGAGGGAAGACGGATTTTCATCTTGTTTTGCCAAAGAGCGAGCTTTAGACAGCTCAATCGTTGTTTCATTACCACAATATACCGACTAAATGGATCCAGTTAGTATTGGGGTAAAGGAGGCATGTCAAGGTCCGGAGCAGAAGCGAATGCACTGCCCCGTAGCCTTGACGTGATTAAGGCCTGATACCAATGTCGTTTAAGAGCACGGTTCCTTTGGCCGTCTTGTCAAATACAAAACTGACTTTGCTCAGCTGCTGCGGGTTGAATTTGGCGTTTTGCTGTTTGAAGTCCTGCAGAGGAAAGCTGTAATACTGAAACAGCGGTTCCTTAGTTTCACCGAAGCTGTCAAAAGGCGCTTTCAGCAGCTTTCCTTCAATGGCGGGGATGAGCGGCGAAATATGGCTCAAAGGCAGCTGCGCTTCATGCCCCTGCTGATCCACTACTCTGATCGTCAAGTCGATCAATCCTTCCGCATAGGAGGCTGCAGCTTCTTTGCCAGCGTCCGCGATCGAAAACACAAGGCTGCTCTTCCCGTCAACGTGAATCGATTGCGCAGGCAGGGTGACGGTATAAGAAGCCGGATTCGGCTGCTGCTCCTGCTTCCGCTTCTGGTCCCAACCGAGCCGAACGGCATGGAGCAGGTCCTCGCCAAATTTCATCTTCACCGCTTCTTCCTTCCATTCCGCCAGCCCTTCGCCAGTCAGCATGCCGCCAGGCAAAGTAGTGGATTGCAAATCGATGTCTTCGTTGTACGCGGCGACGACTTTTGTCTGTGAATCCATATAATTGGTCACATACATCGTGTCTGGCAGCCATTCCTTGGCATATCCGGCATCCTGAAAAATATCGCGATACGCTGTGTTATGCTTCAATGTCGCATCCAGAAAGGCGGAGATGAATACTTTGGCTGTCTGCTCCTGCTGCGCACGCGGCATTAGCTGCTGCAAATTGAATAGCTGATTGCCGAGACCTGCGCCATCGCCGCGGCTCCAGGAGCGATTGAACTGTCCATGGTTTGCGCCGTAAATATAGACCGTCGCCTTCATCAGATCTTCGTCAGGGGCAAGTGTGACGCGATGATACTGGCTTTGGCCGCGAAAGCTGTTGACGTCCATATCGTGTGATCCGTGCAAGGCCAAATAGTTAACATGTTTTACCGGCATTGGATGATCGGCCGGATTGTACTGCCTGTCGGTGCCGGCGATTGCGATAATGGAACGAATGGAAAAATTGTAATCGAATTTAATGTTGCCATTGTCCGGATGCTGGTTTAATTGGTTGTAGGCAGCAGCAACTGTAATGGCCTCACCGCCTCGCGAATGTCCGATAAGGGCAATCTGCTCCATATCGACCTGCCGGTAGAATGGCGTACCGGGATCTTCATTCCATCCTTTCCATGTTTTCAAATGCTCGAGCATTAACAGACCGCGGGCAGGATTTTCTTTTTCCAATGCATTCACGATAAACATATCGTCATAAGGCGAAACATTCAAAAAATTCTCGTCAATCGAAACGAAAATATAGCCGCGGCTTGCAAGCAGCTCGCCAAGATAATCGTAGCCTGGGTCAGAGTAGTCGGTCATCAGATGGTTGCCATGCACGATGACGACGAGCGGAAACGGCCCTTTGCCGTCGGGATACCAGACGGTCCCGTTTAGCGGCATTTTATCCGGGCCGAAGCCGACCGTTTTAGTGCGCAGCGACGACCATTTGCTGACGTAAGCGGAGCCGTCGACCGGTTGAGTGACCAGCGAATCGCTGCGGTTAAATTCTGGGCGGTAGCTGTTGGGACTGCCATAGGTTAATGTTTTGACCGAATAGCTGCCTTCCGCTGCCGGATCGGTCAGCTGCCTGGCTGCGATTGCCGCACTGCTGTAGCGTTCGCTTGTTTTCAGCTGCTGCAAGGGGACGCCGGGGACCACGTCGCTGCCCGGCTGAATCACCCACAAGCCACCGAGCGCGAGCACAGCAGTTATTGTGATCGCGAGCCCGAGCGTAATGGCCTTTTTGGCACGGCTCAGCCCAGTGAAATAGCGGGCGGGGTTAACGGCCAGCGGATAAATAATAGCGCCCCATATCGTGACAAGCGTTATGACTGCAATCACAAAAATAAGCGATACCTGCATCGGTCCCATAAAACAAATGAAGATGAGAATGAAGGCGCTGAAGGCAAGCCATAAATAGCGGCCAGGTATTTTTTTGAGCAGATGCACTAGCAGAGCAAGCAGCCCGCCGGCAAGTGCGACTGCGATAAGGGCGACAATCGTCCCGATGACAGAGTCGAGCACTCCGCGATCGCCCAGCATGTAGTTGGCTTGTATGACGACGAATAATAATGTTAACACCGTTAAAGCGGCTGCTCCGCCTTTCCAGCGCGCCGGCAGCGGGCTGCCGGTGATTCGCCGGAGCTTGCCAGTCCCGGGCAAGCGCTCTTTAATCCAGTTGAGCATGAGTTGAACCTCCCTTTAATCATAATGTTAAAGGAGGACTCTTTCCTGGCGCTGTCAGCATTCTTTCAGTATTCTTACAGTTGCGAAGGGTTTTTACCGTTGCTGCGAGTCTTCTGCCGGCGATCTATTCCTTCAGTTATGGAGAGAAGGAACGGAGCAGGTGAATCCGCATTTCGTTTAGTGAAAAAAAGGTTGAGCAGAAACATCAATTCTGCTCAACCTTTATTAGGGCAGCCCCCGACGGGGCGAAAATGTTGCACAAAACACAAGTCTGTTCATTTACCACAACATGGTTGCGAAAGATAAATGAAACTTGTAGATTAGCTCTGTTTAGCGGGAAATTAATTCATATTGGCCGACTAAATGGATTTTCTGCAGTTCGTTTTTTGTTTTTTTCGCTAAGTTGTCTGACTAGATGGAAAACCTACAGCTAGAATGGGCGATAGAGATTGACAGACTCGATTTGGCCCGAACTAGCTGGATGATTTCCAGTTAAACTGAAAAAATCGGTAGCGTTCTGGGTATTTACCTACATAAAATCCAGTTAGTTATGGCCGACTCGCCCAAACCGCCCGACCCGCTGGGTCATCCGCCTAACTATTAGGGCCTTCGTTATACCGCAGCGCCTCTGCCCGTTCCTCCAGGACCGGCGCCTTGCTGCTCTTGCTGATCAGCACGGTTAAGCTGACCAGAGTGACGAAGATCGTAGCCCCCATGTCGGAGAGGATGGCGATCCAGAGCGTCAGCCAGCCGGGAATCGTAAGCAGCAGGGCGATCAGCTTCAGGCCGAGCGCTACCGTAATGTTGAAGCGGATAATCCGATTGACCTGCTTGGCGACAGATACGGCTTCCGGCAGCTTGCCGAGATGGTCCTGCATCAGCACGATGTCTGCTGTCTCGATGGCGCTGTCCGTTCCTTTGCCCATCGCAATGCCGAGATTGGCGGATGCCAAGGCAGGGGCGTCATTAATGCCGTCGCCGATCATTGCTACATTGCCATGCTGCGACAATTCTTTGATTTTGTTTACTTTATCTTCCGGCAGCAGGTTGCCATAGTAATCGGTCACTCCGACCGCCGCTGCCACTTTCTCGGCTGTTTTCCTGTGATCGCCTGTCAGCATCACAGTGCGCTTGATGCCTCTGCGGTGCAGCTCAGCGATCACGCTCTTGCTCTCCTGGCGAATTTCATCAGCAATGCCGAACATGCCGAGCAATTGCTGCTCGTCGGCCAGCAGGACGAGCGTCAAGCCTTGCTCCTTCAAGTTGTTAACTTGCTGCTGTACGCCAGGGGCCAGTCTAAGGTGAGCCATGCTTTTTTCGTTGCCAAGCCAGTAGCGGCGGCCTTCGACAACGGCTTCAATGCCGCTGCCCGAGATCGTCTGAATTTCTTCGGCATCGGGACAAGCTGCCTGCTGGCGTTCGACTTCTTTCATGACAGCTTTCGCTAATGGGTGAGACGATGTTTTCTCGATCGCGCCGGCAACAGAGTAGAATCGATCATCATAAGCGATCGCTTTTTCTACATGCGGCTGCCCTTTGGTTAATGTCCCGGTTTTATCGAAGGCCAGCGTATCGATTTTGCCCAGCTGCTCCAGAAATACGCCGCCTTTGACGAGTATGCCGTTGCGGGCATTGCGCGTAATACCAGACACGATGGCGATCGGCGAAGACAGAATAAGCGCGCAAGGACAGCCGACAATGAGCACTGCGAGACCCTGGTAAAACCATTCGCTCCAATCGCCGTTCAGCAGCAGCGGCGGGACAAGAATGACAAGCAGGGCTACGACAATAATAAGCGGTGTGTAGTACTTCGCGAATTTATTAATGAACAATTCGGTCGGCGTCTTCGTTTCTTGCGCTTCCTCAACAAGATGCAATATTTTCGCCAGAGACGAATCTTCATAGGCTTTGTCGATCGTCACGCGCAGCACGCCTTCATTGTTGATGCTGCCGCCATATACTTGCTCGCCGGCCGTTTTCTCGACCGGCAGCGATTCTCCGGTAATGGCGGCTTCGTTGACAGAGCTTCTTCCTTCCTGCACTGTACCATCGGAAGGGATTTTTTCCCCGGCTCTTACGATAACGGTATCGCCTGCCCGCAGCGACTCGATCGGGACGATCTTCTCCATGCCGTCAATCAGCTTGACGGCTTCCTTCGGTGCAACCTTCATCAGCGTCTCCATGGAACGGCGGGCCTTCTCCATTCCGAGCCCTTCAAGCAGCTCGTTCAGCCCGAACAGGATCGCTACCAGAGTCGCTTCCTTCCACTCGCCAATCGAGATTGCGCCTACTAGCGCGATAGTCATCAACGTATCAATGTTGAACCGGAACTTGAACAGGTTTTTTAATCCGCGCCAGAAGGTTGAATAGCCGCTAATTGCGGTAGCCGCCAAGTACAGGGTTACTGGAACCCAGTGAGCGAGTGTCCCATCAACAATAATCGCAAGGATGTATATAATAGCTGAGGCAACAAGCAGTTTAAGAATCATGGAATTGCCGTGTGCATGACTGTGCTCATGCCCGTGCTCATGCCCGTGCTCATGCCCATGATTATGCTCATGTTCGTGTCCGTCGTTCCCATGCTGATGAGCGTGGCTGTCATCGTGCTTGTGACTATGCCCGCTCTGCCCGTGACAATGGCCGTCTTCGCAATGATGATGGCTGTGAGCGTCAAGATCCTGCTCTTCCTGCTGCTTGCCTGACTTCAATGCTTGCGCAATATAAGCATTATCGGACTTTAATATTTTCTCAACAGATGAAATAGAGACGCGAGGATCAAGCTTCAGCTTGCCGGTTGTGTAGATGAGCTGAGCAGTCTCGCCGTGCTCGAGCCGCTTGATCTGGCGTTCCAGTTCTTGCGCGCAATTGCCGCAAGACAGCCCTTTTACCCGATACTCATTCATGGCGTTTCCTTCCTTCGTTAATATATGAACATTTGCTCATATGATATTCCAAAATGCGAAAAATGTCAAACCCATTTTTGTTAGATTGCACGTTGCCGGGGGGATTCATCCACATATACGTCGTATTGGTTTAATTGTCATCAATTTGCTATACTAAATGAGAAGAAACGGCTGACGCCGTCCTTGACGCGAGGCAAGGTTCTTCCCCTGAAATTTTATAGAATTTACCCTCGTGAAACTTATAAATTCTATAAAATCGAGAAAGTGACGCTGAATTTGGAGGTGTTATTTCCTATATGCCGCCTCCTTTTTTTAGAGGCTTAGCGGCTCTGCTGGCGGCGTGCGGTTTGCTCATTTATTTTATACCCTCAGCCGTTGTACATGCAGCGGAGCAGGAGCGGCCGGAACCGCCGGCCCAGCCGCAAGTCGAAGCTGGGTCCGCCTATTTGATGGATCGCCGCACAGGCACGGTGTTGTATCAAATGAATGCCGATCAAGCGATGTATCCTGCCAGCATAACGAAAATTATTACAGGTATAGTCGCTTTGGAGTCCGGAACCGATTTAAGCGGCATGGTGACGATTTCCAAGGAAGCGCGCCATGAGGACGGGACACGCGTGTATCTGGCCGAAGGCGAACAGCAGACGCTGGACGATTTAATTCAGGCGATGTTAATTAATTCGGGCAATGATGCGGCAACTGCAGTTGCTGAATATATTGACGGCTCGAAGGAGAAGTTCGCCGAGCGCATGAATGCATTTATACAAGAGAAGATCGGGGTTCACAACAGCCATTTTACTAATCCGCATGGACTGCCGGATGAGCTGCAGTATACGACGGCAGCCGATATGGCGCATATTGCCCAATATGCGATGGCAAACGAAAAGTTCCGTTCTATAGTCGGGACGAAAAAGCGGCCCTGGTCAGGGGCGGAATGGACATCCGATTTGGAAAATCATAATCAGCTGTTGGGCAGATATGAGGGAACTACCGGGGTGAAAAACGGCTTTACCAATGCTTCCGGTTATACGCTCGTCGCCTCAGCTGAGCGGGATGGTATGGAGCTAATCGGCGTATTATTGAAAGCGCCATCAGTAAAGCAGCTGTACCTCGATATGGAAAAGCTGCTGGATTACGGCTTTGCCGGCTTTGAGCCCAAGCAGCTGTTTGACAAGGGGGAGACGTATACCAGATATGCAGCCGCTCATTCACTTGAGTATACGGCGGAGGAGCCAATCTGGGCGGTCTTGCCTAAAGGGGAAACCCCTCGATTGCAAATCGACGATTTAGGAACGCTATCGGTCATCTCCTCGCTCGGCATTGTTGAGGCGGGCCATATGCAGCCCCTGCCGCTTCCGGCAGAAGAGAGCGCGGACCGGACGGGCGATAGCGCGGCTTCCCAGGAAGGAGCTGGGGATCAGCGGTCAAGCGATGTATTGAGCTGGCTAAAGGTCTTTGCCTGGATGGTGCTTGCTCTCATTTTTGCCTGGATCGGTTATTTGAGGTGGCAGCGGAAGCGACGGAGCGGCTTCTAGCATCAGCCCGCCGGGCGGATGTAGCGCAAGTTTCGCCTAACTGTCACAGACCGCGCCAGGTCGGCTGATTTCGCCGATGCTTGTATGTTATAATGGGACACGGATGACAATGCTGAACGCAGGAGGAACGCTAGAGAATTATGACGGATAAAGTGACGCAGGACGCATGCGATGATACTTGTGGCGGTACGGAGGCCGATGTTGCGCACGTTAGGGAACAATTGATCAGCGAGACTGCAGCAGTGCAATTGGCCGATCTGTTCAAAGCGTTGGGAGACCCGACCCGAGTGAAAATGATACATGCGCTGCTTCAATCGGAGCTATGTGTTCACGATCTTACACAGGTTCTCGGAATGGGGCAATCAGCCGTTTCACATCAGCTCCGTTTTTTACGGAATATGCGCATTGTCAAACGCCGCAAGGTCGGCAAGACCGTCTACTATTCGCTGGATGACGGTCATGTGGAGGAGATTTTTCTGCAAACGCTGCAGCATTTGAAGCATGATTAAAACGGTTGGCGAGGATGTTGCAGGCGATGCTCGGCGCGCCGGATGCCAATATCCTCGTCTTCTGGTGCAAAGCAGGACAACCAACATATAGCAGGGGTGAACGAAAGGAATGGCAGGAACCAAAAAGAGTCCGCGCAATCTGGTAATTTTTACGGCAATTATCGTTATTTTATTTGTTATTTTGTACATGCTGAATCAAGCATCGAACAAGCCCACTGAGCAAACCTCTTCAGCAGGAAGGCCTGATATTTCCAATCAAGCGACTGCCGGCAGCAAGGATTCCAAAGTGCAAATTGTTGAATTCGGGGATTACAAATGCCCAGCTTGTTACTTATGGTCAGAAAATATCTATCCGAAGCTAAAAGAAAATTATATCGATACGGGCAAGGTGACCTTTGCTTTTATCAATACGCCATTCCATGGAGAAGAGTCGATTACGGGGGCACTGGCCGGCGAGTCGATCTGGGCGACGAATCCGGATGCGTTCTGGCCGTTCCATGAAGCACTGTTTGCCGCACAGCCTGCTCACGGCGACAGTACAACATGGCTAACGATGGACAAGGTGCTGGAGATTGCAGCTGCTGTCGAACCGAAGATTGATCTGGACAAGCTGAAGGACGATATTGAGAAAAAAGCCGCGCTGCCGCAGGTTGAAATTGACAAAGGACTGGTTGACAAATATAAAGTTAACGCGACGCCGACGATCATGATCAACGATTCGGTACTGCAGTCGCCAATGGATTACGATGCCATCGTTAAAGTGATTGAAGATAAGCTAAAGGAGCAAGGAAGTTAATAACCGGGGGGATACCATGAAGCTGCGGGAGTATACACTTTATTTGGCCTGGATGGTAGCGGTCGTTGCCACGCTGGGCAGTCTATATTTTAGTGAAATACGCGAATTTATTCCATGTGAGCTGTGCTGGTATCAACGTATACTGATGTACCCGCTTTCGATTCTGTTAGGGATTGCTGCGTACACAAACGACAGAAAGATCAAGAAATATGTGCTTCCACTGTCGATTATCGGCGGCTGTATTTCACTGTTCCATTATTTGGAGCAAAAAGTTCCCGGTTTTGCCTCCATCAAACCGTGTGTAAACGGCGTTCCATGCAGCACGCAATACATTAATTACTTCGGTTTTATTACGATTCCCTTTCTGGCGCTTGTTGCCTTTACGCTTATTTCGGTGCTGCTCTTTATGACAAAAAACGATAAATGAAAAGATTCTAATAAAAAATGGGCAGGAAATTGACGGTAAAAATCGAATTATAAGCGTAAGACCAAAAGAACTGGAACATGCCGAATTCTTCTGATCAAGAAGGAGCGGGGGACCCAACACTTGGGTGAATTAATTCTTGTTTTAGCAAGAGAGTTATAGGGACCTTCAACCGAACCCCACAGCTAACCTCGTAGGCAATGAAGGGAGAACGTCAGTTTGAAGAAAGCAGTACTATCGATTTTAGCTGGGATGACGATTTTTGCCGGAGGCACCAGCGCCTTTGCAAGTCAAGCTAAGCTCAAAGAATCTGTGAACGCGGTTGTAGGCACGCCTTATAAATACGGTGGCACAACAACAAAAGGATTCGACTGCTCGGGTTTTGTTCGCTACATTTTCAATAAGTTCGATGTCAGCTTGCCAAGAACCTCCAAGTCACAGGCTGCAGTAGGCGAGAAAGTCGCCAAATCCGATCTTCGCGAAGGAGATCTCGTCTTTTTTAATACTTCAGGCAAAGGCATATCCCATGCCGGCGTTTACGTTGGCGGCGGGAAGTTTGCCCATTCCTCCAGCAGCAAGGGCGTTACGATCAGCAAGCTGAGCGATTCGTACTACAAGAAGCGGTATGTGACTGCTCGTCGTGTAGTAGGCAAGAAAACGTATGCCAAGATGGTCAAAGCATAAGAGATGCGATTGCTCCATCTTTCCATAAGCAAGTAAGACCGCCGCGTTGGCGGTCTTTTTGCGTGCAAGAACGCACCGAGTGCCAGCTCCCAGCGGGCGGTGTTTCGTTGCATGACGGCGGTCGGCCGACCACATACGGCCCTTGACGGACTGTCGTTTCGCTATCTGAGAACAAAATGAAAGAATTTTAATTTTTGTTCTGGGAGGAAATGCCGCATCCTTTGCGAATTATTTATCCTAATATGTAGGGTAGTCCAATACTTTGCCGAATTTTCTGTGTGAAAAACGGGGGAACCATTTTGGGTGAATTCGTCTGATTAGAGTGTAGACGATAGGGAGCCTTCAACCGAATCCGTAGCTAACCTCGTAGGCGCCGAAGGGAGCATAATCGTTTTGAAAAAGTGGATATTGTCAGTGGCAGGTGCTGCAGTTCTATTCTCAGCAGGTGCAGGAAGTGCTTTTGCAAGTCAAGCGTCATTATCTGAAGCTGTCGATGCTGTAATGGGCACGCCGTACAAATGGGGAGGAACGACAGCCGAAGGCTTCGATTGCTCAGGCTTCATTCTGTATGTATTCAATCAATTCGATGTAAAGCTGTCTAGGACGTCTGAATCGCAGTCCAAGGAAGGCATTGAAGTCGCACAGGAGGATCTGCAGCCTGGCGATCTGGTATTTTTCAATACAAGCGGCAGCGGAGTCTCGCATGTCGGCATTTATATGGGAGATGGGCAATTTGCGCATTCCTCCAGCAGTAAAGGCGTCAAGTTCAATAAGTTATCCGAGGATTATTACAGCAAGCGCTTCGTAACAGCAAGACGTGTCGTCGACGATACGGATGTTATGCAGAAGATGTTTCCACAATAGATAAGCAAGAAGCCTCTTACCGGCAGTCGGTAAGAGGCTTTTTTGATATAAAATTTTGGCTGGTGTGACCAAAACTCATGCTACGGCGCGGCATCATCAACAAGGCCCCATTTTGAGCCAAATAAGGCTTGTCAGGTTCGTTAGCGGGTAGCTTCTCGTAGATTGCAATACGGATGTCTTTGAGAGCAGCAGCCGGGACATCTGTCCGCATCCGAGAGCGAATTTAAAAAGATGATGACCGAAGCCGGCCCGGTGTTCACGACGGCAGATGCGTTCAAGGCAGCGATGCTTGTCCGAGCCTATGCATATTCAGCAGGATCTGCAGCTTGGGCAGATGATGCAGCTGCGTTGTTTACGGACATGGCCGCAGCGCCGGAATGGGCGAAGCAAGCGGTATCGGATGCGAATGCGCTTGGACTGATGCAGGGCCGCGCTGCCGGGAAATTTGCGCCAACAACAGGAACGACGAGAGCGGAGAGCGCTCAGGCGATTTATCAGTTATGGAGCAAGCTGTCGGCAGAAAAATGAGAAAAAGTAGTTGACAATACTTTGTATATGAAGTAAGGTTACACATGAACTTAATATTGTACCTCGTTAGGTGAGGCTCCTGTATGGAGAAATGCTGCTGCCCAGAAATGTCCAAAGACGCCAATGGGTCAACAGAAACCATCGACATAAGGTGGTTTTTAACGTAGCTGGATTTTGATCCTATGCCATACAGTGCTAAAGCTCAACGAATGGAGGGTATAGCGTTTTATTTTGCTGTGTATTAGACACGCCTTCATTGTTGAGGCGTGTTTTTTATTTTGAAGCGGAAGGAAGGTGAGCGGGTATGGACGGAGATCCCGAACCAGAATTGAACAATCACATAAGTTATATCGGGGAGGCTGTCAATCGTTCCATTCCCGCTCTGGCTGTCCGTTAGGTCGGCTGCGTAAAAGAATGGAATGAATCATGATGAAATGCTGCGGGATTTAATCCTATTATTTTCATCGTTTTAATTATATATAGCCTCCCTCGGATGATGAAAGGGGGAAGCCGCTTATGCTGCAAATTTTTACGAATGAACAAGACGATCGCAATATGTCGGGCATGCAGCATGGAAGCTGGGTGCATCTGGCTGCACCGACAGAGGATGAAATCGGTTATGTATGCAGGCAACACCGAATTCCGGTTGATTTTATCCGGGATGCGCTGGATAAAGGAGAACGGGCCCGTTTTGAGCTGTGTGGGGAGCTCTCGTTAATTATAATTCAGGCACCGCTGCAAATGACGGCTGAGGATCGGGTGCTCTACCGGACGGTGCCGATTGGCATTATCCGCACAAAGGAAGCAATGATTACGGTTTGCCGCGTAAATCATCCAATCTTTGCCGAGGCTATTGAAAACCGCGGCGGCTCTGCTGCTATGTACAGTTATTTTGGATGGATTCAGGCGGTCGCCCGCCATTATTCGAAAAGTGTAGATGAGCTTGACTGGAAAATAGTTGCAGCAGAAACGGAGCTGAGGCGCTCGATTCATAACAAGGATGTATACACGCTGCTGAATATTAATAAGAGCCTGGTCTTTTTTACAAAGTCGCTCAAATCCAATCAGGCTGCACTGCACAAGCTGATGCGCGCTTTTGGCACGGAGATGGCGGAGCGGGACGAGAAGCTGATGCAATATGCGCTTATCGAGATGCAGCAGGCCTATGATACGGCCTATATTCATAATACCAATTTGAGCAACTTGATGGATGCCTATGCCGCAGTCATCGAGAACAACGTCAGCAATGAACTGAAAAGCTTAACGGCGGTTGCCTTTCTCCTGACGATTCCGCTTGTTATCGCGACCATGTACGGGATGAACATTCCTCTCCCTTATCAGGATGAGGGGGCGGCGCTGACAGTGCTGATGTCCGGATCAGTCGTGCTTAGTGCAATAACGGCCTGGATTTTTCATAAGAAACGGTTATTTTGAGAGGTCGCTTCCCGGACCGACTTTTTAACCACATAAGAATTTATAAGTTTCCGGACTATGGGGGAAAACAAAATTCTTATTGGCGATAAAAACTACCTTATGCTTACGAAGCGGGTTTGCCAGGCAAACCTTTAGGTCACTCATCCTCGAAGGGCTAGTGTGGCCTAATCTAACGGATGTGACGGCCGCTATTTGCAAAAATTCGACCGATCTGAAATTGTAACGGAACTGTGCGCCGCTATTTGATGATATTGAGCCCGATTTCGCAAGAAAACATCTAATTAAGGTCGCTCAGATCCGTTAGATTTCAAAAAGAGGGATTATTGGCGAAATAGCGTCTGTGGTTTCCGTTAGATTAAACTCTTTCAAGACTTTACAGCCGGACCTCCGGTAATGCATGGCATGATATTAGGAAGAAACTTGCTGCGCCTCAAGGACGGCGTCAGCCGTTTCTTCTCATTACGTACTTTTATTTAGAAAGCAGGGATGCAGGATGTTGACGATTTACAGCAATGATGCAGCAGGCAAGCTGCAAACGACAGCCGAAATGGCGCATAATACGTTAATTTATCTGGTTGCGCCGACGAATACAGAAATTGCCCGCACCGCGCAGACATTGGCGATTCCGGAGCATTTGCTGCGCGATCCGCTCGACGCTGGCGAGCGCCCCAGAATCGAAAAGGACGGCGAGGGAATGCTGATGGTGCTGCACGTCCCTGTTGCCGCAGCGTCGGAAAACCGGCTATATGAGGAGGTGCCTTATCGGACGATGCCGATCGGCATTATTCATGCGAAGGATCATTTGGTCATTGTCGCGAAGGAAGAGGTGCCGCTGCTGGCCGATATGATCGCCGGTCATTACGGTTCCTACGGAACCAATATGAAAACGCGGATTACACTGCTGCTGTTTGCGGCGGTGGCCAAAGCCTATACCGATTTTGTCAAGCGCATTAGCGGGCAGGTGGCTTCCCTGCAGCAGCAGCTGAAAAAGGCGCATCGCAATCAAGAGCTGTTTGGGCTGATTCATTTGAATAAAAGCCTGGTTTACTTTGCGACTTCTTTGCGGGCGATGTGCCATATGTTCAAACGGATTGCCAAAGGGCACGATATTAAGCTGTACGAGGAAGATGAACGGATGCTGCAGGACGCGTTGGTCGATCTCGAGCAGGCGGCGGAAGTAACGGAGATGCGCAGCAATAGCCTGAGCAGTCTGATGGACGCTTATGCGGCGGTCGTGCACAATAACTTGAATTCTGTATTGAAAATACTAACGACTTTAACGATTATATTGGTCATACCAACGATGATGGGCAGCATCTTCTCGATGAATGTGGCGCTCCCATACGAGAACGAGTGGATGACAACAGTAGTCGTGAGCGGACTTATAGTCGCGATGTGCAGCGGCCTGATCTATGTATTCTATAAAACAAGATTTTTGCGGTTTTAATAATCGAATTACTGTAAGGATGTGACTAAACATGATGATGGTATATCAAACAACGCCTGCAGGAAAAATGGAGCAAGTTTCTGCCATTCGCCACAACAGCTGGATTCATCTCACGGCTCCGACGGAGACGGAAATCAATCAGATTGTAAAGACGCTGCATATTCCGCGGGAATTCGTGACGGACCCGCTCGACATCGATGAACAGCCGCGTCTAGAGCAATTCGGTGAAGCAAAGCTGATTGTTATCCATGTTCCGATCGATATTGCGGAAACCGCAAGCAGCAATGACGACGTCAAATATCGGACGATCCCTTTCGGTATCGTGCTGACGAAGGATCATATGGTGACCATTTGCCGCGAAACGATTCCGTTTGTGGAGCAGCTGTTTCAGCGCCAGGCCGGATCGCTCACTTCTCACATGAAAACGCGGAATACGCTTACGTTAATTAGTGAGGCTTCCCAGGCCTACGTTCAATATATTGAGACGATCGAGCAAGCGATTGTGCTCGCTGAGGATGAGCTGGCCAAGTCTTATCGCAACCGTGAGCTTTATGCGCTGCTTCATCTAAATGAGAGTCTGCTCTATATGACGACTTCACTGAAGCAAATGCAATTTGCGATGCGCAAAATCGGCAGCGGCAATCATATTAAGTTGTATGACGAGGATTCTGAAATTTTGGAGGATGCACTGGTTGAGCTGGAGCAAGCTTATGAAATGGCAGAAATCAATCAATCGAATATGAACAATATTATGGATGCATACGGAAATGTTATTCAAAATAATGTCAATCGCGTATTAAAAATGCTGGCTGCCGTCACGATAATTTTGTCCGTTCCGACGCTGATCGCTAGCATCTATGGCATGAATGTGCCGCTGCCCTATCAGGATGCGCCGCATGCATTCTCTGTATTGATCGTCGCAATGGTCGTACTGAGCGGCATGTTCACCTTTTTCTTTTATAAAAAGCGTTATTTTTGATGAGGGGCAAAATTAAAAATAAGGCTTGAGCGGGCCCGGGCGAGTCCGAGCGGACTGTGGTTCCGCTATCTGTGAACAAACGTGCCAAAACGATCGGTTCGTGGACCATGGTTCCGTAATTTGCCTCAAATCGCCGCTAACCCCCCGCAAAATCGGCAAATAACGGATCGTGTGTCCGCGAAACCTCCGACTGAGCCGGCTTCTATAAAATAACGGATCGTATGTCCGCATGACTCTCAGTAGCCCGCTTCTGTGGCAGAAAATCGTTGTCAACAGAAAATCGACAGCTTGGCGGGGCATTAGCAGCATTTGATTACTGCAATATCCCCGCCATCTATGATTAAACGAGACATTGCTGTGCGTCGGTCCCCCTTACACCAATTTTACTCTGCGAAGTTTGAGTTACTTGAAAGACAAAATGATATTATTTCGCTAACATATTTAGGTGTCACTTCTTGCTCATGAACATTTTCATTTAAATTATAAAAACCAGGCTCTATATAACTACTTTTAATCACTTCTAACTTTGGAAATATACTTCCTTCTGTAACAAAATCAAGTCGGTATATTACAAGAAAATCTTTGGTTGGCGAAATAATATGTAACGCTTTTGCAAACATTTTATCATATGGGTCTTTACCGATATACCAATAAAATTCTTGGTTGTTTACTACAATCTTTCGCTTACGTTTTTCTAAAATCGCCAATTTCATCACCACAGTATATAAGTTTTCTTCGCCTCACAAAATTACTGTTTGATCAAAGTCTATTTCGACACTCACATCACCCATAATCTGAAGCACTTTAGTGAGCCCGCCATTTTTTAATCGATATATTTCCATATAAGTATTGGATGGAAAGTAATCAAAAGAAACGGCAACTTGCTTCTCTTTTCCCGTTAATGAAGAGATTCCAATTTATACGAAACTATGGCAACCTGCAACAATTTCGTCTAAAAAAGTAGAATGCGGGTTCGAATGTTGTATTTTCTACAACAATTCCTTGCTTGTACCGCAAACCTTTCCATCTATTATTGCGCAAGGAACTGGACTCGATTATACATGCTGTGCCAAGTGTTCCAATAAGTCGAAGCCAGCCGATCCCCTTTGGGCATCAATCCCCCCGGCGCTCGCCAGGCATTTGGCGGAATTCGCCCGGCGTCAGACCAGTCTCCTTTTTAAAATTGTTGCTGAAATAGTGCACGCTGGTATAGCCGAGCTTATTCGCAATGGCTTCAATCGGTTCCCCTTTTAGCAATGCTTGCTTGGCAAGCTTGATTCGTTCAGAAATAATATACTGCTTCGGCGTCATCCCGGTCTGCTCGGCAAACAAAATGGCGAAATAGCTGGGGTGATAGCCGCATAGCGCAGACAGCTCGGCTACCGTCCAGTTGCGCGTCGGTTCGTCGCGCAGCGCATGCAGCGCCGGCTCAACCTTATTGTCCGTATCTTTGGCAGCCCGATCGACAACGGTTCGTACGATATGGAGCAGCAGCTCCATCAGCAGAAAGCGGAGTGCGAAGGGAGCCCCCGGATCTTCCAGCTGCACATACTGCTTCTCGATACGGCTCAGGAGCGGTACCGCGCCGGCGAGTACAAAACGATGCGGAAGCACGAGCGCTTCCCGGCCGTCGCAAGTGAGCGATTGCGGTTCAATCGTATGCTGCAGTTCCTTCTCTTCCACTTCCTGTATAGAGTAAGCCGGGTGGACCGGATTCGCCGAAGAAGCATGCCACGAAAAATGCAGCGTGTACAGCACGGAAGGCTGAACGGTCATTAAAATATGCGGACTACCCGGGCCGTAGTATGCGCATTCACCTGCGCGAATGACGAATTGCTGCCGGCCTAATTGCAATTGCAGCTCACCGGAGACCACGTAGACGAGCTGGCAATCGGGGATGGTGCGCGGCCCCCAGCGGTTGCCCGGCTGGGCAATGAGGCGATTGGCGAAATTGACCGTTGGTGTAAAGTCGTTCAAATTTCCCAAGTGCAAGACAATTCCCCTCTCTCAACTTCGTCATCTGGCAAAAGTGTAAAGCTTTGCTTGCATTTTTCTAAATACGCTTTTCCCAAAATCGATTATTGTTAAAGTGTTATCAAAATCTTATTCCTTTTGGTAAAGGAGTGCAAGCAAATGTTAACACAAGCGCAGATTGCAGAATTCGAGAAGAACGGGTTTTTAAAGGGCGGCATTGTTCTTAGCAATGAGGAAGTAGAGGAATTGCGTCAAGAGCTGGATCTGGTGATGGAAGGGAAGTCGGTTAAGAAGCCGGTATTGAATCACAATATGCTGGAAGGCGGCTCCGGCTCGCTTTATGACGATATGAAGATGACAGTCAATGAGCGGGTCGTGCAAATCGTGAACATTTGGATGGCCAGCGACAGATTTTATCAGCATGCGGCGCATTCCGTCATTTGTGAAGAAATCGCTCAGCTGTGCAACACCGATACGCTGCGGATTTGGCATGATCAGATACAATACAAGCCGCCGCTTTCCGGCGGACCGACCGGCTGGCATCAGGATCATCCGCTGTGGCCGATTATTCAGCCGGCTGACCTGGTCAGCGCATGGGTAGCGCTGGATGATGCCGTTATTGAAAACGGCTGTATGTGGATGGTGCCAGGCAGCCACAAATGGGGCGATCACCAGAAGTATCTTGATTCTACACCGGATTTTATGCCTTTCCATCGTAAGCCGGAAATGCTGCCGGAAGGAGCGGACATCAAGGCGGTTCCATTTGAAATTAAAAAAGGGCAGGTTGGCTATCACCATTCGCTTACTTGGCACGGCAGCCCGCATAACCGTTCGGAGATGAAGCGGCGGGCAATCGCTGTCCATTATATGCCGGGACATACGCGCTATGAGCCAAGCGCCAACCATCCGATGCACAATTATGTCACGGTCAAACCTGGGGAAATTATGCAAGGCAGCCACTTCCCTATCGTCTATACAACGGCATAATAAATAGTTTCTATTCAACATAGAGGCGAATAGCGCCAATAAGCAGCGCAACTTAGCGGTAACAATAAGCGTCTAATAGACTGGATAGATGAGCCAATTTCATAGATACGCCTGATGATAGCATGCGGCAGTAGTATGAAAATGGACTTTTAATTACCAGCATTAGGAGGACTTATAGTTATGAAATTCAGCAAGTGGATGGTGCGACTGCTTATGCTGGCGATGTTCGTCTCTATTGTTGTGCCTGCAGCGAAAAGTGAGACGGCTTCAGCGGCGGCGTCCGACATTGCCATCTTTCTCGATGGGGAGCGGATAGAAAGCGATGTCTCCCCGTATGTAATCCCGAAATTGAATACGACGATGGTTCCGCTGCGTGTCATCAGTGTAGGGATTGGAGCTTCAGTCAATTGGAATCAGCAGGCGAAAACGGTGATGATTGGCAATGGAGCGACACAAATTGCGATGACAAACGGCCAAAGCTACGCTACTGTAAACAACAAGCAAATTCCGCTGGATGCCAATGTTCAGGCGAGAAACGGGCGCATTATGGTGCCGATCCGCTTTGTCAGTCAACAGCTCGGGCTGAAGGTGACGTGGAACCAGGCGGAACAAACGATTTCCTTGCAATCGGATACGATGTATCCTCCTTATCCGACATATCCGACTTATCCGCCAACGACTGGCACAGACGGGAACGAACCCGGAACCGGAAACGGAAATACTGACAACAAGCAGGGGCTTCGAGCCGCTTGGGTGTCTACCGTATATAATATTGATTGGCCGAGTGAAGGCAGCTACAATAAATCAGCCAAGCAGCAGCAGGAATTTATCGATCTGCTGGACGATTTGCAAGGGATGGGACTGAACGCGGTTTTTGTTCAAGTGCGTCCTGCTGCGGATGCTTTGTACCCGTCAACGCTGGTGCCGTGGTCCAAATATTTGACAGGAACGCAGGGGAAGGCGCCGGACTATGATCCGCTTGCGTTCATGATTGAAGAGACGCATCGCCGGGGGATGGAATTCCATGCCTGGTTCAACCCGTTCCGTGCGAATCTGGACAAGAAGGATGTACTGGCCAGCAATCATATTGCCAATTTGCATCCCGAATGGATCGTAGTCTCGAACGGCAAATCATACATAAATCCCGGTATTCCGGAAGCGCGGCAGCATATCATCGATGCGATTATGGAAGTCGTGAATGGTTATCCGGTGGACGGCGTGCATCTGGACGATTATTTCTATCCATCCAGCGGGGCGTTTCCAGATGAATCAACCTATTATGCGTATAATTCGGCAGGAATGACAATTGGAGATTGGCGGCGCGACAATATCAACACCTTTGTCAAAGAGCTTGGGGAGTCGATTCATAGGGCGAACCCACAGGTGCGATTCGGCATTAGCCCGTTTGGCGTATGGCGCAACAAAGGAGTCGATCCGACCGGTTCGGATACAAAGGCGGGAATGACGGCTTACGATAACACATATGCCGATGTTCGCACCTGGATTAAGCAGGGCTGGATCGACTATATCAATCCGCAAATTTATTGGAGCCAATCGTTCTCCGCAGCCAATTACAGCACTTTGGTCGATTGGTGGGCGAAAGAGGTGCGCGGCACCGGCGTCGATCTGTATATCGGTCATGCGGCTTACAAGCTGGGAACGAAAGAGGCCGGCTGGCAGACATCGCAAGAAATAATTAATCAGCTGAACTACAACAAGCAGTATCCTGAGGTGAAGGGCGATGTTTTCTTTAGTGCCAGAGATTTGCGCAAAAATACATTGGGCGTAGCAAATGCGCTGCGCGGATATTGGACAGGGCAGTAAAGCGGCAGTGAAAAAAGCGAGGTTCGTGGTCTGGTTGCCACGGACGCTCGCTCTTTTTTTTGTTATGGACAAGTGAGGACTTCTCCGGCCGACCTATGCTTAAATTTTTAGCGGATTATATCACGATATCCTAGAGTGATAGACGCGAACATGCTATAATGGGTGTCATGGACTGAATCGCGAGTGGATGTTTTTGGGTCACGGCGTAGCTGCCCTGAAAGGGGGTGACGCCGATGGCCATACTTGTGGCGTTGCTGGACGTGCTTCGATGGATTGCTGCGGTGCTAAGCCTTGTGCTGGGTATCCGAAAGCTTTACCGTTGGCTTAAGCGCAAGTTTCGCAAAAACAAGCAAGAACCCACCGCGTAAGGTTGGCTCCTAACGGTGGGTTTTTGCATCTGATTTCATTCAATGCTACGCCGTGGTGATCCACAGCCCTTCAGGTCCTGAAGAGTCTTCTGCCGTTGCAGCGGTGAAGACTCTTTTTTAGTATACGACAACATTGACAAACTTCATACAATACTGAATAAAAACATGAATAGAAAACTGAATACTTTACTCGTAGTATAGCACAGTTCGGCGCGTGAGTTCAATTATAGCTCCTATCCTGTTTTAAGTCATATGCGGCTGTTTTTTGTTGCAAATACATCTATCCACAGACTCACATCATGACTGCAGTTGCTGCTTTTTGAAATCGGTAGGATAGAAACCGGTATATTTGAAAAACACATTGGAAAAATATTGCAAATTGCTAAAACCGACCGCCGAAGCGATCTCGCTCGCTTTCAGCTGCGATTCAGCCAGCAGCTGCTTCGCTTTCTCGATCCGGATCCGGTTCAAATAATTACTGAACATGTCGCCGGTCGCTTTTTTGAACAGCTGTCCCAGGTAGGCGGCATTCATGTTGAAATGGTGGGACAAAGTTTTGAGCGACATTTCCTGCGAGTAATGCTCATCAATATATTCAATTACCTTCATAATGGCAGGATGGGCATCGTCAGCGATCGAGGCCGAAGGACCCGTCGCCGCTAGTCCGTCCCGATCGAGCTTATTACAGGCAGCGCGGTAGCTATGCTGCACGCTGCGATAATCCTGCTCTACCGTGCCAAGCGAAATCGCAACCTCCAGCTTGAGATAGGTGCGGACATTGTCCGCACAGCGCTCGAGCAATGCTGCCAGCTGCTGTGGGTCGGGCGCATCGCCGCCATTCCAGGCAAACAGCAGAATCGGGACGCCGTTTATGCCGCTGAACGGCAGGCAATTGCCGCAGCTGCCAATCGTTTCACCGCAAATATTAAGAATGGCGTACGAGAGCGGTCCTTTCAAAGGATCAGGCACATCCCCTGCCGCATCGGGGCGGGGGAGCAGGTGGACGACACCGACTTGAAAATGTTCATACGCCAGGTCGATATGAAGAAACTCCGCACGGCTGACCAGTTCCTCGTGGCCAATCTGGCCGCTTACCCAGCGGTACAAAATATTTTCCTTCACAATGCTGTAGTTTTGCTTGTTCTGGATCGAGAGATGGACTTCGTGATCCAGCTTTTCGATCGTCGTCAGCAGCGTATCGGACAGTTCCTCCTCTTCTAGCGGCTTAAGCAAATAGTTCTCCACCCCGTAGACAACGGCTTTTTTCACCAGCTCGAATTCATCGTATCCGCTGAGCACGATAAACTTGACGTTCATACCGCGGCTTCTCGCGGTCTCAATAAGCTGCAAGCCATCCATGCTGGGCATTTTAATGTCGGTCATGACGATATGAATCGTCTGCCGTTCCAGTATAGCCAGCGCTTCCTCGCCGCTGCGGGCGGTGGCGGCAATTTCTGCGCCGTGCTCTTCCCAATCGATTACATAGGGCAGACCGTCCAGAATAAACGGTTCGTCATCGACGATCAGTACTTTGTACATCGCTTTGCAGCGCCTCCTTTGTTTTGGCCAGAACGGTAACGATGACTTCGGTACCGCTTCCTTTTGTACTCATGATGCTCAGACCGCAGCTGCTGCCAAAAATAAGCTTGATCCGCGACTCGACATTCAGCAGGCCGATGCTTCCCGTCGTGTAAATGCGGGGCTGCCGCAATTGCTCATTAATTTCATCCAGCCGCGCCCGCTCCATTCCCTGGCCGTTATCGGACACGGTGATGATTATATAATCGCCTGCCTGACGGCCGCGCACAGTAATGATATTGTCATTCCGGGTGAGGTCGATGCCATGGGCGATCGAGTTTTCGATAATCGGCTGCAGCATATGGCGGAACACGCCGTAATGCAGAATGTCCTCCTCGACCTCGAAGACGACCTCCAGCCTTCCTTGAAAGCGAATGTAGTACAGCTCCAGCAAAGACTGGCAGTAATTCATCTCCTCCTGCACGGTAATGATCATTTCATCCTTAATGCTGCTGCGGAACAGCTTCGCCAAAATTTTGATCATGCGCCCCGTCTCGGTATCGCGGAAACTGAGCGCCCTCATGCGGATCGCTTCCAGCGTATTGTATAAAAAATGCGGATTAATTTGCGATTGCAGCGCGTACAGCTCGGCTGTTTTTTGCTTCAGCTCCGAATCTTTGCGGCGCAGCTCAAGCACAAATTCCCGCTTGATATAATCGTCGAGTTTCCCGCTCATCAAATTCAAATTGTGGGCGATCAGGCCGACTTCGTCATGCTGCTCCTTAAGCGGCTTGGCGGACAGATTCCCTTTTTGTATATCTCTGATCATCTGCAGCACATCCTTAAGCCGCCGTGAAAAACGGGTTGTGCTCAGGACGGTCAAGGCGATCGTAATGAGAATGCAAATAAGCGCGGCGATGAGCACCTTGCGGTTAATCGAGTTGATCCCCATATGAAGCTCGCTGAGCGGAATAATGCCAATCGTCATAAAGCCATAGTCCTCGTCCTTGTTCACATTGACAATGGAGCGCTCGCCGGCGATCATCGTATTTTTGGAAGACCGCTGCACTTGCTCCCAATAAGGGAAAGGCTCGGCGTAATAACGGCCGGATGAGTCATAGATGACCTCGCCCTTCGGTGTCAGCACCAGCAAAGTGCCGATGAAATATTTTTCGAACTGTTCATAGGCGCGCTGAAAGGACTGTGTATTAAAAGTCAAAATCGTATAGCCCGTATAATCGGCCGGATTGTCAGGCGGGCGAATATAGTCGTAAATGCCGTACAGCGTCATCGAGCTGTCCTCATTAGAGACCGGAAGGGCCGGCAAGAGATAGGTTCGCTTGCTGTTAATATTGCTTTTGTCCCGCGACTCGATATAGCGCTTCATATCGTCAATGTAATTGCCTAATTGAATGCTTGAGGTGTAGCGGGTGTTGTTAATCTCGTAGCTGAACGCCTTGTTGGTCATAATTAATTGCAAAATATCCGGATCGCTCGGCAGGGCGGTATCCAGCATGTAGCGGTTTATAAAAGCGGCCCGCTCCCGCAGCTCTGTCGAAATGGCTTCATCGGCCTCTATAGCCGATTGGCTATGCTCCAGGTCAGTAAAAGCTTCATAGACCGTATTCGCGCGCTCGAAGCCGTTTGCGGTGTAAATGTCATTCATTATTTTTTTCAGGTTTTTATTTTGCTTGTGAAAATGATCGCTGACGAGCTGCAGCACCTGCTTATTATAGGTGACCGCCTGCTCGCGCAGCAAGCCGGTAATGCTTGTGACGACGATGTAGATGAGAATGCCGATCGTCATGATGATGATGGCGGAATAAAGCAGCAATAGCTTGTTGAAAAAGCGATTTTGAACATAGTTGTTGAACAGGGTGCGCATCGCTGCTATCACCTCCCGCTATAAATATTCAGCGCAGTTTCTGCTGCAGTATTATTCATTTGACGTCAGAGCCCGTGTTCCTGTCCATGATTCGACAAAACTATAATTATTATAAACGAACTGAAATCTTTACAATTGAGCGTGCGCTTTCTGATGCACTAGAATGTGATCTAGAGAGAGGAGCGCAACGGATGAACAAGAGACATCGTATCAACATGCTTTTGCTTTTACTGCCTTTTATTGCTTTGGTTGTCGTCTTCAACTATGTGCCGTTATTCGGGTGGGCGTATGCATTTGTCGACTATAACCCTGGCGTCCCGCTGTTTCAGCAGGAATTTGTCGGCTTCAAATATTTCGAGCTGCTGTTTGAGGGGGGCAACGATTTCGGGCTCGTGATGCGGAATACACTGGCCATGAGTTTCCTTGGCATACTGGCCTCGCCGTTGCCGATCATTTTTGCCATTATGCTGTCAGAGGTCCGCAGCCGTGTAATGTCTAAATGGATTCAGACCGTATCCGCCATTCCGAACTTTATTTCATGGGTGCTTGTATATGCGATCTTTTTTACCTTTCTGTCGCTGGAGGATGGTGTTGTCAACAAGCTGCTGATCGAGCTGGGACTCATTGAGAACCCGACCAATATTCTTGGCAGTGACGGCTATGCCTGGTTTTTTCAGCTTATGGTCTCGATCTGGAAGGGAACAGGATGGGGCGCGATCATTTATTTGGCCGCGATTGCCGGCATCGATCCGGAGCTGTACCATGCAGCCGACGTTGACGGGGCAGGCCGGTTTCACAAAATATGGTACATCACCGTCCCTAGTTTGATGCCAACTTACTTTGTACTGCTGCTGCTGTCGATCTCAGGCATGCTCAGCAACGGCTTCGAGCAGTATTACGTGTTCCAGAATCCGCTTAATATCGACAAACTGGAAGTGCTGGACACGTATATTTATACGCTTGGGATCGGACGGGCTGAATATGCATTTTCTACCGCAATCGGAATTTTCAAATCCGTTGTCAGCATTATCCTGCTGCTGTCGGCCAACTGGCTGTCTAAGGCTGTGCGGAAGGAAAGCATTATTTAAGTGAAAGGGGGCTTCTGCCAAAATGAACAAGCTGACGTGGAAAGAGATACCGTATCAAATCGCTAATTCGGGAATTTTGCTGTTATTTGCTTTTATATGCATGTATCCATTCTACTATATTATAATAAACTCCTTCAGCGATCCGATGGAGACAGCCAAGGGCGTCTATTTTTGGCCCCGCGGAATCACCTTTTCATCCTATGAGCAGCTGATGCAAATTCCGAGTATATTTCAGAGTATTTTTATTTCGGTAGCGCGGACGGTCGTCGGCACGATTATTACTGTATTTTGCAGCGCCTTTATCGGCTATATGGTAACCAAGAAGGAGCTGCCGTTTCGCAGCACCATTTACCGGCTGATCATCATTACGATGTTTTTCAACTCGGGTCTCATTCCGTGGTATATGCTGATGAAGACATTGGCTTTGAAAAATAACTTTTTGCTGTACGTGCTGCCGGGCGCCGTATCTGCTTTCTTCATTATTTTGGTCAAAACGTATATTGAATCGCTGCCGGCCTCGCTGGAGGAATCGGCGCAAATCGACGGCGCGGGCATTTGGACGATTTTCTTTAAAATTATTTTCCCGCTGTCTCTGCCGATTATCGCGTGTATTGCTGTATTCACAGCAGTCGGGCAGTGGAATTCATGGGCGGACAACTTCTATTTGGTGACCGACAGCAATTTAAATACTTTGCAGTATTTGCTTTATACCAACTTGAAATCGAATATGGCCGACATGATGCGCACCAGCGCCTCAGGGACGACGCAAGGAGCGGCGTTGGCCAGCTCCGGGAAAGTGACGCCAATGTCGCTTCGCTATGCCATTACAGTCATCACCGTATTTCCGATTATGCTGCTCTATCCGTTTATGCAAAAATATTTTGTGAAGGGCATCATGCTGGGCGCGGTTAAAGGGTGATAAAATGTGTTGATTGACGCGATGGCTCTAACGGACCGGAGAGACCTTATTTCGTGAAAAAGCGACCTGCTGTGATTCTAACGGACCCCAGCGTCCTTATTTGCCCGTTGCAGGGCAAAAGTTGTGGTTTGTGACCGGAATAACGTCATCTGAGTCCGTTAGAAACACGGCAGCTAGTTTTAACGAAGATAAAACTAACCTTTTGGTTATTTTTATAATGTAGTAAATTTGCTTGCAAAACGAAAAGAGAGGGGCAGAACGATGAAGAAAAAGCTGGCGGCAGGACTGGCTGCAGTGATGCTGGCGATGACGGTGCTCGGTTGCTCGCAGGGCAATAACGGCAATGCACCAAAATCATCCGGCGAAGCAGGCAATGGGGGAAGCGGGCAGGAGGAGATGGTGACGCTTAAAGTCGCGGCCAGTATTGCGGCAGCCGAGCCAAACGGCGTCATGCAAAACCCGGTTGCCAAAACGATTGAAAAAGAGCTGGGCATCAAAATGGACATGACAGCGGTAAGCGCCGATTTCGGCGAGAAGCTGAATGCGATGATCGCGAGCAATGACTTGCCTGATCTGTTCTGGGTGCCGGATCCGGGCAAAATGATCCCGACGATGGTCAAAGCGGGCCAAATTTATGCGCTGGATGAGCTGCTGGAGAAGTACGGTGACAATATTACATCCGACCCAAGCGGCCAGGCGATGGTCGAATTGCACAAAAAGACAATCAGCCCTGACGGCAAGCTGTATACGATCGGGATGCTGAGAGGGACGAATGGCGCGATGCAGCCGCTTGGCGGCAATTACATCCGCTGGGATCTGTACAAGAAGCTCGGCTATCCCAAGCTGGAAAACTACGACGAGGATTTGCTGAATGTGCTGGCCGAAATGCAAAAGCTTGAGCCGACGAATAAAGACGGGCAAAAGGTTTATGCGATTGGCGGCTGGTTCGCCGACGGCCAAGGATGGGGCGACTGGCCGATGACCTATACGCTTACCTTTACGGAAGGAAAAGGCTATTTGACCAGCGACCGGACAGCTTATTATGACATCGCCACCAATGAAATATCGCCTAACAATGACTTGAAGGACAAAAACGGCATGTTCTGGCGCACCGTGAAGTTCTACAACAAGGCGAACCAGATGGGCATTCTCGATCCGGAATCGTTCACGCAGAAATCAGACAAATACGAGGAAAAGGTGAAGGCGGGCCGTTATCTGTACAATGTTCCGGGTTGGCTCGTAGCGGATATCAACAAAGCCTATGAGAAGAAAGGCGAGCCGGAAAAAGGCATGGTGGGCCTACCGCCAATGAATACAGATGCCTTTATGCTGATCAACAATCTCGCTTCCGGCGGCCGGGTATTTGCGATCTCTAAAAATACCAAGCATCCGGAAAAAGCGATGCAACTGCTGAACTGGCTCTCCTCATACGAAAACTCCCGCACCGTCTGGAACGGTCCGGAAGGCGAGAACTGGAAGATGGAGGACGGCAAGCCGGTACCGACTGACGAATATTTGAATCAAAGCAACAGCGATCTCGCATTCAACAAACGGACAGGCGCGCAAATGTACTATCACTTTGTCGGCTTCGACAGCGGCGTAATCGATCCGAAGACTGGTGTGGCCGTCAATTTGTTCGAATGGTCGGACAAAGCGATCGCACGCAAGATGACGCCATTGCATGAAGATATGCTGAAGCATTACGGAGCGGACAGCTTGTTTGATCTGTACACTTCTAAAGTGAAGGCTTATAAAGAAAATGCGATTTACCGTCTGGGCGAACTGCCGGAAAATCTGAAGACACAAGGCACGAATCTGGAAAACTATACATTCAAAAATATTTTCAAGCTGGTGCTGGCGAAGGATGACGCCGAATTTGCCAAAATGCAGGATGATTTCATCGCCGGCTTGGACAAATTCAAAGTGGACGAGATTTTCGCTTACTGGCAGTCCAAAGCGAAGGAGCAGCGAACAGAGCTGAAGCCGATCTTCGATCTGTTGAATGAGGAGAAATAAGAAAAGGCAGCTTGGGCAATCCCGGGGAGCTTGTGCGTTTGCCGCTCCCCCGGCGATTGCAGCTTCATATCTACCATTCGAGAGGGGAACAGAACTATGAAAAAATGGCTGGCCGGTTTGTGCAGTATGTTGCTGGTGTTGGGCACGATGCTTGCCGTTGTGCCGTCGGCGAACAAAGCTTATGCGGCAGACAACGCGACATTGTCGTTTGATTTGTCGGCACAGGGACAAACCATTACGAACAAGTTTTCAGACATCAATGCCTGGGATTATGAAATCGATTGGACGACGAAAGCGGAGGGAAGAGCAAACAGCTTTTTTGCAGATCAGTATCCTTTTGTGAAAAATGTACAGTTTATGACCGCAACGGGAGGCTGCTACGAAGGCTTTCCGAACTGCCATACGAATCGCGATCTGTTCGCAGATCCGTCCGATCGCACGAACTTGACCGATTACGATTTCTCGCGTTTGATCGGCGCTTTGCACCATGTGGTCGATCAAGGCTTGAAGCCGCATATTAAAACCGGCAACATTCCGATCAAATTATCCGAAAATCCGGCGATCGGCGTGATGGAAGCTAATTTGCGGCCGCCAAGCGATTACAATCAATATTACAATTATATTAAAGCGCTTGCAGACACGCTTGTAGCAGAGTTTGGGCTGAATGAGGTCAAGACCTGGACATGGGGAGTGTTCACGGAATACGAGAATCCGGAGTGGTTTGACGATGGCGTTAGCCCGGAGACGACGAAGCTGGCTTTTTTCAAAATTTACGATTATACAGTAGCTGCGCTGGAAGCGGCGGTCGGTGCTGACAATTTGACAGTTGGCGCCCATAGTATGACTGTGACGGAAGGGCTTTGGGACGAGCTCGAATTTATCGATCATGTTGCCGGTGTAGGCCCGAACGGCACGAATTTCAAGACTGGCAAGAAGGGAACGCAGATCGACTTTTTGACAGCTTCCTTCTACGATTTCAAGCCGGGCGAGAAGATGAACAAAGGCAAGAGCCTGATCGATACGATTGGCGCATTGCGGGGCCGGGCCGTGGCCAATGGTTTAACGAATTTGAAATACGGCATAGATGAAGGGCGGATTAATTCCGGACCGGATTCGAAAGCGCTTTATTCGCGGATCGTAGCCCACAGTTTCCAAGGCTCCTCGGATGCGAAGCAATTCAAAGAGATGGTAGACTGGAACATCGACTGGTTTGCCGCTTGGGGACTGAGCACGGAAGGCTTATGGGGCGGCGTAACGCCGGTCAGCACGCATATTGCCAATCTTGGCTACAAGATGGCGGGCGATCAACAGCTGCAGGGCGTTGTTGCCGGATCGGCCAAGGATGCAACGAATGAAATTGGCGGCATTGGCGGTTATAATGCGGCGCAAAACACTGTCCATCTGATGGCTTACAACCATAACAACGATATGAATAGCGTAACTGGGGAGAAACCGGCGATTACGGTACGCAATATTAAGCCGGTGAGCGGTGACTCGGTCACTGTAACGCAATGGATCGTCGATGATACGCACGGCAATTTCTGGCCAACCTGGTGGCAGGATAAGGCTAATCGGGGAATAACCGATGCCTCCTATTCATGGTCCAAGTATACGATGGAAGTGCCGCGCAGCCTGAAGCAGCAGGCGGATCGCGACTACTGGTACAGCCGGGAAGCAGTTTACAGAAATTTGTCCAAGCTGACGCCAGTAACAACAACTGTGCCTGTCGTCAACAATAGGGTCACTTTTACACCGGAAATGGCGCATCATGGCGTCGTATTCTATGAAATTACGAATGCTCAAAGCGTGGGCAGAACCGTAACCGACAATTTGGATGACTGGAGCAAAACGTACAAACACAGTGCCGGGCTGGCGCTGGATAAAGGAAATGGCACAGCCCTTGGCGATCCGAGCCGCGCTATGCGCACTGCTTTGGAAGCGGATGGGGCGCCTGCTGAATCGGTCATTTACCATTTCAACGGGGCAACAAGATTGCAGCTCACGGGCCTGTTTGCTACCGACGCCGAGCCGGTCATTAACAATTTCAAGTTCTATGCCTCGCACAATGGCACCACTTGGACGGAGCATGAAGGCTGGGGATATGAGGATTCCCCGATCAATGGCGGTTACTGGACCAAACGGGTGTACACACTAACGCAGCTGCCGGCAGGTACATCTTTCATTAAAATTGCTTTCCCGAAAGGCGGCGCGGTATCGTACAGCCCGCAAATCGGTCAGGTGCAAATTTCCGACATTCCGTGGAATTCCGCCACAGTCATTGACCAGTTGGATGACTGGTCCAAGGTGAGCGAGCATAGCGACGGCTTATATTTCGATACTGCGCACGGCACGGAACTGGGCGATGCCAGCCGGGTAACAAGATTAAATGCCAGTGCCGCACAGCCCGAGTACTTGATTTACACGAAGGAAGCGACAGATCTTCAGGCGACAGCACTATATGCGACTGATTCTGAGCAAGGCATCCGCAACTTCAAGTTTTACACCTCGCCGGATAAAGTGACGTGGGAGGAGCAGCGGGGCTGGCAGCATCAAGATTCATTAATTAATGACGGAGCATGGAGCAAACGGGTCTACACGCTCGGCAAGCTGCCGATGAGCACGCAATTTGTAAAAATCGAATTCCCGGTAGGCGGTGCGCTGGCCTATAGCCCGCAGCTCAGCCAGATTAAGCTGAACACGGCATCGCTGGTCAATTATGCGCGGGAAGCGACAGCTACAGCATCGAATACGGATACCGCTAACGGCTATGCGGCGGAGAAAGTGAATGATGGCGCAGCAACGACCGACTGGAGCGGCTGGGCAACGGACGGCTCGCCATTGCCGCAATGGGTGCAGCTCGACTTCGGTACGGCAAAGACGTTCAGCCGCGTGGAGCTGTACACGACGAACGGCTACGAGATTCGGGACTATGAAATCCAGTACTGGAACGGTTCGGCATGGGTGAACTGTTTGTCGGCGATTACAGGCAATACGTTCGATCATCGCACACATACGTTCGAGCCTGTAACGGCATCGAAGCTGAGAATTGTCGGCACGAGCGGTCCGGCCATTCAGCCGGATTATGTACGGATTAACGAGATCGAAGTGTACAGCGAGTAGTAAGCGGCGGGCTGGTGGGCTGTGGGCTGTAGGCACCAGTCAAGTCAGTGCAGTGCGCAGTCAGTGCGTGCATAGAGCAAGCTTCGCCTGTACAGGCGAAGCAGTTGTGTCTCAGAACCTCCTCGAAGTCTTATCTTCGGGGAGGTTTTTTATTTTGTAGAATTTATAAAATTTTGGCTGTCGCGGCCTAATAGATCTAACGGATGCCACAGCCGCTATTTGCGAAAATTCGACCGATTTGAAATTGTAACGGAACTGTGAGCCCCTATTTGATGATGATGAGCCCGATTTCGCAAGAAAACGTCGAATTAAGATCGCTCACTTCCGCTAGATTTCAAAAAGGAAGGTAATTGACGAAATAAGGTCCATGGCTTCCGTTAGAAGGAAAAACTTGGCGATAGTACAAAGGCGGCGCAGCCGTTTTTCTTACAAACCGATGCAGCACCGTGAAGGTGACACTTAATTTGAATTTTCAGATATAAAATGCCGAATTGCAGACATTCTTTTCCGGAAGGCGGCGGGGTAAATTAGTAAGTAACGAGGCGATTTGCCGCGTTCAGCGAGTAGAACAGGTGAGGAGGAAGTAAGCAGATGGGCAAAAAGAAAATTATTATTTTGGCTTGCGATCCCAGCCATGCTGCCGGCTATCACGAATATGAGAAAACAGCAAAGCTGTTTAAGGTGGCATTGGAGCATTCAAATATGGGAGATCAGCTTGAAGTTGAGTATTACGCTAAAGGTTGGCCGGATGAGCCGGACGATGAAGCCGTTTTCGAGACAGCGGATTTGATCGTGGCGTATACGGATGGGCGCGATGGCGATCTGTTTGTCGATGTGCCTTTTGCTGCTCAGGGCCGTATGGAAAAAATGGAACGCTGGATGGAACGGGGCTGCGGGCTGGCGCTGATTCATTTTTCTACCTTTTTTACGAGGGAAGAAGGAAAGCGAATTGTCGAGTGGGCAGGCGGCTATTTTGAGTGGGAAGACGCGCAGGGGGAACGGAACTGGTATTCGCGGATCGACTACGGCCAGAGACTGGAGCTGAGGAAAACGGACCATCCAATTGCAGCCGGGGTTTCGCCGGACTTGTATTTACAGGATGAAATCTATTATCGCTTGCGTTTTGGTGCTGGTGGCCATGGTCAGAGTCGGGAACAAAATGATAGATTCACTCCGATCGGCTATGTGCCTGATCTTGCCGATCCGGATGATCCGCTGGCCAATGTGGTGGTTTGGGCGGTGGAGCGCGAGGATGGCGGACGAGGGTTCGGCACAACAGTCGGCCATGCCTATCGGTTATGGAAGGATGAAAACTACCTGCGGCTCATGCTGAACGCTATAGTCTGGTCGGCGGGGCTTGATGTTCCGGCAGGAGGCGTGCAATCCCGCTTTTTCTCCGATGCGGAATTGGAGCAGGCATTAGCGGGAGTTCGCGGTACAGAACGCTCTCACGCCATCCCGGAACAAATCCGGGTGCTGCTGCTGGCCGGTAATAAACAGCACAAATGGCATAACTGGGAGGAGACGACGCCCGCTATCGCTGCCGCGCTGGAGGAGGATGAGCGGGTGAAGGTGGATGTGATTTTGCAGGCGGGCGAACTGGCGAAGCGGGATTTATCCTGTTATGATGCCATCGTGCTCAACTACTGCAACTGGCATGATCCGCAAGGCTTGGAGGAGCAGGCAAAGGTGAACTTGCTGCGTTATCTGGACGATAACGGCGGACTTGCGGTCCTGCATTTTGCCAATGGCAGCTTCCACTTTTCGCTTCCGGAGGCAGGCGAATCCGACTGGCCGCAGTACCGGGACATTGTGCCGCGCGTATGGAATCATCACGGAGAGAGCGGCCATGACCATTATGGGCCAGTAAAGGTCATGCCGTCAGCCGCTGATCATCCCATTATCGCCGGACTTCGGAGTTTTACCATCGAGGATGAACTGTATTTTAATCAGGAAGGGAACGCGCCTGTAGAGGTGCTTTGCAGCGCATACTCGCAGGTAACCGGTAAGGAAGAGCCGTTAGTCTGGCTGCATCAATACAAGTCTGCTCGAGTGTTCCAGTCATTGCTCGGTCACAGTGCGGCGGCATATGACGCGCCGGAATCGCGAACATTGCTGCGGCGCGGCGTTCTCTGGGCGGCAAGAAGAAGTTTGGAGGAGCGTCAGGCGGCTGCAGGTGTGCAAACACAAGGAGATTGAATTCAGAGGAACGGAGGCGAAGCAGGATGAGAACAAATGAAGCTGTGGCGATAACGGCCTATGCACAGGCGGAATGTGTGGAGATCGGACATTGCGGAGAGCCGGCTCCGTATGAAGTTGCCGGTGAAACTATGTTTTCGCTGATCAGTCCGGGAACGGAGTTGGCCGCCTGTTATTTTGGCAGTGCACCATTCCCGAAAATCCCGGGGTATGCTGCTGTGATGAAAGTGACGGCAATAGGGGCGGAAGTGGATCACATTAAGCTCGGGGATTATGTCTATTTCTCGGGCCAGCACAAGCGTTATCAAAAGGCGGACCGTAGGGCCGTGCTGCCTTTGCCTGCGCAGCTGGATCCGGCGTTTGGAGCGATTGCCCGGCTTATGGGGGTAAGTATGACAACGCTCATCACAACAGCAGCCAAACCGGGCGAACGGGTATTGATTATGGGAGCGGGTCCTGTCGGTTATTTGGCCGCCCATATGTTCAAGGGTGCCGGGTACAGAATAGCGGTTTGTGATCCTGATCCGCAGCGCCGCCAGTTGCTGGCCTCGACCGGTATAACCGATGTCTATGAAAAGCTGGACAGTGAGGCTGCTCCTCAAGGGCGCGATTCATTTGCTTTGGCGATCGATTGCTCGGGGCATGAGGGAGCGGTTCTAGACGCTTGCCGATCTGTCCGCAAAGGCGGAGAAGTAGTGATGGTAGGTGTCCCCTGGAAGCAGCAAAGCGAGCATACCGCTCATCAACTGATGCATGTTGTTTTTCATAATTATGTCCATCTGCGCAGCGGATGGGAGTGGGAGCTGCCGATTCATGCCGGCGATTTCAGTCCACACAGCATTATGGGCAATTGGGCGACAGCGCTGAGCTGGCTGAATGAAGGGCGAATACCGCTGGACGGATTGATCCGTACATTTGCCCCATGTGATGCCCAAGAAGCTTACAGTTCGCTTGCGGCGCGGACAATGAGCGAGCTTTTCGTCATGTTTGACTGGCGCGCATAAACAACTGCATCATCATTGGCTTAAACCCTCCTTGAAGTATGGGCTTCGGGGAGGCGATATCCTTCAATTCCTAAGAGTCTTTGCCGTTGGCCCGGCGAAGGCTCTTCTTAGTATATGTTAAAATAAAAACGGGGGGATGATGATGAAGAAGTCTGTCTATATCCGTTTGTTCGTTCAACTGGTTCTTGTAATCGTTATCAGTATTTCATTGCTTGCTTCCTTGCTATACAGCTACACATCCAATTTGCTGAAGGAAGAAATTGTCGGCGCCAATAATGAGCTGCTGCTGCAAACCAGTAAAATTGTAGATCAGTCTCTGCATGAAGTCCAGCAGATGACGACGGCGTTAAGCTTGAATTCCAGTGTGCTTAAATCGGTTATTTTGCCATGGAATTTGGAGGACGAGTACCGCTTTTTGCTCGAAACCTCTAAAACATTCGAAACTAGGCTTACCTCATCGAACTATATTCATTCGATTTACTTGTACAGCGCCAACAATAAAAAGCTGATTTCCAGCTCAGGCATCACTGATCTGAACGCTTATTCCAACCGCGAATCGCTTGAGCGGTTTCTTGATTCAAAGCTGACCTCGGCTTGGGAAGCGACAAGAGTCATTTCGGCTGCAGGCGGGGATGAACATTTTATCAGTTATATGATTAGCGTACCGCTGCGAAACCAGAAAAAAATCGGCACATTAATTATTAATTTACGGGAAGATGTGTTGTATAACGCGGTAGTCAATACGAATAATAGAAAGCTCGGCAATGTGGCGATTTTGAACGGCAAGGGAGAGGTGCTCTCCTATAAAGATAAAAATGTGCTGCTTGATCGTTTTGAATGGGTGGATATGGCCGCTTTCGACAAGGAACAAAATGGATCCTTAGTACAGAAAATTGACGGTATGAAAATGTTTATTACGTATTTGCGCTCGCCGTTCAATGACTGGATTTATGTGACGCTCAATCCTTATAACGATCTGTTTCAACGCTCATATGAAGTGATCAGCATGACGCTGATGATTTCAGCGATCGGGCTGGTCGTAGGTCTGCTGCTTGTTTACCTGATCTCGAGCCGCCATTACAAGCCGATCCGCAATATGGTGCAAGCGCTTACGATATATGTGGGCGGACGGCAAAAGTATCAGGATGAGTTCAGCTACATTAGAACTTCTATCGACGCGATTCAACTGGAGAATGATGCATTTCGACAAAAATTTCAAAGCCAGGAGCTACTTCTGCGGGATCATCTGCTGATGAATTTATTGTCCGGGAAATTATCCGACGAGACAGAGACCAATAATCAGTTGAGTTACTATCAAATGGACCTAGGTTTGTCGAATTATGTCGTGCTTGTGTTAAGGGTACATTTTGTCCGGGATGAGGGAGTACAACTGGACGAGAAATTGAAGCATTGGCTATGCTTTCAAATTCGCACCATATGTGAGGAACTCATTGCAGCTCCCTATAAAGGCGCATATGTAGGAGGCTTTCATAAGCATGATGTGCTTATCCTGCATGGCGAAAACTGGAACAATGATCATGAGCCGATGGAGGAAGTGAAGCGCCTTGCAGCGGCGATTCAGCAGCAGATTGCCGACAAAATGGAGCTGGTTGAGGCTGTCACCTTTGGGATAGGCGACAAATATGAACGAATAACCGAGATTCATCTCTCTTATGAAGAAGCGGCCGAGGTGCTGCTGTATGAGAAGGTAACCGGCAAAGGAAGTATCGTGTCGATCCGTGATTTAAATGTCAATCGAACGAACCGCAATTTATTTATCGGCTACCAGCAGCTGATTGACCGTTTGACTGGTGAGCTGAAATCGGGCAATTTAGAAAAAGCGGTAGAAACGAAAGCTGTTATTATCGAGCAAGTCCAGCAAGATGAAATATCGGGCATATACTTGAAAAATGTTATTTTATCGCAATTGTTCAATTCGCTTGTCAAAGTTCGCATCGAATTGTCTTTGCCAGAAGAGGAAGTTGAGAGCAATAACTGGCATTATGAATTTATGAAGCTGCAAAGCTCGAAAGAAATTAGCGATTTTTTAGTGGAAATGATGGCAGGCATTGCGAACAGTCTGAAAATCAGAAGCAGCTCGAAGCATTCAGAAGTGATCATGAAGCTGGTCGCTTATATTCGCGAGCATTATCGGGAGCCGTTAAGCTTGCAGTCTGTTTCGGATATGATTTTTATGAACGGCAACTATGTTTCAAAGCTGTTTAAGGATACGACAGGCATGACCTTTATTGATTATTTGACGGATATCCGGTTTAAGGAAGCCTGCCGCTTGCTGGGGGAAACCGATTATAACATCAATGAAATCGCCGCGCTTGCCGGGTTCAGCAACAAGCAGAGCTTGAATCGAACACTTAAGAAAATCACGGGCCTTACGCCAACGGAGTACCGCAATCAGCAAATAGAAAAGCGGCTAGAATCGCCCGTTTCATAAGTAATGATCCAAAACTGATCAATTGATACCAGTCAAACAGATCAAATAAGCTTGATGTTACGGATTGATTCTTGCAGGCTGAACGGTGCCGGCCGTACGATGAAAGGGCTTTCGAAAACAAATCGGAAAGGAGACTTGCCACTTTGGAGGCCCCGACATCACGGCTCGGTTTGCAGCCCAAAAGAAGTAAGCTGGATGGTATGAGGCGCGTGTTCCGGTATCGCAATTTTTACATCATGCTGCTTCCGGCGATCGCTTACTACATTATTTTTCATTATTACCCCATGTACGGCGCAACAATTGCATTCAAGCAGTTCAGCATTGCGAAAGGCATTCATGGCAGCCCTTGGGTCGGATTGAAGCATTTTGAGATGCTGCTGCACTTGGACAAGTTTTGGGAAGTATTCTGGAATACGATCATCATTAGCCTGTACCGTTTGTTTTTCGGCTTTCCGCTGCCGTTATTTATCGCGCTTTTGCTCAATGAGGTGCGAAGATTGCTGTTCAAACGTACCGTGCAAACGATTATTTATTTGCCGCATTTTATTTCTTGGGTCATTATGGGCGGTCTGCTCATCAATATGCTCGCAACGGATAACGGCATTGTCAATCAGCTGATACGGTCGCTTGGAGGCTCGAGCATCGGGTTTTTGAGTGATGAGGCGTATTTTCGCTCCACACTTGTCGGCTCAATGATTTGGAAGGAGTTTGGCTGGAATACGATTATTTACATGGCCGCGCTCGCCGGCGTAAATCCTTCGCTTTATGAAGCAGCATGGATGGACGGGGCGAACCGGATGCAGCGGATCTGGCATGTTACTTTGCCGTGCATCCGCACAACGATTATCATTCTGTTCATTTTACGGATCGGAAGCTTGATGGAAGCCGGTTTTGAACAAATATTCGTGCTTTACCATCCCGGCGTTTATCGCGTTGCTGATATTATCGACACGTATGTCTATCGCACGGGACTGGCAGACGGGAAGTTTAGCTTGGCGGCGGCATTAGGGCTGTTCAAGTCTGTTATTAACTTTGTACTGCTTATAATAGCTAATCAACTGGCGCGGTGGAAAGGCGATCAGGGCATATTTTAGCAAGAAGTGCCGTTTCATTCTTAGGCAGGGGGAAAATGCGCAATGAATCAAGCGGGATTGGGAAGCAAATTGTTTAATGCATGCAATTATATTTTTCTTGGCTTCATTACGCTGCTGACATTGTTTCCTTTTTGGGATTCGTTAATTGTATCGATCACTCCGATTAGCGAAAGCATGTCGTCTAATCTGCACTTGTTTCCGAAAACGATTACATTCGAGGCATATGCGTACATCGCCGGTATGAAGCAATTGTGGAATTCTTATGGCATCAGCATTTTTGTAACCGTCGTTGGCACCATTTTGAGCATGATCGTTACGACTTTAGCGGCTTATGCACTGTCTAAAAGCAATTTGCCCGGCGGCAGAGTCATTATGTTTTTAATTATTTTTACAATGATGTTCAGCGGGGGCATTATCCCTACTTACTTGGTAGTCAAGCAATTGGGAATGATGAACAGCGTCTGGGCGATGATCGCTCCTCTAATGATCCAAACTTATAATTTGATCATTATGCGCACCTTTATGGCCTCCGTTCCGGAAAGCCTGGAGGAAGCGGCGCGCATTGACGGCTGCGGCGATTTCCGCATTTTGCTGCAAGTTGTGCTGCCACTCGCCATGCCGGCGATTGCGACGATCTCTTTATTTTATGCGGTAGCCAAATGGAATGAGTTTTTTACGGCCGTCATGTATGTGACAGATAAGGATGTATGGCCACTGCAGCTGTTTATGCGGGCGATGCTGATCGATAATGAAGCGATGTATCAATCGGGCGGCGACAGTCCCTTTTTGCTGGGGCAGTCAATCAAGATGGCGTCGATTATGGTTTCGACGATTCCGGTTATGCTGATCTATCCGTTTTTTCAACGATATTTTGTACAAGGAGCAACGCTCGGCGCTGTAAAGGAATAGTGTAATTCCATTAAAAGCTTAGGGGGATGCCGGATGAAAATGAGAATAGATAAACAATGGCTGGTTTCTATTATTGGTCTGCTGCTTGCGGTAGCGTTAGCGGGCTGCTCCAATGCGGGCAACAGAGCACAATCGGAAGAAGGCGGCAAGCCGCTAAAGATTGTCTATTTAACGCCCGGTGATGCGGCTGCCAAGCCCATTCAACCCGGGGACCGAGTTATTAGCGAAATCAACAAGCGGCTGGGCATCGAGCTGGAAATTAAATTTGTGCCGGAAGGCGGCTTTGAAAAAGTCAATGTAGCGATGGCTACCGGCGATTTCCCGGATTTGGTTACCGCTCAATACCCGTCCTCGTCCTTAAGCCAATGGATTGAAGAGGGGCTGCTTGTCCCGCTTAACGATTACTTGTCCGAAATGCCGACAGTCAAGGAAAAGCTGGAAGGGCCGCTTGCATGGACGGCGATCGACGGAAAGTTTTACGGCTACCCGTTTATTGAAGAAAAATCGAATGTAAGCCTTGCTTACCGCGCCGATTGGCTGGAAGAGCTAAAAATAGCTCCGCCAACAAATTTGGATGAGTTTTATGAGGCATTAAAGGCTGTGGCGGGCGGCGATCCGGATCATAATGGCGCGAAGGATACGTATGGATTAACCGGAGCGAAGGAAAATGGCTTCAACAGCTCCTTCAACTTTGTGTTTTTCGCTTATGGGCTGCCGTACGGCGATTGGATACTGGATGAGAACGGGAAGGTTGCCCCGTTGTTCGAGCATCCGGCGTTCAAGCAAGGCGTGCAATATTTGCAAAAGCTGTGGGCGGAAAAATTAATCGATCCGGAATTTTTGCTAAATGATACGCAGCAGCGCGAGCAGAAGTTTTTCCAAAGCCAGGCCGGCTTTATGGTGACGCCATTGTTCCGCCATGTGAATCGGTTGGAAACGAGCTTGCAGCAATTGACGCCAACAGGCAAGCTTGGCTTCGCCAATCCGCCGGCAGGGCCAGAAGGCAAGCGCGGGATGACAGGGGAGCGCAAAGGCGGATTGTTTACGGCGATAACGACTCAAGCCAAAGATCCGCAGAAGGTGGCGAAATTTCTGGAGTTTATGCTTTCTCTGGAAGGAAGGGAATTGCTGGAGCTGGGCTTGGAAGGCGTTCATTATACGAAGGAAGGCGACAAAATCGTCTATAACGAAGAGGAGCGGGCCAAGGACAATTTCGCCACAAACGGCTGGTCTCACCCGCTGGCATGGGGTAATGTCGTCTGGCCGCTGACGAGAAACTATTTGCCGCAGACGGAAGCCGGGGCTGAACGTGCCAAGGAATCTGTCGATATCGCGACCAGAAATTTGGTGCCTAATTTGGTGAATACGACTACGGCGGAAGAAATTGAGCTTGGCGCTGTATTTGGAACAGGAATCTTAAGTGAGCTGGCGAATCAATATTACCTAGATATGATTATGGGCAAGATTGACATCGACCAAGGACTGGCGGAGCTGTCCAAGAAATGGCGCGGCCAGGGCGGCGACAAAGTATTAACCGCTGTCAATGCCGCCTATGAAGCGCAGCAAAAATAAAGGCAAAGTGAGGGATCAGGCATGACCGCTGAAGCAGGCAAAAAGCCTAATATAGTGTTTATATTGAGCGATGATATGGGCGCATGGGCCATGGGGTGTGCAGGCAACAAAGATATCAGGACGCCGCATTTGGACAGGCTTGCCGCGGAGGGAATGCGCTTTACCAGCTTTTTCTGCACATCGCCCGTTTGCTCGCCCGCTCGTGCGTCGTTATTTACGGGACGCATTCCTTCTCAGCATGGCATACACGATTGGATTCGCGAAGGGAATATCGGGGAGGATGCTGCAGAATATTTGGCCGGACAGCAAGCTTATACAGAACTGCTGGTTGATCATGGCTACATCTGCGGGATGAGCGGAAAATGGCATCTGGGAGACAGCATCCGCCCGCAAAAAGGGTTTAGCCATTGGTATGTGCATCAATCGGGGGGAGGAAGCTATTATAATGCGCCGATGATCCGGGATGGCCGGCCGGTTGAAGAGCCGGGCTATGTGACTGATCTGATTACCGATGATGCGATTGCCTTTTTGGAGCGTCAAAATGCGGAGCAGCCTTTTTATCTGAGCGTTCATTACACTGCACCGCATACGCCTTGGATTAACAGCCATCCGCAGCATATCGTAGACTCCTATGCGGATTGTTCCTTTGACTCCTGCCCGCAGCTGCCGAAGCACCCTTGGCAAATTAAGTCGGAGCCCTATTGGGATGACCGCATTGAAAACCTGAAAGGCTATTTTGCGGCAATTACCGCTATGGATGAAAATATTGGCCGCATTATCGCGCAAATTGAGCGGATGGGCTTGCGCGAGCAAACGCTGATTTGCTTTATGAGCGACAACGGCTATAATTGCGGCCATCATGGCATTTGGGGCAAAGGCAATGGAACCTTCCCGCAAAATATGTTCGACACATCGGTTAAAGTGCCGGCCATATTTTCACATCCGACCAGAATTCCGCAAGGCGCAGTGAATGATCAGCTTGTGAGCGGCTATGACTTTATGCCGACGCTGCTCGATTTTGCAGGAGTGCCAAAGCCGGAAGACAGCACGCTTCCGGGGACAAGTTTCCTCACATCTTTATTGGGAGGCTCTATGGCGGCCCACGAGCACGTCGTGATTTTTGACGAATACGGGCCTGTACGCATGATTCGAAGCAAAGAGTGGAAATACGTGCATCGCTATCCGTATGGTCCGCATGAGCTTTATCATCTGCAGGAGGATCCGGACGAGCAGCATAATTTAATCGATCTGCCGGAATATAAAGCCAAGCATGAAGAGATGAAGGCCGGCTTGGAGCAGT
Source organism: Paenibacillus sp. GCM10027626 (assembly GCF_042676285.1). Classification (NCBI taxonomy): domain Bacteria; kingdom Bacillati; phylum Bacillota; class Bacilli; order Caryophanales; family Paenibacillaceae; genus Paenibacillus; species Paenibacillus sp. GCM10027626. Next base: position 168,844 of record NZ_JBHTHC010000005.1, on the reverse strand, counting down.
GGTTTTTGCAGTATGTCGATCCGGCTATGGACGGTGTAAGGCAGGAAATTTACGGCTTTGGTCAGCTGACCTTTGTCGGGCCTGAGGGGAAGGGCAAAAAGGCCTTCCATCATTCTGATTAAAGCGCTTAGCCAGGCGGGCGCTCGAGGCGAGGCGTGCGGACCAAGGAATTGCATGCGAATGGCACGTTTGTTCACAGATAACGGAACCACGGTCCGCTCAGGTCAGCTTCGCCCACGATTACCAAGTAAACGCAGCAGATGTTTGTAGACTCCATTTAGTCGGTCAAGGACTGAGGTGGAAGTATCACCGAATAGTTTGCTAGAATAAAGAATCAGAGTTGTTTTGAAGACTAGACCGAAAATGGAGTGTCGCCAGATGTTTACGATTTCTGCGATTGTTACTTTCGTCATTGTTGTTCTTGGTTTATTTGTCATACCGGGACCGGCTGTGCTGCTTACGATTACCCGCACGGTTCAAGGAGGAAAAAAAGCCGGCGCTATGGCTGGCTTGGGGATTGCCGCCGGCGATTTTATCCATACCTTGTTTGCGGCGGCCGGACTGTCGGCGATTCTAATGACTTCTGCGCTAGCGTTTAATATTCTTAAATTTGCCGGCGCCATTTATTTACTCTATTTGGGGATTCGGGCGTTTATTGAGAAGCCGGCCGATCCGCAGCTGCCGATGGTTGCACAAGCGACGGCTTTACAAGCCTTTGGACAGGCAATATTAATTGAAGTTCTCAATCCGAAAACAGCGCTGTTCTTTTTGGCCTTTTTGCCGCAATTTGTTCATCCCGGTCATGGAGAGACGTTCCTCCAATTCCTCATCCTTGGACTTATATTTGTACTTCTCAGCATCTGCTACACAACATCGCTTGTGCTGAGCGTACATTTGCTGGGAAGAGTCGTTAAACGGCTTTCCTGGCTTGGCCGCTGGAGCGGCAAGATTATAGGCACAATCTATATCGGCCTCGGGTTGAAGGTCGCTTTCCAAAGCCGTTGAGATGATAAAGGCTGCTCCTTTTAGGATTTCTCATAAAAAGGGGGCCTTTTTTTCATTTCGGTTGGCGTGGCCTAATCTAGCGGAAGTCACGGCCGCTATTTGCGAAAATTCGACCGATTTGAAATTGTAACGGAACATGAGCCGCTATTTGATGATCAGGAGCCCGATTTTGCCAAAAAACGTCCCATTAAGTTCGCTCACTTCCGTCAGATTTCAAAAAGGAAGGAAATTGGCGAAATAAGGTCTGTGGCTTCCGTTTAGATGAAACCGCTTTGCAGATGACCCTCCTTCAGAGCCTTAGCCCCTGAACTCCGGTGTATTAGAAGAAAACACTTGTTCCGCGCAAAGGACGTCGCCAGGCGTTTTTCTTATAGGCGGGGACGGGGGCGGACTTGCAACTGCCGCATCATATTCGCATACTTTATCAACATGCCTTATAGCCCCGATCAAAATTGTAAATAAAGGGATTGACAAATTCGGGAAGAGGCTGTTATTATTTGCTCAATAACCAACTAAACAGGTGGGAAAAGTTTATTATCTACCGGACAACCGGCGAAATATGCTTTGTATCTGTCATTAAAACGATGAGGGGTGTTTTAAATGAAGACATGGAAAGCAGTTCGTCTTTTTGCTGTTATAGCGGGATTGACCCTGATGATTTCAGCTTGCAGCTCCGGTGCCGGTTCGGGTTCGAGTTCGGGTTCGGGTGATACGCGGGCTTCCGCCAATGGACCCGCCAACGAGAAAAAGGGCAATAGCGAGACTAAGCCTGTCAGTTTATTAAATGTATCTTACGACCCGACAAGAGAGCTATATAAAGAATATAATGAGAAATTTGCGGCGTACTGGAAGGCGGAGACCGGGCAGGAGGTAACGATCGAGCAATCGCACGGCGGCTCCGGCAAGCAGGGGCGGGCGGTTATTGAAGGATTGAAGGCAGATGTCGTCACTTTGGCGCTTGGCTATGATATTGAAGAAATTTCGCAAGCCGGACTGATCGAACCGGGATGGCAGCAGAAATTTGCCAGCAACAGCTCCCCTTACACCTCAACGATTGTTTTCCTCGTCCGCAAGGGGAATCCGAAGGGGATCAAAAACTGGGACGATTTGGTCAAACCCGGGATTGAAGTCATAACGCCGAATCCGAAGACATCGGGCGGGGCGCGCTGGAATCATTTGGCGGCATGGGCGTTTGCATTAGAGAAGTACAACCGGGATGAAGCGAAGGCAAAGGAGTTTTTGGCGCAGCTCTATAAAAATGTGCCAGTTCTCGATACAGGGGCACGGGGAGCGACAACCACATTTGTCGAGCGGAAAATCGGCGATGTGCTGCTCGCCTGGGAGAATGAGGCGCTGCTCGCTGTCAAGGAGCTGGGACCAGATGAATTTGATATTGTAGCTCCGCCGCTCAGTATTTTGACTGAGCCGCCGGTGGCGGTGGTAGATAAAAATGTCGATGCCAGCGGAACGAGGAAGGTAGCTGAAGCTTACCTGCAATATTTGTACACCGAAGAAGGTCAGCAAATCGCCGCCAAAAATTATTACCGGCCGCGGATGGAAAGTGTTGCCGAGCAGTTCAAGGATCAATTTCCTGTTATAGAAAAGCTCGTCACGATTGATGATTTTGGCGGCTGGCAGAAGGCGCAGAAGGAGCATTTTGCCGATGGTGGTATTTTTGATCAGATTTATACACCGGGTTCATGACAATGAGCAGGCTTAAAGTTCGGAATGTGCTGCCCGGCTTCGGTCTTTCATTAGGGTTTACCATTTTCTATTTGGGGCTGATTGTGCTTATTCCGCTGGCGGGCATTTTTATTAAAGCTTCGGGAATGCCGCTAAATGAAATATGGAGCACCATTACGAATCCGCGGGTCATTTCCTCGTATAAGGTCAGTCTGCTGACTGCCTTATGCGCGGCGGCGGTAAATGCCGTATTCGGGCTTTTGATCGCCTGGGTGCTGGTGCGGTACCGGTTTCCGGGCAAAAAGCTGATCGACAGCCTGATCGATCTGCCGTTCGCGCTTCCGACAGCGGTGGCGGGGATAGCTCTGACGGCTATTTATGCCCCTAACGGCTGGGTGGGAAAATATCTCGAGCAGCTCGGCATCAAGGTGGCGTTCACGCCGCTAGGCATTACTGTAGCGCTTATATTTATCGGCTTGCCGTTTGTCGTGCGGACGGTCCAGCCTGTTTTGCAGGATTTGGAGAAGGATACGGAGGAGGCGGCAGTGATGCTGGGCGCTTACCGGCTGCGGACCTTTTGGAGCGTGCTGCTTCCCGAGCTGATTCCGTCATTGCTTACCGGCTTTGCCATGGCCTTTGCCCGCGGCATTGGCGAATACGGCTCCGTCGTGTTTATCTCCGGCAACATGCCGATGAAGACGGAAATTGCCCCCCTGCTGATTATGACCAAGCTGGAGCAGTACGACTACAAGGGCGCAACCGTCATCGCGATGGTGATGCTGATCCTCTCGTTTCTCATGCTGCTGATCATTAACTATTTGCAATGGCGCTCCAACCGGCGCGTTATTGCAAACTAAGGGGGGACGATGGCCTATGGCTGGAGCTGTTACAGCTTATCTGGCGCCTGAAGCGGCCGAGCGGCCGCGGCATATTACAGAACCGCTCCTGGTGCGCTGTTTGCTGATCGGGCTGTCGCTGCTGTTTTTAGGACTGATTGTAGTGCTACCGCTTGTTTCTGTGTTTGTCGAGGCTTTCAAAAAAGGGATGGAGGTTTACCTGGCCTCCATCACCGATAAGGATGCGGTCTCCGCTTTGCAACTGACTTTGCTAGCTGCGGCCATTTCAGTGCCGCTCAATACGGTTTTCGGCATTGCTGCCGCATGGGTGATTGCCAAGTTCCGCTTCCGCGGCAAAAATTTGCTGATCACGCTCATTGATCTGCCTTTTGCCGTATCGCCGGTTATTGCCGGGCTCGTGTTTATTTTGTTATTTTCCGCGCAGGGCTATTTTGGCCCTTGGCTGGATGAACGAGATATTCATATTGTTTTTGCGCTTCCCGGCATTGTGCTGGCGACGATGTTCGTAACCTTCCCGTTCGTGGCGCGGGAACTGATTCCTCTGATGCAGGGGCAAGGCGTGCAGGAGGAGGAAGCGGCGGCAACGCTCGGAGCGAAAGGATGGCAAATATTTTGGCGCATCACGCTGCCGAATATGAAATGGGGGCTGCTCTACGGCATTATTCTTTGTAACGCCCGCGCAATGGGGGAATTCGGCGCCGTATCCGTCGTATCGGGACATATTAGGGGTAAGACGAATACGTTGCCGCTCCATGTAGAGATTTTATATAACGAGTATCAATTTTCCGCCTCGTTTGCCGTTGCATCGCTGCTCGTTTTACTGGCATTTGTCACATTGCTTGTGAAGACGATTGTGGAGTGGAAGATGCATGGAGCCAGGCGACATCAATAGGGGCTTTATTACAGGGAGGGATTAGCAATGGCGAGGCCGCTGAAAGTTGACGAAATTTGGGTAAAACGCATTGTCGATGAAGTAAACGGGCTGGAATACGGCTCTGTGCTGGTAACGGTTCATGCCGGAAAAATTGTGCAAATTGAACGTTCAGAACGTAAAAGGTTTGACAGCAACAGCGTCTCGCCTGATTCCGCTGAATCGTCGTCTACTGCCTAAGCTAATCAAGGGCCTTCTCCAAAGCAGCCGCGAGCTGCCGGGGGAAGGTTCTTTGTTTGTTATTAACAGTCATGCGCAATTTGACGATATACTTGTAGTATATGGATAACCAGCAGAATTGAAGGTGCAAGGAACATGAGGAAAAAACAGTTGTTGTTCTCTATTTTATGTTTGCTCGTTATGACGGCCTGCAGTTCCACAGCTCCGGCTCCAGCTGAGCAATCGGACAAGGCCGGTGCTGCAGCGAATACTAGTAAAAAGGAGCCGGAGAACCCCGGAAAGAAGGGCATGTCCAGCTTTGATCATCAAGATTTTACGATCAACTACCCGGATACGTTTAAGCCGGTGCCCGAAGAAGAAAAGCAGATTGCTTTTCTGGACGACTCGCCGGGCCAGGAGCAAAGCCGCTTTACGATTACGGTAAAGGAATATGAAGAAGGGGCGCCTGCTGTCGATAAATTGCTGCATTACAACATTTCGCAATTGAGCGAGCTGCTGCATTTTTCAGTGGATAGCAGGAAGGATGGACATATGTATGAAACGGCGACAGCCGCGGGCGTTCGCGCGCTTGTTTATTATCAGGAACTTGATGAAGCCGATCGGGACGGGACGATATCCGTTTATCATTTGCTTGTTCCCTTGGAGTCGAAGCTGTACATCCTGTCCTATCATTATGCCAAGGAAAGCTATCAAGCGGAAAAAAGAAATATTTCCAAATCCGCTGAATCGATTGCGTTCAAGCATATGCCGGTAACCGCTTGGAATACGGAAGATGTCGATATCGAGTCGAACGGGAATATAGCGCTGGCGATTGCCGAATTGAAAACCTACCGGAGCTTGAACAATGGCACGAAAATCAAGCCGGCGGACTTGTTCGCCGCTCCCTGGAAATATTACGGACAAGCGGTTACGGTTGAAGGAAAAGTGGAGTATGTCCGCAGCTTTGACCCGATTGACGGCTTGCGCTCCGAGATTGTCCTAGAAACAGCTGACGGGACGCTTGTAGACGTTATCGCGCTTAACAAAGCCAAAGACGGTCTGAAAGTCGGCCATAGGACGACTTTAACCGGGCTCCCGGTCGGCAAGGGCGAGGTAGAAAATGCTGAAGGGGAGAAGCTGACTTATGTGTTTTTGGTCGGGAAGTGAGTAGTGATCTCACTATTAAATAGCAGAATAAGAGTACTAATTAGCATCTTTATTCATTTCGCGCAGGCGGCCTCCTCTTCTATACTGAAGCTAATCTTTCAGTTGAATGAGGAGGTTTTTATTATGCCATATATGCTGCGTACACTGTTGCCGGAGCAAAAGCGGCAGTTTGAAACAGAAGGCTATCTGGTGATCAAAGGGATGTTTGCGGAAGCAGATTTGGAGGAGATTGAGCGGACATTCGAGGAGATTGGCAAGCAGACGATTCCGGGGCATTTTGAACCGGAGCTGTCGGGAGAAAGCAGCGACCCATTGAAACGGTACCCGCGGGTGATGCATCCTCACCGTTTTAACGAGACGGCCAAACGTTATATGCTGCATCCTCCTGTAATGGAGGTGCTGGCTGATTTGTATGAGGAGGAAGCGATTGCCGCGCAGAGTATGTTTTACTTCAAACCTCCCGGCTCGCGCGGGCAGGCGCTGCATCAGGACAATTTCTATTTGCAGGTCGAGCCCGGCAACTGTATAGCGGCCTGGACCGCAATTGATGCGGCGGATGAAGAAAATGGGGGCTTGCTCGTCGTGCCGAAGACGAATGATTATGAGATTGCCTGTCCGGAGCTTGCCGATGCGAACGAATCGTTCACTACGCATTACGTAAAGCCGCCCAAAGAGGAAAAGGCGGTGCCTGTCATAATGGACAAGGGCGATGTGCTGTTTTTTAACGGCAATCTGATTCACGGCTCCTACCGGAACAAATCGAAGGACAGATTCCGCCGGGCGTTTATTTGCCATTACGCGAACGCATCGGCCACGCATATTTCCAAATGGTATAACCCGCTATACCGGGCGGACGGCTCCGTACTTGAGCTGGAGGACAATGCGGACGGCGGGCCTTGCGGCGTTGAATTCGAGACAGTCTATCCGCATTGATTTTTTAAATTGACACATGCAACTCTTTGCCCCTTTCCCTCGTCTTGTAATCAATAGGAATTGGAAGGTTGAGGAAGGGGGACGAGGCTGTGTACAAAATGAACCGGAAAAAAGAGACGATCGGCATCGGAATGCTGCTGCTCGCTGTCATGCTCCTGATCGCAGGCTGCGAGACTGCGGGGCCAACAAAGGAAACAAATGAGATGCATTTTACGATTCCGGATGTAGTTGTTGATTCGATTACTACCTTTGACGATCAGGCTGGAAACAAGCTGGCGACCATTACCGACCAAACGGTCATTGTGAATATGATGGAGGAACTGAAGGCGTCGGAGCTGACCTTTTTTGATGATCCCGAGCCATTAGGCCAGCTGCTCCGCGTTGAAGCGCATGCGGGGGAGCATACCGTTACTTACTATATCAATGATTTGCGGAATACGGCCTCGTATGAGGTGAGCGGCAAAATTTACTCGAAAGCGTCCAGCGAGAAAGGACTCGTCTGGCGGGTATCGAGCAAGTTGATTCGCCAGCTGCGCGGAGAAGCGGCTGATCAGGCTGATTCGACGCCGTACCTGTATATTGAGACCTATCCGGATAGCAGCTCGATTGTCGTAGAAGCCAATCAGGATTTGCAAAAAAGCTCGATTCGCGACGCCGTGGACGCGACGCTTGCGCGCTCCGGATTCGGCAAGGAAAAGCCGCTTGATTATGAATTGTTTTGGAGCGATCAGCAGCGTTTTGCCATTCAAATCATCGGTTTGGAGCCGGGGGAGGCCGCATCTTTTAATCTCGATCTCGTCATGACGACAGCGGGAATGACGCTGGCCAATCAGGATCAGCCTTATCGCAATCGGGTGGTGCTGGAGAAGCCCGCGCTTAAAAGCCGGATGCGTACGATCGATGTAGAGACAAATGAGGAGACGGCGTCCCGTGTGCCCGATACGGCTTTTGCGCAGAATGTATTAGTGCAGAGCGAGAGCGGGAAGGATGACGAGGCGGTACGCTACACGCTATATTATGGAGGAGGGAGCGAGCAGCAGACGCTTGTTCCGCTGGGCGCCGGGGAGCAGCAGCAATTCCGGATTAGCGAGTGGCCGGATGCCGGCGAACCGTTTGCCAACGATTATGGCTATGAGCTGTTGTTTTCGGATCGTTTCTATCCGGACTATACGTATGCGGTGCTGAACAACCGTACGCTCTACAAGGTGAACTGGAAGGCGGGCACGGCAAGCAAGCTGTACGAGTCGCCGGAGCGGCCGGTGTATGGCATCAGTTCGTCGCCGGGTGGCAAGGAGGTTGCCTTGCTCGTGGCTGCAGATCAATTTATCGGTGCGGACGCCGATCTGCTTATTCTGAATGACAAAGGCAAAGTGCTGAAAAAAATGGCGAAAGCGGCTTTTGTCAGCCATAGCGACGGATTTTTATTTCCTTATCCTGTTTCGTGGCTTGACGACAAGCAGATTATTGTTCCCATATTCGGTATTGGCGATATGCAATATGGGCAAGCGAAGATTGACCGTCAGCGGGGGAAAATGATCAGCAAAACCGAAATGGCCGATTTGCCTCCCGCGGCGGCGGAGCTGCTCAAGCAGAAGCTGGGGAAAAGCTTTGAAACGATGCGCGTCCTGCCTCAGCCTTCTTCGGCGAAAGCATCAGACTATATAGCGGTTGAGACAAGCGAGGCCGGCATATGGCTGCTCAATTTGGCGGAAGAAAAGGCGACATGGCTGGGCAACGGCAAGTTGCTGGGATGGTCCGGCGAGGGACGGCTGGCGATTTGGGAGCCGAAAGATGCAGGGAGCATGCGGCTGTTCAATTCGTTCTAGATTGATGAAAAGCCCGTTCACTGTCTGTAAAAGGCAGGGATCGGGCTTTTGCATGTTTAGGCTTGCATGTGAAGCTTAAGGCAAATTGCGGCCGCGCTGGCTTATATACAACAGATACCACTCCTCGCGCGTGAGGCGCAACGTTGCAGCATCTTTGCACGCGCGGATGCGATCCGGGTTGACGGTGCCGATAACAGGCTGGATGCCGGCAGGGTGCGTCGTCAGCCAAGCGAGTACGATGGCTTCCGGTGTTGTGTTTTTTTGTTCAGCTAATTGCTGCACAAGCTTTGCGGTTTGCTTGATCGGCTCCGGCTTGTCCTCCAGCGAAGCGCCGGAATACAGTCCTTGGGCAAGCGGGCCCCACGACTGCAGCTGGATATTTTCCATCCGGCAAAATTCCAATGTCCCTTCAGGGAAAACATTGTCGCGCGCCGCTTCCTGATTGACGTGGATGCCTTGCTCGATGAAGCCGTTTTTGAGTAGGCTCATCTCCAGCTGATTCACCACGATCGGCTCATCGCAGCTGGATTGCAGCAGCCTGATCTGCCCCTGGCTCATATTGGAGACGCCGAACCAGCGGACCTTCCCGGCTTGCTTCAGCTGATGAAAGGCGCTTGCGACCTCCTCGGGATCGACCAGCGGGTCGGGACGATGCAGCAGCAGGAAGTCGATATAAGGCGTACTGAGCCGTTCGAGAATGCCGTCTACGCTGTGGAGAATATGCGCTGCGGAGAAATCGAAGCGATGAGGCTTGTCGGGACTCTCCTGAAAACGGATGCCGCATTTGGACTGGATAAAGATTTGCTCGCGCAGTCCCGGGCGATCCTTCAGCACTTGGCCGAATACGCGCTCCGCTTTGCCAGCGGCGTAAATATCGGCATGATCGAACATATTGATGCCAATTTCCAGCGCGGCTTCGACGGCTTCATGCCCCTGCTTGTAGTGCTCGGCTGTAAGCGGGCTTTGATCCCAGCTGCCGCCGAGCCGCATGCAGCCAAGTACGAGCTGGCTGACGGGTATTTGATATTTGTGCTTTAAAGGGATGGATTTCATCTGTAACACTCCTCCTTCTCTCTCCAGTATAGAACGTCATCGCAGTTTGCAAAAGTAGTGAAATGAAGGTTATATGATGAGAGCAAATATAGCTGCTTCCCTCCAGTATAGTAAGCAAATGCCCGCCTAAACTAGACTCAGAAAAACTAAAAGCCTCATCTGCACGTGAATAAGCAGATGAGGCTTTATGCTGTTCAGGCTACATTACAGACCATGTGATCGTGTATTGCGAGATGCATGCTGCTGCTTATTGCTGGGTCAAAATAATTGGACCGTCAGCGGTAATCGCCACCGTATGCTCATATTGAGCAGACAATCCGCCATCCGCAGTACGCGCTGTCCAGCCATCGGGATCGATTGTCATTTTGTAGGTGCCGGTGTTGATCATCGGCTCGATCGTAAAGACCATGCCTTCTTTTAGGCGAAAGCCTTTGCCGGGTTTGCCGATATGGGGGTAGTTCGGTTCCTCGTGCATGGAGCGGCCGATGCCGTGGCCAAGCAAGTCGCGGACGACGGAAAATCCGTTTTGTTCGGCATGCGTCTGCACGGCATGCATGACATCGCCGATCCGGTTGTCGACTTTGGCCTGCTTGATGCCAAGCTCGAGACATTCCCTGGTGACCCGCATTAATTTCTCCGCCAGCGGCGACAGTTGTCCAACAGCGTAGGTCCAGGCGGAATCACCGCACCAGCCGTCCAGCTCGACGACAATATCGATCGTTACAAGATCGCCCTCACGCAGCGGTATCTTGTTAGGGAAGCCATGAGCGATGACATCATTGACAGAGGCACAGGTTGCAAACTGGAAGCCGTGGTAGCCAATTGTCGATGAGATGGCGCCGGTCTCCTGAATCCGCCGTCTTACATATTGTTCGATCTCCCAGGTTGTAATGCCCGGACGGATCATTTTGGCAATTTCCCGATGCATGCTGGCGACGAGGGCCCCAGGCTTGCGCATCGCTTCAATTTCTTCAGCTGTTCTCAGAATAATCATACATGTACGCTCTCCTCTCGGATAAATGCCGCCAGCAGCAGCGAAATGGTTTGCTCAATATCCATCGGTGTCTGCTGGCGGTAAATATGGAGTCCTGCACAGCCGATCAGCGACCCTAGAATAAAGTTCGCGGCGTCATCAAGCTCTTTGGCGGACAAATTGCGGTTACAGCTGCGAACAGCCATGACGAGCGGACGGTACAGCTGTGTGTCGAATTGCTCGGCCAGATGTGCCGGTAAACCGCCGCCAGGCAAAGAAAGCCCGTTATCGGCGACAGAGCGGTACAGGAAAAAGACCACATGGTCATCCAGCCAAAGCTGCAGAAGGCTGGCGCAGTAGCGGCGCAGAAGCAGGCTAGGATCCTTTATGCTTATGTTAGCCGGGTAGTCGAGCTCAGCGGCGATGACTTCCTGGGCAGCTTCGAAGGCATGGGTTAGCAATTCATCAAGCAGCTGATGTTTGTTGCGGTAATAATGATAGACGGTTCCATAGCCAAGTCCGGCCTTTAAGGCGACATCGCGTATTTCGATAGCTGCACCGCGTTCCAGCAAGATGTCGGCGGCGGCGGCGCGGATTTGCTGTTTGCGGCCTTCGCGAATCGCGTCATTTTGTTCTTTGGTACGAGGACACATGATACTTGCAACTCCTTCATTATTTTTAGACCTGCGAAAATGTCGATCAAAAGACGGTATCTCTAAGATACACGAATGAGCTTGTTTTATGCAACAGGTAATAACAAAAATAAAAGACCCTTATCATCACGCTAAAAGCGGTATGATAAGAGCCTGGTTAACCAGCTGATCGGCCAGCTAGCTGATCTGGCTGTCCTCAATCCATGCTGTCCGGCCGTTTTTGAGCTGCTGCAGATGAGTGATGGCGAGGTTGTGGTCACGCTCCAGCTGGCTAGTGACGGCACGTACTTTACTTAACGCTTCAAGTACATTTTCTTGTGCTTGGTGAATGCGTCCTTGGACGATCCAGTCGGTAATAAGGTTATCGAACCAATAATCGGCCATTTTGAGAGAGGAGCTAATATCGATGTCAATCGTAATGCTGCGCTTGAGATCGGCGAGTTCATCACGAAATTGCAAAATTTGATGGTTAGCATTCAGTATATATTGCTTGGCGTCATCAATATGGGTGTGCTTGGCATGAGTGCTGACCATACCGCCGCCGCCCCAAGTATCCCATTTGCCCCAGTTGTCTGCTTTCTCCAGGCTGTTTGATGCATCTTCAAGCGAGGCCAGCACGCGCTTGCCGGCAACGAGCGCCTCATTCAGCTCCTTGACCAGCACCGACTGATCGCCGATCTTTTCCTCCATATCGGCCAGCTCGGCTGCCTTGTAGGGGGCGTCGCGCAGCATAGCTTCTTTTTCGGCCAGCAGCTTTTCATAATCGTACTTGGCATTGCGGCCGTGAGCGAGTTCATCGCCCAGCTCCTGCAGTTCAGCTTGTGTGTTGGCAAGCGTTTGCTGCGCTTCCTGCAAATTCAATGCAGCGGTCAATACTTGCTGCCGCTCCAGCTCCAACTGCTCTTGCTTGCTGCGCAGCAGTGTATGGAACAGATTGGTCAGAGACATGCGCGTCAGTTTTTCAACATCGTGCTGCTCCCGTTCCAGTTGAACCTCAAGCTGCACGACGCGCCGTTCCAATTCGCGGCATCTTTTCTGCAGCTCATCTCTTCTTCGCTCCGCCTTTTGCTGGCGATACATTCGTTCCTTGGCTTCATTTAGACGCAAATGTAACGTTTGTGACATCATATCCCTCCCGTGTTATCCCATACGATGTAAGAAGCGGTATGGTTGCATCTTGTTATAGTGAATGGCTGGCTCTAAATAATGTCAATTCCAGCACATCGAAGTGAAATTCAGCTATGTAAGGGAAGGCAGGCGTCGATTAACGCGCTAAAAATCATTTCAGTTTCAACTGGCTTGTTAGTATTTAAATGATAAAATAAATAAAGTGAATGGACAAGAAAAAATACAAGATGGCACGATCCGTGTCTTCTTGCGAAAGGAGGAGAGAAATTTTGCAGATCAGAGCGATTCGGGAAGCTGATTATTTCCCGATTACGAGTGTGGTGGACGATTGGTGGGGCGGCCGGCCAATGAGAGGACTGCTGCCGCGGCTGTTTTTTCAGCATTTTCAAACAACGAGCTTTGCCGCTGAGGATGAGGGGGAAATCGTCGGATTTTTGATCGGCTTCGTTTCGCAGACAGATCCGGCTGAAGCATATATTCATTTCATCGGCGTGCACCCCGCGTATCGCAAGCAGCAAGTGGCGAGACGTTTGTACGAGCTTTTTTTTGCCCGTGTGAGCGAGTGCGGCTGCCGTACTGTGCGCTGTATTACATCCCCCGTCAATAAAACGTCGATTGCTTTTCATACGAGGATGGGCTTTGAAATTGAGCCGGGAGCGGAAGAGGTTGACGGCATTCCGGTGTCGCCTAACTATGACGGCGGAGGTCAGCCGCGGGTGCTGTTCCGTCTTAGTCTGGATAATGGGAAGCTGTAGACGCAAACGGATGGTTAGATAAAGCGTAAGCAAAAAAAGGGCGCCCCGCGCAGTCAAAGCCTACTAGTGCACTGCAGGGCAGCCCTTCCTTCAATTAATCCTCGATCGCCGCTTTTTTGGAGTTGATCGCATGCAAAATGGCCGGATCGAATTTTGGTTTGCGGTCATACGTATACAGGCCATTGACTTCCTGTTCGACGTCGTACAGCTGGGTGTAGCAGAAACCGAACATTTTCGGATGCTCCAGCAGCGCGTTCGTCAGCCCTTCATAACGGGCGATAAACTCAGCCTCGGATTTTGGACGGCTGTCGGTGCCGCCATAACCCCATCCCTTCTCATCGGATTGCCCCGGGTTCCACCAGATGCCGCCGTACTCGCTTACGAAGTAAGGCTGGCCTTCATATTGCTGCCTTGCCGGGAAGCTGACATTTATTTCGCCTTCTCCTGTGCGCAATGATTCGTAGCGCGCTTTGAACGTTTCCGGATTTTGATCATAATCATGCACGTCGAAAATATCGGTCACGACATGGTAGTTGCCGCTTGTATCGATCACCGGACGAGTCGGATCAATCGCCTTTGTCGCCTCATAGACCGTGCGCAGCACTTCATTGTTTTGACGCGCGCCGGTCCGCTCATCGTCCCATGTTTCGTTGAACGGGCACCAGCCGATCAGGCTTGGATGATTGAAGTCACGTTCAACTCCTTCGATCCATTCCGGCAAAAATTGCTCAAGCGCTTCGGATTTCGAAACATTAAGCCCCCAGTTGGCATGCTCGCCCCACACCAGATAGCCCAGCTGATCGGCCCAATACAGGAAACGCGGCTCAAAAATTTTCTCATGCAGCCGGGCGCCATTGAAGCCGAGCCCCAGCGAGATTTCAATATCCTGCTTCAACGCTTCGTCTGTCGGGGCGGTATAGATCCCGTCCGGATAGAAGCCTTGGTCAAGCACAAGACGCTGGAACACGGATTTGCCGTTAATGCGGAATGCCATGCCGTCAAGCTGAATGGAGCGCAGGCCAAAATAGGAAACGGCCGCATCGACGATTGCGCCGTCCGCTTTGCGCACAAGCTGCAGCTGCAAATCGTACAGCTCGGGCGCTCCCGGCTGCCATAAATGCACGTCCGACAAAGCGATCGTCGTCTTGGCGACCATGGCGCCTAGCTGGACGGTCGAACTGCCGGTTGCAGCGCCTTTGTAGCTGCTCTCGCATTTAAGCTGCAGGCCTGCTGTTGAACCGGCGATGTTCGCTTCCAGATGGAGCGCGGCGTTGTCGGGGTCGGGATACAGCTTGATGGAGGCGATATAGGTTTGCGGCACGCGCTCGAGCCAGACGGTTTGCCATATGCCCGTCGTGCGCGTGTACAAGCAGGCATGGGAATGGTAGAGGCTGCTTTGCTTGCCGGCAGGCTGCAGTCCGGTGCGGAGATGATCCTCGGCATAGACGCTAACCGTGTTTGCTCCGGCTTTCAGCTGAGCGGTAATATCGAAAGAGAATGAGGTGTACCCGCCGCGGTGCGTGCCGACGCGCTGCTCATTGACCCATACTTCCGCTTTATAATCAACTGCGCCGAAGTGCAGCAGGACGCGGTCGCCATCCCAATCCCCGGGAATTTCAAAGGTTCTGCGGTACCATACCGCATTCATAAAGTCGGTATAGCCGATGCCGGAGAGGCTACTTTCCGGAGCAAAAGGCACCGTAATCGTCTGCGCCAGCTGCACATCGTCTTTATATAGCCCGCGCTGAATGCCGCTGCAGCCGTGATCGATTTCAAACTGCCATGGGCCGTTCAGGTTAAGCCAATGCTCGCGAACGAATTGCGGACGCGGATATTCCGGCCGCGGGATAGAGGCTTGCTTCATCGTTTTCCCTCCATTAGTTAACTTATAAGTTATTCAAATAATTATTACGACATCATAATAGCGTGCAGCTTCATTGGTGTCAATAATCATTTACTGATTAACTTTTAAGTTATATAAAGGTTGTGCCGCGAACGGCGTTTTTACGGAATTGTGCGGGCGGTTCGGCCATTAGCGCGCGAAAGGTTCGGGAAAAATAGTGAACGGAGCCGAAGCCGGTCTGTTCCGCGATAGCGGCGATCGACAGATCGGTATTGATGAGCAGTTCTGCAGCCGCCTGCACACGCACCCGGCGCACGTAATCGGTGAACGATTCATGAATGCCGGAGGAAAACAGTCGCGACAGATGGCGTTCGGACAAATTGAGATAGCTGGCGATTTTTTGCAGGGACAGCTCATTGTCGCCGAGATTGTCGCTGATGTATCGTTTCGCTTGATTGATAATTTGCGCGGGATTGCGCCGCAATTCCACCCGGTCGTGCGCGGCGCTCTCACTGAACAGTGCCGGAAAGGAAAGCAGCAGCGCGGCACCGGCCGCCGGCAAGGCGGAGACTGGCAGAGCTCCCTCGTAACCGTCGAGCAGAAACAGCGACTTCCATAAGAGAGCGGCAGGCAGATGATCGCCGTCGTAGACGCAAATTTTGTCTGTACGCATCAGACGGCTGAACGCTTGGCGCTGACCGTCCGAGCTGGCATGCTCGTCGAGCTCGAAGCCGACAAAAGCCAGCTCCATGCCGGTGTCGGACAAAATTTGATGGGTAATGCCCGGACGCGAACAAAATAACGTGCCGCCGCGCAGTTCATAGCGCCGCCCGTCGTCTATATAGGCGCCATACCCGTCTAGCACATAGCAAATTTCGAAAAAGGAATGCTTGTGCAGCGCATTGGAGTAGTGCGTGGGTGTCAGCCCCCACCCATGGACCGTAAATGCTGCCTCAGCCGCCGTAGGACGGTACAGATAGCGATTCAAGCGCGCCTCGCTTTCATGCCAGTTCAATAGGGAGACCTCCAGTGCGAAAAATAGTAGAGATGGCGTGAAAAGACAAAAAGAAGTCTTCCGCGGCCAAAGACGGACAAACCCTCGGGAAGCTAGAATAAAAGCAAGCTAGCCACGAATATATCAATGAAATTCCCAAGGGAGGAATTACGATGATTAAAGCACAAGATGTTGATTTTTACAATGAAAATGGTTATTTGCTCGTCAAGGGCGTTTTCAACAAGCAAGAGGTAGAAGCGATGCGCACGGCAGTCGATCGCATTATCGACCGGGCGGCGAAAGCGAAAATGGATCAAAATCATGCCTGGCAGGGCGATTACTTGCCGCCGGCCGAGCTCAAGAAGCTGGTGCTGAAAGGCTTCCATGATGTTCATTATCATGATGCCTCCTTTATGCGTGCGGCTATACATCCCAATATGGCAGCGGTATTGTCGCAATTGATCGGGCCTAATGTGCAGCTGCACCATTCCAAGATGCTGGTCAAGCCGCCGGAAAACGGCGCAGCCTTTCCGATGCATCAGGATCAGCCGTACTTCCCGCATGAGCAGCATACGATGATGGCTGCCAGCATGCATCTGGACGATGCCAATTTTGAAAACGGCTGCCTGCATGTTATACCCGGCTCGCATAAGCAAGGGCCGATGAAGCACCGGGGACAGCATTATCTCGATGCCAAGGAGTATCCGATTTCAAGCGGTGTCGCCTGCCCGGCAGAAGCCGGGGATGTGCTCTTTTTCAACTATTTGACGATTCACGGGTCGCCGGTAAACAGCAGCGATCGCACGCGCCGCAATGTATTGTTCCAATATCGCAGCGCGACTGATTTCCCAAGCGATAATGTGCATATTAATTGGGGATCGGGACTGATGATTTGCGGAGAAAATCCGAATTTTGACCGCGTTAAGCCTAACTTTACGGTGAACAACATTTAAAAACGACAGCAGAATTGCCCGCAAAATGGGGCGATTCTGCTTTTTTTTGGCCGCTTTGGCGGACCGTAGGAGGGAACGCGGTTACTTCTTGTGTGACAGTTTATAGGCAAATTCTGTTATAGAGGCGCAATGGATAATAATGTGGTATGATGTTGGCTATCAGTTTTCGATTGTAAATGAAAGGATTGACAACATGAACACCAAAAAATGGATGATGATTTTATCTCTATTGACATTGGCGGCAATGTTGAGTGCTTGCGGCGGATCGAAGGCGCCTGGCAAAGAAGCGGAAAAACCATCCAATCAACAACAGCAAACACCGGAAAACAATAATAAAACAAATGATCCCGACAAAAAAGGAACGCCTGACGCAAACGGCCCTTCGGAAGGAGAGAAGAAGGCGGACGGGGAGCAAAAAGAAGTGCCGGACTACCTGCCCAAGGAGTTCCCGATCCCAGAAGATGTAGAGATTAGCACAGCACATGCAGAAAAGAAGGGCGGCAAAAAGTATGTGCTCCTTATCTACAGCACTCATGAGGATCTTGCAGAAGTGACAAAGCTGTACAAGCAGTATTTTAAGGCGGACAAGTTTGTGATCACTACAAGACTGACCGACGAAAAAAATATGATTTTTCAAGTAGATGATACGGAGCAGCAGCACAGCTGGTCGCTGATCGGCGGATTGGTTGATACGGATGACGGGAACAAAATGACGGAAATTACGCTGACCTGGGAAGAAATGTAGAGTACGAGAGGAACGGCTTTGGCGCTTCAGTCAATGCCGTTTTTTCGTGCAATTTTAAAGTTGATAAATTAACTTTCAGGTTATATAATGACCTGAAATGAATGAAGAGGGATGGGGGACTACAACTGCAATGACCGCAATTGAAGTGAACGGCGATAATATGGCATTCTTTGAATGCTTGTCTTCTGCGACGCGGGTGAAGATTATTGAGCTGCTTAACGACAGGTCGCTTAACATTGGCGAGCTGGCAGAGCTGTTAGGAGTGTCGTCAGCCATCGTGACCAAGCATATTCAAAAAATGGAGCAGGCCGGAATTGTAGCCACAGAGAGCGCGACAGGCAAGCGCGGCATGCAGAAGGTGTGCTCCCTGCAGTTGGATTCTGTTCAGCTCATGTTCCGGCAGAGCAAGCCTGCAGCACAGCGCAGTTATGCGGCTTCCATCCCGCTTGGGCAATATATCGCCTGGGATATTAAGCCGACTTGCGGTATGGTTTCCGAGCAAAAGCTGATCGGAATGCTGGACGATCCGCGTTATTTTGCCGATCCGGAGCGTGTTCAGGCCCGCCATATCTGGTTTGGGAGCGGCTACGTCGAATACCGGCTGCCGAATTTTCTGCTCAGCAACCAGTCGCTGAAACGGCTGGAAATTGCCCTGGAAGTCGCTTCCGAGGCACCCGGATATAATGAGCAGTGGCCGTCTGATATTACGTTTTCGATTAATGGCATTGAGCTGGCAACGTGGACGAGTCCAGGAGATTTCGGGAGCAAGAAGGGGGTATACACGCCCCAGCATTTTAATTTCGGCTCCCAGTACGGGCTGCTTAAAACATTGTCCGTTACAGAGGAAGGCACATTTATCGATGGCGTCTATGTGTCGCCGGTGACGATCGGGCAAATCGGCATCGCCTTCGGCAAAGATGTGCTGTTTCGCATCGCCTGTCACGAGGCTGCTGAGCATTGCGGCGGAGTATCGCTGTATGGCCGCGGCTATGGCAATTATGACCAGGACATTGAGGTGAAAATGTTTTATTAAAATTTTAGGGGGAAGAAACTTGCCTCGCGCCAAAGAAGACATCAGCCGTTTCTTCTCTGGAGCTGCTTTTATAAGCGGCTCTTAATGCCGGATTCAGCTTTTTTTCAGCTTTGTATGCTAAGCTGTCTGCATACTTTGATGCAGAGGCGGGACGTGCATGAAGCCGGTCAAACTATTGACGATCGATGACGATGCGCATGTGAGCGAATTAATTAAAATTTATGCCGCGCGGGACGGCATAGAGATATATGCTGCCGATGATGGCTTGTCCGGACTGGAGCTGGCGTATGATGTCGAGCCGGATATCGTCGTGCTTGATATTATGCTGCCGGGCATGGACGGATGGGCGGTATGCGAGCAGCTGCGGAAGGATTTTTCCACACCGATTATTATGCTGTCCGGCAAGGGCGAGAGCTATGACAAGCTGAAAGGATTCGAGCTTGGGGTGGACGACTATGTCGTAAAGCCGTTCGATTCCAAGGAGCTGATGGCGCGTATTCGGGCTGTGCTGCGCCGGACAAATCCATCGCTATACCATGATGAGGTCGTTCGATTGAACGAGCTGCTGCTGGATCGGCGCCATTTGCAGGTGACGATTCATGGGGAAAATGCCGGCTTTGCCCCGAAGGAAACGGAGCTGCTTTACTATATGGCGGTCAATCAGAATCGGGTGTTTACCCGGCAGCAGCTGCTGGATCAGGTATGGGGATACGATTATGATTGCGATCCGCGCACTGTCGATGTACATATTAAGCGGATTCGCGAGAAGCTGCGGCAGTATGATGCGAGTGTGGCGATCGAAACGATCCGCGGAGTCGGCTATAAATGCGAAGCGGCGAAAGCATGTGTGCGGGCGTGAGGCTGCGTTCCATTTTTGCCAAGCTGTTCTTTAGCTTTTTGCTGATCATCATGCTGAGCTTTGGACTATCGAGCTTGTTGTCGTCGACTTTTTTCAAAAATGATGTCAGATCCTTCATTCGCGATCGCTCGGATATGATGCAAAGCCGCGTCATTCAGCAGCTCAAATTCGGCTACAGCAAGGGCTGGGATCAGGACACGATCATTAGGACGCTGGAATGGGGCGTGGGCGGTCCGGATCGCGCTTATCAGTTTTATGATGCTAATGGCCGGCTGCTGTATACGGTCGGCAATCGCGGCATCCCGATACCGCTAAATGATGAGACGATCCTGGCGGCACTGTCGGGAGAGCGGGTCGCGGATGAGACGGAGGTCGATGACCGCAAAATACTGTTTACCGCCCGTGCGATTGACGGGGCAGAGGCGCTTCGGGAGAAGGTAGTGGTCAGCTTTTCCTTCGAATTTCAGCGCGATGTAAACCGTTTTTTTCAGCCCTTTATGCTGAGCGTGCTGATTACGATTCCGCTGGCGGTAGCCATTTATTATTTACTTGGGCTCCGACTTTCCAGGCCGCTCAAGGAAATGGCGGGAATCGCGCTCTCCTATGCCAAAGGAGATTTTTCCCGCAAGGTCGAAGTGCGGACTAAGGATGAAATCGGTCAGCTGGGCGCAACGCTCAATTATATGGCGGCCGAGCTGGCCACGCTGGAAAATGCCCGCCGCGAGTTTCTGGCCAATGTCTCGCATGATCTGCGGGCTCCGCTTACTTCCATTAACGGGTTTCTGGCGGCGATTATGGACGGCGCCGTTCCTCCGGACAAAGAAAAGCATTATCTCGCCATGATGCGGGAATCATCGGATCAGATGATGAAGCTGGTCGGCGATTTGCTGGATATGGCGCGCATCGAGGCCGGACAATTCCGGCTGGATAAGCGGCCATTCGACATTGTGGAGCAGCTGCGCAAAACGATCGCAAGGATGGAGCCGTTGTTCGCCCAACAGCGCGTCGCGGTAGCCCTCGATTGTATGGAGGAAAAGCTGCATGTCGTGGCCGATCCGGATCGGCTGGATCAAGTGATGGCCAACTTGCTGCAGAACGCCATCTTTTACTCGCCTCCAGGCAGTGAAGTGCAGGTTTCTATAGCGAAGGAGGAGCGCGGCGTCTTCATTGCGGTCAGGGACGAGGGGATCGGCATGTCGGCCGAGGAATTGGAGCGCATTTGGGACCGCTTCTACAAGGGCGATAAAGCCCGCAGCCGCAAGCTGGGGACCGGAATCGGGCTTTCGATCGTCAAGCATATCGTCGATTTGCATGAGGGGCAGATAGCCGTAGAAAGCGAACCGGACAGAGGCACCGTCTTTACAGTCCGCCTTCCTTCCCGTTCGTAAACATTTCTTAATAGATTTGTTATTGTTTTTTAAGTGGTATACAGTATGATCAGTATAATCATACATACCAAGGAGCAGTCATGAGCAAATATAAGCCCCGAAAGGGACGAGGCAAAAATAACTTTTTTCTTATTGCGGCCATTATAATTGTTCTTTTTTTGATCGTGAGAGAATTGCCGGGCAGCGAGAATTCGCACAGACCTGTGAAGAAACAGAACGTAGTTCAGGGCTTGCATCCGCTCGTCGCCGAGAAAAAGGATGAGCTGATCGACCGGGCAGCCAAAATCGGCATTCGGCTGGCGATCACGGATGGTTTTCGCAGTGCGGCGGACCAGGATAAGCTGTACAACCAGGGCAGACGCGATGGCGGGCAAATTGTCACCAATGCCAAAGGCGGCCAATCCTTTCATAACTATGGGCTAGCGATCGATTTTGCCTTGAAAAAGAAAGACGGCGAAATTATTTGGGATATGGAGTACGACGGCAACGGCAACGGAAAATTCGACTGGATGGAGGTCGTAGAGATCGCCAAGGAGTTGGGCTTTGAATGGGGCGGCGACTGGGAGAACTTCCGCGATTACCCGCATTTGCAAATGAGCTTCGACCTGACGATAGCCGACCTGAAGCGCGGCAAGCGCCCGCCGAAGCAGCAGGAACAGGCGATCGTAGATGCGGTTGAGGTGAAGTGAAGCAAAGTGAAGTGATTCGCTCTGGCATATGAAACTATGTCAGTGGGCGCGCTCTGGGAGTTTCGTAGACGAAGAATATTGGGCAATGTTAGAATAGTAGAAAACGTGGTTCTGTTTGCCGCGGCAGCGTGCGGAGCGAATTAGGCAGAGGGCGTGGAGCGTGCTGGTGCGAATGTGAAGTGAACATGATTTTCCCGGGAGATTCGCACCGAAAAATCGATCAGAAATTTCCATCTTGTGAGTCGATAGTTAAGTTTAAGGCGTGATTTGGGGCAAAAATGAGGGCAATCTGCACGTTTTTGCGCGAAAATCGCTGTCGCATCCTGTGTGGATGCGTGGATTGAAATATGAACAGGTCAACGAGAAAGCCCAGCAGCATGGTCGCATCCTGTGTGGATGCGTGGATTGAAATAGCATTCAGATCTTTTACCATTTTGACCTTTTTAGTCGCATCCTGTGTGGATGCGTGGATTGAAATATATCGCTTTGGACTCGACGGTCGTCAACTATAGTCGCATCCTGTGTGGATGCGTGGATTGAAATCGGGAAGTGGGCAACGCCTGTCATGGCCTTCGAGGTCGCATCCTGTGTGGATGCGTGGATTGAAATTTGGTTATGATCTTTTTAGGCTCAGCTTTCTTAGCGTCGCATCCTGTGTGGATGCGTGGATTGAAATCTCTTTAAATGCCAAGAAAACTAAGGCTTTAAAGGTCGCATCCTGTGTGGATGCGTGGATTGAAATTTCACAAGGCTCCCAAACTTGCAGGAGTCGCCGGGGTCGCATCCTGTGTGGATGCGTGGATTGAAATGCTAAATGGTGCAAGGGCGTCGTGCTGCCGGATGGGTCGCATCCTGTGTGGATGCGTGGATTGAAATATCCACGAAAACCACCTCTTACATAAACAATCCTGTCGCATCCTGTGTGGATGCGTGGATTGAAATTGAGATGCTTGAATATAATGCGTATATAAGCAGCGTCGCATCCTGTGTGGATGCGTGGATTGAAATAGCGTCCAGCGTTCCATAGAAGCCGAAAGACGTTGTCGCATCCTGTGTGGATGCGTGGATTGAAATTACCCAGAAGGTTACTTCACGCTGATCCCAGACGGTCGCATCCTGTGTGGATGCGTGGATTGAAATTGGATCGCCTCGCCGACGCGGAAGACCTTGAGGCGTCGCATCCTGTGTGGATGCGTGGATTGAAATAGCCCTAGCCGCGTCATCATGTACGTTTTCCCCTGGTCGCATCCTATGCGGATGCGTGGATTGAAATCGTCATCATGGCTTGAGCGATCTCCAGAGGAGCGTGTCGCATCCTATGCGGATGCGTGGATTGAAATCAGCAATGACTATGAGCAAGCAGGTTTAATGCTCGACGCGTCGCATCCTGTGTGGATGCGTGGATTGAAATATCAGGATGAAAATGAGCTCAAGCGTGCATATAGCGTCGCATCCTGTGTGGATGCGTGGATTGAAATTTCACTCATGACACCACTTCCTTATTCCATAATGTCGCATCCCACACGGATGCGCGGATTGAAAATTAACAGCAGTCTTCCCCTTCCAGGAGGTTGGGCTTATTTTTGGACCAGGCATGGCAGGCTTGCATCTTTGATTGCAACCCGAGCCTGCCATACCCTGATTCCACTTCACTGCATCGCTACAATTGAACCTCATTCAGTTCTACATCATCCACCCATGCCGGTCCGTTTGCCGCTTGATCCATTTTAAAGTACACCCATATCGTTCTTGTTTGCGGCAGTACATTAAACGTAACGTCCGTCTTCGTCCAATCGCTGTTTTTGTCCGCTTCCGTCCAAGTATACGTAACACTTACGTCATTCGCGTCGACCTGTCTGACGCCAAGCGCTACGGAACCAGCCGTTGCGCTGTTTTTGACCCATCCGGAGAGGACGTATCTATGGCCTGGCGTTACGGCAATCGCCCGCGGAGTATCTGTATTAAGGACATTGAACGTGTTGTTCGGATCCGGATTCAGCTTGGCGGAGTATTGCCCGCTGTGCGCGACCGTTTGATCCCATTCTCCCGCACGCAAGGACCATCCGTCCGGCATGCCCGCAGCGGCAGCCTGTTTCTCGAAGCCGCCATTGTAAACGGCATTCGTATCGACGTGCACCGAAAGCGGCAGGGTAGCATAACTTACGCCTGCGGCTTTGGCTTCGACGGTTACGACATACGCGCCGCTTGCCGGTGCGGAAACTGTAATGCTTCCTTGCAGAGCTTTGGTCTCGTGTCCGGCAAGCGTCACCGATGGCGGGAGGTCGGCCGTTATGCCCTCTGCAGACGAGCCTTGAAGCTCAACGTCAAGCGGCTGACTGGAGCCGTTCGTTAGCTCTATGGAGAACGGGTATGTCCCCGTCTTCGTGATATCCATGCTATCCGGCGATAGCTTGGCCGTCAGAAGCGGGGCTACCGTAAACTCCCTTTCTGCCGTCACGTGAATTTCTGACCCTTTATATTTGAAGTTGAGTGAAGCTTTTACGACGTACTCGCCAGGCTGAAGCGCAGCCGGTATAATCGGATTTACACTGTGGGAGGCGCTTTCCCCGCGTTCGATCTTTCCGAACGGCTGCTCGATCGGCGAGAGTCCCATTGCTTCCGGAAGCTCGATGCGCAGATGCGCGTTCTGAATCGCTTTGTCGCTGGCGTTCCGAATTTCAGCGCTCAAAGCCAATTCATCGCCTGGCACAAAAGCAGAAGCCGTCATTTGCAAATCCAAACTTGCCAATGATTCCACAATCGGCAGAATATTAGCGGTTACATTGCTCAGCGAGTCGTTCAGCTGCTCTCTTTTGCCTTCCAGTACAGCATCGGACTGACCGTTTAGCCAATGTTTCAGCTTTTCGATGTCGTCTAACGTTTTATCCGCCTTGCTGATGGCTTTTCCGGCATCTACGGAAGCTGCAGCCAACTCCTGCTTCACATTCAGCAGCTCTTTATTCAGCTTTTCGATGTTATTTTTCCATTGTTTGTTGGCAATAAGGCCAGCCGCATGCTCCAGACCGCTGATTGCCTGATCGACGCCTGCCGCAAAAGGCTTGATGCGGTATACCAGCGTCTGCTCCGGTTCGAGCTTCACGTTGATCGATTGCTCCCAGCTGTTCGTTTTCGAGGTCTGGGCGCCATACAAGAGTTCCACCTGATTGCCCGCTTGCGCGAGCGGGATCGTCGCTTCTTGCGCATTTTTGGTCAAGTTGATGGCAATGGCGTATTGTTCCTGCCCTTTGTTGTAAATTGCCCATTGCACTTCGGTGCCGATTTGCTCCGTTGCCTTGCTTCCTTCGGAGACCAGACTGCCGATCAAAGCGAGCTCGTCTTTGAACTTGACCATGCCTGGCCAAAGCTCGGAATCCTGCAGCTTCCAGCCTGGATCGTTGATCGAATAATAACCGAAGCCTTTGGTTCCTGCGATGAATGCCTGGTACGCCATATTGCGGAATTGATCGGTCGTCGGCAAGTAATTCCATACCGTACCAGGGATCTTGAAGGTTTGCAAGACTGTCCAGACTGGCTTTGCGTCATCTACATCCCCGATCGCTTTGCGTACGCCGTCGCCGACTGCTCCGATGGTAAGCGTACTGCCTTGACTGTAAGGATAGACGTCAGTGACGAGAATGTCGGTAGCCTGGCCGGTCTGATGGTAATATAGCGGATCGGCTTCGACCATGTAAGTCGGATGTACGGGATCGATGGACCGGATCAGCTTGTAGGCGTCAATCAGCTCCGACTGCGGAACGCCATTTGTCGTCGGTTCGTCCATAATCATATAGCCGAGCACGGCCGGATGATTTTTGAATTTAGTTACGAATTGCCGGGTCAGCTCGAAGTTTTCCTTCACCTTCATGTCGTAATAGAGGGTAACTAGCATTTTCAGCCCGTTCGCTTGAGCCCCATCCAGCATCGATTGCAGCGCAGCTTCGCTTGTCGTGTTCGTGCCTTGAACGGTATTGACACCGATTTCTTTCATAAACGGATAATCAGCCGGGCGAGCATGGTAAGCGATGACAGGGAAGAAGGGCTGGCCGTCAACGAGAATCGGACCGTTCTCTGGAATTGCTGCCGGACGTTCCCAGCGGTATATCGTTTTTTCCCCGTGTTCAATGAGCTGCCCTGATTCGTCCTTCAGCTCTGCTTCGATTCGGTAGGGCCGCTGCAAGGTCATATCCGATGTATTAAAAGCGATGTTTAAAACTTCGGCGGCCGCGATGCCGTTCTGCACAAATAGCTCTTCGCCGGAAGTCTCATCGACGATGCGGAGATCGACGGTTTTTCCTGTCATGCTGCCATCCTCCGGCTCAAGCTTCAGCTCGACACTTCCGTCCATTATATCGGGATAATAATACGTATGGGCTGACTCCACAATCAGCTGCGGCTTGTTTTTCGTCTTGACGACGGACACATCGTCGAAGTGAACCGTTCCAGTTCCGTAAAGCCGCAAGTATACGTACATATAGGCGGTTTCCGCCGGCACCTGGACTTCATAATCCAGCTCATGCCATTGGCCGTCGTTATCGGAGGCAGATGCTTTATAGGTATAGCCGCTTATCCAGTTTTCAGTCGTCTTGTCGATGCCTTTGAAAAATTCAATTTTATAGCCCGGATTTCCGCTGACGCCAATCGATTTGAACCAGGCCTTTACGTCATATGTAGCCTCTTCCTCTACTTGGATAGGGATGGCTACCCATGGGTTATTTCCGGTACTCGTTTGAATGGAAATACCATAGTTGCCTGTGCGCGCCGCTTCCGGCACCGCTTTGATCGCGTTGTTCCAGGTATCGCCAATGACGGTCCAGTGGGCGGGAATGCCATCCGTCGTCTCCTCAAAGCCGGGATTTGCGGCAAGATTGCCGGTTAATGCTGCAGCTGCTGCCGGCTTGGCGTTCATGAGGGCAAGCAATTGAAACGCTAGACAAAAGGATAACAATAGGGCAAACCAAGCTTTCCTTTGCACGATCATACAGTCAACCTCCAAGTTATTTTTTTGAAGTATGGCCTACACACGCGGGCAAATAAGTTAGCTTGCAAGGAAAAATGGGGGAGTCGCTACTCAGATCCAGCCAATGCTGCGCGGATGAGGCGAAATTATTGCACAAAACGCAACATTCTAAGTTAATTTTGCTGATTTTTATGAAAATGCTGCATGTTTTGCAACAATTCGCCCGTTCAAAACCTCCAAAGCAGCCGAATTTTGCATTTTGTACAACAATTCAACTCGATCGGTCGAATTGAGCGCTGATTGTTGTATGGCGTGCAACATTTGGGCGGACTTGTGGACCCCGAGTCCGCGAAGTTAGTGCAAAATCCGGTTTGTTCACAAATAATGGATCTGAGATCCGCGGAATTGAGCTATGCTCGCCCGAAACCAGTGGTATGATGCAGCTGATTACATAATATCGCCTCCCTTCAATAGGAGCATTAGAATAAGTAATCGATTACTACTAAGACCGCAGAACTTGCTTGTATTTCAAATAAATGTTGTGCCGCCAATTAAAATAGTCAGATGAAATGGGGGTTATTGGCTGAATGGAAATTCCCAGAAGTTAGAAATCGATTTCCCTCGAAGTGTAACACACCTTTGATGAAATGAAAAGGCTTCCAAATAAATAAATTTTAAAATTTGTCTGCACTGCGCTTCCGGTGTTCATCGCGCACTTCCGTTAGAAGTCAACTCCGTCTTTCCGGAAATCCGTCGGCGCCATGCCTGTCAGCCGGCGAAATACCTTACCGAAGTAGCTGAGGTTATCGAAGCCGGTTATTTCTGCAATGCGGGCGATGGGCAAGTCGGATTGCCGCAGCAGTCTGGCCGCTTCCTTCACCCTGATTTTCCGCATATAGTGGATCGGAGTCTCTCCCGTGTGCCGTTTGAACATTTTGCAAAAATGATGCTTCGACAGCCCTGCCTTCGCCGCTAACTCCCCAAGGTCAAGCGGATCGTGAACGCGGCTCTCCATCTGATGTACGATTTGCTGCAGCTTGGACGGAACCGGCTGCACCAGTCTATTTCTTGTCTCAGCCAGCTGCTCTACGGCGAGCAGCCATTCATATAGCCGAAGGGAGAAACGGTAGCGGCTGTCGCTTTGGTCGGAGAGGCTGCGGTACAGCCGCTCAAGCAGCCGGATTGGCGCTTCATCCCGCTTCATTGGGCAGACAATGCCCATCATGCGAACGAAGTGCTCCCAAAATCCGCGCACCGGATCGCCCGAGGCCAGCAGCCACAACAGCTCCGGCGGTTTAGCGCCGCCGGACGGAAGCAGCCGGAAATCTGCAGGATCGGCTACGACAACGAAGCAGCCATGCTGCTCGGGCAGCGAGTGCGTTTCGGTGCCGCAGGTGAACGTACCTCTGCCGGAAGGTGAATACAGAAAGAGAAACAAACAGCCCGAACTGTGCTTTGTTTGCAAGCTTGCGGCAACATCTTCGGCCTGTCCCCGGCCTGCGGATTCCAGTCTGCACACATGCTTCGTCATGCCGCTACCGGCTTCAAAATCGTAAGAGACAAGCACAATATTTTACCACTCCAATCACAAGGAATTACTGTTGATTTACAAGAAAGGGCCTTGTATGCTGGGATATAGTAATCGATTACATTCGAAAAAGGAGTTAACGATGACCAAGTCAGAAACGCAAACCGCTTCCAGCGGCGCAGCATTGCAGCCGGTATCCGCGATTATTGTAGGGGCCGGGCATCGCAGCCTGCAATATGCTTCGTACGCTGAAGCGCATCCCGATCAGTTTCGCATCGTCGGTGTGGTAGACCCGGATTCGGAACGGCGCAAATTGGCCGCGGAGCGCTTCGGATTCCCGCTGGACCATTGTTTCGCTTCGGTAGAGCAGCTGACCGCTGTACCCAAACTGGCCGTTGCCGCCATTAACGGAACGATGGATCACCTGCATGTCCGGACGACGCTGCCGCTGCTGAAAGCGGGCTATGACGTGCTGTTGGAGAAGCCGATCGGCATCAGCGAAGAGGAAGTAATGGAACTTCATCAGACTGCCAAATCGTGCGGAAGAACCGTAATGATTTGCCATGTCCTGCGCTATGCGCCGTTCTATGCAAGCATCCGCCAGCAGCTGGAGGCGGGGGCAATCGGAGACATTGTT
Source organism: Paenibacillus sp. GCM10027626 (assembly GCF_042676285.1). Taxonomy (NCBI): domain Bacteria; kingdom Bacillati; phylum Bacillota; class Bacilli; order Caryophanales; family Paenibacillaceae; genus Paenibacillus; species Paenibacillus sp. GCM10027626. Next base: position 140,095 of record NZ_JBHTHC010000005.1, on the reverse strand, counting down.
GCCATCCAGACGGAGGAGAATGTCAGCTACCATCATATGTCTACCGCCTTCGTGCGCGGCAAATGGAACAGTATCGAAAATTGCGGTTCGTCGATGATCATGGCCAAGTGCTGTCATGACCTTGATTTGCTCGCTTGGCTGATGGGCGGAGTTCGGCCCGTAAAAGTAAGCAGCTTCGGCAGCCTGTATCAATTCCGCGAGGAAAAAGCACCGGCAGGCGCAGGAACGCGCTGCCTGGTGGATTGCCCGCTGGAGGAAACTTGCACGTACTCGGCCAAACGCATGTACATGCAGCAAAATTTATGGGGCGCTTACGTATGGGATCGCACCGGTCTTACCGAAGACGACAACGAAGGCAAACTTGAGTCCCTTCGCACGACCAATCCGTACGGCCGCTGCGTCTGGCGCTGCGATAACGACGTCGTCGACCATCAGTCGGTCATCATCGAATTCGCAAGCGGCAGCACTGCCTCGCACAGCTTGACGGGCGCTACGGCTAAGCCGAGCCGCACGATCCATATTACCGGAACGAAGGGCGAAATTTCCGGCACGATGGAGGAAGGAACCTATCTCATCCGTCGTCCGGACGACACCCCGGGCCAAACCTATGCCGAGGAAATGATCCAGCTAAATGTATCGGCCGATATGCACGGCGGGGGCGACTTGCGCCTTGTCGCAGATTTCGTAAGCGCGCTGCGCGGCGAAAGACCGTCATTGTCCTCCACATCGCTGGAAAAATCCATCTACGGCCACCAGATCGGCTTTGCCGCAGAGCGTTCCCGGATGGAGAATCGGATTGTGAACATTGCACCATTATCTTAAACAATATAAATATAAAAGTAAACGATTTCTACTATAATTCTATTCAGTTAAAGTTCATTTCTCTATAGCGGTCTGCATTGTTGCTGCGACCGCGATATTGCCTTATCAAGCAAAGAGTACGAAAATCAGCAGCGTATGCATCAATGCGACGTCCAAAAAATTTCTCATTGCATGGAGCAATCTTTTCGGTTATGATGGGAATAGATCAGGCAAGCGAGATTTTCACCGAAAAAAAGTAATCGATTACCGTATTGTTATCTTGTTTTGCTACCCACGTGAGCGCTTCGCGCAGCGACTGGCGAGTGCTCCAAGCGTGGGTAAACCATTTCGCGGTACATAAAAAAGGGAGGGCTTACATTGAAAAAGAGTTTGCTTGTATTGGCTTCATCCATGTTGGCATTGTCGATCACTGCTTGCGGCAACAGCGGTAACAGCGGCGATAAGCCGGAAGGCGGCAAAAATACGGGGCAAGTCTCGGGAAATCAGGGGGACAGCAATGCGAAGGAGAAGGAGATGGAGCTTAAGATTGGGCTGCCAGGCTCCTATGACGTGACGAAGAAAGAAATTATCGACGGCTTTATTGCCAAGCATCCGAACATTAAGACAACGGTAGTGGAGGCGCCTTGGGGCGATTTTACGAAAAAGGTGCAAACGGAAATTGCCGGCGGAACGGCGCCTGACATTTGGTTTCAAGAAAACGCTGTCATTTTGGGATATGGAGCGCGCGGCGTCGCTGAGGATATAAGCGAGTACATTAAAAGGGACTTGAATGAAGATGATTACATTTCGGGCCTTTTTGCCGCCCAGGCCAGCGACGGCAAGGTATACGGCGTACCGCACGGCATCAACCCGATCGCGCTCGCTTACAATAAGAAGATGTTTGAGGATGCCGGCATTCCTCTGCCGACGAAGGACTGGACGTATGAGGATATGTTGAATGCTGCGAAAAAGCTTTCAAAGGATACGGATGGAGACGGCAAGCTGGATCAATATGGCTTTGGCGCTTCGCAAAGCATTACGACAGGCTGGTATCCGTGGACGCGTGTGAAGGGCGGACATGTATTGGATGAGACGAAGACGAAGGCGATGTTCGACGATCCGAAGTCGCTTGAAGGAATTAAAATATGGGCGAATCTGATCAAGGACGGCATTAGCCCTGACAGCGATTTCTACGGGGCCAACGGCGGTGATTGGAAAGCGTTTGCATCCGGCAAGATGGCGATGTTCTTCATGCAGTATAGCGTTATCCCGCTTATCCATAATGAGTTTCCCGATTTAGACTTTGATACGGTAGAAATTCCAAAAGGTTTTGACGGCAACCGGCTTGTGCCGATGGTAACGAATAGTTGGCTTATTTTCTCGAAAGCAAAGCCGGACGCGAAGGAAGCGGCCTGGGAATTTATGAAATATTACTTGAGCGAGGAAGCGCAGACGATTTTGGCGAAGAGCGGAGCGGCGCTGCCGATTCACAAAAAAGCGATGGATCAGCTGGATCTGACGACAAATCCGAAAAATAAAGCGGCCTACAGCGACGGAATTGCCGAATCGGGTGTCACGCTTGATGAAAATCCAAGCTGGAACGAATGGCGGCTGGCGGCTCAACCGATATTTAACGATATCTTCATTGGCAAATTGACGCCGGAGGAAGGCGTAAAGCAAATGCAGGAGAAAGTGCAAAGCGTGCTGGACGAGAATAACTAGGCTGCAAGGGGCTCTTTGAGCGGGCCCCTGCCTTAGCCTTATTCTGCTGGCGGAAGGCATGCGTTCGGCTTAAAGGGGAGGGAAATGTTTGCATAAACAAAACCACTGGGGATACATTTTGACGCTGCCGTTCATTGTGAACTTCCTTGTATTTTTCGCTTTTCCGTTTATTTTTTCCTTGTATTTGACATTTACCAAATGGGATATGTTCAATGCCCCGGATTGGATCGGGATGAAGAACTGGTCCAAGCTGATTAACGATAAGCCGTTCTGGTATTCGATTCGCAATTCCGCTTTGTTTGCGGCTGTTTTCGTGCCGCTGCAAACGTTGTTTGCGCTTGTGCTGGCGTTTTTTCTTAATCAGGCGATCCGGGCGAAGGCTTTTTACCGGGTCATTTTCTTTCTTCCTGTCGTAACGCCTTGGCTGGCCGGGGGGACGATGTGGAAGTGGATGATGAACAAAACCTACGGATTGCTCAATTATTTTCTTGACATGTTTCATATACCGCCCATTGATTGGCTGGACAGCAGCCACTGGTGGCTGCCGGTGACGAGCGTTGCGATGGTCAACGTATGGAAGGGCGTAGGCTCCTCCATGATTATTTTGCTTGCCGGCATTCAGGCCGTGTCCAAGGAGTTGTACGAGGCCGCATCGCTTGACGGTGCCACCCGCTGGACATTATTCTGGCGGATCGTGTTCCCGATTGTATCGCCGATGATTTTTCTCGTCCTGATTTTGTCGACGATCTCTTCCTTCCAGGCATTCGATGTATTCCTCGTCATGTTCAGCTCCCCTGATATTGTTGCGGAGCAGAAATTGATGCCAAACATTTTAATTTACAAAGATGCCTTCCTGACGTCCAAAATGGGCTATGCTTCCGCAATGTCCTGGGCATTGTTCGTCTTAATTATATCGGTTACGCTTGTGCAGAAATGGTCTGAGAAGAGGTGGGTGCACTATGAATAAACGGTTGTCCTTAAAGAACGGAATCATTCACGTTTTGCTGATTCTCGGCGGGATCGTCATGCTGCTGCCGTTCTATTGGATGGTCGCCACCTCGCTCAAATCGGGAGGCAATGTGACCAAGATCCCGCCACAATGGATTCCGAATCCGATTGACTGGCACTTTTATGAAAAAGTTTGGGTGAAGGTAGATTTCGCGCGCTATACGTTTAACAGCTTTTTCATTGTAGTTCTCGATATTATTGGCACATTGCTTTCCTGCTCGATGGTAGCCTTCGGACTGGCCATGTTCAATTTCAAGCTTAAAAAGGCGATCTATGTGGCGATGCTTTCTACGCTCATGCTGCCTGCGCAGGTGACGATGATACCGGGCTATTTTATTTGGAAATCTTTTGACGGCATTGATACTTATATGCCGCTTATTATTCCGAGTTTTTTGGCAGGAGCGTTCGGCATTTTTCTGCTGCATCAGTTTTATAAAAGTGTGCCCAGAGAGCTGTTTGAGGCAGCGACGATCGACGGCTGCGGCCCTTGGCGGGCGCTATGGCGCATCTATTTCCCGCTGTCGCGCTCGGCGCTTTCCGCACTGGGGATCTTTACGTTTATGGGAGCATGGAGCAACACGATGGGGCCGCTTCTCTATTTGCATGATAAAAAAATGTTCACACTGCCGCTCGGATTGCTGTTCCTTAGCAACGATACGGGCGTGGAGCCGCAGCTGTTAATGGCGGGAGCGGTTATTGTGACAATACCGGTCATTATTGTATTTATTATTGCGCAAAAACAGTTCGTAGAAGGGATTGCTTCTACTGGCTTGAAAGGATAAAGGTGTACCGGCGGGGGAAGCGCAGGCCTTACGCTGCCGGTACTTTTTTTCAACGACCAATAGGAAGCTTATAGAAATCGATTTCCATTGAAATTGCTAGAAAAAAGTTGAGAGAAAATCATTTTTAATGACATAAACAAATGTATGTGCTAAGATAAAAGCGAAAATATAGAAATCGATTACTAAATTGATTCCGTTCGCAGGATGAAAGGAGGAATCAGGGTGAAAAAGGTTGCTCTGGTAGGTGCCGGCGGAAGAGCGCTTCATATGTTTGCCCGGCCGCTTGCAACTGAATTGCGGGAAGATGTGCATTTTTGCGGGGTTTACGATCATAACAAAGTAAGGGCTGCGCTGTTGGCCGAGGAATGTGAGGTGCCGGTTTATACTGATTTTCATCAAATGATCGAGACGGCCAAACCCGATATTGTACTGGTCGCTACGACCGATAATACGCATCATATATATATTAATACCGCGCTGGAAGCCGGCTGTGATGTCATTTCGGAGAAACCGCTTACGACCGATGCTGACAAATGCCAGTCTATTTTGGATACTGAAACGCGAACAGGCCGGCAAGTAACGGTTACGTTCAATCTGCGCTTTACGCCTTATTTTGCCCGGATTAAAGAGGTGCTGGACAGCGGAGCGATCGGTAAGATTTTGCATGTCGATATGCAGTATTTCCTTGACCGCTTGCATGGCGCTGATTATTTTCGCAGATGGCATGCGGAAATGGACAATAGCGGGGGCTTGTTGGTACATAAGTCAACGCATCATTTTGACATTATTAATTGGTGGCTGGGAGCAGATCCGAAGTCTGTGCATGGCTTCGGGACGCGCAGCTTCTACGGTCCGACGCGCGAGCAGTGGGGCGAGCGCTGCTCAACCTGCAGCTACAAGGAAAGCTGCGAGTTTTATGTCGACTATACGCAGGACGAATTTACGAACCGCTATTATATGCAGGCTGAGCAGGAGGACGGCTATTATCGTGACCGCTGTGTGTTCCATGAGCGTATCGATATTTATGACACGATGTCAGTGCAGGTGCGCTACGATAGCGGCGCGATCTTGACCTATTCGCTGGTAACGTACAGCCCGGATGAGGGCTGGAAGGCCGCCATTACGGGAACGGACGGCCGGATGGAGGTGGCTTGCCGCTACAGCGGCCCGGAGCGCGATGAAGAGTCGTATACGATAAAAATAGTTAAGCCGTCAGGCGAAATCCTGACCGAAATCGTGCCGATCGCTTCCGGCGGACACGGGGGCGGCGATGAGAAGCTGCGGGCCATGCTGTTTAAAGGCGGCATAGCCGATCCGCTCGGCCAGCAAGCGGGGAGCAAGGCGGGGGCTATGTCGCTATTGATCGGGGCGGCAGCCAATCGTTCGATTGCAGAAAACAAAGTGATCCAAATCGCAGAATTAATGAACTTTTCATAGGGAGTGTTGAGGAAATGGAACTTCATGTATCGGCAACGGCAGAGCAGGCAGGGGCGGCAGCGGCAGCAAAAACGGCGGAAATCTTGCGGGAACGGATTGCCCGTCAAGGAAAGGCTCGGATTGTCCTATCGACAGGCGCGTCGCAATTTCCTTTTTTTGAAGCGCTAGCTAAGCATCAGATCGAATGGAATAAGGTGGAGATGTTCCATCTGGATGAATATGTCGGTTTGCCCGAATCTCATATTGCCAGCTTCCGCAAATATTTGAAGGAGCGCTTTCTCTCCTTTGCGCCTGTCGCTCAGGCGCATTTGGTGAACGGCGAGGGCGATGTGCAGGGCAACGTTGCTCGGCTGACGGCGGAGATTCGCAAGGCGCCGATCGATCTGGCGCTAATCGGCATTGGGGAAAACGCTCATATTGCCTTCAACGATCCGCCGGCCGATTTTGACACTGACCTGGCCTATAAAGTGGTCGATCTTGATGATGCCTGCAAGGCGCAGCAGGTAGGCGAAGGGTGGTTTGCCGGAGTAAATGATGTGCCCAAGCAGGCGATTACGATGACGGTGCGGCAAATATTGAACAGCACTACTATTATTTCTTGCGTGCCGCATGCAGTTAAGGCGAATGCGATTCGCAATACGCTGCAGGATGGGGTTACTGCACAAGTGCCGGCCTCGATTTTAAAGACGCATGCAGATTGGTGGCTGTTCCTGGATGAGACGTCGGCTTCCGGCATAGATCCGGCGGTTCGCGCTCGCTAATATTGAGAGGGGGACGGAGCATGTTTTGGAAGCCGGAAGAGCTGGCGGTTCACAGGCTCGGCATTTACGATCTGGGCGATCAGCTCAAGCAGCATATCTACTCACGATCCGTGAAGGCGACGGCGGCCGGTGATCAGGCCAGAGACCGCGTTAAGACGCAGGAGGATGTAGAGCGGCGGAAGGAAGCGGCGCGAGCAGCCTTTTTGGCTGGCATCGGCGAATTGCCGCAGACGGATCACCCGCTGGCAGCGCAGATTACAGGCGAGATAAAGCTTGAGGAAATGCGGCTGGAGAGCATCGTATTTGAATCCCGTCCCCATACACATGTGACAGGAACGATGTATATACCGGAGGGCCTCAGTCTACCTGCTGCCGCCGTATTGTTCGTATGCGGGCATTTTGGAGAAGGGCGGCTGGCGCCTAATTATCAGTCGGTATGTCAAACGATCGCTCGTGCTGGCATGATCGTATTTGCAATCGATCCGCCCGGGCAGGGCGAACGCGCCAATTTTTGCGATCCGTCTACCGGGGAGCTTGCTGTTCCTTGCGGTACCTCGGATCACGAGCAGGCAGGCGTGAAGTGCTGGCCGCTTGGTGACGGCCTGGCGCGCTATTTTATCCACGATATTGTGCGGGCTGTCGATTATTTATGCACGCGTCCAGAGGTCGATCCGCAGCGAATCGGCATTACGGGCAATTCCGGCGGCGGCCTACAGACGACGATGGCTATGCTGGTTGAGTCACGTTTGGCTGCGGCGGCTCCGGCTACGTTCGTCATGAACCGCGAGTCGTATTTGTTTGCCGGGCAGGCGCAGGATGCCGAACAGATTTGGCCGGGGATGACCGCCCGCGGCTTCGATCACGAGGATTTGCTGCTGGCGCTGGCGCCCAAGCCGGTGCTGGTGCTGGCGGCGGAATATGACTTTTTTCCGATAGAAGGAACCAGAAGATCGGTAGCCCGTGCCCAGCGATTCTGGGAGATCTACGGTAAAGCCGGAGGGCTGCAGCTGTTCGAGGATCGCTGCACACATCAATATTCGCCGGCGATGGCCGATGCTGCCGCTTCCTTTTTCGCGGCGCAATTCAAGGTGAGGCAGGCTTCTGAGCAGGCTGGCGTGCCGCAGCCGCTGCCTATTGAGCAGTTGTATGCTACCCGGCACGGGCAGGTGCGCAGAGATTATGCTGGCGAGCGCGGCATTAGCGAGATGAATGCTGAGCGCTTGCTGGAGCTGGAGCAGCGGCGGCGGCAGATGCCGGATGAGCAATGCCGCGAGCAAGGGCTTAGATGGCTCAGCGACAAGGTGTTTGATGGCCGCAATCCTGTACCTTGGAACCCCCGGCAATGGACGGTGGGCGAAGTGGGTGCAGGCGCGGGCGCGGTCGGAGAAGGCCTGACGGCTGAAAGCTGGCTGTGGTGGTCGCAGGAAGGGCTGTTCAACCACGCTTATTTGTTCCGCAGCCCTCGTGATGGCGTGGCATCGGCAGATTCACCGCTTGTCATCGCCGTGTGGGAGCGCGGAACGAGGCGGCTGGACGTGCATTGGGCGTGGATTGAAGAAACGGCTGCTGCCGGAAAGACCGTGATGGTATTGGACGTATGCGGCGAGGGAGCGGCGACGCCTCATCCGATCAACGCTGGCGAGTTGTATGGACAATTTGGTACGATGCACAAGCTGGCGACTGACCTTTTCTGGCTGGATGACAGTTTGGGGGCAATGCGCATATTCGATATTTGCCGGGCGATAGCTTTTGTGCAGGAAAGCGGCTATATTGAGGCTGGCCAAGTGGAGGTATACGGGTGCGGAGCCTTTGCTCTTTATGTCACGCTGGCTGCCGCGCTTGATACCGAGCGAAAGGTCGGGCAATGGCGGACCGCTGAGGATGGAGCGGCATCGGTAGCCGAATGGGTTCGGGATAGCCATAGCGGGCAACATTTTGGGCTGGAGACGATCGTCCCGGGTATGCTGCAATATTTTGATTTGCCTGATTTGCGGCGCTGGACTCGATGAGCGACAGAAAGGACGAAAAGGGCGGGGATGACAGGTTTGAAGCTGGCTCTCGAAGGTTATCGATCCCAATAGCCTCATCATCCCGCTTGCCACCGCCGCTGAACAGCTACATTTATTAAATTGACTCTGATATACTAGCATTTAGGAAGAGGGATGATATCGATTACTATTAAGGACATCCAGTTCCTAAATTATCTTACTGGTGGTAATAGAAATGACGAAACGAATTACAATTCACGATATTGCCCGCGAAGCAAATGTCTCTTCCGCTACAGTTTCGCGGGTGCTTAGCAACAGCGACTATCCTGTCAGCGCCAAGCTTCGTACGAGAATTCAGCAGCTTGCTGAAGAGATGAACTATATTCCGAATATGATCGGCAAGCAGCTCAAGACCGATAATAATATGACCATCGGCGTTATTATACCGTCGATCAGCAATCCTTTCTATGCCGCGGTGATGCTGGGAATTGAAGAGGCTGCCCGCAAGAGCGGCTATCAAGTGCTGCTGTGCAACTCCTTGCAGGATAAGAGCCTGGAGGAAGGCTATTTGAAAACGCTGGTCGAAAAGCAGGTAAAAGGTGTAATTCTGTCATCGATTTCCGGCAACTGCAAATTGTTGGCGCAATTGCTCCGCATGGGGCTGCATGTCATTGCCATTGACCAGAAGCTGGATTTGCCGGATGTGCTGCAAATCGAGTTCGATTATTGGCGCGGCGGCCAAATGGCGGCCAATTATTTGCTGGAACAAGGGCATCGCCGCATCGGCTATGTGACAGCGCCGCTTGATCGTCCGAGCCGGCAGCAAATTTATACAGGCTTTTTCGCGGCATTGCAGGCGGCAGGTGTCGAGCTGAACGAGGCGCTAGTCCAGGTTGCCGGGGATGAGAAGGAAGTATACGACGGCATATATGAATTTGAGAATGGCAAGCGGCTTACCCGTCAATTGCTCGAGCTTGAGGCAGCGGAGCGGCCGACCGCTATATTTGCCTGCAACGACTTGACCGCCTTTGGCGTAATCAATGAGCTGGCTGATAACGGGCTCAATGTTCCCGATGATATTTCTGTCATGGGATTTGACAATATTGAGTTTAGCCGCATGATGTCGCCTGCGCTGACGACGGTCAAGCAGCCGAATTATGAGATGGGCAAGCTGGCCTGCTCGATGCTGCTGGATCGTTTGCGTCAAGACAACAATTATGAGACCGGCGTAATGCTCCTGCCACAGCTGGTCGTTCGTAATTCGGTCAAGCAGTATTTGGCTTGATCTTGCCGTCCAATTAAGAGTGAAGCACCCCTGCTTGCGACAGATGGGGGTGCTTTTTTTGTGTTAGGGGGAGGTGTAGGTGCATCGCTGATCCTAGGGTATAGTCATAGAAATACATGTCAACAATAGTTAGAGATTAGTCGTGAGTCAGCATTCGAGAGCATAGTTAAAATCACGTGAAAAAATAGGTGAAATGTGCTAAAATACAGGTGAAACAAACCACCACAGTTCACATTTTCTTCTGATCACTCATAGACTAATAAAGATCAATTTATTTGTCTTGGGGTGACTTATGAAGAAGATGCGGGAGGGAAGAAAAATGCCAGTTATAGCAGATAGAACTAATGGTGAAATGGGAATTGTAGTTCCTTTCAAAGCCAGAAGAAGGAAACCACAACAAGATCCGCTGGATAGGGTAAACAAATATAAAAGAATCATCGATAATTTAAAACCTCTTCATGCTCAAAGCGAAAATTATAGAGAGTCAAGTGGACGGGCGGCATTTGACGATGAAGACGACGATGATTAAGAAGGGAGCTTGTTTTTGAGCTATTATTCTAACAAGGAAAATTGGAAAGAGATTTCAAAACAACAGATCTTTAAGGCATGGGTACCTTATGTGGCTGAAAGACCTATTAGCTTTTTTGTGCCGTAGATCGAATGGAAATTGTTGAGGCCTTGTACATAAATGGTATAGAGCTTGGGGTAATTAAAGAAGACGAAGTTGCGTCTTCTCAAGATGCCGCGGCTAATGAATAAAATGAAGGGAGAGCGAAATACTGCTCTCCCTTTATTTTATGGTTATCTTTGATTCCCCTGTCGCATCCTACGCGGATGCGTGGATTAAAATAACACTAGGCCACGACCGGCAACAGCCATTTCTGTCCCCAACCATCGTCCAGTTTGCCATCTCTGCAATGGATAGCCCATGCGGGCAAATTCTTCTTCCCAGTGAGCAATTGGCTACTTACATATTTTTGGTACATGACATGCGCCATAGCAGATGGCGAAGCCAGACAGGAACCCGAGCACGGTCCACCCGGCCGAAAAATATTTTTAATAAAATTTTATATAAAATCGTTTACATGGTATAGTAATACTATCTAAGTTGAAGGAGAGAGATTCAGGTGGGTGGACTGAAAAAGATAGCTGAAATTACAGGAGTCTCGATTTCTACGGTTTCCAATGTGTTGAACGGCCGAAGCAATGTAGGGCAAGCTACGAAGGAACGGGTGCTGGAAGTATGCTCGGAGCATGGATATTTTCCCAAAGCGCCTCGCGATCCGGTGAATATAAGTAAGTCGAAAGTTATTTTGTTTATTTTCAGCGATTTTGACCGGGATTTTTATTTGAAAATCATTAATGGGGTAAGCGATTGCTTAACGGAGAATGGCTACGAGCTGATGATCTGCACGAGCAAGTCGAGTATGAATTATATGCGCAGCAGCTTTGCCTGCGGGGCGATTGTGCTGGACAGCAGTATAACGGATGAATTTGTCGTTTCCGCGGCGACGGCGGATTTTCCGATTGTATTGATGGATCGGGTCATCGAGAACAAACAGGCCAATACAAAAAGTGTGACGGTGGACAATTATCCGGCGATGTGCGAGCTGGCGCAAGGGCTGGTAGATAAAGGCTTTAAGAAATTCGCCTATCTGGGCGGCCTGGAATTTACGCTTGATAATCGGGAGCGGTTTGCCGCTCTTGTCGATACGTTGGCGAAGAATAATATTGAGTTTGACCGGAAAAAATACTTCTATGGCAACTATCGCGAGAAAAGCGGATATCAGGCAGCCAAGCTGATGATTTTGAGCAATGATTTGCCTGATGTGCTTGTTTGCGCGAACGATAATATGGCAATTGGCGCCATGAAAGCTTTGAAGGAAAACAATATTCGAGTGCCGGAGGACATCTCGGTAACGGGGTTTGACGATTCGGAAATGTCTACAATGGCCGGATTGACGACGATTTCCATTCCGCGCTATGAAGCCGGCTATTTGGCTACCAAGGATCTGCTCGAGATCGTGGAAGGTAACGCCAGCCGGGAGCCGTTTAAACTGAATGCACTAGTCAAATGGAGAAAAACGACGAAATAAAATTTTACTAATCTTGCTCGAAATTTTATTAAAAATAGCTAAAAAACGCTTCTTGTGTCGCGATATTTTACTAAAACGATCAAAAATTTTATTGACTACTCCCACTCTACAATGTTAAAATGACACTGAAAGCGTTTCAAAACATACTGATTTTAGGGGGCATCACATTGAAAACAGTAAAAAGTTTATTGAGTTTACTGACGGTCGTCGTTTTAGTCGGATCATTAGCTGCGTGTGGTGGAAATAAAAAAGATACTAATACCGGTACTGCGACTAACCCGCCTGCCAATACTGAAAAGCTGAAAAAGATTACACTGTTCCAATCGAAGGTTGAAATTGCCGAGCCGTTGGAAGCATTAGCTAAAAAGTACAAGGATGAGACAGGTAATGAGGTAGAGGTATGGGGCTCCGCCGGCGATGCTTACAGCACACAATTGCAAGCGAAGCTGGCAGCTGGGCAAGGACCGAACATTTTTAGTGTAGCAACCGGTGCAGAAGCCGAGAAATTCAAATCGTACTTGTACGATTTAAGCAATGAACCGTTCGTCAGCAATATTGCGCCTAATGTCGCTTTGAAATCGGATGATAAAATTGTAGGTGTTCCGTATGGCGTTGAAGGTTTCGGCATAGTTTACAATAAGAGCCTGGTGACTGAAAACGATGTAGCCGATCTGGATTCCTTCACCAAAACATTGGAGAAACTGAAAGCAGACGGCAAGAACGGTTTTAGTCTTTCGCAAGAAGCTTACTTCTTGATTGCCCATATTATCAATATTCCTTTTGCTCTGCAGCCGGATTCGAAAGCTTTTGTCGAGAAACTGAACAAAGGCGAAGTGAAAATGGCCGATACGAAGGAATTCCAGCAATTCGGTAAATTTATGGATGCGATTAAAGCTAATACGGTCAATCCGCTGGAAGTGAAATATGATTCACAAATGGGTGACTTCGCGACAGGTAAAACTGCAATGGTGCATCAAGGCAACTGGAGCTACGGCATGCTGGCTGATTATGGCGATCTTGGTTTTGATATCGGCATGCTGCCATTCCCGCTGGAAGGCAACAAAAAGCTGTCGGTTGGCGTAGCGAGCAACTGGGTTGTTAACGCCAAGTCCGGCGCCGACGAAATTAAAGCGGCCAGCGCGTTCCTGAACTGGCTCTTTACAAGTGAAACAGGAACAAAAACGATCGTAAATGAATTTAAGTTTATTCCTGCTTTGACTAATGTTTCGGCAGAAGATCTTGATCCGCTGTCCAAAGCGGTATTCGAGGCTACAAAGAACGGCGAGACGCTGCCTTGGGCTTTCAATGATTTCCCGCAAGGCATTATCGTCAACGATTTGGCGCCAGCAACGCAAGAGTTTTTCCTGGATAAAAATATGACTGGCGAGCAATTCATCAAAAAGCTGGATGATGTATGGGCGAAAGCAACAAAATAGTGCTATAGCTTCCCGGTAGCCATTCACGAAAGCCTAACGAGTTTGATCAGTTAGGCTTTCGCTGTTCCAGGGCGGTGCACAACGAATCTATTCAGAAATGAGTGAAGATGATGAAAGCAAAGGACAAAGCCTGGTTCGCGTTATTTACGGTGCCGTTGCTATTTGTCTTTACGACGGTTGTAATTATCCCGTTTATCATCGGGATAATGTACTCCTTTGTCAACTGGGACGGCATTCCGGCCAATCCCAAAGTATTCGTCGGCTTCGACAATTATGTCAAACTGTTTCAGGACGAACGTTTTCTCGCTTCCTCGTGGCATACCATTAAGTTTACGGTGCTGACTTTGATTTCCGTCAATCTTCTTGGTTTATTGCTATCATTGTTCGTCACGGCGAGACTACGTGTAAGCAATGCGGCGCGTACCTTGTTTTTTATGCCTAACTTGATTGGCGGTCTGATTCTCGGTTATATCTGGCAATTTATTTTTACAGACGCATTCAAGCTGATCGGTGAAAAAACAGGTCTGCAAAGTATCTTCTATAACTGGCTGCTTGATCCTACTTTTGCGTTGTACGCAATGGTGATTGTATTCACGTGGCAAATGGCCGGCTACACGATGATTATTTACATTGCAGGCATTCAAGGAATTCCGGATGACTTGATGGAAGCGGCGAAGGTGGATGGGGCAAATCTCTGGCACCGCATTACGAAAATTATTTTTCCGCTCCTTATGCCAGCCTTTACGATTTGCTTGTTCTTGACTTTGTCTGGCGCCTTCAAAATATTTGACGTCAACTTGAGCTTGACGAAGGGCGGGCCTAATAACGCAACGGAAATGTTCGCCATGAACATTTTTAATGAAATATTCGGTTATGGCCACTACGGGCTTGGCCAGGCTAAAGCGATTATCTTCTTCTTTATTGTAGCGGCGCTTACGCTGACACAGGTCATTATTACGAAACGGAGAGAGGTGCAAATGTAATGAGAAAAACAAGCAAATGGATTTTTGAGATCTTGCTTCTCATACTTGCGCTGATCTTTTTGTCCCCTATTTACTTAATGCTTGTCAACTCATTCAAAAATCGGGCGGAGCTGTATGAGAATGCATTAGCGCTGCCCTCTTCCTTCAGCTTTCAATATTACACGAAGGCGATGGAAAAAATGAATTATTGGACGGCATTCGGCAACTCCTTATTCGTCACCATCGTCTCGGTCATTATTGTCGTTTTATTGGCTTCCATGACCGCCTGGATGCTGGTGCGGACCGATAATAAGCTGAGCAAAATTATCTTTTTAGTCTTTGTTTCGACGATGCTCATTCCATTCCAAACGTTGATGATGCCTCTGATGCAGGTGATGGACTGGATTCGCACCACGCTCCATATTCCGATGCTGAACACGCACGGGGGGCTCATTTATATGAACGTTGGCTTCCATGCCAGTATGGCGGTGTTTCTGTATCATGGTTTCATCAAGTCGGTTCCGATTGCACTGGAAGAGGCTGCAACATTGGACGGCTGCAGCAAATTCGGCGTCTTCTGGAGAATTGTGTTCCCGATGCTGACCACCATTACGATAACGGTGGCGATTTTGGATGTCATCGCGATTTGGAACGACTACCTGCTGCCTTCGCTTACTTTGTCCGATAAAGGCTTAAGGACGATTCCGTTATCGACCTTCTATTTCTTTGGAGAATTTACGATTGTATGGAATTTGGCGATGGCTGGTTTGACATTGACCATTATTCCGGTCGTTATCTTCTACTTCTTCGCACAGAAATACATTGTAAAAGGAATCGCGGCCGGCGCAGTAAAATAAACAACGGTTCTAAGTTAAAGACGGAGGGCAAAAACGAATGGCAGTAAGCAATAAAGTATGGTGGAAGGAAGCTGTAGTGTATCAGGTTTACTGGAGAAGCTTCTATGACTCGAACGGCGATGGTTACGGCGATCTGGAAGGCCTGATACACAAGCTGGACTATATTCAGGAGCTCGGCGTTGATATCATTTGGCTGAATCCGGTGTTTGTCTCTCCCGATCTCGATAATGGCTATGATATTGCCGACTATGAGGCGTTGATGCCCAAAGCCGGCACGATGGAAATATGGGAGAAGCTGCTCGCTGAAGTCCATGCCCGCGGCATGAAGCTGATTATGGATTTGGTCGTGAATCATACATCCGATCAGCATCCGTGGTTTCTGGAATCGAAGTCTTCCCGCGACAATCCGAAGCGCGATTGGTATATATGGAAGGATGCGGCGGGCGGGCAGGCGCCAAACAACTGGCGCTCCTACTTTTCCCCTTCGACATGGGAATGGGATGAACGGACCGGCCAATATTATTTCCATTCCTTCGCTGTGGAGCAGCCGGATTTGAACTGGGCCAATGAAGAGCTGCGGCAGGAAATTAACCGTATGATGCGGGCTTGGCTCGATAAAGGCATCGACGGCTTCCGCCTGGATGCGATCGCTTTGCTGGCCAAGCCGGAGCAATTTACCGATGCGGAGAATCCGGACGATATCAGCTATCTGACTAATCGTCCTGGAGTGCATGAATATTTGCAGGAAATGAATGAACAGGTGCTTCGCCATTATGACATCGTAACGGTTGGCGAGACGGCGTTTGTTACCCCGGAGGAAGGCTTGAAGTATGTCGGGGAAGACCGCGGCGAGCTGAATATGCTGTTCCATTTTGAAGTATGCGATGAAATGGCGACTTGGGATATGCTGCGGTTCAAAGATATTCAGCGCCGCTGGTACAATGGGCTTTGGGGAAAGGGCTCAAATTCCCAGTTTTTGAACAATCACGATCATACGAGACAAGTAACCCGCTATGGCAACGACGGAACGTATCGCGTACAGGCGGCCAAGCTGCTGGCGACGATGCTGCATACTTTGCCTGGCATCCCTTATATCTACCAGGGAGAAGAGATCGGTATGACCGGAGTCCGCTTCGCTTCGATCGATCAATACAACGATATCGCGATGAAGAACCGCTATGCCGAGGAGGTTGGCAAAGGCCGGGACCCTGAAGAGGTTCTGCGGAGCCTGCAGGCCCTTAGCCGCGATAATTCGCGCACGCCGATGCAGTGGGACGATTCGCAGAACGCCGGGTTTACGAAGGGCAAGCCGTGGATCAACATCAATCCTAACTACAAAGAGATCAACGTAGAAAAGGACTTAGCGCATTCGGATTCGATTTACCGCTATTACCAGCAGTTGATCTCGCTGCGCAAGCAGCATGAAGTGATGGTGTACGGCGAGTTCACGGAATTGCCGGAATGGATGGATAGCGAGCAGCTTTATGTATATACACGTACACTTGGCGGCCGCTGTTGGCTCATTTTCCTCAATCATTCCGAGGAAACGCAGCATGTTGCATGGCCCGCGGGTTATGAGGGGCGAGCGCGGACGCTGCTGCTGGGCAACTATGCGGCGGATGGGGCGGACGCGGGGCGTTTGGAGCTAAAGCCGTATGAAGCGCGGATTTATGAGCTTATTTGAGAAAATTTGTAAAAAGCTTCTTTCAGTAGTTGGCTTGGTCAACTGCTGAGGGAGGCTTTTTGTTGTATTCAAAGAAAAATTGCCGTAATATGGAATCATATTGAATGTTAACGCTTTCAAACGAGTGCGACAAAGTATAAGGAGGAAATCAATGTACAGCTTGTTGATTGTTGATAATGAACGGATCGACCGGGAAGGAATCAAGCTGTTGATTCAAAAGTTTAATCTGCCGCTAGCGGTAACGGAAGCAGAGAGCGGCAAACAAGCGCTTGCTTTCTTGCAAAACGGCGAATTTGACATTTTACTTTCCGATATAAAAATGCCTTTCATGGACGGTTTGGAGCTTGCCCAACAGGCACGCGAACTAAAACCGCATTTGAAAATTATTATTTTCAGCGCTTATGGGGAATTTGATTATGCTAAACAAGCGATCCATATCGGCGTTGCCCATTATATTTTGAAGCCTATTCGTATGGAAGAGTTTCTGAAAGTGATGGATAAAGTGCTGGCTCAGTGCAAAGCGGAGGAGGAAGCGCGGATCCATAATGAAATGCTTCTGCAAGGATACAAGAAGGGGCTGCAGTATGAAAAAGAAAAAGTGCTGTTGGATTTATTGCAGGGAAACGAGGCCGATAGCAGTCAAATCAAAGAACTAGACCTTCACATTGTGAATAAGACGATCATGCTAATTTTATTCGATTTCAAAGAGCGGTTTTTTGATACTCGCGGTACGGAATTTGAGCTTCAAGTGCCGGCCTGGTTTTCCTCATTTGCAGGGTTGGAATATGTGAATTTGAATGAATATCAGAGTATCGTGTTTGTGTGGTTGGGTGAGTCGGCTGATTTAACGGCATTGGAGCAATTAGGAGACAGGCTCAAGCATGAAGTAACCGATACGTTTATGACCATTGTTTGTATCGTGTTAAGCAATCCGGTTAACAGCAGGGAAGAAATACATACGGAATATATGAATATGGAAAAAAAGACCGAAAACAAGTTTTTTTATGATCGCAGCGTTGTTTTATTTTCAGCGGGACCAGATAAAGCGGCACAAAATCATGTCGCTGAAGCGGAGTCTTATTTGGCGCAAATCCATCGGCATATTGAATTAAGAGAGTACGGCCATGCAGACCAGGCCATTGAACGATTCTTCGCAATGCTGCAGACGGACCGGAAGCTGCCCGTTACTTATATAAAATTTATTTGCACGGCGATCATGCAAAAGCTGTTCAAAAGTACGGAGCGGCACCATGAGCTCATACCGGATATGGCGGAAAATATTTACGGGGCGGCAACGCTGCTCGAGGTAAAGTCGATCCTGATGCAAATTGTGCAGCAATATGGTGAAAACGCGGTGCAGGCCGCCAAGTCGGGAGGCAAGCTGATCACCGAAGTGCTGGACGTCATTCATCGGGAGTACAGCAATGATATCAGTCTGGAATATGTCGCGGATCAAGTTTATTTATCGCCAAGCTATTTGAGTCATTTGTTCAAAAAAGAGACGGGACAAAGCTTTATGAAATATGTAACGTCATACCGTTTCGAGAAGTCATTGGAGCTGTTGCTGAATACCAACATGAAAATTTCTGATATTAGCCGGGAGGTTGGTTACAACAGCCATTCTTATTTCTGTTCGATCTTCAAAAACTATTACGGTCTCAGTCCGGCGCAATACCGCGAACGGGGGAGCTCATAATGCGCAAGGCGCTTAACGGATTCAAAAATCTGCCGTTCAAATATAAAATATTGCTTTCCTACATTATTGTCATTTTAATCCCGGTTCTCAGTCTTGGCTTATATTCGTTTCAGCAGTCCAAAGGTTTTTTAGAAAAGCAGGAGCAGCGCAATCTGGCCGCTTCCGCAGAAAAGATAGCCGATCATCTTGGCTATAAAATCAGCTTATACAACAATATTACGGACTTTATCGTGTATAATACGCGGCTGCAGCAATTGTTTAACAACAATTACAAGGATAAGGTTTCACTGGCGGCGGATTTGAAAACGATTCTGGTGCCCACGATAACGAATATTCAATTTATTAATCAGGGCATCGCGGAAGTCACCTTTTATACTAAACAGGGAATTCCTGAGTTTGGCACGCTTGTTCTTGATTACTCGCGAATTGCTGATGAGCTGTGGGCCGTTGAAACGGAAGGCAGCTATATGCCGAAGTGGATTTCGCGAAATGGCGATTTGTTCATTGCCCGCAAGTTTATCGATATCTACAGTGACAGAGAGCTGGGGGTTGTCAGTCTTGCACTGGACTACGATCAGCTGTTTAAAGAGACATTATCAATGAATGCCCAGGAGTATGGTGTGCTAATCGCAGATGAAAACAGGCGGCCAATCTACTCCAACCGCCCTGCAGATGTTGCCGTTCAAGCGCTGGCCAGCGGCCGTTTTATGAAAGTGGAGCAGCTTATCGCCAATTCGGGCTGGTCGCTGCAATGTTTTATTCCTTACGATTCTATCCTGCAGCAGAGCGACCAAATTTTGCGGGCTACGATCGTGGTATGCGTGGCTTGCATTCTAGGTTTGTTATTAATTATATGGATGTTCTCGAATACCTTGGTCAAAAGAATCCGGCACTTGAATGCCAAAATGAAACAGGTTGAAATCGGCCAGCTGGCGGTGGAGGTTTCGAGCGACGCATCGGATGAGATCGGGCAGTTGACGAACAGGTTTGGCAAAATGCTGAAAACAATCAATCATTTGATCGAGGATGTCTATCGCAGCAAGCTTACGCAAAAAGAAGCGGAGCTAAAGGCGCTGCAAGCGCAAATCCGCCCTCATTTTCTGTACAACAGCCTAAACATTATCAATTGGCGGGCGATTATGAATAATGATACTGAGACGAGCCACATTGCGACCAGACTGTCGGACTTTTACCGGACAACGTTAAATAAAGGCGATAATATGATATCTGTTCGTGATGAGTTGCTTAATATGAAGGCCTATATCGATATTCAACTGATTATGCATGAGCACAGTTTTGATATACATTATGAGCTTGATGAGGAAATCTATGCTTTCGAAATGCTTAATCTCATTTTGCAGCCGATCGTCGAAAATGCAATCGAGCATGGTATTGACTGCAAAACGGAGGGCAGGGGGGAACTGCATGTACGAGGATACGCGGAGGATGATTATATTCAATTTATGATCAAGGATAACGGCCCGGGCATGGAACAAGAGCGGATGAGTCAGCTCTGGCAGCACCAGTCTTCAGGCTATGGACTGAAAAATGTAAGGGAGCGGCTCCTGCTCTATTTCGGCAATACGTCGGGTATAGAGATCGAAAGCAAGCCGGGTAAAGGGACGAGGTGCCGGATTCAAATTCCAAAGTATTGCCGCGAGCAGCGGAATGGCACGGATCAGAATATCATTTGATGAAAAGGAGCGCGAGCAATGAGAAGAGGACGGCGGTTGAAGCTTCGGCTTATAGGAAGCTTATGTCTGCTGGGCGTTTTATCAGGCTGTTTTGGCGAGGAGATGCAAGAGAGGCAGGAGATGCGACAGCTGCCGCAAAAATCGCCATACAGCGCCGAAATCAGCCAGCGGCTAACGGAACAAAAAAATAAGTGGCATATTGGCGAGCCCTTCACTTTCAATTGGTATATCAATTTGCCGGGCTGGAAGTTTAACGGAAAGTGGACCGACTACCCGATTTTGAAAGATGTCAGTGAAATTACAGGAGCCATTCCGGCCATTCAATCTCCGAAAGGCAGTTTCAGTGACAATATGAATCTGATGATCGCTTCCGGCACGCTGCCTGATATGATCACATTCGATATGAACGACCCGGCGATCGAGCGGCTGATCCGCCGGGGGCTGCTGTATTCGTATGATGAATTGATCGACAAATATGCGCCGGAGTTCCGCGATGAAATCCCTGAAGACGTCTATCAGTTCACCAAATCCGAATTTGATGGCCAGTTATACGGCCTGCCCAGCTTTTTTATTCCGCAATGGCGGTTTGATCAGAAGAAGGATATCGGCGCGCTGGCCTACCATGTGCGAAAAGATATTTATGCGGAATTAGGTTCTCCTGATATGTCGTCGCCGGAGGGCTTTATAGCCGCGCTGCGGTCATTCAAGCAGAAATATCCGACGCTTAGGGGCAAGCCGTCGATCCCGTTGTCCGCAGGCGAGAACGGGTGGGCGCTGGAAATGCTGGAGGAGTCGTTTGGCATCAAGCCGCTTTATATTGATGAGACGGGGAAGGCGCATATTAAATATAAAAATCCGCAATTTGTTCCTTTTATTACATTCGCCAATCAATTATACCGGGAGGGGCTGCTGGACCCTGATTATATGCTGAAGCAGCAGCCGCAATTGGAGGAAGACTGGGAGGCGCGGGTGTTTGCCGCTCCGCTGCATTATTTCGGCTTTGGCAGAGCAGGCGATAAATTTGTCGCCATCGAGCCGCTGCAAGCTGTTCCCGGCGTGGAATTTCCCAGCCACAACAGATTGGGCTGGACCTTTACGGCCATTACGAAGAATGCCAAAAATCCGGAGGCTTTAATTAAGTTTGCCAGATATATGTGGAGCACTGACGGGAATCTGCTTGTCAATTATGGTCATGAGCGTGAAAACTATATCATCAAGGATGATGGCATCGAAAGAACGATTGGTACGGAAAGTGACGGCATCTGGACGTTCCGGTTTTTTTATCATGAATGGTTTCCTTTAAAAGAAAAGCTGGAGGATGTCAGAAATCCGCTCGTTAATGCTTATGCAGCGGACTGGTCGGCGTTCTATTCTAAAATTAACCCGCCGGCAACAAGTCCGGAAGGAATCATCGAGACGCAAATGTTAACGATTATCGCTGCCGAGTATCCGAAGATCATTACGGCCGAACCAGAGAACAGGGCAATAGAGCTGTATAAAGGCATGCTAACGATGCTGGAGGGAATTGGTGTGGAGCAGCTGGAGCAATACTATGACGCAAGGTATAAGAAAAATATTAAACAGTTTTACGGAAAATAAGCTTAAAACTTATAGCTTTCAAAAAAAAGTGAAATTTAAATCCTTCCGTTGATCAAGCATAATGAAATTGTCGCTGTTAGTTGATCTTAGCCGGGCTGAAAGCGCCATCTTTTGGATATCGGCGGCGGCCCGCTGCCGGGAAAGCGGCTGACAATGATGAACACATGATCAAAAGGGAGGATTTTGTGTGAGAAGCATCGGTCTTTATGTAAAAATGATTGCTCTTGCTTTGATTGCCGTTTTAAGCTTGGCGGCATGTTCAAGCGGAGAGACGAACAAACCGGGCAATGGGGGAACGGCTACTTCCGACGCTGGTCAGCAGCCTGGCAAGGAGGCGGAGAAGGAGAAAGAGAACGAGGATGTCAATCAGGCAAGTGATGAAAAGTACAAAAATATTGATCTCAAATTTTATGTACAGTGGGTGCCGACTGAGCAGCAGCTGGCCAAGTTTAATAAAGCCGGGGATGCGTGGGTAAAGGATTACGGGGGCAGTTTTACGATTATTAACGCTCCCGATTGGTCTCAGCATAATTCCAAGCTGCTGACGCTAATTGCAACCGGGGATTCGCCAGACATATCAACGTCCGGATCGGCCGACATTCCGGAGATGCTGGTGAAAAATGCTTTTATGCCGATCGATGAATATTTGAACAGCAATAATCCCTATTCGGATGTCAAGCTGACGGATGCCGCTTACAAATGGGGTGACAAGCGATACGGCTTTTCGACCAATGCCCCGGACGTGGTCGTTCTGATGTATAACAAAACGATGTTTAAAGAAAATGGCCTGGCGACGCCAACCGAGCTTTATCAGGAAGGAAAATGGAACTGGGATACGTTCAGAGAAGCGGCGATCGCCCTGACACAGGACACGAACAATGACGGCAAGACGGATCAATGGGGCTATGGCTCGTGGATGGATGAAGTTTTCTTTATTACAAATGGGGTGCCCGATTTAATCAAGGTAGCAGAGGACGGCAAGGTATCGCCGGCAACGGATGATCCGAGATTTGTTGAGGCAGCCGAGTTTTTGCAGGATCTCACCTTAAAGAATAAAGTCGTCTTTCCGGAACAGTGGGGAGGACCGGAAGGATTTAAAAACAGAAAAATAGCGATGATGATTGACCGCAGCTGGGTGTTGGCCCCAATCATAAATCAAGGCTTCCAGGATGAATGGGACGTTGTACCTTTACCGAAAGGGCGCAGCGCCGAAGCGCATGTCAATTATGTAGCTCCGGGCGGCGCATCTGTCGTAACAGGCTCGAAGCATCCGGAAGCGGCGGCCAAATTCATTCAGGAGTATTTATTGAAAGCCTATGATGATGAGGCGAAAAATCCGGTTTATCCCGATATTTGGCAAGGATGGTCGCCGGAGCAGCAGCAGCTTTTTGCCGATATGAACGCCAATTTAGCAGCGGTCACACCAAAGTATCAGGGATTCGGGCAGCTCGACGGCCATAAGACAAACTTTTTCGATGAAATAAAAAATCAGGGTAAATCGGTAAGTTCTACAGTAGAAAAGTATAATCCCTTGTTCCAGGCGCAAATTGATTTAACGATGTCGGGCACGGAATAATGCCCCGGAAAACGATTCTGCTGGCTGGAAGTGTAGTGATTGCCATGATTGTCATTACTGTAGCGGCGATTTATGCTGCAAACAAAGAAGCTGGAGTGAGTGAAATGGATCAAGAGCCGTATGAACAGGGCGAGGCTGCAGCGCCTCCGGCACAACCGGTCAATTATAAGATATCTACAGCAAGCAGCATGGTAAAAGTAATGCCCAATGATGCGCTTCCGGAAAGCCGGAGCATCAAGCTCGCGCTTGCGGGAAATGAATATGAAAGCTTTCAGGTTATCGTGAGAGCGGATATCGATGTTGAGGATGTTAAAGTGACGCTCGGGGAATTTCGCAATGGCGACCATCAGTTGACCGATGTGAAGTGGTTTCAGGTCGGTTATGTATGGATTGAAACTTTTCAAGGACATCCCACTCCTGAAATAGCGGCTGCGCAGCAGCC
Source organism: Paenibacillus sp. GCM10027626 (assembly GCF_042676285.1). Classification (NCBI taxonomy): domain Bacteria; kingdom Bacillati; phylum Bacillota; class Bacilli; order Caryophanales; family Paenibacillaceae; genus Paenibacillus; species Paenibacillus sp. GCM10027626. Next base: position 116,269 of record NZ_JBHTHC010000005.1, on the reverse strand, counting down.
CGGCTGGTATCCGGATCCCCTGCTGCCGCGTGACAGTATGCAGCTGATCAAGGATTGGTCCAATCCGGTCTGGGTGACGGTGCATGCACCAAAGGATGCCGTACCGGGAATTTATAAGGGGACGGTCAGCCTCGAAATTAACGGTGAAAGCAATGAAGTGGATGTCGAGGTCGAGGTGTTCGGCTTCAGCCTGCCGGAAAAGCCGCAGCTCCCTTCATTATTCTCGCTGTCATTCAAATACCTGCAAGAGGTTTACGGTCATGTTAGCGATGAGATGCGGGAAAAGTGGCTGCAATATGTAGCCAATTACCGGATTAGCCCGGACGATATGACCGTCCATCCTGAGCAGGCAGAGTGGGGACTGAATTTATCGGCAGAAGAACGCGATTTTTACAAAGACAAAGTGAACGGCTTTACCGTTTATCCGATTACATCTACATGGGGGGACCGGGAGGCCCCGGCAGAGGAATTGATTGAGCGATTTGAACGGATGCGTCCCTATATCGATCAAATCGCCGCTACAAGGGCTATCGAGCAGGGAAACGGCGTATTTTACGGATTCGACGAGAATGAAAAAGAGCATTTCGAGACGATAAAGCGGGTAAATGCGCATGTGAAAGAAGCTTATCCTGACATCCCGATTATGACAACCTCTCAATATATCGATTCCTATGAAAAAATGAAAGAATTGAATGTCGATATCCTGGTGCTTCATCTGGTTGACGGCATCTATAACAACGCTTTTGCGGATCAAATCCGGGCGCACGGCAAAAAAGTATGGGCGTACATTTCCCTCCAGCCGTATAATCCGCAGCCCAACTGGCGGATTGAGAACAGTCCGCTGGAGGCAAGAGTGCTGCTTAGCGCGATGGCCATGCATGAACGGTTCGACGGGTTTCTCTATTGGTCGCTCAATTATTATTACAAGGGCGTAGGCGTACCGGCGCCGCCGATCAAAAGGGACGGACCAATTTTAACCAACTGGTCGATAACGACGCCGGGGGAAGATTTGCAATGGCTGCATGGCGACGGGGTGCTTTTGTATGCGGGCGCGGACGGGCCGATCGGCAGTATTCGCATGGAAAATATAAGGGACGGATTGGAGGACTACGAGTATTACAAGCAGCTGGAAAAGCTGTCCGGTTTTGAAGCCGCTTCTAAAGCGGCAGCCGAAATTGTAACTTCAACATCGGAATTTATCCGTAATCCCGCTGAGCTGTACGATGCTAGAAGGCGTGTTGCGGAAGCTATTTCCGGCCGATAATTTCAGGAATTCGAAGGAGACATTATTTTGCGGCAAAAAAGGCAATCTCTCTCTTTATTCCTTGTTGTGATCTTCTGTCTGAGCGTTGTGATGAACGCTGATTTGCCTGATGATGCGACTGCAGCACCGGATCCGGCTCAAGGGCAAGCGATGTCGGAACGAGCAGGCGCACCAAGCTCCGGAAATGGTTACGAGCAATATATGGTGCGGTACGAACAGGAGGAATCCCCGGATTATACCATCCGGGTTCCTGCCGCCTCCTATTCGGATGCTGACGATACTAAGGCTGAGCTTGCTGTCATCGGCAAATTTGCCGGAAAAAGGGATGTGCTCCGCTGGTCCAATGACGACGGATGGGTGGAGTGGACGGTAGAAATTCCGCAGACGGGGCGGTATGAGATGGCCCTGCTTTATTATCCGCTTGCCGGCATGGGCCGTCCGGTCGAGATGGGACTGGAGCTTGATGGCGGAGCCCCGTTCGCTGAAGCGGGAAGTATGCTCTTTCAACGGGTATGGCGAGATGACGGCGCAATCAAGCAAGACCGTCAAGGAAATGATTACAGTCCGGGGCAAGTGGAAGTGCCGATGTGGATGGAGCAGGACTTTCGCGATGCCAACGGTTTGTACAGCGAGCCTTTCAAATTTTATTTCACGAAAGGGAAGCATACATTGCGGTTAAAGGCCATCCGGGAGCCGGTCGTACTGGAAGCGATCAAAATTTATAAACGGGAACCGATGCCCGCCTATGCTGAAGTGCTGAAGCACTATAAGGAGCAGTTGGTTAAGGAAGCAGAGGGCGAAGCAATCAAAGTGCAGGCGGAGCAGCCCTATTTGAAGTCGGACCCGTCGCTCAGGGCGGCCTATGATCGTACTAGTCCGCTGACAGAGCCGATGGACAGAACGAAAATTAAATTGAACATGATCGGCCGGCAAAACTGGTCATTTCCGGGCCAATGGATCGAATGGCGGGTTGAGGTGCCGGAGAGCGGGCTGTATAAGCTCGGCTTTAAATATCAGCAAAGCTACATTAGAGGTTTTTTCACGCATCGCTCCTTGACGATCGACGGGAAAATCCCCTTCCAAGAGGCAGCCGCCCTCCGCTTTCCTTACAGTACGGACTGGTCATTACAGGTGCCGGGCGAGGATCAGGGAGAACCCTATTTATTCTATTTGACGAAAGGGACACATGAGCTTGGGCTGGAGGTTGTGCTTGGGGATATAACGGCAACGATCCGTCGTTTGGAGACGGCGGTCTACGATTTGAACGGGATGTATCGAAAAATCATGATGATTACGAGTGCACAGCCGGATATTTACCGGGATTATATGCTGGATAAGGAAATTCCGGATCTGCTGGAGACGCTGGAGCGTGCAGCGAAAATTTTAAGCTCTGAAGCTGTGCATATCGAGCAATTGCTGGGGCAAAAAGGCAGTGAAGCCTCGCTGCTGGCAACATTTGCCGAGCAGCTTACGACCATGGCGGACAGTCCGGATAAAATTCCGGAGAGGCTTGATTATTTTAAGTCCAATATAAGCGCTGTTTCCCAATGGATGCTGGATATTAGAGCACAGCCGCTGGATCTTGATTATTTGCTTGTCATGCCCGCCGACGCCAAAGCGCCAAAAGTGAAGCCAGGCTTTTTTCAGTCACTGGCATTTGAAGTACAATCCTTTTTTTCCTCTTTTACGAATGATTACAGCTTCTCAAATGACGATGACAGCGCCGGAGAAACGATTACGCTGTGGCTTGGATGGGGGCGTGATCAGGCACAGGTACTCAATGCGATGATCAATGATATGTTTACACCGCAAACGAATATTCAGGTCCAGGTAAAGCTGGTGCAAGCCTCAAATATCCAAGCCGTTTTGGCCGATGAAGGGCCTGATGTCTCGATCATGGTTGGCCGGGGACAGCCGGTTAATCTGGCGATGCGGGGCGCATTAACGGATTTGTCGACCTTCGGGGACTTTACGGAAGTACGGAAGCGTTTCATGGACGAGGCGACGGTTCCCTATACGTTTAATGGCGGCGTTTATGGGCTGCCGGATACAGAAACGTTCTATATGATGTTCTATCGCAAAGATATTTTTGCAGAGCTTGGAATCAATCCGCCGCAAACATGGGACGATCTGTACGAAATAGCCCCAATCATTCAACGCAATCATATGCAGATCGGCATTCCTTATACCTCTGCGGACGCGTGGGAAATGGTGGATCAGGGAATGGGCACCCGCAATCTGTTTCCGTCGCTGCTTTACCAGCACCAGGGAAGCTTTTATAAGCAAGAGGGGACCGGCTTGCGCAATGATGCAGGGGCATTGGCAGCCTTTAAACAATGCACTGATTTTTATGCCCAGTACAGTTTTCCGATGACGTATGACTTTTATAACCGTTTTCGGACGGGAGAAATGCCGCTCGCTATAGCTCCTTACAACGAATATAACCGTTTGGCGGCAGCAGCGCCGGAAATTCGCAATTTATGGGCCATGGTGCCTATTCCAGGAACGAAGCGCAGCGATGGAACGGTTGACCATACGGCAGGCGGTTCAGGAACGGCGGCTGTTATCTACAACCGCAGCAAGCATAAGGAAGCAAGCTGGCAATTTCTGAAATGGTGGACAAGTGCGGAAGCGCAAGAGCGCTATGCCAAGGAGCTGGAAGCACTTATGGGCACGGCGGCGCGACAGCCAGTAGCGAATGTCGAAGCCTTTCAGCGCTTGCCCTGGAGCAAGGGCGAGCTGGAGCAATTAATGGCACAATGGCGCCAGGTGAAGGAAATTGAGGAGGTTCCTGGAGGGTATTATACCGTCAGAAGCCTGGATAATGCGTTTCGCGATGTTGTCATCGCCGCCGGGAATCCCCGGGAGTCGTTTAACAAACGGATGAGGGAAGCGGATGCGGAAATTATCCGGAAACGAGATGAGTTTGGACTGGAGTGAGCTTCATTGCAGGCTTTCAAGCAAAAGCGTAAGCCGGGGCTTCTGAAAGAAATCAGGCAGCATAAGGAGCTGTATTTGATGCTGCTGCCGTTTACGCTATTATTTTTTCTGTTTGTCATCATGCCCGTACTGTCGGCGGCTGTCCTGAGCTTTACCGATTTCAATATGCTGCAATTTCCCAAATGGCGGGGAGCGGACAACTATATCCGGTTATTCCTGGATGATGATGTGTTTCTCATCGCTTTTAAAAATACGCTGCTGTTTGCGTTAATTACCGGGCCGGCCAGCTATATGATGTGCTTTGTATTCGCTTGGCTGATTAATGAGCTGCGCCCTAAAATCCGTTCATTCGTAACGCTTGTATTTTACGCACCGGCACTGTCGGGCAATGTGTTTTTTATTTGGCAGTTTTTATTCAGCGGGGACACGTACGGGCTCATTAACGGCAATTTGCTTAAACTCGGAATCATCAATCAGCCCGTTCAATGGCTCATTGACCCGCGTTACAATTTGACCATCATTATTATCATCCAGCTGTGGATGAGTCTGGGAACGAGCTTTCTGGCCTTCATTGCCGGACTCCAGTCCGTCGACCGGACTTTATATGAAGCCGGAGCCATCGACGGTGTACGCAACCGCTGGCAGGAGCTGTGGTATATTACGTTTCCTTCAATGAAACCGCAGCTGCTCTTTGGAGCGATTATGCAAATTGCGGCATCATTCTCCGTAAGTACCATCTCGATGTCGCTTGCCGGATTTCCGAGCACCAATTATTCGGCCCATACGATTGTGCTCCATATGCTCGACTTCGGTACGATTCGCTATGAGATGGGGTATGCATCAGCAATTGCCGTTATCTTGTTCATAGTGATGCTGGCGGTGAAAAATATGATAGAACGGATGCTGCGGTATGTTGGGAATTAAAAGGAGCAAGACAGGAATTAAGACGAACAGAAGCCGTACGGGAAATATGCTTATATTTCTGCTTCTGGCCGCATTCGGCGCTTTCATGGCGCTACCGCTTGTATATGCCATTGTCAATGCCTTCAAGCCGCTGAATGAAATCTTTTTGTTCCCGCCAAGATTTTTCGTCCAGCATCCGACATGGGGCAATTTTGCAATGCTATTTAAACTAACGGCCAATTTGTGGGTGCCATTTAGCAGATATATTTTTAACAGCCTCTTTATTTGTGTCGTGACGACAGCGGGGAGCGTCATCATATGCTCCCTTGCCGCTTATCCGCTGGCCAAATACAATTTAAGCTATCGCTGGCTGTTTCCGCTTGTCGTCATGACTTTGCTGTTTAACGGCACCGTGCTTGATATCCCCAATTTTATTATCATTTCTAAGCTGGATATTTTGAACACCTATTGGGCCTATATTCTGCCTAATCTTGCTGTTCCGCTGGGGTTATTTTTGATGAAGCAGTTTATGACGCAAATTCCGGATTCTTTAATTGAAGCGGCCAGGATTGACGGCGCCAGCCAATTCGCAATTTTTTGGAAAATTGTCATGCCTTCCGTCAAGCCTGCCTGGTTAACGCTTGTCATCTTTTCTTTTCAGGCGATTTGGAATCAGCAGGGAATTGGCGTTATTTTCGATGAGGAATTAAAAACGATGCCGGCAGCGATTAATCAAATCGTTCAGGGGGGGATTGCCAGGACGGGCGCTGCGATGGCAGGGAGCTTGTTTCTGATGACACCGCCGATTATCATCTTTCTGCTTACCCAAAAAAGCGTGATTGAGACGATGGTTCATTCCGGTATTAAAGAATAGATTTGCTTAAGAGCATTCAGGGAGAGCAAATGAAATGATCGAAACAATCCGAAAGTATCCAATATCGTTCATCATTTGGTGCATGATAGCGATCCTTATACAGGCGGGAACGGTGCGGGCATCCGATTTCACTGAAGCTCCGTACAGAGGCTACCACTACAATGTGCGGAATGAATCCGTCCCGTCTCCGAGCGGTTTTTTGCCTGAAGCTTCATACACAGGGGAGCAGCTTGGCGCGGGCAAATTGAATAATCCCCAGGATCTATTTGTCGATCAGCAGAAGCAAGTTTATATCCTTGACTCTGGCAATAACCGGATTGTTGTGCTGAATGAGAACTTGCAAGTCCAGCATATTATTGACCAAATTTGGAAAGACGGTCAAGTGGAGCGGCTGAACAATCCCGGTGGGCTTTTCGTTGGGGCCGGTGGCAAGATTTATGTTGCGGATACGGACAACAGACGTGTGCTGATTATCGACCGAAAGGGGCAATTGCTGCAGGAAATCGGCAAGCCTGATTCGGAATTGATTCAGGCGAATGTGGACTTCAAGCCTTCCAAAGTGCTGGTAGACCGGTCAGGAACTGTATACGTGCTGAGCCGGGGAATTTATCAAGGAGCGCTTACCTTCGATGAGAAAGGGCAGTTTATCGGTTTTTTCGGGAGCGAGCGGATTGAGCCGTCCTTATCCATGCTGCAGGACTATTTCTGGAAAAAGCTGCTCAATCGTACACAGAGATTGAAGATGGCCCGCTATGTACCTGTTGAGTATACGAATTTTGATATGGACCATAAAAATTTTGTTTACACGGTGACGAGTAGTACGGAGTCGGTGTCCAATCAAATCAAAAGACTGAATCCAAGCGGCCTCAATACGATGCCGGCCGGGTCCTTCGGCGATCTGGAGACCGTATGGGAGGGCGGCAAAAATTTAGCGACGGTCTTTGTCGATATTTTTGTCGATGATGAGGGCTTTATTAGCGCGTTGGATCAGCAAAGAGGACGAATTTTTCAATATGATATGGATGGCAATTTACTTTTTATTGAAGGTGGATTAGGCTCGCAAACCGGAACCTTCAAAACGCCGTCAGCGATTGCAGGCATGAACGGGATGCTGCTCATTGCCGATGCGGCCAAAAATAATATTACCGTCTACAAGCAAACCTCCTACGGACATTCTGTTAGGGGAGCGGTAAAAAAGTATGTTGACGGCCAATACGCCGAAGCTGTGGAATTATGGCGCGAGGTTCTCGGGCGCAACGGCAATTTGGAGCTGGCGTACACCGGGATCGGGAAGGCGCTTTACAACACGGAACAGTACAAGGAGGCGATGGCTTATTTTGAATTAGGCTACAATATGGCCGGCTATTCGGATGCTTATAAAGCATTCAGGAAACAAATGCTGCGTAAAAATGCGTTGCCAATTTTGCTCCTTGTTCTTGCTTTGCTTGCCGTTGCCACCTGGACGAATCGCCGGCGCAAGCAAAGGATAGCCGGCGGCAGCAGCGCTCGCGAGCCGGGGAAGCTTGCTTATCCGTTCTATATCATGCTTCATCCCGCCCAAGGCTTTGAAGAGATGGGTTGGAGCAAGAAAGGATCGCTGGCAGTCTCCGCAGCGCTGGTGTCGGCCTGGTTTTTGGCTGCTGTCGCCGAGCAGCAATGGAGCGGATTTATCTTTAATCCGTCAGGCTCCGGACAATTGAATGTGCTGCTGATCTTTGCTCGGACGGCAGGCTTGTTTGTGCTCTGGGTTATCGCCAATTGGTCATTATGCACCTTGATGGACGGCAAGGGAAGGGCGAAGGAGATATGGATTTACAGCTCATACGCATTATTGCCGCTCATTACAGTTATGGTTCTGACGACCATTGCCAGCAACTTTCTGACGGTCGAGGAAGCTATGTTTTTAGAGTATGCGTCGTTTATTGCGTACGCCTGGTCGATTGTGCTGCTGCTGATTGCGATGAGCACCATCCATGAATACTCGCTGAAGAAGACGCTGGCTTCATCATTGCTCAGTGTTGGCGGTATCGCCTTTATTCTGTTTTTAGGCGTCTTGCTTTTTGGCGTGCTGCAGCAGATTTACGCTTTTGCGGACACGATCTACAAAGAATTGCTGTTCAGGCTGTAGGACTGCAGGAAGGAGGTTAGGCATGAATAGGAAAAGAAAGTATATTGCCATGATTGTGCTTTTAGCTGCAGTGTTATCGGTTATGCCGGCTTTTCTGGCTGGGACGGTCAAAGCCAATGCCGGCAAAGCCATTGCCGATCTACCCCCGCTGAATCGCTTAGGATTCAAGACGGCTGCCGAGAACAGTAACTTGGTCTTGTATATAAACCCGGAAGGACAATTTGTAATCGAGCACAAAAAGAGCGGTTACCGCTGGCGGAGCAATCCGGAGCTGCGGGAGGAAGATACCGTTGCCAAAGGCGTGTTCAAGATGCAGTTGCATTCACAGCTGCTCGTCACGTATTCGACTGGCAAAGGAGAAACCTCGACAACGAACAATTATGTGGCCAGTACGAAGGAGAATGGAGCTTTCATTGAACGGACAAAGCGGGGGTTCAAGGCGGTCTACAATTTTCCGAAACAGAATTTTATCATTCCGGTCGAATATACGCTGGAAAGCGATCATTTAAGGGCAGAAATTGTGCTAAAGGAAATTGAAGAGCATGACCCGGAAAGTCAAATTACGCAGATCGGGTTCCTCCCTTATTTGGGAGCGGGCGGCGCATCGGACAGCGGCTATCTTTTCGTGCCGGACGGCTCGGGCGCATTAATCCGCTTTAACAACGGGAAGTCCGGCTATGAAGCTTACCGGCAGCAGCTGTACGGCAATGACGATGTGCTGACGCAAGCGCAGGGAATGGTTTCCAGACAGAGGGCGAGCTTGCCCGTATTCGGAGTGAAAAACGGCGACCACGCCATTCTGGCTGTTATTGACAGCGGGGATTCGCTGGGGACCGTACGTGCTGCGGTAAGCGGAATGGGCACTTCGTATAATCATGTGTACAGCGAGTTTACTTACCGCCAATTAGACAACGCGAAGCTGCTCAGCCGGACATGGGCGGCTAAAGAAGTGAAGCTGCTGGCGAAGACGGCCTCTCAATTGGAACGAATCGCTGTTAACTTCTATTTCTTAAATGGAGAAGACGGCGATTATAGCGGGATGGCACGCCGGTATCAGCAATATTTGCTTGAAGAGAAACGAATGCGCAAGACGGTAACCGCCGGGCAAGTTCCCTTTTATCTCGATTTATATGGTGCAGCAGCCAAGCGAAAGACATTTTTAGGATTCCCGTATACAAAAATGGAGGCATTAACGACATACGCTCAGTCCGAAGAGATCGTCGATCAATTGCTGAAAGCAGGAGTAGGGCATATCGTACTGCAGTATAAAGGATGGGCGAATGACGGGCTGACAAACAACAAGCTTCCGTCTGCCGTTAGCCCGATCTCCAAGCTTGGAGGCAAATCCGGCTTTAAGCGGCTGCTTGAATATATGAGCCAGAATCAAATTCGTTTTTATCCGGCGGTTGATCTGATTCACTTCCGGGCAAGCGGAAACGGTTTTTCCAGCCGGTCGGATACGGCGGGCGGAGTAACCAAACTTGCCGCGCCGCAGTATGCTTATGTGCGCAGTACGTACCAAGTCAATGACAAGGTTAAGCCGCAATATTTGTTGTCGCCTCTAAAAATGCTGGAAGCAGCCCGTAAATTGATGCAATCGTACGAGCAATTTTCTCATCCGCAGATGGCGTTGAATGAACTTGGGAGTCAAGTGTACTCTGACTATCGCAAAGGCGGCACGGATAGAGGGAAAACGGCCAATATTTGGGCGGCTGCCCTGGGTAAGTTCAATGAGCAGACGTATTCGCTGCTTCTCCAGCAGCCGAACGGTTATGCATTGCCCTATGCTGCGCATGCCGCACAGCTTGCCGTAGAATCCAGCAGCTTTGATATTGAGGATGAAGCCGTTCCTTTCTATCAGATGGTGCTGCATGGCATTATTCCTTATTCGGTTCCCGCTGTCAATCTGAGCAGCGATCCGGAAACGATGCTGTTGAAGGCGATTGAGACGGGAAGCAGCCTGCAGTATGCCTGGATGTATGCGCCGGCATCGGCTGTGAAGGATACGCCTTATAATGAGCTTTACAGTACCCACTACAGGGACTGGGTTGACAGCGCTGTTGCAGGATATAAGGAGCTGCAGCAAATCTTGTACAAAGTTGCAGACAAGCGGATGACCGCGCACAGGCAGCTGGAGCAAGGCGTCTATGAGACGGTTTATGAAAACGGGCTGCGTGTCATCGTAAACTATAACGAGTATCAAACGGTTGTAGAAGGACGGACCGTTGAGGCGAAAGGGTATTTAGTAGCGGACGGGGCTGGAAAAGGATGAAAAGAGTGAAATTGGAACTGACGATTGAACAAAGGCGGGCATGGGCCGGATTTATGTTCATCTTGCCCTGGCTGATCGGTTTTGTTTACTTTTTTTTGCTGCCATTTATAAAAACGGTATGGTTCTCGTTTTCCCATATACAGATTGGCGCTGACGGATTGCAGACAACGTTCGCTGGGTTGAGGAATTACAAGCTGACGTTTTTGGAGGACCCTGACAATGTGCGGTTAATCTTCTCATCGCTCGGCGATATGGCGTACCGGGTTTCGATTATTGTTATTCTCAGTTTATTTATCGCGGTTATACTCAATCAGCGGTTCAGAGGAAGGGCGCTTGCCCGCGCCATATTTGCGCTGCCGATCATTATTTCCTCGGGCGTTATCATCTATTTGCTCAAATACGATGTGCTGGCTCAGTCTATGCAAGGCAATCAGGGAGCGGACCTGTTCCAAAGCTCGGAACTGGCGCAAATGCTTGTTCAATCCGGCTTCCATCCGCAGCTCGTGACCTATTTTACCGGCATCGTCAACGGCATTTATGAACTGATCTGGAAATCAGGCGTGCAGATCCTGCTCTTTTTGGCGGCGCTGCAATCGATCCCCGGCTATTTGTACGAAGCGTCAAGTCTGGAAGGGGCGACGAAGTGGGAAGCTTTCTGGAAAATTACATTTCCAATGGTATCCCCGTTTATTCTGGTGACCGCTGTCTACAGCATTATCGATACGTTCACTGATTTGGAAAATCCGGTGATGAAAAAAATATTCAGTCTGGTTGCCGGCATGCACTACGAGACCGTCTCTACGCTTGGAATCGTATACTTTTTGCTTGTTCTGATCGTGATCGGCATTGTGACCGCGCTTCTATTCAGAAATGTGTTCTATATTGAAAAATAGGAGGGACAGCTATGAAGAGGTTAAGCATAAGCGGACATTTTCGAACTATAGGGCTGCTGGCACAATGGCTGTTACGCACGGTGCTGCTGATTGGAATAAGCTTTATTATTTTGTACCCGCTGCTTTATATGGCCAGTACTGTGTTCCGTAATGCCAGTGATTATTATGACCCGAGCATTGTATGGATTGCGAGTGAATTGACGCTGGGCAATTTGATCAAAACGTATCAAGTCATTAATTTTCCGGCTGTATTTGCCAATACGGCCATGTTCACCTTTATTAGTGCAGGGCTGCAAGTTTTCACATGCGCATTGGTGGGCTACGGGTTCGCCCGGTTCAATTTCAGGTTTAAAAATGTTCTATTTGTTATGGTGCTGTTTACCATCATCGTGCCGATGCAAACGATTATTTTGCCGCTGTATACGCAGTACCGCTATTTTGATTTTTTCGGTCTTTCGGAGCTGATTGCGCTGTTTACCGGCCATAAGTCTACAATTGCCCTTACGAATACCGGCTGGATTTATTATTTGCCCTCCATACTGGGGAACGGCATTCGCTCCGGCTTGTTTATTTATATTTTCAGACAGTTTTTTCGCGGCTTGCCGAAAGGTCTAGAGGATGCGGCGCTTATTGACGGATGCGGCCCTTTTCGCTGCTATTTCAAGGTGATGCTGCCGAATGCCGTAACCTCCATTGTCACGGTATTGTTATTTTCAATTGTCTGGCATTGGAATGACTATTACTTTTCCGGCATGCTTCTAAGCTCTAAAGTAACCTTGTCGATGGTGCTGGCCAGTCTGCCTGCCAAAATTCAGGATTTGAACGGTTTCGCCAATCCGGTTGAAAATTCGATCCAAGTGCAGGCGGGGGCTTTAATGCTGATCCTGCCGCTATTAATCATTTTTGCCTTCGGGCAAAGATATTTTACGGAGAGCATTGAACGTTCGGGCTTGGTCGAATAGATAATGGAGGCGTTCGAAGGCTAGAAACGACAGTGCCAAGTAATAAAAATAGAGACAACAAGAAAGTTGCAGCTTTATTGCCGACCAATAGGGCGGCAACTTTTTTGTTTTGTAGAAACATATATATTGGGGGTGTGAGGGGGAATGATCATGGAGACTCTTTTAGCGACTCAGGTTAGAGCCAATATGGGCAGTTTTATTGATACTGTTGTCCGCGAGAAACCTCAGGCAGTACGCCGAAACCGCGATGTTCTTGTTGCGACATCGAGAGAACAGATGAAATCATTTCTTTCTGTTTATGAACTAAACTTTGAATTTAAACAAGACGAGGATGGACGTTTTGCAGGAAGTATAAAGGAAGTTGATTTCATTGTTGCAGATGGAGCGAATATGGAAGAATTGAGAATGGAATTGGCTTATCAATTGGTTGAATACGCAAATGATTATTTTTCTGATTATTCGAGATATACAGCCGCCCCTAATACAAGCGCTCATGCGCCTTATGTACTTCGCGTACTGCTTGAAGAAAATACTGACTCGGTAGCGCGTTTGCTTCTTAGTTGATGCCTAGCTGGAATAATTATGAGGGTATTGATAAAAATGAATATGATCGTTTAAATTAATCGATTCTCAGAGCAGCTAATTTTATGAACCTAGCCTTCATCTCTCCAATTTGAAGGCTTTTTGCTATTGTCTGTGCTACTTTGTGATAAAAAAGAGGCATGAAATAATAAATAGTTGCATATTGGAATCCTCATACTTTTTTTATAATAGAGTTATCACAATGAGCAAGGTTTTCGAAAAGGAAAGGAGGACTCCCACGATGACGACAAAGCTGGCCATATATGGCGGTACACCTGTGAGAAATCGACCGCTGCCGCTGCCGTTTCCCGGAGCGAGTGTGTATGGGGAGGAGGAAAAGCGGGCGGCGCTTGATGTGATTGGGAGGCAATCGCCCTTTCGTTATTATGGTGCGGATGTCGCCGGTAAAACAAAACAATTTGAAATCGCTTTCTCCGAGCGGATCGGTTGCGGGTACGCTCTGGGCGTCACTTCTGGAACGGCAGCGCTCGTTGTAGCGTTAAAGTCGCTTGGCATCGGACCAGGGGATAAAGTAATTGTGCCGGCCAACACGTTTATTGCAACAGCGAACGCTGTTGTTATGGCAGGAGCTGTGCCTGTGTTTGCGGATATAGACGATAGCCTTAATATTAATCCGAATGAGATTGGCCGGCTGGCAGAAGCTGATCCTTCTGTAAAAGCGGTCATTGCTGTGCCGATTCTAGGCAACCCGTGCGAGATGGATAAGGTGATGGAGCAGGCCGCCAAGCATAAGCTGAAGGTCATTGAAGATGTCGCCCAATCTTGCGGCAGCCGTTACAAAGGCATGCACTCCGGCGCATTCGGGGATATGGCCTGCTTTAGTTTGCAAATGAACAAAATCATTACAACTGGCGATGGCGGTATAGTAGTAACGAACCAGGCGGAGTTGTATGAGAGAGCGGTTCGCTATCATGATCAAGGATTTTTTCGCGATAAAGAACTGTTTGAGGGGATGGCGGTGGCTGACGTGCCGTTCGCAGGCCAAAATTTCCGCATGAGCGAGATCAATGGCGCGATAGCGTTGGAGCAATTGAAAAAGCTTGATGGCATCATCGCTGCAATGAGAGCGATAAAGCGCCGGATAAAAGACGGAATCCGGGGAGTTCAAGGGATTGCATTCCGAAAAATCAATGATGAAGAAGGCGATGCCGGAAACGCACTCGTCATGATGCTCCCTGATGCGCAAATTGCCTCCCGATTCCATGATGTTCTAAATGCCGAGGGGATAACGGCATCCGTGTTGTACGAAGGTCGGCCAGTGTATATGCATGAACATGTGATGCAGCGGCGAACGGCGGATCGTGACGGGTTTCCTTTCAATTTTTTTACAGATTTTCCGTCATATAAGGTAGGCATGTGTCCGGACGCGGAGCAGCTGTTGCCGCGCTGTATCGCGATTTCATTAAGCCCGGTATTTCAGGAGAGCGATGCTGACGATGTGATTAAGGGAATCTTGAAGGCAGCGGAAGGGCTGTTGAGCGAGGGTGATCAAGGGCAGGTGCATCACTGATGAGCGTTACTGCGGGAGATATTGTATGCGCTTTCCGGGTAGTGGGCGTTGCTCCGTCTGATACGGTGCTCATTCATTCCTCAATGAAAAGCTTTGGCAAGGTAGAGGGCGGCCCGCTGGCGGTGATCCAGGCCGCAAAAGAGGCTGTCACCGACAAAGGAACGGTTGTTTTTCCGACGCTGGTTCAGCAGGACTTCGCCAATGCATACCGCAATTGGGATATCTGCCGTTCTCCTTCCGATGTCGGTCTCATTACCGAGACGTTCCGGCAACTACCGGACAGTATTCGCAGCGATCAGGCCACGCATTCGGTAGCCGCATGGGGAAGCAAGGCGGTGGACATTACCGGCGAGCATTCGGCATATGGCCCGCGCATGGGCGTATTCGGCGATTACTGCTTTTCGTATTCATCGCCATGGCAGAAGATGTACTTCGCTGAAGCGCGTATTGTTTTTATCGGCATTGATACGGTGTACAACACGTTCAAGCATTTTTCCGAGTATTTGCTGGTAGAGCACTACTTGAGCAGCATCGCGGATCCCCGCCGGAAATGTGAAGCTATGTCGATGATAGCGAGGCACAATATCGCGGGCGTATGGCCGTTCCACGATGCGACGAAAACGCAAGCATTGCTGGAGGAACGCGGTCTCGTAACTTACGCACGCTGTGGTGATTCGTTGTTGACCAGTCTGAAAGCAAATGACTACGTGGATCAGGTGCTCGAGGCATTCAAGCAAGATCCAGCCGTCTGGTTTGATCGGGCATTTCTTGCGTGGCTGGAGCGCTATGTTTTAACGAGTTATTAACTGCTGATAAGGGGGAAGTTACGATGTTTATCGATATTCACGCTCATGCTTACCGGAGGCCGGTGCCTTATCCGGTGCAATTTTGTACGGCGGAGGAATTATTGAAGCGCTACGACGAGCTGGGGATCGAAAAAGGCGTATTGCTGCCGATCGTCAGCCCGGAGATATACATGCCGCAAGCAAATGAAGATATTTTGGATATGGCGGAGCAGTATCCGGACCGCTTCATTCCGTATTGCAATATTGACCCGCGGGCGCTGACATATGCGGCGGATGCCCCGCTGGATAAGCTGCTGAACTATTACAAGGAGCGAGGCTGCAAAGGGCTCGGCGAAGTGATGATTAATCTGCCGCTAATGGACCCGCTGGTGCAAAATCTGTTCAAGCACGCGGAAAAGGTCGGCCTGCCGGTCGTCTTCGACGGCTCCGATCAGGTGGGAGGAGATTTCGGCCTGTACGACGACCCGGGCTTGCCGCAGCTGGAGCATACGCTGCAGCGCTTTCCAGAGTTGAAGATATTCGGACACGGTCCGGTATTCTGGGCGGAAATCGCCCGTCTGGAGACGCCGGGCGAACGAGCTTTTGTATTTGACTTTAAAGAGGGCGGCCAAGTGGGACGCCTCCCGGACGGGCCTATTAAGGAAGAGGGCGTGGTGCCGAAGCTGTTCCGGCGCTATCCGAATTTGTATGGCGATCTGGCTGATGCTACGGCGCATAATGCGATTGCCCGCGATCCGGTATACGGGCCGAAGTTTATGGAGGAGTTCCAGGACCGGCTGTATTTCGGCACTGACATCTGTTTTGTGGATATGCCGGTGCCGCTGGTCGATACGATGCTCGAATGGCGCGAGACGAAGAAAATCAGCGAGACGGTGTTCCAAAAAATTGCCCGTGAAAATGCGATCAAACTGTTCGGACTGGAATAAGGAATCATTTACGAAAGGAATCGATGGCGATGAAATTTGCGGTTCGAAGGGAAGCGATCACACCTGCCCAGCCCGTGTTTATGCACGGGTTTGGAAGCAGGGACCATAAGAGCGAAGGCGTCATGGAGCCGCTTTATATGACGGCTGCACTGTTGCAAGCCAATCGTGAGTTCCTCATCGTTACGATTGACGCTTTGGGGGCCGACCGCAGCTTTGTGGTCGGCATCAAAGATGAGCTGAAGCAGGCCTTTGGCCTGGAGCATGCCGAGGTGCTGATTAATTTTTCGCATACCCACCACTCCGTGTTTTTGACCGGGCTTGACCTGAGGCTGCGCCGGGGCGGTTACAGCATGAGCCAGGCCGGCTGGCCGTTTGATGAGAGCGAGCTGGATTACACCGAAGATGAAGCTTATTACAGGCATATTCGCGATTTGCTGCTGAGCATGGTTAAAGACTGTTATGACCACTTGACAGAAGGCGGGCTTCAGGTGGCTCGCGGAACTTCGGATTTTGGCTGCAGCCGCAGACGGCCGGATGGTGCGGGCGGTGTACTATGGATGCCGTATTACGAAGGGGAGATCGATACAGATTTATTTGTGCTGAAGCTGACGGATACCGCGGGTCAATTGCACGGCATCTTGTATTGTTACGGCTGTCATACGACCGCAATCGGAGCGGACAATTATTTGCTCGGCAATGATTTCGCCGGGCCGGCCTCGGCGATGCTGGAGCGGACGTATCCGGGGGCGACCGCTATTTTTCTCCAGGGCTGTGCCGGCGAATTGAAGCCGCGCCCCGGTGCAGACGGCGATGCTTTCATTTCCTGCAGCAGTGAAAATATCCGGGAAGTGGGCGAGATGCTTGCCCGGGATATTGTGACGGTTATGGAGGGAGGCAGCTTCAAGAAAGTCCAGTGCCAATTTAAAGCCGAACTATGTGATCCCCTGCTCTACACGGAGAAGCTGCCGGCTTCCTTCTATCAGGCGATTGCCCGTGATCCTGAGTCGGACAGCTTTCATAAAGCGGCTGCAACACGTACGCTTAAAGGGATTGAAGATGGTACGGTAAAAGACAGAATACCGCTGTACATTGCCGTTTGGCAGTTTGACGAGGAAACGAGTCTTGTTGCGATCGAAGGTGAAGTGTCTACCGAGTATGCGCTCAAGCTTAAGCAGCTGTTCGGTCATGCTCACGGCAAGGGTGGCGGTACTGCATCTGGCGGCGACCTTATCGTACTGGGGTATACGAATGGCGTATTCGGTTATGTGCCAACGCGTAAAATGCTGCAAGAAGGCGGCTATGAAGCGGAATGCAATTATTATTGGTCACTGAGCGGCCCGTTTGTGCCGGAAATTGAAGATATTATTATCGGTCAAATTGCGCAAGCCTTCGGCCGTTTGTCCGGACGGATTCCGGTTCCGGCAACATGAAGGCAGCTTAAATCACAATGTAAGAGGTTTACCCTGCGGCGCTTGAAAGGAGGTGATGGACGGTTGTGCCCGGGGATGAACGGGTTCTGTTTTACCGCACCGTATATTTTATATGGAGAGGGGAACGTTGTTCGTGAAACAAAAACATCAGCGATCGGGTATGAAAAAGCTTACTAATCTTCTGTTGGCAGTTGTTATGCTGCTAAGCTCCAATGCACTATTTCCGGTACGGGGTTATGCAGCGGACGATCCGATTATTTACTTGTTTAAAAAAGCTGCGCTTGATCCGGGGACGCCTGAATGGCATTTGATTGGTCCGGCAATCGGGGTAACACCGGCCGTAAGCTTATTCGATACATTGATCAGCATCGACGCCTGGGCGGACGGTCAGTCGCGGTCCTTCGGATTTGATGTGCCCGCCGCCGGCCAATACGAGCTGAACATGCAAGGCCAACTGATGGATCTGGGCGGAATTGGGCGATTGTATGTGGATGACATACCGGTTGGTATTTTTGATTTTTATGACCCAGTAAGTATGGCCGATCAATTTGAAAGCGCTGTCAAATCGATTGCCGTTATGCAATTAACCGAAGGCTTGCATGAGCTGAAGCTGGAAGCCATCGGCCATACAGCCGGGTCGTGGCGCCGCAACATGCATCCGACGAAATTTATTCTTTATCCAGTCTCCGGAGGGCTTTCTGTGAAGGAACTGGTGATCGACTGGGCGGCGCAGCCGATGGTTATCGGCTCGTATGCACAGTTAAAGACGAAAATCATGCTGGATAATGATATCGAGGCCATCGGCACAGGTCTGCAGGTCAGCTATTCCAGCGATGATCCGGTAATTGCCGTTGTCGACCCACAAAGCGGCCGTGTCGAGGCAACCGGTGTCGGGACGACGACGATCCGGGCCGCTTTGAATTACGGGGGTCAAAGTTACAGCGCCAGCCTGCCGTTCCACGTACAAGTGCTTACAAATGCCAAGACGGAAAGCACCTTGTACACAGCCGCCAAAGTACTGGCTGCCCGTGACAATATAGCAGCCTATGATTGGGCGCAAAGCATGCGGGACAGCGCGGTCGTGCAAGCCGATGTTTACTTGAATGCCGGGCTGGAATTTCTATGGAACTGGGTGCCGCCGCAAAGCTTGCCCCGCAGCGTTTTTGTAAACCAGGAGCTGGGCAGCCCGGTTACGGGCAAGGAGATCGACAAGTATGGCGTTTACCCGTACATACTTGATCCGATCAATGAACCATGGAAAATAACCGATCCTTCGAGCGGCTATAAATTTCCGACGAATGATTTTAAAAGCTATTATGAGAGCGGTTTAAATGAGCATGGCATTTTTGACCGCAGTCTGGCTGATCCTGCTTTTCTCGTCAATACGCTATATCCGGAGAAGGGGGCCGGCTGGGGGGTAGATGACGGAAGAGGCTGGATTGACGAAAACGGCAACTATTTCACTTTTATCGCTTATTATGTCCATTGGTTGTGGGGAGCTTACGACAATACCGGCGAAATGCGCAAAGCGCTGAACGTACTGCGCGATGCCTACTTGTATACGGGCGATGTCAAATATGCCAGGGCTGGTACGGTTCTGCTTGACCGGATAGCCGACGTCTATCCGAGCCAGGATATTTCGGTTTACGGGATGGAGCATTATTTTAACTCGCACGGGTTTACCGGTTTGGGAAAAGCGATCGGCAATATGTGGGAGCCGTTTTTGATTAAAGATTTGCTTCGGGCTTACGATGCTTTTTTTCCGGCTATGGATGATCCGCAGCTGATTGCTTTCCTGAAGTCAAAGGCTCAGCAGTACGATTTGGGACCGCTGAAAAGCTCGGCAACCGGCATTCGCAAAAACATTGAAGCCGGCATAGTCGAGCAAGTGTATCCGGGTACGAAGGCGGCGCAAATGGCCGGCAATAACGGCGTGCATCAGAGTGCGCTCGCGATGGCGGCGGTCGTGTATGATAAAATGCCGCAAACGGGCGAATGGCTCGATTTCAATTTTGCCTCAGGCGGTCTGGAGTGGCCTCCATATCATGTCAGCGGCGGCAATATGGGTGCGACCTTTGTTAACGAAGTGGATCGGGACGGTGCGGGTAATGAGTCCTCTGCGTCCTATAATAACCTTTGGCTGACATCTTATCTGGAGACGGCCGATATACTGGACGGCTATGCGGGTTATCCTGCAGCGGATTTATATGACCATGTAAAATTCAGAAAGATGTTTTCGGCGCTTTATCCGTTGATGCTGGGGGAGAAGTATACGGCCAACATCGGCGATGCGAGCAGAACCGGCAATCCATGGGTTGCATTCGATCAGGCTCAGATGCTGAAAGCATTCGATAAATACGAAGAACCGATTTTTGCGCAGCTGGCTTATTTTATGAACAATAACAGTACGGCCGGCATCCACCGGGATATTTTTTCGGCGAATCCAGAGCAGATAGCAGCCGATATTCAGGGGGTCATTGATAACCACGGCTTGCTCAAGTTGGATAGCATCAATATGACCGGGTACGGGTTTGCCGCCCTGCGGGACGGAGAAAATCCTGCCGATATCGGCGGTATCCGCTATCCGTTCCAGCAGCAGCCGATTGAATCGAAGTCGGCACAGGCGGCGGTTGCCGTGCGAAACGGGGCTTTGGAATTTGCCGCTGCCGCTGAAGGAGATCAAATTACGTTCGAATTTGACGTAGCAGCCGTTAATCAATATGAGGTATTAATCAAGCCTGCCCGCTCCATCTGGTATGGCGGGTCGGGAAAATATCAGGTGAAGCTGGACGGACAGCCGGTCCACGAAATTGATTTTCAAGGCACCCGCCAGAATCGGGAGACGCTTGGCATCCATTCCTTGGCGGCCGGTACACATACGATCCAATTTGTAAATATCGGCAAAAGCGCGCAATCCGCCAGCCTGAAAATGTCCTTGTTCGAGCTGGCCTTGCTTGATCAGGAGGCCCAAACCGAACGCAATGCGCTTGGAAGCAATACGCTGCGCGATATGTGGATGTACTATGGACGCAACTATGCGCACGGTCATGCGGACAATTTGAATTTGGGACTGGTGGCATTCGGACTGGATTTAAGCCCTGATCTCGGATATCCGGAGTCGACGCAGGCTACCGACACTCATAATACAGAGTGGGTCAGAAATACGATTGCTCACAATACTGTTATTGTGGACCGAAAAAAGCAGGCTGAGCAGTGGTCGGGGGCACCGAAGCAATTTGATGACGGGCTCATGGTGAAGCTGATCGATGTGGAAGGTCCGGAAGTTTATACACAGACTGATTTGTACAAACGGACAACCGCAATGATTCACGTTGACGATGCCAATTCATATCTGGTTGATTTCTTCCGTGTAAAAGGCGGCAATGAGCATCATTTCAGCTTCCACGGGGCAGAAGGCCAGGTGGCGGCGGAAGGGCTGAATCTGGTTAACCAGACGACTGGCAGCTACGCTGGACCGAATGTGCCTTTCGGCCAGCGCGAGTCCGATGCTGACGGCACGGGATACCAATATGTCGGTTCGGGATTTCATTATTTGAAAAATGTACAGCGGGCAGCCGGCCCGGCATCCCCGTTCAGCGTCGATTGGGCGGTTAAAGATACGTGGGGTGTGCTGGACCAGCCGGAAAACATTCATTTGCGCCTGACCATGCTGAATCAGGTGGATGAAGTGGCGCTGGCTGACGGCGTGCCGTCGCGTACGGAAAAAGGAAATCCGGAAACGCTCAAATATATGGTAGCCAAACGGAGCGGGACCAATTTGAGCAGTACGTTCACATCGGTCATTGAACCCTACAAGGATGAGCGGTTTGTCGACACCATTACGGCGCTTCCGGTAAAAGCGGGTGGCATTGCGGCAAATGAGCTGGATGTGCGTGCGGTAAAGGTTGTTCTGGACAATGGGCGGACAGATTACATTGTCAGTGCTTTGAACCCTGGAACTAGGTATACAGTGGACGACAAATTGCAATTTAAAGGCACCTTTGGCGTTTATTCGGAAAAGAACGGTCAGATGGTTTACAGTTATGTCAATGACGGTACCGTGATGGGGACGCTGAATGCGCCGGAGATCAATCAAGCTTTTGGCCGGATACAAGGCACAGTCGCTGACTTCACCAAAGACCTGCAAAGAGACAATGAAATTATCGCCGAGCTGAACTTGCAAGGAATGGCAGCGGCACAATTGACGGGCAGGACGGTCTATGTGCAGCATGCCGGTACACCTAACGCAGTTTTCAAGATCAAGGGAGTTGCAGAGCTCGGAAATGGCCGTTATGCTTTGAAGCTGGGCGATACAACGTTAATTCGCAGCTATAAAAATGATGATGACTTCAGCGAAGGGTTTGTATATGATATTGCTGAAAACGATAGTCTTAATATTCCGCTCTCCTATGAGAAGACCGCTGATCCGGCAACTCCTTCGCAACCGGGCGGCGGTATCTCTTATGTACCGCAAGCAGATAATAATCAGTCAACAGCGGGAATAGTTGTAGAAATAAATGGTGTTCCGCAAAAAAATGCGGGTACGATTAAAACCGAAACCGATACTGCAGACGGGAAAAAGGTGACGACAGTCACAATCGATGACAAGCGAATCTTGGAGCAGCTGGCGGCTGCGCCGGCTGGGGTTCATTTAAAAATCGGAATCAACGATGACTCTGATGCAGCTGTCGCCCAATTTACGCTGGGCTTGCTGCGGGAGCTGGCAGCTAAGTCCGCAACTGTAGAATTGGCTGCCAATATAGCGGCCTATCGTTTGCCGGCCGGTGCAATCGATCCAGAAGTTGTACGATTGGGGGCAGCGGAAACGCTCATTCGCATGGAAATCGAGGCCGCAGCGATTCCTTCTGCCGATCCGCAGCTTAAGCTTCTCGCCCCGGCTGTTGCTTTCCGGACTTTGGCAGTGCTAGAGGATAAGACAACCCCGATTGGACCATTGCACGCCTATGCGGAAAGAACGATCAAGCTGACGGAAGCTCCCGCTCCGGGCGAGATTGCAACCGGTGTGGTGCTGCAACCGGATGGAAGTGTGAGCCATGTGCCGACAAAGTTGAACGAACATGATAAAACAGCCGCTGCCGCCACGATCAGCACGTTGACTGACGGTGTTTATACGATTATCGGCAACCGCCGGTCCTTTGTCGATATTGCTGGGCATTGGGGCCGGGCGGCGATCGAGCAACTGGCTGCGCGCTATATTGTCCAAGGCGTGGACGGTAAGCAGTTTAAGCCGGGAAATGAAATTACCCGTGCGGAGTTTGTGACGATCCTTGCGAAGGCTCTGGGGCTGCAGGGGAAGCAGGGGCTTGGGACTATAGCATCTTCAGCCTTTAGCGATGTTGAGCCGGGCACCTGGTACTTTGATGCTGTCAGCAGTGTAGTGTCGTATGGTATGGTAAAAGGTTATGCCGATCATACCTTCAAGCCGGACCAGCGCATTACCCGGGAAGAGGCAATGGTCATGCTGGAGCGGTCGATGACGCTTCTTCATTTGGATACAATGCTGGAGGAGGCCGATGAAGGAAAGTGGCTCGCCCAATTTTCCGATAGTGGTGATTTTAGTGCTTGGGCGCGGCATGCAGCAGCTCTGCATACGAAGTATGGCATTATTACAGGAGCAAATGGCAGGGCGCGGCCGCAGGCTGCTATAACCCGGGGGGAAACCGCTACAATCATCCAGCGGCTGCTGGAAACATCGGGCATCGTATCCACAGCTGTTGAGCATGCAGCAGAAGACAGCGCGGTTAAAAAAAAGGCATGAAAGTATAAAATGATGCATAGTTAAGCGTTTTCAGTTTTCCTATAATAGAATTGTAAGCGCAGACAGACGAATAAAGGGGGAGACGAAGTCAATGAAGTGCAAACGGAAACCTGTTACCATAGCGATGGCAAGTCTGACGGCTTTAACGCTGCTGTTGTCAGCCTGTTCGGGCAATACCGGCGGGAATAGTGAAAGCGGAGGGCAGAGCGGGAATGGCGGCACCAGCAATAACAGCGGTGAAGCTTCCGGCAATGAAGCAACGCAGGGACAGAAAGAAAAGCAGCAAATTACGATTTTGTCCTCTAACGCTGCGGGCTTTACACCCAACGTTCCGAACTGGGATGAAAATATTTATGTCAAGAAATTCAGAGAACTTAGCGGTTATGATGTAAAATTTGAATTTCTTTCAGCCAATGATTATAACACGCAATTGACGCTCCGCTTTGCCTCCAATGAGCTAGCTGACCTGGTGTATACGGGAAGCATCGAGTCTCCGGCACATGCCGGCGCAGTTGAACAGGGCGCGATCCATGACTTGACGGATCTGATCGACAAGTATGGCCCGAATTTGAAGGCGAGCATACCGGAGCATGTGTGGAAAGCGCCGGAAGTATCGAAAAACGGGAGGATCTACGCAATCCCGGCGCTCGTGCCGCATCCGCATACAGTAGCGATGTATATCCGGGAAGATTGGCTTAAGAAACTGAACATGGAAATGCCGAAAACGTTGGACGACTGGCTCGAATATTTTGAGAGGGTCAAGACGGAAGATATGGATGGCGATGGCGATCCAAACAATGAGTACGGTTTCATGGTGCGGGAAAATTTCGGCAGCAGCGACGCATTCTTCTATGAGTTTGGCGTGGCATTAAACCATTGGGTGATGCAGGGGGATGAGTTTGTTCCGTCTGTCATCACGCCGAATATGAAGGACGCGCTGGAGTTTTGGAGAAAGCTCTACAAGAACGGCTATATCAATCCAAATGCATTCACCAACAAATATGCCGACTGGCAGGCAGGCATTACGAGCGGCAAAGCCGGCAGCTGGCTGCATTATGTCGATAACCTCGCGAGCTTCTGGTCGCCGGATAAATTCATCAACCAGCCGGATGCCAAACCGGTCATTATCGAGCCGCCGGTTGGCCCGAAAGGCCAAGGGATCGGTCTTGCCAATACAGGGATGTATTATGTGTGGATTATTCCTGCAGGCGTGAAGGATCCGGAGCGCGTTATTCAGTTTTTGGATAAAGCATGGAGCGATCCGGAGATTCAGAAGTTTAACTCTTTTGGGATAGAGGGACATAACTACGAGATTGTGAACGGGGAGATCAAATGGGACCCGGAGGCACCGAACAATGTTGATGATTCACAAAATCTCCTTTATCAAATCAACATGAATGTGACCGGTCATAGTCTTAACAATGACGAGCAGGTAAAGCTGAGCCCATATGCAGCTGAACTGCAGCGCGGGTTTGAAATTTCCGAGAAGTATAAAATCGAGGCGGAATCGATGTATATGCCGGTGATGGAGGCGTTCAAGACAAGACCGGAACTGCTGCCTAACTTCGGCAATGGCGATACGCTGTTAATCGATATGTTTGCCCGTGTTATCACAAGCGATGTCGATATTAACACCGAATTCGATAAATTCGTCAAAGAGTGGAGAAGCCGCGGCGGGGACGAGGCGATCAAAGAAGCGACGGCATGGTATAAGCAATACTACGGCAAATAAGAAGTCAGGCAAGCAGCATTGAAAAGTCAGACCCGGGCCGCCGGCATGTTCAGCCGAACATTCCGGCGGTTCCAGCTTTACGGGTGAATAAAGACGATGAATGGTGGCGTTCAAATTGAAAAACCGCTTAAAATTGCGTATAGGTGATTCAGGGCTGCTGTGGCTCATTGCCCTCCCCGGTATTTTATATTTTATCGTGTTCAAGTATATGCCGCTGCTTGGCAATGTGATTGCTTTCCAGGACTACAGCATTTTTCATGGCTTGATGGAAAGCCGGTTTGTCGGCTTTAAGCATTTTATTTTCATGTTTCAGTACGAGGAATTCATCAATATTTTGAAAAATACGGTGCTGCTCAGCTTTTATCAAATTGTGATCGGGTTTCCGGCACCGCTCTTTCTGGCGCTGCTGCTTAACGAAATCCGGCTCAGCTTATACAAGCGGACCGTGCAGACCTTGTTATATTTGCCTCACTTTCTCTCCTGGGTCATCGTCGGCGGCATCTTCATCAATGTGCTGTCGATAGACGGTGTCGTCAATCAGCTTTTGGGGCTGTTCGGTGTCAGCTCGATCGACTTCATGACCGATAAAAACTTTTTCCGCAGCATTGTAGTTACATCCGGCGTCTGGAAGGAAGTCGGCTGGGGCATGATCATCTATTTAGCCGCGATGAGCGGTGTTAACCCGCATCT
This sequence comes from Paenibacillus sp. GCM10027626, assembly GCF_042676285.1. Classification (NCBI taxonomy): domain Bacteria; kingdom Bacillati; phylum Bacillota; class Bacilli; order Caryophanales; family Paenibacillaceae; genus Paenibacillus; species Paenibacillus sp. GCM10027626. The sequence goes on along the minus strand of NZ_JBHTHC010000005.1, from coordinate 90,557 downwards.
GTATGAGTCAGCTGTCGTGGACGGCGCAAAACGCTGGAGACAAATGTGGTCGATTACGCTGCCGGCGATCGCTCCTGCCATTATTACGATGTTTTTGCTGCGGATCGGCAATATGCTGGATGCCAATGTCGAGCAGATGCTGGCACTGCTCAATCCGCTCGTCCGTCCTGTCGGCGAAGTGATTGATACGTATGTATACCGCGCCGGCTTGATGGGCGGACAATTCAGTTTTACAACGGCGGTCGGGCTGTTCAAATCGTTGATCGGGCTTATTATGATTGTCGGCCTGAATATGTTCAGCAAACGTACAACCGGCAACGGAATCTATTAAGGGGGGATTGCGATGGTAAGAAACAAATCTGAGCGTATATTTCAGTCGGTCAACAATCTCTTCTTTTTGGCGGTCAGCTTGTCGATGCTCGCGCCCTTAATAAACCTGCTGGCAATATCGCTCAGCTCTCCGTTATATGTTAACAACAAAATGGTCTTGTTTTGGCCCAAGGAATTTAACCTGTCCGTCTATAAAAAAATCATTGAACTGCCTGTACTGTGGCAATCGATGGGGGTGAGCGTCACCATTACAATCGGCGGAACATTGCTTACCTTGTTTCTTGGTTCCACGCTGGCTTATGCGATATCCCGGCGGCAGATGAAGGGCAGAGGAATTGTCCTCAAAGGCATCGTGATTACATTTATTTTCACAGCACCGCTTATTCCCGCTTATTTGCTCGTAACGTCCATCGGTCTCAAAAACACGTTATGGGCCCTTATGGTTCCGAATGCCCTTAGCGCATTTTATGTCCTCATTATGAAAACCTTTTTCGAAGGGGTTTCGCCGGAAATGTTCGAATCGGCAAAAATAGACGGCTGCTCCGAGCTTGGTATCCTTTATCGGATTGTCCTGCCCTTGTCCAAAGCCGTAATGGCAACGATTGCGCTGTTTCATGCCGTTTATCAATGGAACAGTTACTTTGAAGCACTGGTCTATATAACAAATCCGAATTTGTTCCCGATGCAAATTATTTTGCGCAATATGGTCGTCAACGATATGGCACAAAAGGTTTTAAACAATACGGCCATGAGCGAAACGACGATGCAGGCGACACCTGCGATGATGAAAGCAGGCATTATTTTGTTTGCTACCGCCCCTATATTGGTCGTTTACCCGTTCGTCCAGCGATATTTTGTTACAGGGGCGATGATTGGAGCAGTCAAGGAATAACGTTATTTAAAAGCAAAATAGCTGCGTACCCGGTCAAGTAGTGATAAGGAGCACGGTGGTATGCATCCGCTTTCATGCATGTTATAATGCTAATCATCTGCCAACTCGTGGGAAAAAGGAAGAAGAGATTAGGCGAGACTGGAGTGGGCAAAGCATGAGGTGGTCGCTGAAACGTAAATTATTGGTCGTGATCGTCATCAGTCTGTTTTTGCCGTTTTTGCTGCTCGGTTATCTGTGGTACAGCCGGACGGAGCAGACCATTGAGCACAATGCAGCGAGCTACAGCCGCCTGCTGCTTGAACAGATGAACCGTTCTATAGATTCTTATGTATCGGAGTTGGATCAGCTCGCCATTCCTTTCTTGCTTAACCCGGCGATCCAAAGTTTTCTTCATTTAAAGCCGGATGACTATTATGGACAATTCCAATTGGAGAAAAAAATCCGCAGTGAACTGTACAAAAATTTGTACTCCAGCCGCAACGATATTTATAAATTCACGCTCATTATGAATGAAAATCTGTATTTGAGCAGCCAGGATTTTGTTCTGGACGAACGAAACCGGAGCTATTTGAAGCTGCTGGATCTGGATGATCCTGTGACAGATTTTACGATAGAAGGCGTCAACCGGATAAGCGGCATTCCTGTCATTACCGCCTACAAGGTGATTTATGATCCGATGGACCGGCGGAATAAAGGGATTCTTATTGTGGATTTGAAGCTGAACCGGATTGCCGAAATGATTAGCGGGCTCAAGCTTGACGGCGTTGGCCGGGCTTATTTGGTGAACAATGGAGGCCAATATATTTATCACCCGGAATCGTCGTTGATTGGCTCTATTACTGAAGATACGCTTATGAATGAGGTAATACGCGGAGACGGCGGAGACCGAGGCGGTTTTGTGACGAGAGGAAGCGGAGCCGGGCGGACGATGATTGGCTTTCAAACCTCTGAATTGACAAACTGGACGATTTTGTTCGAAGTGCCGATGAAGTTTTTGACAGCAGAGCTTGTACAGATGAGGACGATGGCTTTTATCCTTTTTGGCTGTATTGCTGTTGTTGCGATGCTGCTTCTCGGCAGTTTTACGTTCTATCTTATCCGCTCGCTATCCCTTATCCAGCGTCTGATGAGGCGGGCGGAGGAAGGAAATTTGAATGTGCGCGCTCCCGCAAAATCCAAGGATGAGATCGGTATGCTCTATTTAAGCTTTAACACGATGATGGATGAGTACCGCAGGCTGATTCATGTGGAGCATTTTTCGCAATTAAAGGAGAAGGAAATGCAGGTGCGGCAGAAAGAGGCCGTATTGACAGCGCTGCAGTCACAAATTAACCCTCATTTTTTGTACAACACACTCGGGACGATTCATTCTTATGCGATTTTGGCGGGCGTCCAGCCGATCAGCCGCATGGTATCAAATCTGTCTGATATTTTTCGCTATAGTATGGATAGTGACAAGCAGGTCGTCTCTTTATGGAATGAGATTCGCTATATTGATACTTATTTTGATTTGCAGAAGGAGCGGCACGAAGAGCTTCATACTGAAATTCAGGTCGAAGAGGATGCGCGGCTGAAAGAAATCCCTTGTATCAAGCTGATGCTGCAGCCGCTTGTAGAAAATGCACTGATTCATGGCTATCAGGATCAAGAGCTGCCTCCGGAGTATATCGGAATTATCGGGCAACTTGGTTCTGACGGTTATGAAATTCGGGTAATCGATAAGGGCCGGGGGATGGACACAGAAGTGCAAACGCATTTTAATCAGTTGTTTCTGAAACTAACCCATGACAATTTGCTGCAAGGCGATCGGCGAATTGTCGGGAGGAGCATCGGATTATATAATGTTCATAAACGATTGCGTCTTGTTTACGGGGAGCCGTACGGTTTATGGATTGAAGAGACTGGTGCCGGGGGCACGACGATACGGGTATTAGTGCCGGCCGGCAATAAGGCGGGATAAGGATGCTGCAGGTTCTTGTGGTAGAGGATGAACGCCCGATCAGACAAAGTGTATGCAAAATGATTGAACAGCTGGACGGCTATGAGGTGGCCGGCGAGGCCAAAAACGGTGTGGAAGCTCTGCAATTGCTGCAGACGTTAAGTCCCCACGTGCTATTGACCGATATCCAGATGCCTCTGATGAACGGGCTGTTGTTATCCGGGGAGGCCAAGCGGCTGCTGCCGATGATCGAAATTGTCCTTTTTTCTGGTTATAATGATTTTGAATATGTGCGGGAAGGGCTGCGCCAAGGCGTTCACGACTATTTGCCAAAGCCGGTGCAGCCGGAGGATCTGCAGCGGACGCTGGAGCAAATCGCCAGTAAAATCGCCCACAAGAAGGGCAGGCTTCACCAGCAGTTTGTATGGATGGAGGCTTGGCGGGACAATGCCAAACGGCTTGCGGAAGCGTTATGGCTTGTCGATAAGCCGAAGTTCGAGGCGGAATGGTCGGTGCTTTCTGGAGAATGGCTTAAGCAGGGTAATGAACGTGAAAGCGTATATGAGTTTTTTCATTTGCTCGTTTATATTTTAAATGAACGGATTCGCGAGCATTATGGCTCGCAACTGCCGGAGCATGCTTTTCATCCGCTCGGATTCACAGGCGATGCGGCCCGTGATACAGAGCTGATCCGTGAGCATTTGCTCGGACTGATGAACGAGCTGCTTACTCAGCGCAACTGGCGGAAAAGCCATGTTGTCGTAAAGGCGCTCGATTACATCAACAACGAATACGCTCAGCCGCATTTGTCCCTGCTTGAAGCCGCTGAGCTGACCGGGTTGTCCCATCCTTATTTGAGCCGTGTATTTAAAGAGGAAATGGGCAAAACGTTCATGGAGTACGTCACAGAGATGCGCATCAACAAAGCGCGGGAGTTGCTGGAAAATCCGGATACAAAAGTGTATGAGGTGGCAGGCGCGGTAGGTTATACAGAGTATGCTTATTTCGTTCGTGTGTTCAAACGTGTGGTTGGATATTCGCCCTCTGATTACCGCAAACAGCTTGGCATGCGTTAGCAGGCTAGCGAGGCGCGTTAATAGCCAGCTTCTGTTACAAGGTCGAGAGGGGGTTTCTGGTACTAGGCTTGCAGACATGCTAAATGTACTTTTTGCCCAGGAAAAATAAGGGAAATATCCCTAGTGAAATGGGTCTGGAAGATGTTTGCAGTTATGCGGCCGCGTTATATAGTTTAGGGAGAAACTTTTCTAACTCATAAAAGTGAAAGGAGCTTTTTATGAAAAAGAAATCTGTTGCCAAAGCGGCAATGAAGCTGATGCTGGCTGTCACCCTGATCGCAGGTGTGTCGTTGGCTTCAGCGCCTGAAAAAACCAATGCGAGCATGGGTTGCTACGGTTGGTTCGATTTCTACTACAAGGTGACTGGCGATCTTGATTTTGCTTATTATGGATTCAATGTTTGCCAAAAAGCCCAGTAGTATTTTGCGATTAAGAGCAGCAACTGAACGCGAGAAAAGACATCTCATGGCGGAGATGTCTTTTCTCGCGTTTTTTGGATTTTGGTACGTTTGTTCACAGATAACGGTCCACTCGGGTCCGCTTCGTTCATGATGAAAGAATGCAACGGATGTCACGGCCGCTATTTTCGAAAATTCGACTGGTCTGAAATTGTAACGGAACTGTGCGCCGCTATTTGATGATCATTAGCACGATTTCGCAAGAAAACGTCCAATTAAGGTCGCTCACTTCCGTCAGATTTCAAAAGAGAGGATTAATGGCGAAATAACGGCTGTAGCATCCGTCCCTGAAACCGCTAAACGCGGTCGCTGCTCCACGAAGGACTTCGATAGAAGTTCTTCTCAATGTTCCACACTTTATAACCGCAGCGTTCACCGATCGTTCACATTGATTTGCTATTGTAATAGTCAGATTACGAAATGGCGAGGTGGAGTCTGCAAATGCGCAAACAAGTAAAATGGAGACGAATCGCATCAGCCTTGCTGTTAATGGGTGTGCTTGCGGGTTGCGGGGCTTCGGTATCTGAAGGGATGCAAAATGAGCGCGCTGGCCGGTCCGCAGATGTGATGGGCAAGGTTGTTAGTATCACGGCAGATGCCATTACATTGCAGAAGTCGAAGATGGAGCCATCCGATATGCCGGGAGGCGGGCAAAATTTTGGCCGCGGCAGGCAGCAGGGAGATGGCGAGCTCCCACGACAAGGCACTGATGGTGGAAATGCCGATCAAGGAGAGAGGCTGCAGTGGCAGGGCGATCGTGCCGGCCAGCGCGACCGAGCGGGAGGCGGCAGGCAAGGGCAGATGGAATGGTCGGATGAGCAGGTGACAATGAAAATAGCGGCTGATACCGAAATTTCCGTCATGTCCTTCGGCAATGGCCAAAGGAGCAATGAGCAGGTTGAGCTGTCCGATATCCAGGACGGAGATATATTGACCGTATGGCTGGCGGAAGACGGGGAGACGGCGCAATCGATTATGAAGCGCCAAATGCCTTCAAATATAGGAAGAGCGGGGGAAGGCCAATGAAAAAATGGTTATTGCTGATTATTGGCATCATAATCGTGGCTGGCGGTGTTTATGCCTATTTTCAGTTTAAGAAAGAGGACCAGCCTGCAGCTCCGCCGGTAGCTACAACAAAGGTGCGTAAAGGAACAATTGAAGTGAGTGTCAGCGGCACGGGCAGTATTCAGGTTGGCGACCGGCAAAGCGTGACAGCAGGCAAGCAGGGAACGATCAAGGAAGTGAAGATCAAGGAGAACGGGCTCGTTAAAAAGGGCGATGTTATGCTCGTTCTGGAAGGCGAGGACAATTCGGATCAGATCAGCTCGAGTGAAATCGATCTGGAGAAGAAGCTGCTGGAACTGACGGATTTGCAGGACCGGTACGATGCGGAAGAGGATGAAAAAAATCTATCCAGCTTGGAGCTGTCGATCAAGAAGCAAAAGCTGGACATTGCGCAAACACGTAACAATATTGCTGCCATGAAGGAAAAGCAGGCGGAGGTTTCGATTGTCGCGCCGATCACCGGCACAGTCAAATCGGTCGCCGTAGTTGCAGGCGACAGTTTGACGCCGCAAACGCAAATCGCGGAAATTGTAGACTATGCGAATTTGAAAATGGTGGTCAGTATCGATGAGTTGGATATTCCGAAGGTTAAGCTTGGTCAAGAAGCCAAAATATCTGTTGAAGCGTTGACGGGAGAATCGCTCTCAGGCAAAGTAACGGCAATCGCCGACGAGGGGACGTCAAACAATGGGGTTGCGACGTTCGACGTGACGATCGCGCTCGCGAAGACGGATGACGTAAAGGTTGGTATGTCGGCAGAAGCGAGTATTGAGGTAGAGAAGAAGGAAAACACGCTTATGCTGCCGATCGATACCGTGCAATCGATGGGAGGCAGGTACATCGTCCTGCTTCCGAACAAGGAGGAAGCTGCAGCCGCTGGAGGAGATGCTGCCGGCAGCAAGCAGACGCCGCAGACGGATCAATCAGGCACGGGAGGCCAGGGGCAGCAAGGTCAGCAGCCGCAGGGACAGCGCAGCCGGTCGAATCAGTCTGGTGAAGGCGCGGCGGCCTGGCAGCAAATGAGACAATCAGGCGCGGCGGCAAGCGGCCGCAATGCGAACCGGTTTGCCGGCGGTACGCCGCAGCAGGTGGAGGTTGGCATTCATAATGAAGACTATATTGAAATTTTGTCCGGTCTGAAGGAAGGGGACGACGTTATTGTAACGACAGTCGTCTCCGGCAGCAACAATTCCAACATGCAGCAAGGCTTCCCTGGTATGGGAATGGGTGGCATGGGCGGTATGGGCCGCAGCTTTATCGGCGGCAGCGGCGGTGGCGGCTTCCCTGGCGGCGCAAGCTTTCAAGGCAACGGCGGGGGGCGGACGGGAACGCGTGCCAGTACCGGAACGAGTGGCGGTGGTCGATAGATGAACGCGAATCTGGCAGTCGTGCAGCAAGTTCAGCAAGAATCGTTAATTCGCATTGAGGGCCTGTCCAAGGAGTATAAGATGGGCGGCGAGATTGTTCATGCCTTAAGCGATATCGCGTTGCAGGTCAGTCATGGCGACTTTGTGGCCATTATCGGCCCTTCCGGTTCGGGCAAGTCAACGCTGATGAATGTCATCGGCTGTCTGGACTCGCCGACGGCGGGCAGCTACTGGCTTGACGGCGAGGAGGTCAGCCGGCTGCGGGAAAACAAACTGGCCGAGATCCGCAACCGGAAAATTGGCTTTATTTTTCAAGGGTTCAATTTGCTCAATAAGCTGTCGGCACTGGAAAATGTTGAGCTGCCGCTCATCTACCGCGGCATTCCGGCCAAGCAGCGCAAGGAGCAGGCGATTGAAGCGCTGCGCAAGGTTGGCCTGGAGGACCGCCTCCGCCACCGTCCGTCCGAATTGTCGGGCGGACAGCAGCAGCGTGTCGCCATCGCCCGCGCTCTGGCGGGCAATCCGCCGATCCTGCTGGCTGATGAGCCGACGGGGGCGCTCGATACGCGTACTGGCGTGGAAGTGATGTCGCTGATGCGGCGATTGAATGAGCAAGGGCATACGATCGTTTTAATCACACACGATTTATCGATCTCGGAGCAGGCGAAGCGGGTCATTCGCATTCAGGACGGCCGCATTAGCGAGGAAGGCGGTGGAGCGCGATGAATATCGGGCAGGCCTTCAAGATGGCGGCTAAAAGTATAATGGGCAATAAAATGCGGTCGCTGCTGACGATGCTGGGCATCATTATCGGGGTCACCGCCGTCATTGCCCTCGTATCGCTCGGACAAGGAGCGACCAAGGCGGTTACGGATCAGGTGGCCAGTCTGGGAACGAATCTGCTGACCGTGAACATTACAGGCCGCGGATCGATGACAACGATCAGCTACCAGGAGGCTGAGGAGCTGGCGGCCAAAGATGGCGTGGAGTTTTCCGCGCCGGCGAATACGCAGAATGGCACCGTGAAATTCGGCACCAACAGTGTCAATGTCAGCGTGGTCGGGACGACGCCCGATTATGCCGATGTCCGCGACTATAATGTGGCGGCAGGGCGGTTCATATCCCAGATTGATCTGGACTACTATCAACGTATCGCTTTGCTTGGCTCGGGGACGGCAAGCGAGCTGTTTCCCGGACAAAATCCGGTCGGGCAAACGATTCTGATCAACGGCGTCCGCTACAAGGTTGTAGGCTTGCTGGCGGAGAAGGGCAGCTCGCTCAGCGGCTCGAATGACGATGTGGTCCTTATTCCCATCACTTCGTCTGAGCGGCTGTTCAAATCAAAAGGCGTACGCACGATCTATGTGCAAGTTAGGGATGCGGAGCAGATGAGCGCAGTAGTGAACGAACTGGAAACCTCGTTAAGCAAAACCTTCCGCGGCAATACGAACAGTTACCGGGTGTTTAACCAGCAGGATGTGCTCGACTCCTTCAGCAGCATATCCGATACATTATCGCTGGCGCTGGGCGGTATTGCGGCTATTTCCTTACTGGTCGGCGGTATCGGCATTATGAACATCATGCTCGTTTCGGTTACGGAACGTACAAGAGAGATTGGCATACGCAAGGCGATCGGCGCGAAAAAGCGGGACATCATGATTCAGTTTCTCATCGAATCGATTGCCTTGAGCGGATTGGGCGGCTTGCTGGGCGTCGGAATCGGAATTGCGATTGCCGAGACCGCTTCGCGGGCGCTTAATATGGGCGTGGCGCTGTCTGTGCCGATTATGGGGCTTGCTTTTGGCTTTTCGGTCTTGATTGGCGTCGTCTTCGGCCTCTTTCCGGCGAATAAGGCGGCGAATTTGAAGCCGATCGAGGCATTGCGGTTTGAATAGATCGGGACATCCTTGAAAACGGCCGTCTGGCCAGCAGTAGTTACGCTGCTGGGCAGACGGCTTTTTGCTGTCGGGATCGAAGCATCGGCTGCGGAATGGCAAGCTGCAAAAGGGTTACAGCTGCGCTGCTTCCGGCTGCATATGCGGCAAATAAGCCGGCAGCTCCTCCCACAGCTTTTCTTCCGTTATCAGCCCAGACCAATAGTTTTTGAGCAGGGTGCGCGCCGCTTGAAACTGCGCGGCATTCATCCGCAGCTCCCGATGGGACTGGAAGGAGGGGAACAGCTCGCGGAACATCGGATAATGCGGCGGTCTGTTCAAATTGTACTTCTCCTTGCCGACCTGCTCGGCGACCGCCTTATGCGCAGGTATGCTAAATGTGCGCTCGCGAATCGCTTGCTGCGATTTTTTGGAGGCAAAATAGCGGACAAGCGTCATGGCCGCTTCCTTTTGTTTCGTATGGCGGTTGACCGCCATGCCGATCGTGACGTTCAGCGTTCCTTGGCGATGCAAGTAAGGAAGCGGCGTAATGTCATACGGCACTTTGGTATGCTTCAATTCATTGAGGCTGAAATAGCTGGACAGCATCATCGATACTTTCTCCTGCAAAAACAGCTGATTGACATCGTCGCTGCCCTCTGTCAAATATTTCGGAAAGATTGCCGGGTGATCGAGCATTAGCTTGACCAGCCGGACCAGCTCCTTCATTTCGCTGGCGAAGCGCTCCCGCGAAATGCCTTCATGCATGCCTTGCAGCAAAAAGATCGGCCAACGATTCTCCGACATCAAATAAAAGTACAGGCCGAAGCGTTCTCCCGGACGGGCCAATGCTTCCGCATGCCGGATCGTATCGTGCCAGGTCCAGCTGCTGTCCGGCTCGGCCATGCCGGCCTTGCGAAAATGCTCGCGGTTATAGCACAGGATGACGGGCGAGAAGACGATTGGCAGCACGTATTGGCGCCCTCCGGCGGTAAAGCTGTCATTTAAAAAGTGGTAAGCTCCCGCCTCCGGCTCCAACGGCTCCAGCAGCTCGAGCGCCTGTTGCTCGGCAAACTCAAGAAATTGTGCCTGGTTCACTGTGAAAACATCGATAATGCCATTAACCAAATAAGGCTCCACCGTCTCCGGAAAGCGGACGTGCGAGGAGGGGCCCATTGGCGTCATCAGGATTGTATTAACCTGAATTGAAGGATGCTGCTGATGAAATTCCTCCAGCATCTGCTGCAGCTCCAAGTCGCGCTCAATGGACTCGGTGTAGCCAAGAGTAATGACTGCTTTATCCGCGGCGCTCCTTCCCGTTACCTGATTGCCGACGCGATTTATTTTAGTGATCGCCCCTTCGGCAACGAGCTGTTCCAGTCCTTTGCGGACGGATTTATTGCTGAGCGCATATTCCTCGGCCAGCTTGCTTTCGGGCGGCAAGTAACCGCCGGGCGGATAAGTTCCAGCGGCAATTAACCGTTGTAAATCACGGATCATGTAGTCGAGCCGTTCTCCATAAGTTTTGCGGTCTTTTTTAATTGGCATAGCTACTGCAACTCTCGATCTGCGCGGTGACGCGTGAGCGGCGGAGCAGTCCGGACCTCCCTTCATAATGTACGTTCACCTGATTAAATCTGCTCTTATTTTACCTTCTATTGGAGAAATAATCAATTCTGATGTATATAAAAAATTATAATACTAATGTACAAATGAATATTGACAGTGCTTTCATAGGTAAAGTATGATGAATTCACGCAAGATGTACATTTGAAAAACTTAAATTGATGTACATCTTTAGGGAGTTACTATACTTTTTATACATCAGTGGAGGGCGTTTTAAGGATGAAAGCGGCAAAAAGTGAGAATGGCAAAGTCGAGATTGTCGAGCTCCCGCTTCCGGAAGTGGATGCGTCGTCATTGCTCGTAAGAACAGATTATTCCGCATTGAGCACCGGAACGGAATTAATGGTATTGCGCAAGCATATTAACGCTTTTTTGGGGTATAGCGGAACCGGCGTTGTCGACCGGGTCGGCTCGGCAGTTGCCGATATTAAGCCGGGGCAGCGGGTTGCCTGTTACGGGGTGCCGACGCATGCTGAATATTTTGTAGCCAATCGTCATCATGTGGCGGCGATACCGGATGAGATTGATTCGCGGGAGGCTGCCTTTGCCGGCATCGCATCGATAGCGATCCAGGGGATGAGACAGGCGGATTTGCGCTTCGGAGAAACGGTCATCGTGCTGGGGCTCGGCATTCTCGGCCAATTGGCCGCCCAAATAGCCCATGCCGCCGCGTATCAGGTCATTGCGGTCGATATGTTGGAGGAACGCTGTCAAATAGCGGAGAAAGCGGGCATACCGCATGTGTGCCGTTCGGCCGAAGAGGTCGGGGGGCTTGTACATCAGCTTACGGCAGGCAAAGGCAGCGATTGCGTTATGATCTGCTCCAGCTCAAAGGCGCAACGCTTGATCGATCAAGGGCTGGACTGGATACGCGATAAAGGCAAAATCGTCATCGTCGGCGATACGAATACCGAATTCGAGCGCGATAAGCTCTTTCAAAAAGAAGCGCAAATTACGATTTCCCGGGCAGGCGGGCCGGGGCGCTACGATCGCGAATATGAAGAGGAAGGCCGCGATTACCCGTACGGCTATGTCCGGTGGACGCTCAACCGCAACTTGAGCGAATTTGTGCGATTGCTGGCGGGCGGCCGCCTTAACCTGCAGCCGCTCATTACCGGCATGTATGCGCTGGAGCAGATCGAAGAGGCTTACCAGGCTTCCCTTCAACATCCGGCCGTCACGATGGGACAGCTGTTAAAATTTTAAATCGTCAAATATGACTGGGGGGTGATAGGGAATAATCGCAAAATGACGGAAAAAAGTTAGGACTAGGATTGAAGAGGGTCAGTCGGAAGTAACAATCTTTTTTGAGGAGGATGCCAATATGCAACGATCATGGAAACGGTTCATGAGTTCAGCATTGCTGACTGTGCTCACGATGGCATTGATTGCCGGATGTGGAAGCGGTAACAACAATTCAAAAGGAGGGAATGCCGGAACAGATCAAGCCAGCGGCGATAAAGACAATAACAAGGAACAAGTAGAGATTACGTTCTGGCATGTGTGGTCGGAGAAGGATGCCGGCGCAATTGAAGCGACAGTGGAATCATTCAATAAAAGCCAGGACAAGATTAAAGTGAAGGTGCTTGGCAACCAGGACGCAACGAAGCAACTGACGGCCATTTCCGGCGGCAATCCGCCGGATATCGCGCTCACATTTTGGAACAATATCGGTCCATGGTCGGATGCGGGCGCGGTGCTGGAGCTGGATGAGCTGATTCAAAGAGATAACTTTGACTTGAATGCGGTCATTCCGGCGGCGATGGATCGCATGAAGGTCGACGGCAAAGTGTATGGCATGCCGTTTACGATGAGCATGGCCAATACGCTGATGTACAACAAAAAATCGTTTGCCGATGCCGGCATTACCGCACCGCCGGAGGATTTGGACCAATTGATGGCCTATGCGGAAAAGCTGACGAAAAAGGAAAACGGCGCATACAGCAGCATGGGTTTCCTGCCTGATTATCCGTGGATTGACAATGTATTCTGGCCGCTTATTTTCGGCGGATCCTGGTATGATGAGGCGACAGGAAAAGTGACGCCGAACTTGCAGCAAAATGTGGAGTCGATCGAGTTCCAGTCCAATGTGTACAAAAAATTCGGTGCCGATGAGATCGGCAAATTCAAAGCCGGCTTGGGCAAGCGCGGTACGCCGCAGGATCCGCTTCTGACCGGGCAGCTCGCCATGATGATTGGCTGGGAGTATAACTTCATTGAAGAAAGAAGCGAGAACGGGCCGATCGCCATTGCGCCATTCCCGTATCCGGCCGGACATCCGGAACTGAAGGGGGCCGGCATGGTCTCTCCGCGGGGCGTCTTCATCCCGAAAAAAGCGAAGCATCAAGAAGAAGCTTGGGAATTTATGAAATATTTGATGAGTGTGGATACGCAAGTGCAATATGTCGGCCATGAGAAAGGCGGGGTTATCCCGACGATGATCGCTGCTCTTGACGATGAGCGGGTCCGCAGCAATGAAGCGTTGAAGCCGCTGTGGGATTTCTATGACCGGGCGAAGAGCGAGAACCTGCAAGGTTTCCCGAACAGCGTCTACATTAATGAATATTTGCAAGCTTTGTCGGAAGAAACGGAGAAAGTATTGAAGGGTGAACAATCCGCGCAGCAAGCGATGGATAAGGTCGCGGGAAAAATTCAGCCTTTGGCAGATAAAGCGAACAAGTAGTTCGGACTTGTATGAATCATGCAGACAGGCAGCGGGGGAAACGTTTCTGCCTGCCTGCATGATGCTTATGATGAGTAAAGGAGGGCGGAGTGTTGACGCAGGCCTATAACAACAAAGCGGGAATCAGACGGAGAAGGCGTATTGCCCTCATTACAGGGCTGTTATTTACGGCTCCTTGGACAGTCGGTTTTCTTATTTTTAAAGCCTATCCGGTTATTATGTCACTCTATTACAGCTTTACAGAATATAATTTATTTTCCGCTCCGGAATGGACGGGGCTGGACAATTACAGCAATTTATTTGCCGATGAGAAATTTTACTTATCGCTGTACAATACCGTTTATTTAGTCGTTTTCGGCTTGGTGCCGCAAACCGCATTCGCGCTGGTGATGGCGCTTTTGCTGAATATGAAAGTAAAGGGCCAGTCCCTATATAGAACGATTTATTTCTTGCCCACATTAGTTCCGACCGTTGCCGCCTCCTTGCTGTGGATGTGGCTGCTCAATGCCAAGTATGGCTTGATCAACGATGTTTTGTCCCTTGTCGGCATTGTAGGTCCGAACTGGCTCGTTGATCCGAGCTGGACGAAGCCGGCTATTGTGTTTATGGGGTTCTGGGGAACAGGAACGGCAACCGTCATGTACCTCGCCGCTCTGCAGGATGTGCCGCAAATGTTCTATGAAGCGGCGGAAATTGACGGCGCCGGCCGCTGGCGCAAATTTTGGAACATTACCTTCCCGTCGATCTCGCCGGTTACGTTGTTCCTGCTCATTATCGGCCTGATCGGCACGTTCCAGTTTTTCACCGAAGGCATGATCTTTGCCGAAGCGGCGCAATCGGTTGGCGGACCGAGCAATTCGCTGCTGTTCTATGCGATTTATTTGTATCAGGTGGCCTTTTCCTTCCTGAAAATGGGCTATGCTTCGGCGATGGCCTGGATGCTGTTTATTGTTGTCATGGTACTCACGCTGCTCGTCTTCAAATCATCGGCCAAATGGGTCTACTACGGAGGTGAGAAATAATGGCCAAGCTGCATACTGACGCTTCTCCGTCTCTCACACGGTCGGTACTCTCCCATCTCGGACTTGGTCTGGCAGGGCTGTTGTTTCTGCTTCCCTTCCTGTGGCTCGTGCTGACATCGCTCAAGACGACCGATGATATTTTTGTTTATCCTGTCGTATGGTGGCCCAGCTCGCTGCAGTGGAGCAACTATTGGGAGGCGCTGCAGGCCATTCCCTTTATTCGCTATACATTAAATACGCTGCTGCTGTGCGTCCTTGCCGTAATCGGGCAGATGATCTCATCGCCGCTCGTAGCCTACGGCTTGGCCAGACTCAGATTTCCCGGGCGCAATCTGATCTTCTTCATTATGATGGGCACGATGATGCTGCCTTATCAGGTGACGATGGTTCCTGTCTATGTGTTGTTCAACAAGCTGGACATGGTGGATTCCTACTGGCCGATTATTTTGCAAAATTTGTTCGCGATCCCGTTTTACGTGTTTCTGATGCGGCAGTTTTTTATGACGATTCCGCATGAGCTGACAGAATCAGCCAAAATCGATGGCGCGTCGGAGTTTCGCACGTATTGGCGGGTGATTTTGCCGCTGGCGCTGCCGGCATTTTATTCGGTCGCTCTGTTTGCCTTCCTTAACGAATGGAAAGATTTTATCGGCCCATTAATTTATTTGAACGATCCGAGCAGATGGACACTCTCGATTGGCCTGCGCTCCTTTATCGGCGAAAATCAGGTCGATTGGGGCTTGCTCATGGCCGCGGCAACCATGTTCACCGTCCCGATTGTCGTGCTCTATTTCTTTGTGCAAAAAAGATTTATTCAAGGTATCTCGATGACTGGGATGAAGTAAAAAGGACTCCCTCTTGTCCCGCAAAAAATTCACATTTATAGCTATTGCATATACGGAACATGTGTTCTATACTCTGATAAGACAGGCAAAAATTAGACAATTTTCGACTTGTATATTTTTGGTGTAGTTAGCAGTGGTAAACTGCTGTTGACAAGGGTCGAATTTGACGGATATTTGTCGGAACATGTCAGGGGCGGGATGAGATGGAAAACGAGATATTTCAAGAGATGCACAAGCTTGGTCATGATGATGAACGGCGCTATCAATTGCTGATGCGAGGCGTGCGCAAGCTGCAGGAGAAGAAGAAGAAGGAGCAAGGTTTTTTGAAGCGGGTGTATAATAGCCGGCTGCGAAAAAATAAACAATATGCGGCCGATGCTTGGCATGGCAGCCCGAACAATTCTGTAAATAATGAGCTGACATCGGATAAGGGGTTACAACATAAGAAGATTAATTTTGTGGGGCGCTTCGATGGGCAGTAAGGTCGGGGCGTTTCTTCGCATATAGGCCAAGGGGGGTGACGGCCTATCACATGCATGCCGGATGCAGATTAGCTGTCCCTATGCCATCTTCACCAACTGGCACGAGGGACAGCATCTTCGGCTTGGCGCTCTTTATTGCTCTGTTACCGCTACTTCGCTTCCAAGCTCATGAGATTTGTAAATACTTTCAATAACATTAATAATTTCTCTGGCGTACACGCCTCCGCACTCCGGCTCGCGCTGCTCGTCAATCGCCGCGATCAGCTCCTTGAATTGCAGCACCTGCGGCGCATCGTAAGCTTCAACTTCAACCTCGCGGTACCGGTCATTTTCGCTAATCCATAACCCTTTGCCAGTCTGCAGCTTTATCATGCCTCCAGTAAATATAAATTCGGTCTCCTCGCGCGCTGCACCCGGATAGCCGGATTGGCAGATCGTTACCGGGACGCCAAGCGACGTCTCCATGTAGATCAAGCCGCTGCCTTCTACATCCCCGCGCCCGCCATGGAAGCTTAAGCCGGCTTTCACTTTGGTGACAGCGGCGCCTGTCAGCCACTGGATTTTATCGACAGAATGCGAGCCAAGATTCATAATAATGCCGCCGCCGGACTTGTCCTTTTCCAGAAACCATTGCGGCCGTTCTGCGTTGAAATAATATTTGTGCCGCACTTCTTGGATCATGACGAGTTCACCGAGATTATGCCGGGCGAGCAATTTTTTGGCTTGCAGGTTGACGGGCAAATAGTGCTGCGTGTGGGCTACCATAAGCCGGACATTATGCTTGCTAGCTGCTGCTATAATTTCATCGCATTGCTGTGTATTCAGCGCCATCGGCTTTTCCAGCAGCAGATGGCAGCCTTGCTGAGCGCAGTAGACGGCAGCTTCAAGGTGCAAGAAATGCGGCAAAGTAATGACTGCAATATCAGGTTTGACTTCTTGAATCATTTGCTTGTAATCCGTGTAAGCCGGGATGCCGTAGGTCTCCGCCATTACTTGCGCCTTGCCGGGATCAAGATCGGCAACCGCTGCAGCCTGGCACTGCTCCATGGTTGCTAATGCCGCCAGATGGCTTCCCGATATTATTCCTGCTCCAATTACCGCGACACGATACATTTGGAACGCCCCCTGTCATTGACGAGATTAGTTGAATTGCAATCTGCTATCAGTTTAACTTTTTTGGAAGCAAATTGGTAGGTGGAAAGGGGATCGAGGCGCAGCGCCTATTTTAGCCGCCAAGCTGAGACGACTGCCGAGCAACGGTCTCATCGAGCCGCTTTCTTTTGATCAGTACGGCGGCAATAAGCAGCATTGTGCCGTTAATAAGAAAGACCCAGCGAATCGGAATCCAGCCGCCGAGCATGCCGCCAATGATCGGGCCGAGCATGGTCGCAAGCTGGGTGGCCGACTGGTTAAGGCTGAACGCTCGCCCGCGGAAGGAAGGATCGGTCATTTTGACAATTAGCGCATTCAAGGACGGGTAGACACCGGCAAAGAACAAGCCGTACACAAACCGCAATATGCCGAACTGGACATAATGTGTGACGAAAAATTGCAGCAGATTGCCAATGCCGCCGCCGAGCAAGCCGATAAACAGTACCTTGGAGAAGCCGATTTTGTTACCGATCTTGCCCCAACGCGGCGCCGCCAGCAAGGTGGCAATACCGACTGCGGAAAAAATGATGCCCGATTTCAACGAAGCTTCCCCTTGCTGAACGCCAAGTTTCATGACGTACACGGTAAGCAGCGGCTCCAGTATCATCACAGAGAATGTGCCGAGTGAGACTAGAGCCAGCAGCGTAACAAACTGCCGATTGGAGAAGGCAAGCCGCAAATCCTCGCGAATCGGCGACCGCTTGGCGGAACGGTTGAAGCTTTGCTCCTGTACGAGCCAAGTGGCGATCAGGGCGGAGATCAGTACGATGGCGGCGGAAAACAAAAAGGCTTCCCGATTGCCCCACAGATGGCTCACAGTGCCTCCGATAAGCGGGCCCACAATCCCTCCAGTTGCTCCGGCTGTGGCCATAATGCCAAGAGCATAGCCTGATTTTTCTTCCGGCGTATTGGTTGCTACTAGGGCGATCGATGCAGGTACGTAGCCGGCTAACAATCCTTGAAAAATGCGGAGCAGCAGGAACAAGTAAGGATCGTGAATAAAATAGGTCAATGCATACAAGGCCGCCAGGCTGTAGCCGGAACGAATGAGCATCGGCTTGCGTCCATATTTATCGGCTAGAGAGCCCCAGAAGGGGGAGATCAGGGCGCTGGCAAGAAAGGTAATACCAAAGGCGAAGCCCGACCATAGCTCAAGATGATCAGTGATGCCAAGATCTGTACTCAGAAAAATCGGCATAAAGGGGATCGATACGGAATAAGCCGTGCTGCAAAAAAAGACCCCGATCCACAGCACAATTAGATTCCGTTTCCATGAAAAAATCATTTCTGTTTCACTCCTTTTGACTGAACGATGAGCGCTGCCGCATACGATGTTAATAAATCTATCATACACCCTTTTGCAAGGAAGATGGGGAAAAACGGATTTTTTACCCGCATAAGAATCAACAATCTGCTTTTCAGTTGGTTAGAAGCACACGATTAGGGCTAACGAACCTGAAACACGCTATTGACCGAAAAATCGGCTTGCTCCGCGTGTAACGAACCTCAGACACGCTATTGATGGAAAGAAGGCGGGGAATCGGCCGATTTTCGGTGAATAACGATCGGTAGATTCGTTACAGCCCACACAGCCCCATTTTGAGCCGAATAAGGATTGTCAGGTTCGTTAGCCGTAACCGGGATTTGACATTCGTTATACCATATCGTTTTTCGCCTTTGAAGATTGCAAGCGTATATTCGACGACAATAAAAAAAGTCGCAGCGTACTGGCGGTCATGCCGGTACCCTGCGACTGTTTGGCGCGTATCGGATCGAGAAACTTACTTTATTGGGCTTGCTCGTCGGCCGAGGGGCCGTAGATGCCCGGCACTGGAATATCGAGAAGACGCAAGTATACCCCGAGCTGTGCCCGGTGGTGAACCATGTGGCTTATTCCGAAGGAGCGGAGCGCAATCGCCCGCGGCTCGCGGAGGATGATATGGTCGCCGTGGCGCAACGTCCATTCCTCGCCGAGTGTTTTCTCGTCGCATTCGGCGATCAGCTCTTTCAGCTTGCTGACGTTCGCGTCGAACTCCTCAAGAACGTCTGCGCGTCTTTCCAAAGCGTCCCGCCGCAGCGGCACGGTCGAAAGATCGAACTCCGGGTATTGAAAAATTGCGATTTGCCAGTTCAGCAGGTTGATCAAGTGCGTGGCCAGCCCGCCAAGCGTCATCGATTTCTCGTGCGGCTTCCATGCCATATGTTCCTCCGGCAAGCGTTCCAGAATGCGGCGCGTAGTGTCCAGTTCATTCGTTGCGTCGCCAACGATCAGTTTTTTGACCATAAATTCCTCTCCTCCCTTATGTTTTAGCATACTATAAATTTCGGTCGAGAGGAAAGGACTGCCTTTCTCATGCAGGTATTATGTTCTCACCCCGCGTTTAGCCGCTTAAAGAAAGCATCATAATAGATAGGAGGAAGGTTGAAAGTTGAAAGATGAAGTGAAAGGTGACTATACGATATGGCAGGTTTAACGATGGAGCAATATGATTGTGTCATAGTTGGCGGGGGGATCGCCGGGCTGCAGGCCGCAATCCAGCTGGGACGGTTTCGGCGGAAAACGTTAGTGATCGATGCCGGCGATGGTCGTTCGGTGCTGTGCCGCAAGTATAACAATTTGCTTGGTTACCCGGATGGGGTGAGCGGCCAAGAGCTGCGGGAAAAAGGAAGGCTACAGGCCGAAAAGACGGGGGTCGTGTTCGTACAGGCGCGGGCCGAACGGGCGGAGCGGCTAGCGGAAGGCTTTCAATTATGGATGGAAAGCGGCCAAGCGGTGCAGGCAAAGCGTCTGTTGCTGTCGACAGGCGTTGTGGACCGCATGCCGCAGCTCCCGGGCTTGCTGCCTTGTTTGGGCCGCAGCATTTATGTATGTCCGGATTGCGACGGCTACGAGGTTAACGGCAAAAGGACAATCGTGCTTGGCGCAGGCGATGTAGGGGCGGAAATGGCCTTGACGATCGCTTATTGGACGCCGCGGACCCTGACTTATATCAATCACGAGCAAACCGAGGTAAGCAAGCAGCTGCTGGAACGCCTGCAAGCGAACAAGATTGAATATTTTGCTGCTCCGGTCAGCCGGCTGACGGAGAAAAATAGCGAGCTGAGTGAAGTTGTTATGCTGAGCGGAACCGTGTACGAGGTGGAAAAAGGCTTTATCGCCTTTGGCGGCAATCAGGTGCGTTCAGAGCTTGGGCGCCAGCTTGGCGCGAGCTTGCATGAGAACAATCATATTTTAGCGGATGCCCGCACAAAAATGACGAACGTGCTTCATCTTTGGGCCGCAGGCGATGTGGTGGCGCATTCTGAGCAGGTATCTATAGCTATGGGGGACGGTTCGCAGGCGGCCATTTGGATGCATCGCAGCCTGTCGGGTGTTCCCGTTCCGGTACCGGAGAGAGCGATTTGATCGCTCTTTTTTTCTATGGAAAGACCGGATTCTTGTATTTATGCTGCCTATGTGCTGCACACCCGCACCTATGCCTTCAGCTTCAGGTTGAAGAGGATTTAAAATGCCGGAAAGGAAAGGCTGCCTGATCAGTTATTGTATAACTGAGGCAGCCTTCTTTTTATGGGATGGTGGGAGCGTTAGCTTCTTATTTCTTCGCTGTTGGCGCGGTAAGCGTTCGCGGAAATGCCGGAATATTTTTTGAACAAGCGGGCGAAATAGGCGTTGTCCTCATAGCCGATCATTTGGGCGATATGTTGAATTTGCAGGTCGGTAAGCCGCAGCAGCTTTTTCGCTTCGTTGATTTTTAAACGGTTGACATATTCATTCAATGAGTAACCTGTATTTTGCCTGACGACCCGGCGCAGCGTCGAGCGGGAAATATGATGGCGCTCAAGGAACTGCCTTTCATCCCACGGCTGATACAGCGTATCGGAAATTCCTTCCAAAATACGCAGCACCTGCTCGGGCTTGCGTCCCGGCCGGCTGCCCGCTCTGCTGTCTTCATTGGCGATGCAAAAATCATAGATCAAAGCCTCAAGCAGCAAGGAGGCGCGATCCGCATTGTCCGGGAGACCGCTCTCGATAAAATCCCCGATCGTTTCGATTTTTCGGATCCAGGCGTTGTTCACGCCGATTCTGAAAACCTGCTCAGGCTGCAGCAAATCGCAATCCAGCCACTCTTGAACGCGCGGCCCTTGAAAGGAGACATAGAACTCGTCCCAGTCCGTCCCTTCATCCGGGCCATAGCCGAAGCTTGTCCCTGGCCATTCCCAGAATACGCTCCCGGGCTCAAGCCGCTGCACGGCGCCGTCGCCTGCGCGATAGATGCCACGGCCGCGGACAATGTATGTGAAAGCCCAATGATTGTTGGATACGCTTTTGTGACGAAGCTTACGTTTGGGCAAATGGCCGAATTCGATGATCGAGAGCCCTTTTATGCGAAGCAGGGAGGGATCCACCGTCAAGCGCTCCATGCGAATGGGGATTGGACTGATCATATCATCCAAGTACTTCGTCATAAACGGCCTACCTCCATAACCAATATCTTTATGGCTATTATAGCAGGATATTATAAAGTGAACATATAGTGCAATGAAATGAGTATTGAGGTCAAACGCATCGGGGCGGATTGCTGTTATAGTGAGAGTGTGGCTGGTACTTGTGAAAACCGTATGATGTGAATTTCGTGAACCGGCGGCTTGGCGGCCCTCCGGCAACGAACGCAAGTTACGTCTGTCCCCTGAGAGTATGTCAATTACATCATCAAAAAAAGGCTGAGCAGAAGCTGATTTTGCTTGGTCTTTTTGCGTTTGCAGGGAAAATATTGCGGCTTGGACACGGGCTGGCCTGAGGGAACCACGACACCGGCTGGCTGAGCATCGCCGTCTGCTGTAAGCGCCAGCGAAATGGACACGGTCTGACCTGAGCGGACCCTAGGTAACCCGGTGATCATTCGTAGAGCTATTCGTGCGTTTAATCATAGCCGTCTCGTATAGATTGATCTCATAATCGGAAGGAGGAAGTCCCCATGCGACATCGGGGGCTTCCCCGATCCGTCGATGAGGGCATTCAAACTATGGAAAAAGGTCAATTGGTTCTGCAAAAAGTTTATACGGTGAGCAAAAAGCATGACGCGCCGCGCCTTTGGCTCCAGCATATCGTATGCGAAACAGCTGGCTTTCAGCCAGGCGCTGATCTCTTTGTTCGAATCGACGAGGATAATAAGCAAATCGTCGTTCAAAATCAGACCTTCGAAGAACAGGACAATATCCATGCGGTCAGTGTTTCTTCAAGAGTGAATCGCATCAGCGGTGCACCGCGGCCATTGGTTGATACTTGTGGCGCCAAGTATTCATCCATTTTATGCATTCAAGAAAAGATCGAAATCAACGTGTATCGCCACGGCGACTATTCGCAGGTCGTTGTTCGCCCGCTTCGTTTTCGCCTTTTCGAAAGCGAGACCTTTGAACCGCCTGCAGACGAACGTATTCGACTGCTAACGGTATGCTCGGGAGCGGGAATTAGCGCGTCGCTTTTCGTCGATTCGAAGTACTATACGGCCGTTCAAGAGGTATAAATTCAAGAAGACTGTGCAGAAGTACTGAAACTAAACTGTTTAATGGCGATCTTAGGGATTGTCATACCGTTGCCAAAGCGGACGTGGCATTCATATCCCTGGATTGTTCCGAACACAGCTCCATTGGGGATGGCGACCAAGGCTATTTCAACAATCTTGTGCTTGGAACCTATAAAATACTGAAGGCTGCTGTTAGTTATAACGTAAATTGAGACTGATTATAAGATAGTTTGAGACTGTTTATAACATCAAAACGAGACAACCAGATGGCATCAAAACCTTTGTAATACAAGGATTTGCTGCCATTTGGTTTATATATGAGCTTGAAATTTTTAAGATCTTCTCGGCCGCTTGTCCTTTGTACGTGTCGAGTACCTTGGCGCTACAGCGCGTCTTGCGCGTGGCTCGTCATGAGCACAAACATGCCCAGCTTCTGCGTCTTGTCGAGTACGGTCTCATCGCGCAGGCGGACGTCTGCTGTCGTGATCATCCAGCGGATCTCTGTCTGGGGCAACTCATCGGCCTTCGGCCTGCCCCGTTTGGTGCGGGGAAGCACGGTCGTCTCCGCTTGCACGGCATAATCGCACGTGTGCCATTTCCATTTCTGCTGCTTCTGGAACGCGTCGATCGCTTGGCGCGCATCATTCTCGCACGCAAAACAGGCGGCGTGCAGCTTCTCGAGCTGCTTGCTCACAAGCCTAGCTCCTTGTCGATCTGCCGCTGCATCGTTTGCGTTTGCAGGGCTTCCAACTGATCCGAATGCACCGGATTCCACTTCCATTGTCTTGATCCCCCGATTAATCACGAATAGTAAGATATTCGCGTCTAATCGGAGATCCCTCTTCCAGATTCCAACAAAAAATAATTCGAAATTTCCATTTTATTCATGTGGAATGTGGGTTAGTCATTCTTATCGCTGTTTGTTTTCCTCTTTCAATTTCAAATGCCTATGTTAAAATGGGGGGGATTGGGGGGACAATGAAAATAAATCCTTGTCATACTATATAAGTGACTCCGTTACACAAACTGGTTACACCTCCCATGCTGTGCATGGGTCTACAGCTTGGAATAGTTCTCCATACGTTGGAACATCTCAGACTACCAGCTCTACAAACGCAGCTGTAAAATGGTTTGCTAGTACAACTGATCTTGGAGGTTTCTATGCAGATACCATGAATTACAGTCAGTGATTACCTGCTGGGCTTGTGAATACGATACATCTACTATTAGAATTAATATTCCAAGATTTAAGAAGTTGGAAACGGCTAGGATGAAGGAAACAGCTGCACATGAATTTGGGCACACTTTAGGACTCAATCATGAAGATAAATTGGAGGGTGAGTACATGACCTTAAAGAATCCTAGAATCTATCTTCCCATAATTGTTGGGTTACTTATCTTGATTACTATAGGAATAGTCATCAATAATTCAAATTAAAACAGGAGTTAAAGAAACGATTCTTAAACGAGAAGAAGGTACTATTACTGATTACAGAACGATTTCGAACTTTAAGGTTGATAAATTATATCGAAATGGTTTAGGAAAGTTTAATGAAGGAGATACAATTATCGTTCAAGAGAATGCAGCCCTTGAAGGAAAAGTGGTTTACAGTACCGCAGGTTATCAACTCATGAATGAAAATGAAGAATACTTGCTTTTTCCTAAGAGAAAGTACAACCCATCCAAATGTATATATTATTCAAGGTGTACTTTATGGCAAAGTGCCTGTTACAGGTAATCAAGGTGACATTATACAAAACCTTCAGATCAAGGTAATAAAGGTAAATTCGATGAAAAGCTAGCGAATATATTTAATGAAGCATTAAGAAAGTACAATTGACACTCCCACAGCTAAAGCAATGGGATTGTTGAATGACTAAGCGTCAGCAATTCATTTCTGCTTTGAACAACCTTCAAGTCATGAAGGACTGGATAAGATGATTGAGGAATTGATTGAATATGAAAATTGCATACAGATTGATACAGGCCGCCCCTTCAGGGGTGCTCTTTTTAGCTCCTGTCTGCCCTGGGTGTTCCGGAAGAATGCCAGTTGACCTTATAAGGTTACAGTGCGAATCAATGGGACTGTAGCCGCGGAACATATCCCGTTAATTTTGGACGGATTTAATACGAGGCTGCCTTGTCCCATTTTTGGACACGCTTCGCCTCCATGAATCTATTATCCTCCCGGTATTTGGACTTTTCGTCGTTTCTCTCCGGTCAGCTCACTCCAACATCTCCCACATACAAGCTTTTCTTTAAAGTAGACAAGTTGTTCGCTAGATGAACAAAAATAGCATGTTCCTCCGCGGTATTTCCGGATCAGAATTTTCCGGCTCGCATCATCTACAAAAAACTCCATCGAATCACCAATGTCTATGCCCAATGTGCGCCGCAGTTCCATCGGAAGCACTATACGTCCCAACTCATCTACAAGACGAACGATACCTGTACTCTTCATGAAATCCTCTCCTTTTTACACATTGTACCATATTACGAATTGGTTGCCGCGGCGACCTGTTCATATTCCTTCATGATCTTATAGAATGTGTTCTTCTTCAGGCCAAGTTTCTTCATAAACTCCACAGCGGACAGCTCATTATTTTGCCAACGTTGATCAATCAGCCATTGCCATTGTTTTGAAATTTCTCGCTTGTTACGCCCAAACCTGTTGATCGATTTAACAAATACGGTGTCGCCTTCTCGAAGTACACGCTTCAGGAGCTGATATTCTGGACGGTCAAAATTTTTGCCGCTAATCTTGTCTACAAAAATGTATTCCTCTGGAATACCCTGTTCCCGTAATACGGTTAATTGCCGGTCTTCATTCTGATCTTTGGAGGATACCCTTGCATACCCGTACTTTCTCGTATGTGTTCGCATAATCAACTCCCGTTTGTTTTAAAAGGTGTAGAAATCATTATAAACGTTTATTAAAACAATACCTTTAGGGATTGTCGATACTCACTATTTTCTGCCGATGGCTGCTACGCGTATCTCAATCCGGGCCGTGGTCGCCGCGGCGCTCCTGGATGTCTGGGTGGCTTTTTGGAAAGGGAAAAGGGGGCTGCACCGCCTGGACGCTATCGAGTTGCGCGGGGTCCTTTTTCAGATCCATCTAATGTATCTCTTTCCGTCAGGGGAACAGGCTGGGGGCTGGCATCAGTTGGGTTTGGATTTTTTTCTGCATCCAGCCGTTGGATACGTTCCGCTTCTTTTTTGTTGCTGTCCTCTTGGCTGGCTCCATTAGCAGCGGAAGGGGACGGATCAGAGCCGGCCTTTGAAGTACAGCCTGCGAGCAGGCTTGCAGCCAAAAGAAAAAACAACCTCATTGTAATCTAACACCTCCTCGGAATACCCCCTAATCAAATAACGCAAATATGGCTTACAAAGTTGCCGTTGTCAAGGGTGACAGAGAGAATGAAGCCAGCGCTAGATCATAATTACGGCAGGAGAGCGTCGCGGCTGTTCCCGATCCGCAGTATGCTGGCTACCTGGCGGGAATTTGTTTCTAAAATGATACCCATTATATTTGCTTAGCGTTCGTTTTCCGCGTTTTGTTGGCGGTACCCATATGATTAAAGTTTTTGGCCACGTGCGAGTGTAACAACTCCATGTGGTTTTTCATTACCTGGAAAATGATTTGCGGCACATACTATTGAAATGCCCCCATACCGCGAATACCGGTTTGGATGCTCACGGAAATGTCACGAAGACGACCGTGTACGACGATAATCAAAATGCGATTTATCGGACCCAGTATAGTACTGTCCTAATTTAAGCGATGGTCTTGCGGGCGAACTGTATACTTATGATGGGTGGATAAAAAAAATATAGTATAAAACCTTATTGAATTGGTGCAAGGTACGGTTACATCCGTGGATAGCGAAGAGAAACAGATTCGATATACGGATGCGCAAGGAAAGGATGCCCGAATTCGTTATGACCTTCTAGTCGTGGCGGTCGGTAGCATCATTCGGCGACCGGATCCCGATCAGGGCGGCATCGCCTTGACCGAGCCGCAAGCCGCGGCAGGCATCCGGGAACGCTGGCATGCCAATCTGCGGAAGGTTGTTGGCGAGACGAACCCTGAGGAACGAAAGCGGCTGATGACAATCGCGGTTGCGGGAGCGGGCATCAGCGGCATTGAGACGTCCGTCGAGCTGGCGCGCGCTATGCGGAAGGAAGCAGTGGCGCTAGGGCTGAATTCGTCCGATATCTCCGTCTATTTGCTGAATGCACAGGAACGGCTCTTCCCGGAAGGACCGGCGAAAGTGGGGCGGAAGCTGGATCAGATGCTCGGCGAATGCGGAGTAACAGTGCTTCACAATCGCAAGGCGATGCGGGAGGAAGCGGGAACGGTAACGCTCGACAATGGCCATCGTCTGGCGGCCTCCCTATGCATATGGACGATCGGTCTGATCCCGAATCCGGCTCTTCGCAGTATGGGCTTGCGCCAGGTACTGGTGGATGAATGTTATCGCGTCCAAGGGGCGCCGGGCGTATACAGCATTGGCGATTGTAAGAGAAGCTGATGAGCCGGGCAAGAAGCAAGATGGGAATTTCCGAGGAAGAGACGATTGCGGCCGAAGCGGCCGAATTGGAATGGGTTGGCCGGTTCCTTACATCCCTCGAGCAAGGCAACGTCGATCATGTGCTGTCGCTGCTGACCGAAGACGTCATGCTCGTCTCCGACGGGCGCGGACAAGTAATCGCGGCGACGCGTCCGATACGAACGCGCGATCACGTGGGCCGATTCCTGCTCGGCGGGTTCGAGTTCATAAAGCCTTCAGGGGAATCTTCGCTTCGAGTCTGCCCCTCTGAACGGCGAGACCGGTATCGTACTCCGTTCGGGAGGCGAAATCGTGGCAAACTATATGTATACAACTCCGACGCGGAAAGTTTGCCGGAATCTACATTGTACGAAACCCGGATAAGCTTACCCGGGTTTAGGCAGTTCCCCCTGGGCCGGCCATCTGTCAAACATCACCGGCAACCCCCATCTTGTGCAAAAATTGTTTGGGCGTACAACGGTTATACCGTTTGAACAACTCGTAGAAATGCGCCATATTCCCGATCCCGACAGCCAAGGCGATCTCTGTGACGCTGTCCCGGGTCGTGACGAGCAACTGCTCCGCTTTGGCGATTCGCTTGCGATTGACATATTCGACGAACAGCATGCCGGTCGCTGATGAATTCGATTTCTTTATGATAATGCCATCGCATGTCATGAAGGGGCGTAACGGGAACGTGCGCGTTCGCCGTAAATTCCCATACTTTTATGCATAGCGCTTGATTCTGGTAATGAATCGGTTCCTGATAAATTTCCATCCTTCATCGCTCCCGGACAATTGGGGGTAACAACCCGACAGATAACGAACTTCCATATCGCAACCGCGAGTTGCGCGGCAAGCGCCGGAACGGAGCCGCGGACTTTCGTTATGGCAGAGCCGGCAGCCCTTTGGCGCTCCTGATCTCATTTTCATATTGCTTGAAAATGAGGCTCCCGTTGTACATCTCCAAAATTTGCTTGCGGTACACCGGCCAATTGGCGCCCGACTTATCGCCGAACATCATTTTGACCTGCAATTCATTTTGCCGGGCGCGCATCGTTTCCGCGTTGATGCCGAACGGGGGCGTCAGTGTCGTGCCGACGCTTTCGTATACCGGAATGGACGCGAGTATACGGCCAATTGTCCGGTCACGCTCCGTTTGTCGCGGATCGACGACCTTCACGCCGAGCGGACCTGGGTCGTTCGGCGTGAAGAAGCTCCAGATCGCAAGGAAATTCCCCTTCTGTCCGATATCGTGCGCGATCGCCTCGGGCATTAAAGTGACAGTATCGCCGTCCCGTGAATAATGCTTCCCTTCGATGCCGTAGTGGGACAGCAGGTAACCCTCCGGGCCGCACAGCCAATCGAGAATGGCGGCAATCCGTTTCAGCTTCTCCGGATTGCGGCCTGATACTTCATTGGAGAAGACGAACGGGTAGCCTGGGCCGACCGCGGCCCGCAACGGATTGTCGCCGAACGGGTTGAACGGCATCCAGTTCGCGTTTGGATCGATCGCCCTGCTGCGCGATTGCAGACTGTCGGGATTGGCGTCGGCAGCGAAGTCCGCCGTATCGCCGAGGATGACGCCGACCTTGCCTTGCACCGCCTTCTCCAATGCGTCGGCATTTCGATTCAAGAACCAGTCCGGATCGGCCAGCCCCTCCTGCGTTATTTTCAATATATCGTCCACCACTTTCCCGACGCGGGCGTCCATCTGCATATCCACGAGTTGCCCATCCGCATAATAGTCTGGATACAGCAGCCCGTTCTTGACATATTCCGGCCAATCGGTCGTGATGCTCTCTCCCGCGCCGGCTGCGGTAAAGCCGTAGGTATCGTTGCGTCCGTTGCCGTCCGGGTCTCCGAAGGTGAAGGCGCGCAATACGTTCACGTAGTCGTCGTAATTCGACGGTACGGCGAGTCCGAGCCGGTCCAGCCAGTCTTTGCGGATATAGTAGGTCCGGTACGACTTCTTGTCGTACGGAAGCGGCGCGCGGACGAATTTGTTATGGAACTGGTATTGCCGCAGCTCCGTCTCCGTCATCCAGTATCGAAAATAGTCCGGCATCGCGGCAGGCGATACGAACAGCGTCATATCGGCCAGCGCGTTATTGAGTGCGTAAGAGGCGCCGCCGTCGCGCTCATAGCTCAGCCACATATCGGGCGGATCGTTCGACGCCAGCAGCGAAGCGAGCTTGAGCTCATAGTCGGCGCCGGCGGGCATTGCGGTTATCCGCAGTTCGACGTTGAACTTGGCTTCGATCGTTTGCCGCACGAAATCGTCCGCCGGTAGCGGCAAGCTTGTCCCGGGCGGCGCGCCGATGAATAAATGCAGCTGCAACCGCGTATCGGCGCCTCCGAGAGTCGGGGACGGCTCACCCGGCCCGAGCGGCCACAAGCCGAACGAGCGAGCCAAGACAAGCCACAGGAGAGCGGCTGCAACCGGCCCCAGCATAAACATAAATTTCACCGTCGGTTTCAAGGCTGGCGCTCCTTCCTTCGAGTGCGTCAAGTTCTATGTTAATACGTTTTCCCGGCAAAAGAAACCGTCATTGTTTACACAGAAGTTTCGGCTTTTGTTTCCAATTTTGTGGAGGTTTGCTTCGGGAAAGGGAACGGCGACAAAAATGTGAACCAATCGACATATCAAAACCTGATCATCGCCCTCATAAGCATGACTGGAACAATCGTATGGCAGCAAGCCCCTACGCCAAGTCATATAACTCCCTTTTCCGACATGTGTCGACATTCCATCATTCCAGCAAACTGAACAGCGGCGTATCCAAGGTCACAGCTTGAATCCGAAGTTCTTCCACCGCCATGATCTGGGGCTTCTTTTTTTCGTCTTTCGCTAGATTGATTTTTTCGCCAATTCCATATACTGTAGAAACATAGGTGAGTAGCTGTCCAAGCCATGGTCTACCCACTGAAAACACCTCCTATGTAAAGGTTATGTAGGAGGTGTTCTACATTTTTTTGAAAATTCCTTTCAAAACCACCTTTACCAGTGAAATTGCGACTTTTGGCTTGTTCCCTGGAAAGGCCACATTTCTCTGTTTATATGGTTTTATCCTCCCTCAAAAAAGTCAGTCCCGAAAGTTCAGGTTTACAGGGCGCCTGCGGACATGTAAAATTTCAGAATAAACGCGGTTCATGGAGGAACTTATGCGGCGAAATTGGTTTCATCGTCTGCTTCTGTCCTATTTGCCGGTGTTCTTCGTGATCAGTCTGAGCTTGCTGCTCATCACTTACTTGACGCTAAGCGAAATGTCCAAGCGGTCCGCAGTGAAAGCGAATGAGCTGTTGTCGCAAAGCGTCATGCAAGCGGTCGACAATGCGCTGCGCGGGATCGACGAGACGATGATCCGAGAAATTACGGGGAACGGCCGGGTAAAAGCATTTTTTACGACCGAGCGGGTGCCGCTCGGTCAATATACCGATTACGAAGCGGTATCAGCTTTGCAGCGGATGATGAACGACAACCGGTTGATCGGCTCGATCTACTTGTACCGGGTCGTCGGACAGGCGGTGCTGACGCCTGCGATGCTGGCCGATATCGATAAATTCGGCGACAAAACGTTCATCGGAGCGCATATTACGAGCACGGCTCCGTACCGGTGGGAGGCTGCGCATGCGTATCGCGAACGGCCGGAAAGCAAGCCGGAGGACGTGGTCAGCTTGGTCAAGTTCGCAAATCTGCTCGATCGGAGCCTGATGGTGGTCAATGTGAACGTTCGCCGACTGAGCGAATTGATCGGCAACATGGCCGATTCGAAGCTCAATTACGTTGAGCTGGTCGGCCAAGACGGCAACGTCATCGCCTCGAACGCACCGTCGGCGGTTGCGGGGACCCCGTCCGGCAGAGGGGCCAACGCAGGCAAAGAATGGTCCAGCGTCACGTCCGATTATACGGGGTGGACGGTGCGCAGCGGCATTTACAAGGCGAATATCGTCGACTGGGTATCCTCATTGTTCTATGTTTGGATCTTCTTCGGGTTTTCGATTATCGCGCTCGGGATCGTATGGCTCGTCTATGTGACGCGCCGCAATTACCGGCCGATCCGGACGATCGTAAGCCGCATCGACGAGTACGCCCGGCAGAAGCGGCACGAGCTGCCGCTATCCCACAAAGGCGACGAGCTGCGGCTGATCGAGACGGCGATCGAGGACTTGCTCGACCGCTCCGACATGCTGCAGGAGCGAAGCGAGCAGAACCTCGCCTACCGCAAGCGGCATGTTTTGCGGACGATGCTCGAGGGCGTCCCTGCGGGGAAGGGGGCGTCCTGGCAACAGGAACTCGAGCAGTTCGGCGTGGACGGCGTGCCGGCCGGGTATAGCGTCGTTATTGTCGAGCTGGACGGCTATTCCGGCTTCGTTGCGGAGTATGGCCGCAGCGATCAATATTTGCTGAAGCATGTGCTGAGCGTCGTGGTGCAGGAAATAACCGAGCCCGAACCGGTCGATGTGTGGTCGGAATGGGTCGCTTCGCAGCGCCTCGCCGTCGTCTGCATGCTGAAGGCGGGAGTGCCGGAGGACTGGGAGGAAACGCCCGTATTCGAAACATTGCGGCAATGGGTCGAGCAGCATCTGCCATACACCGTCACGATCGGCATCGGTTCGCGGCAACAGCTCGTCGAGCATGTGGCCGTTTCATATCAGGAGGCGGAAGAAGGGCTCGATTACAAATCGTCGCTGGGCACGAATCGGCTGATCGGGCCGGATGACCTCGCCTCCATGCCGCCTGGCGAAATGTTCCGGCAGCTGCATACGATCCGGGCGCTCTGCCAATCGTTCCGTTCGGGCGACAAGGAATGGGAGGCGCATTTCGGCGAGCTGCATGCGACGATCGTCCAGCGTCTGTTCGCGCGCGGCGACGCCACCAGCCTGCTGAATTATTTGATCTACCACCTGCACAAAGAGCTGCTGGAGCTGCCAGTCGAATTCCAGGACATCTGGAATGGCGGCGTGCATGAGCGGTTAAACGCCATCGTCGAACAACGGGAAACGGTGCACGACATGCTGACGGGCTTCCGCGAAGTTCTCGTCGATGCGGACCAGCGAATGCGGAATGTGCGGGAAAGACGCAATCGCCACCCGCTTATTCACCAGGTGAAGCGGTACATTGCCGACAATTATGCGAATTCGGAGTTGTCGCTCGCCCATTTGAGCGGGGAATTCGGGGTAAGCGCGAGCTACTTGAGCCGATTGTTCAAGGATGAGTTCGGCGAGAAGTTCAACGATTATGTCGCTCGGGTCAGAATCGACCGGGCGATTGAGCTTCTTAAGGAAAGCGAAGCGACGGTCGGCGACATTGCGGCTGCCGTGGGCTACGGGCAAACGCTCACATTCATCCGCGTGTTTAAGAAAGCAACGGGCAATACGCCGGGTAATTATCGCAAAGATATGGGATAAATCGCCGGACTCGCCCGAAAATGGTAGGCGGAGTTCAAAAATCGCTTATCGCCGTTCTCGCGCCCCGCCGATTAGTCCCGTACGTTTACACCGCATCGGGGCAGCGGCGGGGCGTTCTTGTCAAATATCGTCTATGTGGTGAGAAAATCAATCATTTACGGATTGCCGGAGCTCGTGGTACTCGCGCCCCGCCGATTAGTCCCGTACGCTTACACCGTATTGGGGCAGCGGCGGGGCGTTCTTGTCAAATATCATCTATGTGGTGAGAAAATCGATCATTTACGGATTGCCGGAGCTCGTGGTACTTTTGCAGCGTGACAAATCAATCGCAATCAAGGAGGGTCCATGTTGAAGAGAAAGTGGAAGTCTGTCGCTGTCGCACTGATGCTCGCCATGCTATCCGCGGGGTCGATGGCGTGCGCCAAGGCGCAGAACGATTCGCAGGCAAATACGGGCAGTCCGTCTCCGTCGGGGACGGCGCCGCAAACGAACGTATACGCTGAGAACGGCTTGCCGAAAGATCAGAAAGTGACGCTGAAGGTCGGATTTTTCGAATCCGGCATGGGGCGGGAATGGTTCGACTACGCGATGGATACGTTCAAGCAGAAGTTTCCGAATGTCAGTTTCGAAGTGACGTACTCGCCGAAAATCGCCGAAATTATCAATACCAAAGTTGCGGCCAACAATGACGGCGACATGTTCGACATGTTCTCGGGCAGCCCGGCGAACCTCATTTCCTTGGCCCAGATGGGCAAGCTTGAGCCGCAGGACGATCTGTGGGACCGCAAAACGTACGACGGCAGCGGGGAGACGCTGAAGGAACTCGCGACAGAAGGGCAGTTCGAAGGGGCTCCCCGGATGATGAACACCAGCTATGTGTTTCCGAATTCCGCGACGGGCTCCGGCCTGTTCTTCGACAAGAAGCTGTTCGAGAAGAACGGCTGGAATCAAAATCCGAAAACATGGGACGAATTCGTCAAGCTGCTGGAGGATATCAAGGCGAAGGGCATCATTCCGATCACCTATCCAGGCATATACCCCAGTTATTTGGAAGGAGGGCTGTCCGGACCGCACAAGCTGTTCGAAATCGCCGAAGCGAACGGCACGTTAAGTACAGTCCAGGACAACTTCCGTCATTTTAGTTCGCCGTACTACACCTCTCCGGAAAATATCGAGCGCTGGAACAAAATTTACGAGCTTGGCCAAAAAGGATTTTTCCCGTCGGGCGTAGCCGCTTTGAATCATACGCAGTCGCAAATGCAAGTGCTGCAAGGCAAGGCGGCGCTCGTGTCCACCGGCGTATGGGTCGGCAATGAAATGAAAGAATCGACGCCTGCCGACTTCGTCTGGGGCTTCATGATCGTGCCGATGACCAACAAGCCTGACGATACGAAGTGGATGCGCTTGTCCGCGGGTGGCGGCATGCATTACATTTGGGCGGCCAAACCCGAGCTGAACAAGAAGTGGGCCAAAGAATTCAACGTCTGGACGTGGAACATGGATATTCAGCAGATGATCGCGGAGAAGGGCGGCATGCTGCCGATCCGCAAGGACTACATTGAGAACAAGGCGCGCGCGGATAAGCTGCAAAGCGCTCCGAAAGCGTTTCTGGAGTACATCAAAACGAACAAGGTGAGAGGCGAAAGCGGGTTTACGCTTGTGACTTTGACCGACCCGGCTTACGCCCAGGCGGTCAAAGTCATCAACGAATCGGTGACGCAAATTACGGAAGGCAAGCAGGATCCGCAGCCGAAGCTGCAGGAGGCGGAGGAACTGCTGAAGAAGGCGATGGCCAATCAGAAGTAGATGCCCGGAAAGGAGAGGTTTGGATTGAATCAGACAGCGTCATCAAACGAAATCCGGGTTTCTCGGCGCACACGATCGATCAATAAGGGGCAAACGCAAAAATGGATCTTTATCCTGCTATCGGTGACGCCAGCGTTCGGCGGATATCTGCTGTTTGCGCTATACCCCAACGTCCTGTCCGTCTATTATTCGCTGCTGGATTGGAACGGCATCGGCCAACCGAAATTCGTCGGGATGCTTAACTACACCCGGATGTTCGAGGATAAATATATGTGGCGGGCGCTTTCGCATAATGCTGTCTATATGGTTGCGATACCGATGCTGGTCATTTTCATTTCGCTGCTGCTTGCCTATATTTTGACGCATAAATCGTATCGGGGCTCGCAGCTGTTCAAGGTGCTGTTCTTCTTCCCGAACGTGCTGTCGTCGGTCGTCGTCGCTTTGCTGTGGGCGTTCGTCTATGACGGGAGCTTCGGACTGCTGAACTCCTTCCTGCGGCTGGTTGGCGTACCGATCGGGACGTTCTATTGGCTCGGCGACATCCGCACCGCGCTGTGGGCGATCATTCCGCCTTATGTGTGGGCCGGCGTCGGCTTCTATGTCATCATCTTCACTAATGCGATGCTGACCATTCCGAAGTCGCTGTACGAATCGGCCGTTCTGGAAGGCGCCAATCATATGCAGCGGCTGTTCCGGATCACAATTCCGCTGATCATGCCGATCGTTCGCATCGGCATCCTGTTCCTGATGCTCGGCGCATTGAAAGGCTTTGAGAAGACGCTCATCCTGACCAACGGCGGACCGGCCGGTTCGACCGACGTCATCGGGCTGTATATGTTCAATCTTGCTTTCGGCACCGAGTATCACAATTACGGATACGCTTCGGCGGTAGGAATGTTCATGTTTGTCGTGCTCGTCGTCTCGAAGCTGCTGCTCGACAAGTTCGTTCCCGATCGGCAAGTGGAATACTGACAAGCAACTATTTTCAAATGGGTTGAGCCCGTCAGGGCATGTAGAGGAGGAACCCGACTTGCGAGAAAAGCGG
Organism: Paenibacillus sp. GCM10027626; assembly: GCF_042676285.1. Lineage (NCBI taxonomy): Bacteria > Bacillati > Bacillota > Bacilli > Caryophanales > Paenibacillaceae > Paenibacillus > Paenibacillus sp. GCM10027626. The sequence goes on along the minus strand of NZ_JBHTHC010000005.1, from coordinate 55,404 downwards.
TCCTGGCCGGACATCCTGTGGTGGATTGCGCTCATCGCGTGGTCCGTCACGATCTTGTTCCCACTCATATGGGTATTCTATGAATCGCTCAAAACGAACCGGGAATTTTTCCAAAACGTATGGTCGCTGCCGGATACGCTTCATTGGGGCAATTATGCTGAAGCCTGGACGAAATACCAAATCGGCGCTGCGATGCTGAACACCTTGTATTATGTGGGACTGAGCCTCATCATCGGCTTGTTTCTGACTACGCTGAACGCCTATACGCTTACCCGCCTCGAATTCAAGGGCCGCAAGCTGCTCTGGGGCGTCATCATGCTGTCGTTGTTCCTGCCGGGCATCAATGCGCTCATTCCGCAATACGTGCTGATGCGCGATCTGCACTTGACGAACAGCCTTACGGGACTTGTCGTCTTGGACAGCCTGGGGGAGAGCGTCTTCTTCCTGATGCTGCTCGGCGGTTTCCTGCGGTCGCTGCCGAAGGAACTGGAGGAGAGCGCCTTCATGGACGGAGCGACGCTGTTTCAGGTGTTCTTCCGCATCATACTGCCGCTCTCCACGCCGGGGATCGTCACCGTCGCCATTTTTAAGTTCATGTCCCTGTACAACAATTTCCTGGCGCCGTTCATTTACTTGAGCGATCCGAAGAAATATACGATCGGTGTCAACATGTATCAGGCGAATCAACTGATGAGCTACACGGCGGATTGGGTGACGATGTTCGCGGGCGTACTGATCGCGATGATTCCGTCGGTTGCGGCGTTCGTCTTCTTCCAGCGGTGGATTATGGAAGGCGCGACATTGGGGTCCGTAAAAGGGTAGGACCCGGGAGGCAAACGCGAACAACCGGAGGTTATGCTGAATGATACAAGAAAGAAAAGCCGACGTCCTGATCGTCGGCGGCAGTTTCGGCGGGTGCGCCGCAGCGCTTGCGGCAGCCCGGCTCGGCAAAACGGTCGTCATGACCGAGGAAACGGACTGGATCGGCGGCCAGGCGAGCAGCCAGGGCGTGCCGCCCGACGAGCACCGGTGGATCGAGCAATTCGGCTGCACACGCAGCTACAGGCAATTTCGCAACGGCGTTCGCAGCTATTATCGTACGCGTTTTCCGCTTACTGCGAATGCGCGGGCCGAAGCGCATTTGAACCCGGGCAACGCGCTGGTCAGCCGCATCAGCCATGAGCCGCGAACGGCGACGGCGGTGCTGCAGGAGATGCTCGCGCCTTACGTGCATAGCGGCCGGCTGATTATCCTGCTCAAGCACACGGCGGAGCGGGCGGAAACGGATGGCGACACAGTCCGCTCCGTCACTGTGCGCTGCCTCGAGTCGGGCGCCCGCACGGCCATTGCGGCCCCGTATGTGTTGGATGCGACGGATTGCGGGGATCTCCTGCCGCTTGCCGGCGCGGAATACGTAACGGGAGCGGAAGCGCGCGATCGGACGGGCGAGCCTCATGCGCTTGCGGGCGCCGCCGATCCGGCGGATATGCAGGCGATCACGTATTGCTTCGCGATGGATTACATGCCGGGGGAAGACCATACGATCGCGAAGCCGGACGATTACGACGATTGGCGCCGGTACCGTCCCGATTTTTGGCCGGGGCCGTATTTGGATTGGACCGGTCCGCATGTGGTGACGCTTGCGCCTCGTCGATATACGCTGTTCCCGGAAGGGGACGATTTCCCGCTGTTTGCGTACCGCCGGATTATTGACGCGGCCAACTTCGCGCCCGGCGCGTACGCCGGCGATATGACGATCGTCAACTGGCCGCAAAACGATTACTTCGTCGGGCCGATCATCGACGTGTCCGCGGAAGAGAAGGAGCGCCATCTGCGCGGTGCCAAACAATTGAGCCTGTCTCTTCTGTATTGGCTGCAGACGGAAGCGCCGCGCGCGGGCGGCCAAGCCGGGTATCCGGGCTTGCGGCTGCGCAAGGACGTGTTCGGCACCGAGGACGGATTGGCCAAGTATCCTTATATTCGCGAATCGAGACGAATCTGCGCCGAGTTTACCGTGCTCGAGCAGCATATCGCCAGAGCTTGCCGCGCCGACGGCCGGGCGGAGAAGTTCGCGGACTCCGTCGGAATCGGTTTCTATGCGATGGATTTGCACCCGAGCACCGGCAACCGCAATTATATTCACGTATCTCCGTTTCCGTTCCAAATTCCGCTTGGCAGCCTCATTCCAGTTCGTCTGAACAATATGCTTCCGGCATGCAAAAATATCGGCACGACGCATATAACGAACGGTTGTTACCGGCTGCATCCGGTCGAATGGAATATTGGCGAGGCAGCCGGCTTGCTGGCCGCCTACTGCCTCGACAAGCAGGCGAAGCCGCGCGATGTGCTGCATGATGCCGGCTTGCTCGGCGAGTTTCAGCAGCTGCTCATGCTGCAAGGCATCGAGCTGGAGTGGTCGTTTACGCCAGGGTAAATATATCTCGGAGGCCGGAGCCGACGCAGCATGAACGGGCAGTCGCATTCCCGGCCGGTACCGACAAAGGAGGACTGACGTGGCTTACGCGTCTTACGATGATTTCGATCGTTCAGGCAAACGGATCGTTGTGCGGGAGGCAAAGCATTCGCCGTTCTGCGATCTCATTTATTACGAATCGTCCCGGGACCCCGGATTGATCTTGGCTGCGCGCATCGTGAAGCCGGAGCGGCCGTCCTATATCGTGGCGGGAACGCATGGCTGGCACGCCAGTCTGTCGCGTTACGAGCCGATGGAAGCTCCGGACCCGGCGAACCGATACTTACGTATCGAAGTCGACATGCGGGGGAGAGCGTACTCCGGCGGCGCGGCGGATTGCAACGGCTGGGAACTGCTCGATGTCGTCGACGCCATCGAGTATGCCAAGAAGCATTATGCCGAATATATCCTCGACCCGGATGTCGTGTATTTCGAGAGCGGAAGCGGCGGAGGAGGCAACGCGCTGGCGATCGTCGGCAAATTCCCCGATTATTTCGCTGCGGCGACGGCGTTTTGCGGCATCTCCGACTACGCGCACTGGTACGAGAACGATACTGTCGGCGAATTTCGCGACGACATGGAGCCGTGGATCGGCTGCGCGCCGACGCATAATCGCGACGCTTACCGAGCGCGCAGTGGGCTGCATCTGCTGGATAATTTGCACACGCCGATCTATTTGGCACATGGCGACAGCGACAGCCGGGTGCCGGCGATCCATTCGCGGCAGCTTGTGCAGCGGGCGAAGCAGCTTGGGAAGGGGGCGCTCGTCCGTTATGACGAGCTTCCCGGCGTCGGCGCCAAGCATCATTGGGATGGCGCGTCGGACGAACAGCTTGCGGCGATATTCGCCGCTAGCGACCTCAACCGGCTGGACCACCGCCAGCCGGTCGGGCTGCCGCCGCAAGGGCGGCTGGTCGTAGGCGGCTACGTAATGACGAAACGATTCTCTGTCGTGCTTGACTCGCTCGACCGGATGGCGGCGGTGGACTACGATTTGCGTTCCGATACTTTCGTCGTGGCATGCGCTGAACCGTGCGCGTATACGATCAGGCGGTATTAGCGCAGGAAGGATCGAGAAGCGCGAAAGAAGGAGGTCGTGACGTAATCGCGGCATGCAAGAGAGCCGGAAAACGCAATCGAGTGTTAACCAACAACGGAAAGGTGTGATTCACGATGAGAAGAGCGTACCGTAAGCTCATTGCTGCCTGGATATGTCTCCTGCTTCTGTTTTCGCTGTTCCCGACGCTATCGTCTCCCGTGCCGGTTGCTGCAGAACGTGCTGCGTTACCCACGATATCTTCCGGCGCTCCCGTCACGACGGCGACTTATACGGACAGCTCGCTTCCCGTCGCTGTCGGCGGGCAAGCGCAAGCGGTCGTACTTGTGCCTCCGAATCCGGCGGGAAACGGTTCGAACGTGCCAGGCTGGCAGGCGGTTGCGACCAAGGCGAATATCACCGCGAGCAACGCCGTCAGCTATAGCGGCGCCTACAGCTTGTATATCAACGACAACGACAACCGCGCGTATGCCATGCAAAGCGACAATGTGGCGGCAACGTCCGGTCACAATTACACGGTCAGCCTGGCTACTTACTTGGCAACGGGCACGAAGCCGACCGTGTACCTGCGATTTTACGACGCGTCCCTGACGTTGTTGACCCAATATGCAATGACCGTCGGCGATTCCGGCCTATGGAAAACGGACGCGATGACGAAGACGGCCCCGGCGGGAACGGCATTTGCCGCCATCCGACTATACTGCGACACGGCCGGGATGCGGAGCGTCTACTTCGACGACGTATCCTTCACGGACGCGGGCAATGTCAGCCTGCCGCTGAAGAACGGCGGCTTCGAGCAGTTCGCGAATACGGGCGGAGACCGGCTCGTAGAATACGTGCGCAAAGCGACGGGCGTCGAATTGCCGGTGATGACCGAGCAGGGGCTTCTGGCAAGCGCCGCAACTTATGCCGGGTATACGCGGATTTACGTAGGGATGAAGCCGGCGGCTGGCGATGCGCATGTCGACGCGTGGCTTGCGAATCTCGACAGCCAAGGGTTCCTGATCCACCCGGACGGAAGCAATATCGTTATCATCGGGCCCACCAACTGGGGTACGTTAAACGGCGTATCCGATTTCCTCGAGCGCTATGTCGGGGTACGCTGGCTGATGCCCGGACCGAGCGGCGAGGACGTGCCGCAGTTGACGGGTTTATCGGTGCCCGCGGACGACGTGCGCGAGCAACCCGCTTTTGCCAACCGGCTGATCAGTCCCGCTTACGGCTCTCCAGATGCGGGAGGAACGACGCAAGCGCTCAATCTGTGGGCGCAGGAGAACAAGCTGCAAGGGCTCTATAACCGGACACTCGAATTCCAGGAAAACCTGCATCAGCTGTTCAAAGTGGAGGATTATGGCGTGACGCATCCGGAATATTATCCGAATGGCAGTCCGCCCGCAGCCGGCGTTCGCTCCGGTTGGCAGCCATGCTTCTCGGTGCCGGGAACCGTCGACGCGGCCGTAAATGGCATCAAAGCTTATTTTGCCGTCAATCCGAACGCGACATCATATTCGCTCGGGGTAAACGATGCGGGCGGATTTTGCGAGGCGACTCCGTCTACGCCTAAGAACTCGATGGGATTCGCCGATATGTCGGATCTGTACTATGCGTGGGTGAACGATGTCGTCGGGCAGGTGCTGCTGGACTATCCGGACAAGTGGTTCGGACTTCTCGCCTACCGCGAGGTTGCCGATCCGCCTTCCTTTCCGCTTAATGCTCGTGTGGTTCCGTTCATCACAAAGGATCGGATGGCATGGATCGACGACACTATCAAAACGGACGAACAGCTGAACATGGACGCTTGGAAGACAGTGGCGGATCAACTTGGCTGGTACGACTACATGTACGGTTCGCTTTACTTGCTGCCGCGCACGTTCAACCACATTATGGCCGACAATTTGCAATATGCGCATGACAGCAGCGTAGCAGGCAGCTATACCGAAATGTATCAAAATGCCGGCGACGGTCCGAAGGCGTGGCTACTCGCCAAGCTGTTGTGGAATCCCGACCAGGACGTAGACCTGCTGCTGCAGGAATGGGCGGAACGGGCAGTCGGACCGGCGGCGGCCCCTGATTTGCTGGCATATTACGATTGGTGGGAAGCGTTCTGGACGGAACGTATTAAAGGATCGGCTTGGTTCGAGAAGCGAAAAACGAACGTGTATCTCGATTTCGTGAACGCTTCGTATCTGAATCTTGTCACCGAGCAGGACATGGCGCATAGCAAGCAGCTGCTGGATAATGTCGTCGCCAAGGCAGCAAGTCCCGCGCAGCAGGCGCGCGCCAACATCTTGCATCAAGCGTTCGATTATTATGCGTTGACGGTGGACAGCTTCCCGCGCAAAACCGATCCGGTCGCGACCGAAGCGGAAGCGCTTGATCTGCTGGACGATCTGCAGACGTCGATTGACGTCCGGCTGCAGGATGCCGCGTCGCGACATGCGCTGATGACCGCGTTCGACAGCGAGCCGGCGCTGCGCATGGTGCTGAAGCCGAGCATCGATTGGACCGGCTGGAACGGGTTCGAATTCGCCGACTTGGCCGGTTATTTGGCAGCGAACGAACCGTCGGGTGGCACGGTGACCGATGCCGTATATGCGCTCGCGAATGCCGGCACGCCTTCCAATATACGCAACTTCGCACGATTGCTGCAGGTGGCGCAGCAAGGAGCGGCAACGAACCTCATGCAGAACCCGTCGTTTGAGTCGGGGACGACGACCGCCGATTCGTGGGCGCCGTGGATCGAAGGGACGGGAACGGTTGCACGAGTAACCGGAACGGCGTACAGCGGAAGCGCCAGCCAGCGGGTAACGGGTTTAATTGCCGGCGCCAAACGCGGAGGCACGATTCAGGTCATCCCTGTCCAAGCCGGGTTGACTGCCGCTCAAATCTATTACTATACGCCGGTAGGCACGTCAACCGGCAATATCCAATTGCTGCTTCAGCTGCGGGATGCGTCCGGCAACCGGCTTGCCTCGCTGCAGACGGTCCGGGTTGACTTGGCCGCTACGGCGGGACAATGGTCGTCCATCGGACTGTTGGACGTCGTCCCGGCGACCGTGAACGGGAAAGCTGTCGTGGACGCGCAATTCGTCGTTGCCGTAGACGAATGCGACGACATCTATCTGGACGACGCCAAGCTGCACCAACTCGCGGATTAAACCCGCGAGGCACGAGGAGTCGATCCCAGCCGCTTGGAAAGCACGAACGGCAATACACGCGGACATGGAGGCATATATGGAAAAACCGAAAGTGGCAGTCATTACTGCCGGAGGCAGCGATTTGCTGCGGCTGCTGCAGCGGCAGCATGCCGAGGTTGTCGTGATGGGACCCGACGAAGCAGCGGCGGAACAGCTCGTTGCGTTCGACGCCGTCGCGCTGCTCGGCGGCACGGACGCGCAGCCGCTGCTGCTGCCGGCCGCTGTGCGCAACAAAGTCGAAGCGGCGATGCGGCGGGGCGCCAAAGTGTTCGCCGAATACGTCGGCAGCATCGGACACGTCTATTGCGCGCAGCCGGAAATCACGCGGTACGATCGGCTGGTAGTAAGCGCGGGAAGCGCGATCGACGGGCTGGAAGACGGCATGCTTCTCGACGATCAGTGCGGGATGCGGGCCAGGCCTTACGCCGTGTCGTGCAGCCATGCCCGCCCGCTGCTGCAATACGTGCGGCAGCATGCGCACGACCACGTAGAACTGACGGCGGAGCTGCTCACGGACGTATCCGGGCGGGCGCTCTGGTTCGACTATCCGGACGACCGGCTATTGATCGCTTCGTTCCGGTTTTGCAATTTCATCCAAGCAAGGATGGCACCGCAGGCGACGGCTGTGAAACTGGCGGCGTTCGTGCTCGGCTGGCTGCTCGGCGCAACGGTCCAAACGGACGGTCTGTCGTTCGTGTACGCCACGCGCGCCTGCGACGAGCAAGAAGCGCTGCTGCCGCAGGTGGAGGCTTGTGCGCGCCGGGCGCTCGGCTGGTTCGAGCGTTCGGGCGTTGTCAGCGCCGAAGGGCGAAATGGCGCGCTGGAAGGTCCGGCGTCCGAGGTGTACGCGGACGGCACGCAGCGGATGAGTACAATACATCGGGTCGATTGCATCGGCGAAATTGCGCTGCCGTACATGCTGCACCATCTGCTGACGTCCGATAGCCGCAGTTTGCGGATTGCTGGCAACTTGCAGGACCATCTGTACGAGCAGTACGTATGCCGGGACGACGAATGCTGGCATGGCATGATGCGCTGGACGGAGGAGGCGTGGGGCGTGTGTTACCAGGACGACGTTGCCCGGGCGGTCATCCCGCAGCTGCTGAAATGCCTGTATATGGACAGTGACGAGCATCTGGCGGACATCGCGACAGCGCTGCGGTTTCTCGTTCGGACGACCGGCACCGATGGTACGCGGGTGTTCCGCACCGTTAACAGCCGGCTCGACGCGGCAGCGATCGAACGGCTTGCCAGCGCGCCCGGAAATTTGCCCAGCGCGCATTACAACGCCTACTATCACGCTGCGCTGCTGCTCGCATACAAGCTGACCGGCGAGCAGTCGTTCCGCGATACCGCGGTTCGCGGCCTGACGACGATGATGGCCGCATACCCCGATACGAGACGGGAGCAGAGCCAGACGCAGGAGTATTGCCGATTGATTATGCCGCTCGCCTGGCTGTACTGGGTGACGGGGGAGCGGGTGCATAAGGAGTGGCTTTACCGGGTCACGGCAGATCTGCAGACGTTCCGCCATCCTTCCGGCGCTTATATCGAGTGGGATGAAGGCTACCGGGCGGCGATGCGGCATGCGGTCGGCCAGGGGGAAAGCTCGCTGCTTGCGCGCAACGGCGACCCTGTCGTCGATTTGCTGTATTCGAACAATTGGCTGCCTTCCGCTTACATTCAAGCTTATTACGTGACGGGAGATCCGATGTTCAAAAGCTTGTGGGAAAGCAGCGCACGATTTTTCATATCCGCGCAGCTGCATAGCGCCGATCCGGCGCTTGACGGAGCCTGGGCCCGGGCATTCGACGCCGACAGACGGGAAGTATTCGGCTCGCCCGCCGATTCCGGCTGGGGGCCATGGTCGATCGAATCGGGCTGGACCGTGGCGGAAGTCGCCTCTGGCTTGCTGATGGGGCTGCTGGAAGAGCGGCTGCGGCCGCATTACAATCACGAATGGGAGTAGAACAGCGATGAAAATTGCCGGATTCGGCGACAGTATAACGGCAGGGTTGTTCGTTGCCGCGGAAGACGCTTATTTGTCCCGCTTGGCGGTGCAATGGGCGGCGGAAGCCGTCAACGCCGGCGTACCCGGCAATACGAGCGCGCAGGGGCTGTCACGCTTCGAACGCGACGTGCTCGACCGGCGGCCGGACGTATGCGTCGTCGCGTTCGGCATGAACGATCATACGGCCGTGGCGGCGAATACGGCGAAAGTTCAGCTGCCGGCATTCGAACGCAATCTCGCGCTCATCTGCGGGAAGCTGCTTGCGGTACGGATCGTTCCTGTGCTGTGCACGATTCATCCGATTCTCGAGGGGGACGGCGAGCATTATTACTACAGCCGCCACCCTCGGGAGTGGTATGTGCGCCCGGCAGGCGCTCAAGCGTGGATCGACGCTTACAATGAAGCGGTGCGCCGAGTAGCGGGTTCCGTCGGCGCGGCCCTTGCCGATGTCGCTCGCTGCTGGGAGCGGTACGTGGAGCGTGGCGGGGAGGTGGCCGACCTGTTGCGTACGCGCGCAAACAGCGGGTCCGATGACGGCGTCCACCCGACCGCGGAAGGACACCGGCTGTACGCAACGTGTATTGGCGAAGCGATGCGGAACCAGATTCTGAAGGGGGAAGGCAAATGACCTATTTTTATCCCGGCAAAGGCTTGATCGTCTCCTGTCAGGCTCTTCTTGGGGAGCCGCTGTACGGCTATACAATGATGGCGATGATGGCAAAGGCGGCGGTCATGGGGGGCGCCGTCGGCATTCGCGCCAACGGAGCGCGGGATATCCACCCGATCAAGCGGACCGTGGACGTTCCGGTGATCGGGCTGAACAAACGCAGGGTACAGGGATCGGATATTTACATCACGCCCGAGCTATCGGATGTCATCGCCGTTGTGGAGGCCGGGGCGGACGCTGCTTGGCAGCATGACACTACTCTTTGCGGTCATGATCGCACAAGCATGTCTCCTGTACCCACGCATAGAAGGCTCAATTCAGACTATCAAGAAAATGTTATTGAATTTGTTGATTATTAATTTTAGAAGAAGAGTAGGGAGTTCTAGACTATGGGATGGTTAGATAAGAATGAGGGAGTGATTTTGAAAATATTAACAGCCATATTCGCCGGATGGGGAACCGGTTTAATTTTTGCCGGAGAATATGTTCAGGCAATCGAAAGTTTATTAATTGGCACTTTAATTTATGGTTTTCGCAGGTCCAGGCCGGCGCCACGTTTTTGCGGCGAGTTTCAGAAGGGCATCGATTACATTGGCGATATCGCTCAGTTCGAGCGTGAGCTGCGCTGGCGAAAGTTTCTCCCGCTACGGTTTCTCGCGTGCTTAGCAATAGCAACTATCCGGTCAGCAAATCTTTGCAGGATAAAATTCGGCGCATTGCCGAGGAGTACAACTATATTCCCAATTCACTGGGGAAACAATTAAAGACAAACGCAACAACTACGATCGGGGTTATCATTCCATCATCAATCCTTTTTACTCTTCGATTGTTTTCGGAATTGAAGAAGTGGCCCGGGAAAACAACTATACCGTGATTACATGCAACACTTTGCAGGACCCGGCACTTGAGGATGAATATATCCGGGCCGTCATGGAGAGGCAGATCAAGGGTTTGATCATTTCTTCGATTGCTCCTGATAAAGCCATGCTCGGCAACTGCATCAAGATGGGATTAAACGTCATTGCCATCGATCAGGTGATTGAAGAGGAACATGTTTCCCAGATTAAGTTCGATTATCGGAAAGGCGGGTATATGGCCACGAGGCACCTGCTGGAAAAGGGGCATACCCGAATCGGATACGCAACTTCCAAGCTGGACAGGCCCAGCCGCAAGAGCATTTTCAAAGGTTATGAGGATGCTATGAAGGAAGCGAATCTTGAGCCGTTCGTAGCGGAAGCGAAAAAAATAAGGGGGGGAGACACTACGCCGTTTGATATTGTCCTGCAGCCCCGGCTACTTGAACGCAGTTCTGTCGGAAACAAGCCGGCCAAAGATTAGCTGGTGTGAGCCTTGCACTCTTCCTGCAGCCTCAGGAAGAATGCCCGGTATATGTTGCTTGATTCCGGCACCTCGGGCGAATCTCCCCGGCGAATGAGAAGCGGCTTGGCTGACTTCTTCCCAAAGATCGGTACGCCCGTCCGAAGCTTTCGCGCTTCGGTGAAATTTCTTTTTTTGCCTGACATGTAGCATTATACAAAACAGAGTGTTATACTAAAAGAAATCGATTTCTATTAATTTGCTATCCATGGAAAGGGTACCATGAACGCATGCGTCAAGCGTTCGCTGCGCTGTCCGCATACTGCCATTCAAGTCAGTATGCAAGCGATTCAATCATCGGCATTCATATGGAAGGTCCCTACTTGTCCGGCGTAGACGGCAGCAGGGGGGTGCACCCGTAAGAACATACCCGTAATCCAAGCTGGGATGAATTCCAGCGCTTTCAGGAGGCTGCGGGCGGACTCATTACGATGGTTACGCTTGCGCCTGAACGTCCGGGTGCCATTTCTTTTCTCGAAAAATTAACGGAGCAAGGCGTGGTCGTCGCCATTGGGCATACGGCTGCAACCGAAGCTGAGCTTGACCAGGCCGTGCGCGCCGGAGCCAAGCTCTCCACGCATTTGGGCAATGGCTCCCAGACGATGCTGCCCCGCCATCCGAACTACATCTGGACGCAGCTCGCCGATGACCGTCTCTGGGCAACATTTATTCCGGATGGACATCATTTGAGCCCGAGCGTACTGAAGGCGATGACGAGGGCGAAACGGGAAAAAACGATTTTCGTCAGCGACTGTACCCAGTTTGGCGGAATGGCGCCGGGGCGTTATCAAAGCCTGATCGGCGGCTTCGCTCGATATGGAGATCGCTTGTGCGCTTCGTTATACGGATATATGAAGCTGCCGGAAGCTGTGGAAGCGGCAACGCTCAGGCCGGCTCAGGTGATGGGGCTTTCCTCGCTGGGACGGATAGAGATCGGCCGTCCGGCTCATCTGACTTTGTTCCGATGCGATCAGGATCATGAGGGGGCAGTAACGGTAATAGAAACCGTTGTATCGGGGAAAATGGTATTTCGCCAACCACGTTAGCTGTTGATGAAAGCGAATACAGCCAAAACGAAAGATATGTGGTATGATAAGAAAAAGAAATCGATTTCTTTGAAAATCAGCAGGTGTCCTCTCGGGAGCGGTGCGAGCTGAATCCTCGCTGTGTGGAGATAGGCGTAGCCGACGATTTGCACGTCGGGTATGTACTATGGTGGTCCCAGCCCGATCTGATGAACAGCGGGTATTTATTTCGCTCATGCGACAGCGAAGCCGGGGAAGTTAAGACGGTGGTCGTTGCCGTATGGGCGGGCGGCATAGGCAATCTTCGGCAGCATTGGTCCTGGACTAAGGAAACATGCGCGCTTGGGAAATGTGTGCTAGTAGTAAACGGCTCGGGAACAGGTCCGCACGAGCCGTATCTGATCTACGGCAAACCGGCTCGTCGACTGTTCGGCGTCATGCATAAGCTGACGGATGATCTGCTCTGGCTCGGCGACAGCTTGGCGGCGATCCGCACGTATGATATCATCCGTTGCGCCGATGTAATTCGGGAGCTCGATGAATGTCATGACGCTGTAATCGAGTTTTATACGGTTGGCCGTCATGGTCTATATGTTCAATTGGCTTCTGTTCTCGATGACCGAATAGAAGTCCCGGCAATCGATGATGCATTTGACGGCAGCATAACAGATAGGGTCAAGGCGCGGGAATATGAGACCGAAGATAGTATGAGCTTCGTAATCCCGGGAATTCTTCAATATCTCGACTTGCCTGAACTTCGGAGAAAGGGTGATCAACAATGACTACACCGATTACGATAACGCTGGTAGGAGCCGGATTGCGCGGCATGATTTACAGCGGATACGCCCATAAACGTCAACAGGAGATGAGGCTGGTAGCGGTAGCTGAGCCCGACGAGTTCAAGCGAAACCGGGCCCGCGACACATTTGGTATTGCGGAAGACAAGTGTTATGAAAGCTGGGATGAACTGTTTGCCCAGCCCCGTCAATCCGATGTCGTCTTTATTTGTACGAGGGACCGCGATCATTTCGAGCCGGTGATGAAAGCTTTGGAGGCGGGCTACCATGTTCTGCTAGAGAAGCCGATGTCCCCAAGCTGGCAGGAGTGTATCGAGATGGAACGATTGGCGGCGGAAAAAGGCCTTTTGTTAACCATCTGCCACGTGCTGCGTTATTCGCCTTTCTTTCAGACGATCAAGCAATTGCTTGACGAGGGCCGGATTGGCCGTCTCATGTCTATCCAGCACAATGAGAATGTCGGATACTGGCATCAGGCGCACAGTTATGTTCGCGGCTATTTCAACAGCGAGGACAGATCGAGTCCGATGATTTTGGCTAAGTCCTGTCATGATCTGGACCTGATTCAATGGTTCGCCGGCGGAACATGCACAAGTGTATCCTCGTATGGGCATCTGTCGTATTTCCGTCCGGAAAATGCGCCGCCGGGAGCGCCCAAGTTTTGTATAGACGGCTGCCCGGTAGCCGATACATGCGTGTATTACGCTCCCGATACGTACCTCATTGAGAATGGCGGCTGGAAAGCGGAAGCGGCCAGCCGAGACTCAAGCTACGAGGCGCGCTACAAGGCGATGAAGGAAGGACCGTTCGGACGCTGCGTATTTCAAAGCGATAACGATGTGGTCGACCATCAGGTCGTCGCCATGGAATTTGACAACGAGGTTACTGCTGTCTTCACGATGAGCGCCTTCACGGAAAAGTGCAACCGGACGCTCAAGCTGATGGGTACGATAGGTGAAATTCGGGCATCAATGGAGACAAATGAGATTGAGATCCGCCTGTTCGGCAGTGGGAAGCAGGAGCTGATCAAGCTGGTGGACCCGGAAGGACATGTCGGTCATGGCGGCGGGGATAAGCGGCTCGTCAACGATTTTGCCAAAATCGTTCGCGCTCACCAGGAGCAGCAGCATCATGGCTCGATCTCGTCGGCTAAAGCATCCGTGCAAAGTCATCTGATGGGTTTTGCGGCGGAGCGGTCTCGTAAAGAAAAAAGAATGGTTCGCTTGGACGAATTCAAATAGGGAGGAAGCCAGTAACATGCAAATCAATCTTTTTGAAAATGCGGATTTGTCCGGGAAATGTTTCATTTGGATGAATATATCGATTTTCCGGAATCACACCCGGCCAGCTTCCGCCAATATTTAAAGGTACGTTTCCTAGAGCATGAACGATTAAACAGGCATGGCTTGTAAACGGAGAGGTCGATCCGGCTGAGGATGTGCACCGCCTGATTGAGGAGCTGGCAAAAGCGCCTGTCGATCTCGCTTTGATTGGAATTGGCGAGAATGCGCATGTCGCCTTTAACGATCCTCCGGCCGATTTCGATACGGAAGATCGTTCATGATCGTCAACCTGAACGAGACTTGCAAGCAGCAGCAGGTCAATGAGGGATGGTTTGCGACAATTAATGACTTGCCGAAGCAGGCGATTACGATGACGGTCAAGCAAATCCTGAAGAGCCGTCACATCGTCTCGGTTGTGCCGCATCAGGCGAAAGTCGAAGCGATCAGCAACACCATTTCCCCGGAAGTAAATTCGAATTACCCGTCAACCATACTGAAAACACATTTGGACTGGAGACTGTTTCTGGATAAGCAATCGTCATCCAAGATTTATGTGTGGTCGTAACTGACGAATGAACTACGTCTTGTGGAGGTTTGGACCATGGCAACCGTACGCATGTTAACAGATGACGAGGTGCAAGAAGCCGTTGCATTGGTCGATGGGGTGTTCCGCGATGCGGAACAAACTTCGATGGGCAAGGCGTATCCGTTTATTTTTGCCTCGTCGGAGGCGCATCAATCCTATGGTGCATTTGATGAGGAGGGTACGCTGGTCGCCTTCATGGGGATCGTCCCTTGGACCATTCGCATCGGCGAAGCGAGCATTCAAGCGTTTTCGCTTGGATCTGTATGCACATTGCCGGAAGCAAGAGGTCAAGGGTATGCGAGCGCGATTTTGCAGCAAGTCTACCGTCACATTCGGCAAGCCGGCGCTTCTTTATTGCTGATATCCGGGAATAAATCGTTATATGCGAAATCGGGATGCGTGCCGTTCGGGCGGATGCACCGATACAGGCTGGATGAGGAATCGGCAGCAGGCTTATTACGCAGCGGGCTTGGCGAAACGACGCACATTCGGGCCATGTCGGCCACGGATCTATTCGCTTTGCAGCGTGTAGCGTCGAGCAGAAATGTGCGTTACGAGTTAAGCACGCGCGATTTAGGAGCGCTAATTAAGGCAGAGGGGTTCGCCAGCAACAAAAAGCAGACGCATCGGTTGCTGGTAGCGGAAACGTATGGAACGGTAACGGCGTTTGTGGTTGTCGGCGTTTCGATTGAGCAGGGGGTGCCCGGCTTGGTGATTGAACAAGCGGGCGATCCCTCGGCTGTTGCCCGGCTTGCTGCGGAAGCGGTTGAGCGATTCGGTTTGTCGTACTTGGATTTTCCCGTACCGTGGCATGAACAGGCGCTGATCAAGCAGCTTTCACGTTTCGATGTGCCCTTCACGCTGAGTAATCATTCGGGCACGATCAAGATTATGGACGGGGATGCCTTGCTCGCGCAGCTGCGCCCGTGGCTCGAGAATCGGCGGCCGGGCAGCATGGCCGGGCTTCGCCTCACGCAAACGGATGAAAGCAGCTGGCTTCTGCACAGATTGGGGGACAAACCGCCGGTTGCTATATCAGACCAGGATTTGGTCAGGTTGGTCTTTGATTGCGCCTCCATAAGTGAGCAGTCATTGCCAACGGAGCTCGGTTCACTTGCGGACTTATTTCCGGTTCCGCTGCCGCACACCGTCGGGTTATGTTACATCTGATCAAAAGACGGAGACCACACGAACAACATTCTTACCGAATGATGATTCATGTGGTCTCTTTTTTAGTTATTTCAATAGGTGCTGCCGTCTTGGTTTTCGCGGCTAGGCAGGCATCATCAACCGGGAATTCGAAAGACCTGATCGGCCACAGTTGAAGTGGTTAGCTCATTCAGCGACGCCACGTTCCTCGTTGATTCCGCTGTGTTGGCATGAAACCCGCGAACCGGCTTATTCCGGCCACGACTGCCAGAAGAAAATAATGTTTTAGACTGAAAAATAAAGTGTTAGACTCAGTAAATAAAGTTGTAGAGCCATAGTCGAACTGATGCAACCTTATGGTGTGTTGGAACTATGTCGAGCGGGCACCATTGCAATGACCCTTATTTCGTCATTTAGACGCTGTACGTTGTTAGTCGCACACGTCCGTTTTCTGTGCGTTCTGAAAGCGTGCTCCCCAATAGCCTAGTGGTTCACCTACATGTACCTGGCTTCCTAAACATAGATCTTTGAGAAATTCGAAGGCTCCGTTCTCAACGAAAAGAACAACGGTTGACCCGAACTCAAAATAAGCAAGCTCATCCCCTTTATTGAGATGGGTCGCGAGCGAGTTCGTATACTTGATACTGCTTACGTTCATTGCACCGACTTTAACGATGGATAAAATGCCGTATAGATGCCCCATATAGGTGATCAGTCGCTCGTTACGACTTAATACTTTGCTCATATGCTTTAACCCAAACTCGTTTACGGGATACGTTCTTCCTAAAATATGGTTCTTCGCAATGATCGTTCCAGTAACCGGTGAGTGAACGCGATGATAATCAGATGGACTCAAATAAAGTACAATAAAGAAACCTCCACGATATCTGTTAAAGGCTGGAGCAGAAACCAACAACTCGTCCGTAGTATAATTCTGGCCTTTAACATGGATTGCACTTTTATCGTCTATTCGACCTATTCCGGTAATGGTACCATCCACGGGGCTGACTAACGCGGCGCTATTTTGATCAATCGGACGAAGGCCGTCCTTCAAACGTCGAATAAAAAACTCATTTAATGACTGATAAGCTTTCAAAGGCTTTTCCGCATCCTCGATACGAATCCCGTACGCTCTCGAATACCAGGGAAGAAGCCAGCGGCTGGCTCTTGTTTTAGTAAATGACCCGATCAACTTTGAGGACCATTTATGAGATGTCAGTTCAGTTAACGTATGAAATAAACGTTGAATTGCCATAAGTATCGCCAACTTTTCTTTGATTATAAAATGATTTAAGAAGCATTATATGACAGGGTTTCAAGTCGCATCAATTATGATTTGCCTATCGTAATGATAGGCTTGCTCGAGTCATAGGAAAAAACTATTGTTTTTATAATATTAACGGAATGGTCTTATCATAAATTCGATATTATACTCAATTTATGATCTTGTATCCGAGATTTCCAATTTTCAAGTAAATAAATAGCATGCAGGAACGAGGGGCATTATGGAAACGAAAATAGGCGTTTTAGCACTGCAAGGGGCAGTGGACGAGCATCTGAACATGATTCGTGAGGTGGGTGCAATTGGCATCGCCATTAAACGAAAAGAACAATTAACCGGTATTGATGGCATAATTATTCCTGGAGGTGAAAGCACAACAATAGGGAAAATGATGAGGAAATATGGGTTTATCGAGGAGATTCGATCGTTTGCCATGTCTGGAAAACCTGTATTTGGTACCTGCGCAGGTCTGATTGTACTTGCCAATGAAATAGATAGTGGTGAGGAAGCTCATCTTTCTCTCATGAATATGAGAGTATCCCGCAATGCCTTTGGACGGCAGAAAGAAAGCTTCGAAACCGTTTTGTCGATAAAAGGTATCCCTCAACCTGTTCGGGCCGTATTTATTCGAGCCCCTCTAATCCAAAAGGTAGGCATTGGTATCGAGGTTTTAGCAACCTATCATGACCGAATTGTAGCAGCAAGACAAGGACTTTTACTAGCGACCTCCTTTCATCCCGAATTGACTGATGATACTTCATTACACTCCTATTTTTTACAAATGGTTCTTGAATCAAGAAGTAGCGAGAAAGGGTGAGAGACGGATGAAACCGAAAATGAATGTTCTACATTTGCCTGTATACCAGCCGGGGAAACCAATTGAAGAAGTGAAGCATGAATTGGGTTTGACGGAGGTGGTCAAGCTAGCCTCTAACGAAAATCCATTTGGTTGCTCGCAAAGTGCGATTGAGGCAATTCGTGTAGAAATGGAAAACATCCATTACTATCCAGACGGCGAAGCTGGTGCATTGCGGCTCAAGCTGGCTGAGATGCTCGATGTTCAGCTCAATCAGATTATTTTAGGCGCAGGGTCGGATGAGGTGATTCTTATGGTGGCTCGTGCCTATTTGGTTGCGGGGGATGAGACGATCATGTCGACGCACACTTTTCCCCAATACAAACATAATTCGGAGATAGAAAACGCAGTCTGCATTGAGGTCCCACATAATAAAGAGGGGAAACATGATCTCCATGGCATACTGTCAAGACTGAGCGAGCGAACCAAAATTGTCTGGATTTGCAATCCCAATAATCCGACGGGAACGATGGTTAGTCATGCTGAATTGGAGCGCTTTTTGCGCCTGATTCCGCCGCATGTGCTCGTCGTGGTGGACGAAGCCTATTCCGATTATGTCACGCATAAAGATTATCCGGATGGGCTTCGTCTGTTGAAGGACTATCCTAATCTTGTTCTACTCCGGACATTTTCGAAAATATATGGGCTGGCCTCCATGCGAATTGGATACGGGATCGGACACCCTGATGTGATCCGTACAATCAATCAGGTCAGAGAACCGTTTAATACGAGTCGATTCGCACAGGCAGCAGCCTTTGCTTCGCTGGAAGATCAGGCGTTCGTCGAGAGATGCCGTATGCACAATCGGGAAGGGATCATTCAACTCCGTTCAGAATTTGACAATATGGGATTACGTTATTTCGAACCGCATGGCAACTTTATCTTGGTTGATGTACAACGCCCGTCCAAAACCATGTTTGATGAGTTGCTTAAGAAAGGTGTTATCGTACGGGGAGGTCACGCCCTAGGCTTTCCAACCCACATCAGAGTAACGGTTGGAAGTGCTGAACAGAACGATAAGTTTTTGAGATCGCTGCGAGAAGTCATGACTGTTCTCTCAGTTACGGAGAATGATTGAAGGTAACATTTGTCCATAGCAGGAAGGAGACGAAAATAGTGATTATCACTAATAGGAACAATAGGGAAAGTCAAGAGCCGCGAATCTTTTTGAAGAGACGGCGGCTCTTTTATTGATCTTACCTATACACGCTACAAAACGGTTTCAGCCAATCGATACATGCCTTCCACGATAAGCCTTTCGTCTACCTTGGCAAAGCCTAATACCCACCCTTTGCGTCTGCTCTCCAGACAATAGGATTGAAGTTGGTGTACTCGAACTCCGCCCTGAAGCGCCCGGAGGGTCATCGTATCCTCGTCAAACGATTCATCCGCTTCCAGTAGTACATGCAGGCCGGTCTCAATCCCTCGCAACGTGAACTTGTTTCCGAGACCACTGGCTATAATCGCCTTTTGCATGATTTCATGACGGCGTCTATAGATATTTCTGGCTCGTCGCATATGGCGCATAAAATACCCATGCTCGATGAAATGTGCCAGTGCCAACTGTTCCATGATCGGGAGGTGGCGATAGGTGAAGGCTTGCACACGAGCCAGTTGTGCAATCGCTTCGGCAGGGCCGATGATAGCGGATATGCGAATGCCCGGCATGGTCAATTTCGAGAAACTTATTAAATAGAGACAATTTTGTGGAAGTTGGCTAAATAAAGTGAGCATCGGGTCTCCACGATACCGGAATTCACTATCGTAATCATCCTCGACAATCCATGCACGTTGCTGAGCGGCTCTATGCAAAAGCTGCTGTCTGCGTGGTTCTGATAACATTACACCTACGGCACACTGATGAGCAGGGGTTACAAGTATGAGCTTCGCATCAGAGGGTATCTTCTCTACGACAAGACCGTACTCATCAACAGGAACAGGAGCAACCTTCATTTGCCGGTGTTTCATCGTCATCCAAGCAACGGGATAGCCGGGGTCCTCGACGGTTATGGTATCGCCTTTAGTCAAAAGGGTTTGTGCGATGAGATCAATACTGTGCTGAGCTCCGGATGTTAGCAAGATTTGATTCGTTTGAATATGAATCCCACGTTCTAGCGATAAATAACGTTGGATCTGTCGGCGTAACGGCTCGAAGCCATAAGCATCCCCGTAGAACCAGGAAGAAACATTGAATCGGGAAGAGGCATTCAAATACGATTTGCGCCACGTTTTTAACAAATGCGTGTCCACAAAAGGTTGATAGGGACTAAAATCAATGACCGATTCCTGGTTATCCTTACTTCTAAACCATTGTTGCGATTGTTCGATCAGCAAAGGCAGCTCAGGTAGCTGTGGCGGATCTAGTGAGGGAGCGGATTTATCAGTGATCTGAATCCAATCATTGACACGTGTCCCCCCACGGCCTGATGTTACCGTATAACCGCGGGTTAGGAGTTCGTCATATACAATTTGGATGGTGGAACGAGACACTCTCAACTGTTGAGCAAGCTCTCGAGTAGGTGTTAGAAGTTCCCCTGGCTTCCAGATGCCATTGTTAATATGAGCGATTGCCTGATCGAGCAATTGTTGCCATAGAGGTCTTTTATCATCCCGGTTTACTTTCAGCAATTCGATCCCCCCTTTACATATTGAAATGAAATTAGCGCTTTTTGGATTGTTTGAATAAATGGTTTTTGGATGTTAGTGACCAATCCATCTACTGATATACTAGCATAGTGTTCTTCATCCATGCAATGCTGTGGAACAGGAAATCAGCGGATAAAACGGATCGGAGGAAAACGCATGAAATACGATTTCGACAAACACATCGACCGGACGGGGACAGCCTCCTATAAGTGGGATCAATCCGAGAAGCTGTTCGGGCGATCCGATATTTTGCCTTTGTGGATAGCGGACATGGATTTCGAACCCCCGAAGGAAGTCGTAGAGGCAATTAAACATCGAGCGGAGCATGGCATTTACGGATATACGATGCGACCGCAAAGCTATTACGATGCGATTGTCGGGTGGCTGTCGCGACGCCATGGGTGGAGAATCGAGCAAGACTGGCTTTCATCCAGCCCGGGAGTCGTGCCTGCCCTTAGTCTGGCGGTGCAGACGTTCACGCAGCCGGGGGACGGCGTTATTTTGCAATCGCCGGTTTATTATCCGTTCTACGATGTCATTCGAATGAACGGGCGGGAGGTTGTGAACAATCCGCTAATCCTTCGGGGCGGCCGATACGAGATGAATTTCGAGCTGCTTGAAAAGCAGGCCGCGGCCGGGGCGAAAGTGCTGCTGCTGTGTACGCCGCACAATCCGGGCGGACGCGTGTGGACGCGCGAGGAGTTGGAGCAGGTGGCGGAAATTTGCACAAAGCATGGATTGCTTGTCGTCGCGGACGAAATTCATCACGATCTCGTTTTCTCCGGGCATAAGCACGTACCGTATGCCTCCTTGTCCGAGGCGTGCGCTCAGCACTCCATTACCTGCATTGGGCCGAGCAAAACGTTCAATCTCGCGGGCTTGCAAGCGGCAGCCGTCGTCATCCCGAATGCAGATATTCGCCGCCAATACAATACGGCGCTCAAAACGCTGTCCATTCATATGGAGTCGTGCTTCGGCCTGACCGCGACCGAGGCAAGCTATACGCACGGTGACGAATGGCTGGACCAACTGCTCGTCTATTTGGAGGGCAATCGCGATGCGCTGCTTGCCTACGTGACGGAGCATTTGCCGCAGGTGAAAGCGATGTCGCCGGAAGGAACGTATACGGTATGGCTGGACTGTACAGCGATCTCGGACAAGCCTGCGGAGCTGAAACAGCTCATGTTCGACAAGGCGGGCGTCGCCTTCGTCGAAGGGTCCCTATTCGGCGAACAAGGAGCCGGTTACTTGCGCGTGAATCTTGCATGTCCACGCTCTTTGCTGCTGAAGGCGCTGGATAAGTTTGCCGGAGCGATTCAGGAGGAGAACGCAACCCGTTAATAACAAAAAGGCTATGTTAAACTTTGTTGTTGATATTTGATGGACCGCACCCAAATAATTATTTTAACGGAGGAAAGTCATGAGTGAAATTGCCCAAACACCAAAAGCACCTTATTACGCAGTGATTTTTACATCTGAAAGAACTGATGAGGATAAAGGGTATTCGGAAATGGTAGAGGAAATGGTTAAACTTGCATCTGTCCAACCCGGATTTTTAGGCGTAGAAAGTGCCAGAGAGGGCTTAGGTATTACAGTATCATATTGGGAATCTCTCGAAGCTATACAAAAATGGAAGCAGAACGAACGACATTTGATTGCTCAAAGAAAAGGTATGTCTGATTGGTATCTCAGATATAAAACGAGAGTTTGTAAGGTCGAACGAGATTATGGATTTGAAAAAGAATAACAATCTAAATCGATTGATCTAACAGAATTTAACATAGCCAACAAAAATAGACCGCAGGAATCCTGGTGATTCTTGTTTTTTTTTCTACCTTCGAGATAGGGATGATGGGACTTGAGAATCAACACTGTTTTATGGATTGCTCAAATACATCGTTTTTGGATATATAGAAACAAACCATACTTTGATAAACTGACGTTGTGTTTCTCAAACACGCATGGGTATACAGACTACAAACCCGCATTCACTATTGTACAGTCTTCGCATAGAGAGGGAGTGAAGATCATGTTTAAAGTTCTGGTGTCAGATCCAATAAGCGATTTTGGATTGCAGCAGTTGACTCGTGCTGAAGATATGGAGGTCGCCAAAATAACGGGGCTGAGCGAAGAGGAGCTCATTTCTGTCATTCATTCCTATGATGCGCTGCTCGTCCGTTCTCAAACGAAAGTGACTAAGCGCATCATAGAGGCAGCCGTTCGTTTGCAAGTCATCGGTCGGGCAGGAGTTGGGGTGGACAACATTGATTTGGATGCTGCGACAAGCCGAGGGATTGTCGTGGTCAATGCACCCGACGGCAATACGGTCACGACGTGCGAGCATACCTTTGCGATGATGATGTCACTCGCCCGGTATATTCCGCAAGCCTATGCCAAAACCGTTTCCGGGCAGTGGGATCGCAAATCATTCCTAGGCGTTGAATTGCGAAATAAGACGCTAGGTGTGCTCGGACTTGGCCGTATCGGGATCGAAGTAGCTAAACGCGCAGCGGCGTTTGGCATGACCGTTATCGGGTACGATCCCTTTTTTCCAGAAGAAAGGGCGGGCAAACTGGGGATCAAGCTGGCAACCGTAGATACCATCATCCGTACTGCCGATTTTATTACGGTTCATACGCCGCTAACGAATGAAACGCATCATATGATTTCGAAGCCGCAGTTCGATGTTATGAAGCGGGGCATGCGGATCATCAACTGCGCACGCGGGGGAATTATTGACGAGTCGGCGCTTGTTGAAGCGCTCGATGCAGGGATTGTGGCAGGCGCCGCCTTCGATGTATTTGAACACGAGCCTCCGCCACCCGATCACCCATTCCTAAGGCATCCCAAAATCATCGTTACCCCGCACTTGGGCGCGTCCACTTTGGAAGCGCAAGAGAATGTCGCTGTTGATGTTTCTGAACAAGTGATTCATATCCTGCGACAGGAACCATTTAAAAATGCAGTCAATATGCCGGACGTTCCATCCGACCTGCTCAATCAATTACAGCCCTGGTTCACCTTGTGCGAACAACTGGGGAATTCACTTGTCCAGATGACGGATGGCGCGATACGAGAAGTTACGGTGGAATGCGCAGGCGAACTTGCGGATCTGGACACATCTCCGTTGCTCCCGTATGTGCTTAAGGGTATACTTTCCCACCATCTCGGCGCGGAACAGGTCAATGTCGTCAATGCCATTCACCTGGCGAAGTTTCGTGACATTCACCTTACGGTACAAAAATCGTTGTTTACCGAGAGCGCGTCCAGCGAGCTTACCATTCGACTAAAGACAACCATCGAGGAGAGATGGGTGACAGGGACATCACTGCCCGGCGTTGGGGGACGTCTTGTCCGAATTGGCCCCTATCCGGTTGAGCTTCCACCTGAAGGACATGTTTTATTGATTTCACAGCAGGATATGCCCGGCATCATTGGACGGGTGGGAACATTGCTTGGAGATAGCGGCATAAATATTGCCACGATGCAAGTGGGGAGAAACGAAGTTGGCGGCTCGGCAGTCATGATTTTAAAAATTGATAAAAAAGCATCCAGGAACGTGATGGAGTCCTTACTCGTGATACCGGAAATCAAGCGCGTGCGGGAAATCTCCTTTGACGAGCATGGTGAAGAAGGAGGGGCGTAGACATGAGCAATTTAGTTGAAGAGAATCTCAAAAGCGTAAGACAGCAGATGGAATTAGCTTGCCAAGCATCGGGGCGTAAAACCGAGGACGTGAAATTATTGCTCGCGACCAAAACGGTAACGCTTGAAAAATTGCAAATGGCGATGCAGGCGGGGGAGGTTCTGTTTGGGGAAAACAAAGCCCAGGAGCTTCGGGACAAATTCCCGCTTATGCAGCAATATAATCGGGTGGAGTGGCATTTTATCGGGCATTTGCAGACGAACAAAGTGAAGGATGTCGTCAAATATGTGACGCTCATTCACTCTGTGGATCGTATGAAATTGGGCCAGGCTCTGCACCAGCAGCTTGTTAAAGAGAACAAGACGATGGATATTCTGGTGCAAATCAATACGTCCTACGAGGAGAGCAAATTTGGGGTTTCTCCTGAATCTGCTCTGGAATTGGTAGAACAACTGTCCCAGTTTGAAACTTTAAATATAAAAGGTCTGATGACGATTGGCAAACTGAATGCGACCAACGAGGAGACCCGGCATTGCTTCCGGCTTTTGAAATCCATACAAGCACAAATTCAGGAGAGAAGTTTCCCGCGTGTAGAAATGGATGTCCTCTCGATGGGCATGTCCGGCGATTTCAAGGTGGCCATTGAGGAAGGAGCTACCATTATTCGCGTAGGGACAAAAGTATTCGGAGAGCGTTATTTGCCGGACAGCTATTACTGGAATGAGAATGGGCGTCAGGACGAGTAAGGGGGAGAGAAAATATGAACACATCAACAACTGCGTTGCGTGGCCGCGACTTTATATCACCGACGATACCTACTTGGGAACGCCGATGAAAGGAATCCAAATATCCAGTTTGCTGGATATGAACGGATGCAGGAACGCGGCAAGTAACAGTGCATAAGAAAGCGGTGATTAATCTGAAAAAGAGTTATTTATTTCCTACCTATAATAAGTTCCCACTCACACTGGTGAGAGGACATCAAACCACCTTGTGGGATGATGAAGGGAAATCGTATTTGGACTTTATGGCAGGACTTGCTGTTTGTAATCTAGGTCATGTTCCGGAGCGGGTAAAGGAGCGGATTCAAGAGCAACTGGAGCAATTATGGCATGTGTCCAATTTGTTTCATATCCCGGTTCAAGAAGAGCTTGCCGAGAAGCTTGTGACAATCAGTTGTGCGGATCTTGTGTTTTTCTGCAATAGCGGCGCTGAAGCAAACGAAGCGGCGATCAAATGCGCTCGCCGGTATCATCAGCGCGTGCTGGGAAATAACCGCTATGAGATTATTACGTTTGAACAATCGTTCCATGGTCGTACAATGGCTACTTTGACAGCTACCGGACAAGAGAAGGTCAAAGATGGCTACCTGCCGTTGCCGGAAGGGTTTGTGCATGCGCGTTTTAACGATATTCAGAGTGTAAGAAACAGCATTACGGACAAAACGGCGGCTGTTATGCTGGAACTGGTGCAGGGAGAGAGCGGCGTTCATCTTGCCGAACCCAAATTCGTATTTGAACTTGCCAAGCTATGCCAAGAGGAAGGAATTCTCCTGATCGTCGATGAAGTGCAAACCGGAATCGGGAGAACGGGGAGCCTGTTCGCTTATGAACAGTATGGCATCGAACCGGATATCACCACACTGGCGAAGGGATTGGCCAGCGGGTTACCGATTGGGGCGATGCTGGGGAAGGAGAAGCTGAGAGAGGCATTTTCGGCCGGCAGCCATGCTTCCACGTTTGGCGGTTCACCTCTCCCTATGGCAGCAGGGCTGGCAACGATTGAAATAATGCTGGAGGACGGATTGGCAAAGCAAGCGCAACAGACGGGAGCATATGCGCTGGATAAGCTGCGCAAGGAGTTAAA
Source organism: Paenibacillus sp. GCM10027626 (assembly GCF_042676285.1). Taxonomy (NCBI): domain Bacteria; kingdom Bacillati; phylum Bacillota; class Bacilli; order Caryophanales; family Paenibacillaceae; genus Paenibacillus; species Paenibacillus sp. GCM10027626. The sequence continues at coordinate 29,486 of NZ_JBHTHC010000005.1, read as the reverse complement.
AGCTTATCCAGCCATCTGTGCCGTTCGAGGAGTAGGATTGCTGATAGGTATTGAATTTGCCGAACCTGTTGCGCCGATCATTCAGAAGCTGCACCAGAATGGACTGCTTGTTCTAGCGGGAGGAACCCATGTCATCCGTTTTATGCCAAGCTTATACGTAACCTGCGATGAGATCGATCAAGCGATCGACATTTTGAACAAGGTGCTGAAAGAACGGGCTGGCAGCGCAGGCGAGGCTACCCTATAAGCAAACGTCTGGCAGAGCTACTTGTGCAATAGGATCTCTGCCAGACGTTTAATCCCTTCTTCAATGGCAGCTTCATCCACTTTAGCGAAACCGAGTACCCAGCCTTGTTTTGAGGCCGCTGACTGAATAAAGCGGGAAGCGGGTCGCCGCGATAGCGAAACTCGCTGTCGTAATCATCCTCGACGATCCAAAATGATTGCTCCGCAGCCAAATGCAGCAATTGTTGCCTGCGAGGTTCCGACATAATCACGCCAACCGCGCACTGGTGCGATGGCGTAACATACACAAGTCTGGATTCAGGGTGAATGCCATCTACGCATAGCCCATGCTCGTCGACTGGGACAGATACAACTTGCATACGCCGGTATTTCATCGCCATCCAGGCAGCAGGAAAGCCGGGATCTTCAACCGAAACGGTTGCTCCTTCTTGCAACAGGGCTTGGGCAATCAAATCGAGGCTATGTTGTGCGCCTGAGGTATAATCCATTGATAGCTACTATCATGAAAATCGTTGCGATTGCAATGCGTTATATGGAAAGGATGATATCTGTGAAAGTATTGGAACAACAGGACAAAACCATTGTGAACGCCATTTGGCAAGAAGCAGCACGACAGCGGAATAAAATAGAGCTGATTGCTTCGGAAAATTTTGTGAGCCGAGCGGTTATGGAAGCAACGGGTACGGTTTTGACCAATAAGTATGCCGAAGGATATCCGGGAAGAAGGTACTATGGCGGTTGTGAATATGTGGACCGAGTCGAGGAACTGGCTATAGTGCGTGCGAAAACCCTCTTTGCTGCAGAACATGTCAATGTGCAGCCTCATTCCGGCGCTCAGGCAAATATGGCGGTTTATTTTGCTTCCGTTGAACTAGGAGATACGATTTTAGGAATGAATCTATCTCATGGCGGCCATCTAACACACGGGAGCCCAGTTAATTTTTCCGGAAGATTCTACAATTTTGTACCTTATGGGGTAGATGAAAAGTCGGCGCTTATTGATTTCGAAGCTGTGCGAAAGCTCGCTCATAAACATCGCCCGCGTATGATCGTTGCTGGCGCCAGCGCTTATCCGCGAACGATCGATTTTGAGCTGTTTGCGCAAATCGCAGCCGAAGTAGGAGCACTTTTCTTTGTAGATATGGCGCATATTGCAGGAATTGTCGCGGCAGGATTCCATCCTAGCCCCATTCCGCACGCGCACTTTGTTACGACGACAACACATAAAACGCTGCGAGGTCCAAGAGGCGGTATTATCATGTGCCGTAAGCCGTGGGCGCAAGCGATTGATAAAGCGATCTTTCCTAGAGTCCAAGGTGGCCCTCTTATGCATGCTATCGCGGCAAAAGCGGTTGCGTTCGGCGAAGCGATGCAACCGGAATTCAAATCTTATATCGAAAAAGTGCTGGTTAACGCCCAAGCATTGGCTGAGGCATTATTAAATGAAGGGTTAACTGTTGTATCGGAAGGGACCGACAATCATATAATTTTGCTCGACCTGCGCCCGATCGGACTAACTGGAAAAGAAGCTGAAAGCATACTCGATGAGGTGGGGATTACGGTGAATAAAAATGCGATTCCTCATGATACGGCAAGCCCGCTTGTGACGAGCGGCATTCGCTTCGGAACTCCAGCTATGACAACAAGAGGATTGGGAATCCAAGAAATGAAAGAAATTGCTCGGCTTATTGGACTTGCACTTAAAAATCCTGAGAGTTCAGTCGCCAAGGAGCAAATACGAAGAAGTGTGCAGGAAATCACGTCGCAATTCCCTTTATATGAAGGTCTACAGGAGTGCTAAGCTATGGCGAATACCTATAATTTTAATGCCGGTCCGGGAGCGTTGCCTGCGGAAGTATTGCAGGAAGCACAAGAAGAATTGCGAAATTATCAAGGGATTGGCGCATCCATTCTGGAAATCTCCCATCGAAGCAAAGCATACGAAGCCATCCATCATGAAGCGCAACAGTTGATTAAAGAGCTGATGGGTCTCTCTTCAGATTATGAGGTTTTATTTCTTCACGGAGGGGCAAGCCTGCAATTTTCGATGGTGCCGATCAACTTTTTGACAGAAGGAAAAGTTGCGGGGTATATACACTGTGGGACATGGTCGGGAAAGGCGTGGCAAGAAGCGCAGAAAATAGGGCAGACCCTCGTGTTGGCAAGCGGGGAGAAACAAAGTTTCAAACAGATGCCCGATCTAAGCAACTTGAATATTCCGAAGGAGATGGCGTATGTCCATCTCACATCCAACGAAACGATTGACGGCATCCAATGCCGAAGCCTCCCTGATACCGGACATGTTCCTTTAGTAGTGGATATGTCTAGCGATATTTTTTCCCGTCCCATTGAAGCATCCCGATTTTCATTGATATATGCAGGCGCTCAGAAAAATTTGGGACCTGCAGGCGTTACGATCGTCATTGTCCGCCGCTCTTTGCTGGGGAGCATTCCGGACACAATTCCCGATATATTAAGTTATAACATGCATGTCAAACATCATTCGCTCTACAACACACCGCCCGTTTTTTCTGTGTATATGGTCAACCTTGTGCTCAGGTGGATTGTGAATCAGGGGGGAGTACAGAGCCTGGCTGTCCACAACCAGCAGAAAGCGGAGCTGCTTTATCATGTGCTCGACAACAGCGGCGGATTTTATAAAGGATTGGCTTATAAGGACAGCAGATCGATGATGAACGTTACCTTTCGTGCATCCAGTCCGGAAATTGAAAACAAGTTGCTTGTTGAACTGGAGCAGGAAGGGTTCATGGGATTAAAAGGCCATCGAGATGCGGGGCATCTCCGCGCCTCCATTTATAATGCGGTACCTTATGAGCATTGCAAAGCACTGGCGGATTTTCTGACTGAGTTTCAAAAGAGGAATGGTTGAATTTTAATGGGGAAGCAGCGACTGTTGGAGTCCCGATCATTCGGGTGATCTACCGGTCGCTTTCTTGATTCATTCACCTTTGAACATTTGTATTTTTTTATGATTAAAGGTATATTGATGTATATGAACGTTATTTAAGGATGGTGCCATTATGCCATTTATAGATAAAAATAGTCCTGAACCGCTTTACGTACAGGTGCAAACCTGGATGAAACAAAAAATCAATAGCGGCGAGTGGGGTCCACAGCATAAGTTGTTATCGGAGATTGATCTTGCTGCGTCGCTTGAGATCAGTCGAGGGACGATCAAACAAGCGATTAAAAATTTGATTGACGAAGGCGTACTGGTGCAAATCCACGGCAAAGGCACGTTCGTCGTAGGACGGCAAATCGAATCGCCTGTGGCAGAACGGCTCGTATCGATCGCTGAAACGCTTGATAGCAATAATAATGAGTTTTCGACCGTTCTCCTTGGCATAGAGCTTATTCCTGCCGTCAAACCGTTCGACCAGCACCTTGGCTTGTCCAAAGGCGAATCGCTTTACTTTTTGAGACGTGTCCGATCGTTTGATCATTGTCCGGTCGTCTATCTTGAAAACTATTTGCCAGCCAAACTGTTCCCAAACCTCGACAAATACAACTTCGAGAAAGAGACGCTATTTTCCATTATCGAGCGTGATTACGGTTTGAGCATTCGCCGCGGCAAACGTTCATTCGTTGCATGCGGATCGGACGAGCGGATTTCGTCCTTATTGGAAATCGATGAAGGGACCCCGATTATTCTTTTGGAACAAGTGACCTTTTCTTCGGACAATGCGCCGCTCGAATATTCCAAAGTATGGCTGCGAAGTGATCGAATGAAATTGACTTCTATTCTCGAACGCTCATGAAAGCCGCTCTTAAAGTTGTAAACTCTGCACCTTCTTTGCGGAAGGTGTTTTTTGTGTTTCGCAATTTAAACAACTAAACAATGCGATTGGAATAATGCCATTGACAGCATTGAAGCTGGTATGATACTCTTTAACTTAGAGATGTATATAGAGGTATATATACCATTATAGACGAATTTATCGAAGCTTTATATTCATCTCCGGATCAAGAGAAATTATAATGGGAAAGAGGTGGGCCAATAGACGACACGATTACCTGCCTGTATAAGTGTTGGAGCACGCAGTCCTAGAATGTAAGCGCTATAGAAGAAGCGTACCGTCTCATTCGGATCGGTTTCAGCGATAATGGATGTGGTAGAGAGATTCATACTGAAACTACTTGGGAGGCACATTCAATGAAACAACATCCAAATATTACGGTAGTAGGAAGCAATATGGTTGATCTTCTGTCTTATCTGGAACGGTTCCCGGAACGCGGAGAAACCGTATTCGGTCGAGGATTCGTGCAAGGCTTCGGCGGCAAAGGCGCCAATCAGGCTATCATGGCGGCAATCCTCGGAGCTAAAGTTTCCATGGTGACGTGTGTCGGCGACGATGTTTTTGGTCCGAAGTGGATCGAAACGTTTGAACAGAACGGTGTCGACACTTCGTTCGTAAAAATTGTCCCGGACAATTACAGCGGCGTAGCGGCTATCTGGGTGGAAAAGACTAGCGACAACCGGATTGTGCTGGGCGCCGGAGCCAACGAGGAAGTATCTCCCGAGATGGTTGACGAAGCGTTCGATCGGTTGCCTAAGCCAGATGTGATCATTTCGCAGTTGGAAATCCCACAATCTTCCATTTTGCGCGGCTTTCAAAGGGCGAAAGAAGTCGGAGCGACGACAATTTTGAACCCCGGCCCTGCAGCTCCTGTACAAAAAGAAATTCTCGACAATACCGATTGGCTGATTCCGAACGAAACGGAATTTGCCCTACTTGCAAAAGAAATGGCAGGCATCGATGCTTCGGATCTTCATCAGGCGGTTCGCCAATTCGGTGATCGTACTCGTGTGAATCTGGTCGTTACATTAGGCAAAAACGGTGCATTGCTTTATATGCCTGGCAGTGGGAACGATATTATCGAGCTATTAGCGCCAACTGTCGATGCCAAGGACACAACAGGAGCCGGCGACGCCTTCTGCGGCGCGTTCTCTTATGGAATCGCGGCGGGTCTTGAACCGCTCAAGGCTATCGAGTTGGCCAATATGCTTGCTTCCGATAGTGTTACCCGCCCAGGTACGCAAATCTCGTATGCCCGCAATGATCATTTGGCGCACCTGCTTGAACAAGTTTTAAATCAACCGAAGAGGTAGGGGACACTGCATGAGAAACAGTTGGTTGAAAAAATATGCTGGCGAAGCAGTAGGCACTTTTCTTCTTGTCCTCTTTGGCTGTTCGGCAGTGGTGATCGCCGTCACTTACGGGCATGCCGCTGACTTGTTCAGTGCAGGTTTAGCTTGGGGATTTTCTGTTGCTCTTGCGGTTTGGGTAACCGGTTCGATATCGGGGGCGCATCTGAATCCGGCGGTCACGCTCGGTTTTGCAATCATCGGACGTCATCCGTGGCGTAAAGTGATCCCTTACTGGACAGCCCAGGTGATGGGCGCTTTCGGGGGAGCCGCAGCCGTTGTGCTTGTATTCGGCGATGCGATCCGTGACTTCGCTTTGCGCAAAGGGATTGAAATGGGAGCCATTGGCAGCGAAAAAATCGCCATGATGCTGGCCCCTTACTCTCCTCATCCAGGGATCGTCGGCATCGACGTTCACGCTTATGCAATCGTGCCGGTATGGCGAGGATTTGCGACTGAATTGCTTGGCACAGCCTTGCTGGCCATCGTGGTATTGGTTTTGACGGAAGCTCGTAACGAGAATTCCCCGGCACCCTGGGGTTTGCCGATCGGCATTGTCATACTCGTCACCATGCTGACGGTCGTGACGGGCGCGCATACGATGACTTCGCTGAACCCTGCTCGAGACCTCGGTCCGCGAATCATGCTTGCTTTTATGGGATTCGGAAGTGTAGCATTTCCGGGACCTCGGGACGGTCTATCAATGTTTATTACGATCGGCGGTCCGCTTGCTGGCGGCGTGATTGGATGCCTTTTGTACAAATTCGGTTTAGCCCGTCTGTTTGCTAGGCCGTTACCAGAGTCGGAACAATCAAATTTAATCGAACCGAATCACGGTGATCAGGTTCGGAACCACACTGCCTAATCATATAAAGTAGTTTATCAAGAGGTGACAAGATGACATTAATCGCTAACATTGCAACATTACCAGGGCTTGGCAGGCAACGGAGGCTGTCGAAGCTGTTTCGGGAGGACGGCAGAGCAATGGTCGTCGGTCTCGATCACGGATTGTCCGCGGGAGTGATGCCTGGACTTCACGATCTCGGAACCATCAGCGCTACTTGCGTGAAAGGCGTTGCCGACGCGATTTTACTCGGGCCGAAAGCGAGTCTATGGGCCGCATCAAGTTTGGGACAGGCGAACAGTACGGCGTTCTGGCTTCGGCTTGATCGCACGAACGCGTTCGATCGGCCGACTCCGAAGAGGCTGAACATTTCTGCGATAGCTACCGTTCAGGATGCGTTAAGAGTAAACGCTGACGCGGCGGTCGTTTGGTATATTCGATCGGATGGAACAACTGCCGATGCGGACGCCGAGAATACAAGACATATAGCGAGCATCGCAGAACAATGTCGGGATGCGGGGATGCCGCTCGTTGTGGAGGCGTTTACAACAGGAAGTAACGTCACAGGGGGCAATATCGTAAAAACGATCCGGATTGCCTATGAGTTGGGCGCTGATTTGCTTAAAATCGAACATCCGGAAGACGAGGGCGTATTGAAGGAAATTTTGGCAAGCGTTGATTCGCCGGTATTTTTGGCGGGAGGACCGCAAGCCGACAACTTCAACCAGTTTCTGTCCAAGCTGGATCGAGCGATGCAGTTGGGGGTCAAAGGCATCGTCATCGGACGGAATATTTGGCAGGCCGCGGATCCCGCACAAGCACTCATGCAATTTCATTCTATCGTGCACGGTGCGTCTTTGACAAGAGCATAGATTTGGCATTGCAGTTATTTGCGACGGCAATCGGGAGGGGGACCCGGTTGCCGTCCGCTCTTATCGCGCTGTAACTAACGGAAAAGGAGACAGAACTGATGCTTTATAAAGCCGTTGTTTTCGACGTAGATGGAACATTGATCGACACGGAAAAAGCGATCACCCAATCTCTTATAAAAACCGTACGCGACATGCGGGGAATCGAGGTCGGCTACGAGAGAATGGCCGAAGAATTTGGCACGCCTAGTTCGCATACTTTTGCAAAATTCGGTATAGACGACCTGAACATGGAGAACGCTATGAGCAAAATGTCACAGTATTTCGCGGAGCATCATGAGCAGATAAGTATATTTCCGGAAATCGAAAGTGTGTTGGCTACCTTGACCTTGGGCGACTTGCATTTGGGCATCGTTACTTCAAAAACAAGAACACAATTTCACCATGAGTTTACACCTCATGGACTCAAGCGTTATTTCCCAGTTGCCATATGCGCAGACGATACCAAGCGCCATAAGCCTTATTCCGATCCGCTGTTGAAATATTTGGAAATTGCCGATCTTGATCCTAGCGAAGTATTGTATATCGGGGATTCAGTCTATGACATGGAATGCGCAAAAGGCGCGGGAGTCGACTTCGGTTTGGCTGTATGGGGCGCGGTAAATAAACAATTGCCAGCCGACCACGTTTTCCTGCGCCCTTACGATATCGTGAAGTCGATTTGAACGATCATCATATTTGCCTATGATAACGATAAGCAATTTGAGATTGATCATGCCCGTATCCTTTTTTATAATTTAAATAAGTAGCAAAGCTACATAAAATATAAAGGAGTGAATGTCAATGGCACAAGCAGTTTTTTATCATGCAGGTTGTCCCGTTTGTGTAGATGCGGAGCAAGTGGTGGTTGATTATCTTGACAAATCAAAGATTACTACGGAAATTGTGCATCTCGGTACAGCGCGAAACCGGATCGAAGAAGCGGAGAAGGCGGGTGTTAAATCCGTTCCAGCCTTGGTGATTGGCGGAAATGTATATCATATCAATTTCGGTGCTAGTCTCGAGGATGTAAAAGGTTAAGCATTACAAAAGAAGGTGCTCTTAGCGGCACCTTCTTTTGTTAATACATTATGCTTTTATCCGACTTGCATTGCATGTAATATATATAAGAGACAGCTATCCATATGAGAGGTACGACAAGCAATGATATTTGATCCTCAGTATCGAAAAGATAATCGCTCAGCGCGCATCGGCATGGCTTTATTCCGAATGTCCCAGGCGATCAAAAAAGTGACGCAGGCCGAAAGCGATACCCTGGGATTATCCCCTGTACAAGTCCAGGCATTGCTGTTCGCCGCACACACACGAAGCGATGTGGCTACGGTAGGTAACTTCGCCAATACAATCGGTACGACTCATGTAACGGCCGTGAAAATACTCAATGGATTAGTGAGAAGAGGGCTGATCCATAAATCGCAAAAAGCCGAAGATCGCCGAGTGACCTTGCTCTCCTTAACTTCAAAGGGAAGGGCAGTCGTTAACAAGCTTGACAATTGGGGGCATCTACTAGAAGAAGCACTTCAGTCTATTCCAGAGGAATTGCTGACGCATTTCGAGATTGGGCTCGGCTCTATTATTTCTACCCTGCAAAAGAAAGGGCATCTCGTTGTCTCGGAACCCTGTACAGGTTGCATTCATTTTCTTCCGAATACCGGCGATATCACCGCGCCTCATTATTGCAAGATGATCCAAAAGTATCTTACCCACGAAGCCTCACTCCAAGAATGCCCCGAACATACTCCCTCATTCAAAGTCTAGAATCGCTGTGGAGAAACGTCTTCCTCGCATCTGACTTTATTTCCTCCTCCTTTTTCATAGGCGAATCCTATCGTTGTTATATAATCAATTGAATTGAACAATGATCCGATTCAATTTAAAATTAACCATAAGTTGACTTGATCTCTCGTTTTGAAAGGAATTGAACAACAATATGGATCACCACCGTACACCATTGTTTACTGCATTGCTCGAGCATGCGAATCGAAACCCGATTCCTTTTCATATACCAGGCCATAAAAAAGGAGAAGGGATGGAAGCCGGGTTTAAAACATTTCTGGGCGAAAATGCCCTGTCCATTGACTTGATCAATATTGCGCCATTGGATGATTTGCACCAGCCTACTGGCGTGATTGACGAAGCACAACGCATGGCTGCCCATGCTTTTGACGCGGACTATACATTATTTTCTGTGCAAGGAACGAGCAGTGCGATAATAACGATGATTATGTCTGTGTGTGGGCCGGGCGACAAAATTATTGTGCCGCGCAACCTGCATAAGTCGATTTTATCTGCCATCATTTTTGCAGGGGCCAAGCCTGTATTTGTCACTCCTGAGAGAGATAAGCGATGGGGGATCGATCATGGCATTTCTGTTCGTTCAGTGAAGAAGGCGATTGATAGGCATGCGGACGCCAAAGCGGTGCTTGTAATCAATCCAACCTATTTCGGTGTATGTACCGATCTGAAAGCTATTGTCGATTTAGTTCATGATTACGGCATACCGGTACTTGTTGATGAGGCGCATGGGGCATTGCTCCACTTTCATAACATGCTTCCGTTATCAGCTATGCAGGCTGGAGCAGATATGGCTGCAACAAGCATGCACAAGCTTGGCGGATCGTTGACACAAAGCTCGTTGCTCCATATTAATAAAGGGCTTATTCAGCGTGAAAAAGTACAAACCATCTTTAGCATGCTGACAACAACATCGACATCCTATATTCTTTTGAGTTCCCTGGACACATCACGGAAGCATCTTGCCTTGAATGGCTCGAAAATGGCAGCAAAAGCGATTCAACTAGCGGAATACGCCAGAGATCAGATCAACCAAATTCCCGGTCTGGCTTCTTTCGGCAGGGAGATTCTGTGGACGGATGCGGCCTTTGATTTCGACCCTACGAAGCTTACCGTACATGTCCGAGAGTTAGGCATTACCGGGTATGCTGCGGAAGAATGGCTGCGGGAGCACTACAATATTGAAGTAGAACTGAGCGATTTGTACAACATTCTTTGCCTAATCACACCAGGTGATTCGACAGAAACGGTAGATTGTTTGCTGGACGGTTTAGCTGAACTTGCCAAAGTTCATCAAAACTCAAAAGCGGAAGCCGGAGCCATTGATGTCAAATTACCTGAAATTCCGCTGCTTGCTTTGACGCCAAGAGATGCCTTTTATGGGGAGGTCGAACGCATTCCCTTTGCGCAATCTGCTGGGCGCATCATGGCAGAGTCTGTTTATGTGTATCCCCCGGGTATTCCTATTTTACTGCCTGGGGAAGTCATAGCGGAACAACATATCCGATACATTCATGAGCATCTGGAAGTCGGATTGCCTGTAAGAGGACCGCAAGATTTAACTGTAAAAAACATCAAGGTAGTTATCGAAGCCAAGGCGATTTAGCTAAAGGGGGGGGCAACTATGAATCTCAGCGCAAAAAGAAAGGATTCCTGTTCCATAGCGGCATTCGAGCGAGCCAAAAGAGTGATACCTGGTGGGGTAAACAGCCCTGTTCGTGCATTTTCAACGGTAGACTTACCGCCTGTTTTTGCGGCAAGAGCTCAAGGGGCTCGGGTGTTCGATATCGATGGCAACGAATTTATCGATTATATCGGGTCGTGGGGGCCTTTGATCCTCGGGCATGCTCATCCTGAAGTGGTGGAGGCGATCAAGGAAGCAGCGTCTCGCGGAACCAGCTTTGGCTTGTCTACGGAGCTTGAAATTAAAATGGCTGAATGGATATGCAAAAGTATGCCATCTATTGAAATGGTACGTATGGTGAACTCCGGTACGGAAGCTTCAATGAGCGCATTACGATTGGCAAGAGGTTATACAAAGCGGCAAAAAATCGTAAAATTTCAAGGCGGATATCACGGACATGCCGATGCGCTATTAATCAAGTCAGGGTCGGGCATCGCTACTCTAGGATTGCCGGATAGTCCGGGAGTACCCGATAATGTTGCTGCTCATACGCTTACAGCGCCCTATAATAGCATGGACAGTGTCCGCTTTCTATTCGAACAATGTGGGGAACAAATTGCGGCTGTTATCGTCGAGCCTGTTGCGGGGAATATGGGGGTTATCCCGCCAACTTCTGGATTTCTCCAAGGATTGCGCGAGATTACAAAGCAGTATGGCAGCTTGCTTATTTTTGATGAAGTGATGACGGGATATCGCGTAGGTTTTCATGGGGCGCAAGGGCTGTATGGAATCGATCCGGATCTTACCTGTCTCGGCAAGGTTATTGGAGGTGGGTTACCCGTCGGCGCTTACGGCGGTAAACGTGAGATTATGGAACAGGTTGCTCCTGTTGGGTCCATCTATCAGGCGGGAACATTGTCAGGCAATCCGCTCGCTATGGCGGCAGGATATACAACCTTGCGATTGCTTGAAGAGCCAGGATTGTATGAGGAGCTGGACAGAAAAGCGACCAGATTGGCAGATGGTTTTGAGGAAAATGCTGAACTGACAGGCATACCGCTCAAGATAAACAGGGTAGGCTCCATGTTTTCAACCTTTTTTTCGGAGCAAGAGGTTGTAGACTATACTACTGCTAAAGGTTCAAATATGCAGCTATTTAAAGCATATTATGCAGCCATGCTGGAGGCTGGCATTTTAACTGCTCCTACACCTTACGAGGTGAGTTTCGTCTCGGCAGCTCATTCCGAAGAGGATATCGAAAGGACGATCAGCGCTCATTATCAAGCACTGACTAAAATCAGCAATAAAGGGTGATGATTTTGGATACTTCTAACCTAAGAAGACTCTTCCCTATATTGGGTCAAAAAGTTAACGGTCATCCGCTCGCCTACCTGGATAGCGCAGCATCGGCTCAAAAACCGATTCAGGTCATTGAGGTCTTGAAACACTATTATGAACGAGATAGCGCGAACGTCCATCGAGGGGTTCACACGTTAGGTACGCGCGCAACGGATGCTTATGAAGGAGCGCGGGCGAAAGTAGCTCGTTTTATCCGTGCAGAACGGGTTGAGGAAATTATTTTTACGCGCGGGACAACTTCATCCATTAACCTTGTGGCAAGCAGTTATGCACGAGCGGCATGCAAAGAGGGCGATGAGATTGTCGTCTCAGCTATGGAGCACCACAGCAATCTTCTTCCTTGGCAGCAAGCAGCAAAGGCGACAGGTGCAGTGTTGAAATATATACCGCTGCAAACCGATGGGACATTTTCGATCGAAGCGGCGGAAAAAACGATCACAGATCGCACAAAAATCGTATCTGTTTCACATATTTCCAATGTATTGGGTGTTGCCAATCCAGTGAAGCAAATCGCAACAATCGCTCATAAGCATGGGGCAGTCGTCATGGTAGATGGAGCCCAGAGCATTCCGCATATCAAGGTGGACGTTCAAGAATTGGATTGTGACTTTTATGTCTTCTCGGGACATAAAATGTGCGGGCCAACCGGCATTGGGGTGTTATATGGAAAAAAAGCTTATCTCGAGCAAATGGAGCCGATTGAATTCGGTGGAGAAATGATTGCTGAAGTGGGTCTGTATGACGCATCCTGGAAGGAGCTCCCGTGGAAATTCGAAGGGGGCACGCCAATTATCGCAGGCGCAGTTGGCTTGGGCTCGGCTATTGATTTTCTTGAGCAAATCGGGCTGGATGTCATCGAAGCGCATGACAAGCTGTTGACCAGCTATGCGGTAGAACGAATGAAGCAAATCGAACATTTAACGATGTATGGTCCGGAGGAAGGTCGGTTTGGATTGGTGACGTTTAATTTGGGCACGATCCATCCGCATGATCTGGCTACGGTTTTGGACTCGTACGGCGTAGCGATTCGTGCCGGGCATCATTGCTGTCAACCGTTGATGAGACATTTTGGAGCCAGTGCTACGGCTCGTGCCAGCTTTTATTTATATAATACGGAAGAGGATGTAGAGCAACTTCTTTTTGCACTGAACAAAACGAAAGAATACTTTAGGGAAGTGGAATAAGTTGAGAATTCATTACTTGCAGCATGTTCCATTCGAATCGCCTGAACGAATAGCTGATTGGGTTATGGATAAAGGCTATGCGTTGAGCGGTACTTTATTATATGAAAGCACACATTTCCCACTTCAGTCAGAGTTCGATATGCTCGTCGTCTTGGGCGGTCCGATGGGGGTATACGACGAGGAACGTTTTCCATGGCTTGTTCATGAGAAGGCGTTTATTAAAGAAACGATTCGGCAACAGAAGCTGGTGTTTGGTATATGCTTGGGCGCGCAGTTGATTGCAGAAGCACTTTGCGGAAAAGTATACAGAAATCCGTATAAGGAAATTGGCTGGCATCCTGTAAAAATGACGGAAGAGTCCAAGAACTCTGTATTTTTTAAACAATTTCCTCAGGAGTACGTTCCTTTTCACTGGCATGGAGATACGTTTGAATTACCTGATGAAGTCAAGACGGCTGTGATCAGTCTTGGTTGCGTTAATCAGGCATTCGAGTATAGTGGTCATGTGATTGGGCTGCAATTTCATCTGGAAAGCAGCAATGACAGCATCAAAAAGCTGATTGAATATTGTAGTGATGAAATCGAACCAGGTAGATATGTCCAACATCCAGATCAAATGATGGATCAGATGTCTCTGCTAGCACATTCAAATACCATTTTGGCACATTTGCTCGATACATTGGAACTGAACTATCGGACTCTTAATAAGGGGAATGGTCGCTGAGCGGCTTCATCTGCCTTTTCCTCTGTTGTCAAACAGTCCGCTCGCCCTTTCTCGCCTTCTGGAACTCCCACTTTTTGAAGTGGGAGGAATGACACTCATCAAAAGGATGACCATAATTGCTTAAAAGTTTCTGCTTTTAACAGTTGAAATTAATTGTTCCATAAATACACGACTGGCTGCACATAAATGTTTATTTTTACGATATACGACACCAATTTGCGTAGTGAGTACCGGATTTTTAAGCGGAATCGTGCAAATATGTGGATTGTCAATATAATCCAAGTAACCTTTTGGCAGGATAGTAACACCGACCCCTTTGCCAACCATTGTTATGATCGATTCCATTGTTGTCATTTCCAGCACTGGTTGGGGCGTGAATGCCAGTGATCGGCACTGTTCATTAATTACTTGCCGTAAGAAATAAGTATTCGGCAATAGAACAGAGGGCGTTTCCTTTAAAATATCAAGCGTCACAAACGCTGCTTGGGCGATGGGATGATCTACAGCTACCGCAAGGGCAAGATTTTCCTTATAAAGCGGGATAGTTTCAAGATCTTCATGCTCCATTGGCAATAAAACAATTCCCAGATCAAGCTCATTTTGCAGCAGTCCGTTATAGATATCACCGGTTCGCAGCCCAAGCACAGAAAGCTCTACATTGGGGTAACTGTTATGGAATCCCATCACCGTTGGAGGAAGCAAGTAATTGACAACGGTCAGAAGCGCGCCAATTTTCAATGTACCTCTCTTTAAACCTTGCAGTTCGCTGATTACTGCCCGTGCCTGTGAGAGTTCATGAAACACATTATATCCATGATGTAGCAACGCTCGACCTGCTTCGGTAAGCATCGTTTTCTTGCCGACGCGATCAAAGAGAGGCATGCCGATCTCGTGTTCAAGCAAACGAATTTGCTGGCTAAGTGAGGGTTGGGTAATACCTAGTTTTTCGGCAGCACGGGTAAAATGCAGTTCTTGACTTAACGTCATGAAGTATTCCAATTGCTTCAGTTCCACTGGACTTCCTCCTTTTGTGTTGCTTTTATAATGATAGGAATTTTCTATTATTATACGATAAATGATATTGAATTACTAATGGGTTTTTAGCGGGAATTGTGAAAGAAAAAAGGAGGTTTTTAATATGATTCATGCCGTTATATTTGACGTGGATGGGACTCTTCTTAATTCAGACCAAGCGATCATTCTAGCCTTGCAGCGGGTTTTAAGAGAAGAAAAGAACATGGAGTACCCAAGTGAAGAATTGATTCCTGTATTGGGGATGACTAGTGAGAATAGTATGAACCTCTTGGGGGTTCCGGATGTAAAGCATGCTGCTGCAAAGCTGACGCTTTATGTAAAAAGGAATACTCATCTGATGACCCTCTATCCCGGGATTGAAGATATGCTTAAAAAGTTGGCCGGAAAAGGCATCCATATGGGTGTTGTTACGTCTAAAACACGCGAGGAATTCAAATTCGACTTTATGCCGCACGGTATTAGTGAGTACTTCTCGCACATTATTTGTGCAGATGATACGTCCAAGCATAAGCCTGAGCCTGATCCGTTGCTCAAGTATGTAGAGCAAACCAGAATCGACCCGACAACAACTCTTTATGTCGGAGATACCGTATTTGATCAGCAATGCGCGAACGGGGCTCAAATCGACTTCGCCATAGCGATGTGGGGAGCCAAGCAACCAGAACGCACTGTCGCGAAATACAGATTGAATCGACCTGATGATCTACTCCGCATTGTAGGTCTTGAATGATTCATAACAAGACTTGAAAAAAGACATATAGACTGAAAATTCAGCTTCTTGTCGCTGAAGTTTCAGTCTGCACAACCATTTGTGATTGAGAAATATTCATTATCATAGGAAAAACTAATCGTTATCATCCTGTAATTAGAATTGATCCAATGAAAGGAAGCGACTAAGATTTAATTATCAGAGATAATCACTTTATCTTCTACTATGGAGGTATAGCCAAATGGTAAGGCAAGGGTCTGCAAAACCCTGATTTCTGGTTCGAATCCAGATACCTCCTCCAACATCATTTTTTTCTGGAAGATATGAGGTGGAACAAAATGCAGAACAGCAGTGGAGCCTCAGGCCATTCGTTAATAGAAATCCAACCCTGGAGAGATTGGGTTTCTGTTACTAAACCAGGAATTTTGGCTTCTAATTTATTTTGTACGTTTGCTGGTTATTGTCTTGCTTCAAGATTGAAGTTTGACGATTTAACTTTGATATTCATTCTGTTTGGAACAACATTAGTTGTTGCAGCTGCTTCGATGTTGAATAACTTCTTGGATCGTGGACGAGATTTAAAAATGGAACGGACTCGTGTTCGCCCGTTACCGAGCGGGCGGTTGAAACCTCGGAATGTATTGCTAGTTGGGATTATAACGGGGTTCGTTGGATTGGCTACATTGTATATTTTCGTTAATCCATTAAGCGCAGCTTTGGGCTTCATTGGACTTTTTGTTTACGTAGTGATCTATACGGCTTGGCTTAAACCGACATCAACCTGGAGTACTTCAATCGGAGGTATCTCCGGATCTATGCCGCCAATGATCGGATACTGCGGTTTTTCAAATGAGCTGGAACTCGGCGCATGGCTTTTATTCTTGTTTCTTTTTTTATGGCAGCCACCGCATTTTTGGTCACTTGGGATTTTAAAAAAAGAAGAATACCGAGCAGCAGGGTATCCACTACTTCCCGTTATAAAAGGTGTATATCGTACAAAAATACAGATGCTACCGTATGTTGTGAGCTTATTTTTCGTTAATTATTTGTTATTTGATTATAACTATGTTGGTGTAGGATATTTGATCGTTTCTGGTGCGCTGTTAATAATTTGGTTGATCGCATGTCTACATGGGTTGATTACAAAAAATGAAGCGAGATGGGCTTCAAACAACTTTCGACTTTCTCTTTATTTCCTGACGTTTTCTTTGTTGATGATGATATTTGAGATTGCTCTACTTTAAAAAGGATACTTGCTTCGCGTGAGAACGTCGTAATCGAAGGGAAGTTTACAGAGTGGTCTTCGCATTGATTCGTGATCGCGATTGGCAACAACGTCTCTCTACATTAATTCTGAGCCGGATATGTTAGTATCGGGAGTTGTTTCTACAAAAGAAACAGCGATTCAAGCAAGCATCTCCTCTCCTTTCAGTATCTTTGTATCCGGTGAAAATACGGATGCCGATGTAAAGCCGCTTTCCAGAATCGTTCAAGAGCTGGATGATGAATTTGCCGACCGACTGGTAGAAATACAGCGGTCCGCCGGCCATGCAGACCGGGTGGAGTTTCATTACCCCGGCAGCGCGGACCACACTCGAATTGATAACTGGGCGGATATTATAGTCGTCTTGCCGTGAAGACTGTCATGGATTCAGAAAACGGAATGGATGTGGCCACATTTGATCAAACAAGAATCGGCATCATCCAATCGGTGTTTTGGGGTATGAATCAACTGGAATCCCGTATTGAAACGATCGAACATACGGAAACCGTTGCGAATAGAGCATGAACGCCGGGGCGGCTTGTGGATGTTCAACAGCATTTGCCCGAGGGAGAACTAGACAGCGAAGTCATCAAATTGGCGCTCACTCGCTTAGGTGATCCGTACAGTCAACCGAAGGCCGGACAAGATGACTATACGGATTGCAGTTATCTAGTGCAATGGGTCTATCGGGAGCTTGGTATCAACTTACCGCGTACCGCTGCGGAACAGGCTAGGTTTAGCGTAGAAAATGGTCTAACAGTAAGCGCGGCAGACCTGATTTTTTTAAGAGGGTCCGGTTTTGTTCGGAAAATGAAACGAATTGTGAGGGGGGCTTTCATATCGGTTAACGTGGGAAGAAGCCGTGAAATTATTTATTCAGGCCCGTCGTGCAGAAACGTCAAGCGATTTTGAGCACGTTTCTCATCGCGCTGCTTGTGAGCTTTTGTGTAGGCCTTCTTCATCCCGTCCATTTTCTTCTCCATGCTCTCCTCATGAAGCTTGGGTTGGAGCCGTTCCATCGTGATCCCATTCGCAATCGCTTCGCTACGCCGCTTCATTCAGCAGACGCTTTGGCTGGGTCAATGACCGATTCGGCGTTTCCTGGCAGCTGAACTTGCTGTAATGGCAAGGGAATGAGAAACGGAAGAGTCTAAAGGATTTTTTAATTGATGTTCACAGGAAGATAACGTATATTAATTGGTATAATATTTATATTAAATAGCGAAAGCGACAATATTAACCGGGTTGTCCGTTGATGCAAAGGCCGCAGCTCGCTGGAAAGTAAAGGGGAATAGGAGGGATAAAGATGGAGATATTTACGCATTTCTATGAGCAAGAGGTGGTTGCAAGACGTGCCATAGATATAGCATTGCCTGAAGAGCTTACGCATAAAACCGCGCTGTTCTACATTCATGGCGGAGGGTGGTCGGCGGGCGAAAGGGAAGCTTTCCATACCCATTTGCAATATTTCTCTATGAAAGGGTATGCATCTGCAACAGCAGGGTACCGGCTTGCTCCAACTGTTCAATTAACTGATCAAATGGGCGATATTGTTGTCGGCTACCGGTTATTTGTTAACTGTTTGAGAGAACAGTACGGGAATGGGATAGAACGGATAATTGTGCTTGGGAGCTCTGCCGGCGCACATCTTGCTTCCTTATTGGCTATGACAAAACCTGACGAGTGGGTAATTGAACCCGATCTAAGGAGAAATTGGCAGGATCCCGTTGCATGTGTGTCCATCAATGGGCCGGGTACGTTAGAGGAATGGAAGGATATGAATGAAGAAATTAAAGCGAGCATTGAGCAAGTTATAGGTGCGCGCTATGGAGAAAACGAGCAGCTATTTCGACAAGCGTCTCCGCTAGCTCGAGTTCACCCAGATGTGCCCGATTTCCTTTTTCTTATTGTCGGCAAGGAAGAGTATTTTCCGCATAGTTATATTTATGAGTTGGAGAAGGAGATTAAGCAGCATGGTTCATATGCCGAGACTGTTTTATTTCCTGCAGCGGAACATGGCTTTTTCTATGGGGTAACGAGTAAGCAGCAGCAAGAAGCATTAAGTATCTTGGAAGCGTTTCTTGCTCGATATGAGTAGGGGAATTAGTCAACAACTTTTGAGAGCATCATAATACGCGTTTCTGAATTTATCCTGTATCTCATTCGCAGGGTAAATGAGGAGACGCGTATTTTTGTTGGGCAGACTGCCAGAAATATATAAATTTTTTGCATTCTCATTATTGTTTATGACTTCGGTCATACCGCAAGCGAAATTCATTGGGAGTAAGACCTGTAGTTGCAGTAAATTGACGGGAAAAATGTCCAGGTTCAGCATAACCCAGCAAATCTGAAATTTGGCGCAGCGTAAGCGGAGCGGATACAAGAAGCTCTTTCGCTCTTTCAATTTGCAATTCCTTTACAATTTGTTTGAAGGATTTCCCATAAAGCTGTTGGATGACACGATAGGTTTGTTTGACGCTCAAATGCAATTCTGCAGCCAATTGCTCAATATTTAATGGTTGTTCGATAATTTTTTCAAAGAACAGATCAATAATTTGTGTACGGCTGTCATCTTTCGTTCTTAGCGGAAAGCGGGGCTGATGTTGCAAAAAAGAAGTTTTGAACATTGCCCTCAACATCTCTGCGAACAGCTGCATAAACAGTCCCTGCACCTTTACGTAGCTGCCGAATGAGTGTTCGCGCAGTTCGTTGCTGATCAAGTTTTTTAGTCGAAATATAGAACTTACCTGTTGAATCAGAACAACGGTTTGAACAGATGACAGCGCTCGCAAAAAATCATTGGCTTCAGCTTCCGGAAACAAATCATCCGCAGATTTGCGAATGGAATAAGTGAATTGCATGTAGCTCCTTGCCAAATCTTCGCATCCGTTGAACTTATGGTAGACATGAGGAGCAATTAATATGGCGTCTCCGGCTGCAATTGGCACTGTTTGGCTTCCAATTGTGCATAATCCGCTGCCTTTTGTAATGAATTGCAATTCATAAGCTGGGTGGGCATGAGTGACGGTTGCAGGGAAATGTCGCACATCGGCAGAGAAGGCTTTGTCCAGCAAAATATCAAACAAGATAGGTCCAATGCCAACTTTAATGTTTATATTTTCCAAAGGAATCAGATCGTTTGCTCTCATTGGCTGCCTCCGATCATATCGTGATCTAGCCTTTATAATATCATATCAGCTAAGATTGCGTAAACGGGACAACATTTCGCATAAGATGTCCTTACCGTGCATTTTCATGTTAGAAAGATTGATTATACTTGGAGTTAAGCCTGTTGAATACATCCATTGTTCAGCAAGGCTGAAAGCTTATATTGAGTAGATTGGGGGATAAGAGATGAAGATGCGAATGAAGTGGATGTGGCTGTTGGTCATTGCAGTGTTGGCGACAGGTGCTCCGCAAGCTGTTTTTGGGGATGGGGATGCCAATAATAGCGGCGCGAATTTGGTGAAAAACGGCGGTTTTGAAGAACAGCTTTCTTTTTGGAATATTCCGCAAGGTACGGCGACAGTTGATTCTAACGTATTCAGAAGCGATGGCAATAGCTTGTTCTATGAGAACAATGATGCCAATAATTATGAATTGTTTATGCAAGATATCCCGGCTAATCCTGGGGAAACGATTCATTTCAGTGTTTGGATCAAAGGGGAGGATATCGAGCAGCAGACTGGACTGCCACCCACTTCTGAAGATGGAGCTGCGATGTTTATACAAAGTTATGATGCAAACAACAATTACATCGACGGGGTATTTCCCGCAGGTTTGCTTGGCACATTCGATTGGCAGGAAGTAAAAGGTAAGGCGATTATTCCTCCCAATGCCGCTCGTGTCTCCATAGGCCTCTATTTGCGGCCACAAACGGTTGGCAAAGTGTGGTTTGACGATGTAATAGTGCAAAGGGAAATGCCGAAACTGATGAAAACGTATTTGACTTATCCCAATTATCGTCAAATTGCGTTAAGCAGCAGTCTTGAACCATGGAAAGTAAGTTTAGTAAACCATTTTCCAGCTAATGAAACGGGTTTTTCTATTCGTCATGAAGTGCGGGATGAGAACAATCAATCCGTATTTATGCAAACGCTTCCCGCAATGGACGGCAATTCAGAAATACGATTTCAACCTGCTGCTCCTTTGTCCGCAGGCAAGTATGTATGGCGAATCGAGTTGCTGGACAGCGAGCAGGAACTAAGACAAAGCGAGCAGTACGAAATTACAGTGCAACAGCAAATGCCTCATATTTATATTGATCGAGATGGGTTTACAGTAATTAATGATGAAAAGTTTTTTCCGCGGGGAACTTATCTGATTCGTGATTGGTCGCATAGCAATGAGAACCTGCAAAAAATTGCTGATGCCGGGTTTAACACATTGTTATCCTACACTTACGGCGAGGCAGCGGACGCAGTGCAATTTTTGGATCGCGCCCACCAGTACGGCTTTAAGGTGATCTATAATCTGGTTGATATTTATTTGGGAGATGAAGCGAATAACAGGAGTGATGGCAAAGATCCTTTCGAGGTTGCTGAACAGTATATTACCGATTTGAAAGATCATCCGGCATTGCTCGCCTGGTATATAAACGATGAATTCGATTTAAGCTGGATGCCTCAATTGGAAAGAATGTATCAGCTTATTAAAGAGCTGGATCCCAACCATCCGGTCCTGCAAGTTTCCAACACTATGGGCATATTGGAGGAGTACTATCCTGTAACGGATGTTCTGGCTACCGATCCTTATCCGGTAGGAGATCAAAACGGCGAGGATACCGATTTGACGATGACGTCCACTTTTGCCAAACATACTGCTAATGTTACACGGGGCGCCAAAGGAATGTGGATGGTAGCGCAAATGCATGATCTGTCCGTTTATTACGATTGGCGTAAGCCTAATCAGCCTAATGCCGAAGAAATGCTCAATCAAGCCTATCAGGATCTGATTCATGGCTCAAAAGGTTTAATCTTTTATTCCTTCTTTGACTTGTGGTTCCCGGACAGGAATCGATTGCCGGATGAAGATACATTCTTGCAAAATTGGCCGTATGTCCTGCAAATGATGGAGCAACTTGAATCGGCCATTCCTGTTATTATGACGAATCAACCAGTTGCTTTGACCGTGATGGATACAGATTCGGCAGTGGAAATTGCCGCTTTCGAGCATAATCAGCAATTGCATTTGATCATGGCTAATCCTTATTACGAAGCACAATCTGTGACGGTTGCCATGCCGCAAGGATGGAAGGTGCAGAATCAGACACAAGGCAGCATTGCCAGTGTTGTTCAATCAAATGCCATTACTTTTCAGTTGCCTGCAATAGGGAGCGGCGTCTTTGTTCTGGAAAAGGATTTGCCAGATAATCCAGGCTCATCGTATTATCCTGTCTATTCTTTATCTAATAATACTAATTTGAAATCACTTGAACTATGGGCTGGCGGCGAATCTTTGGCGATAAATCCTTCATTTGATCCAGATCAAACTGCTTATCAAGCAGATACAAATGCGTCTTGGATTGTAGTAAAGGCGAGCAGTGAACATCCAGCGGCGCAGGTGACTTTTCAGGGTCGATTATTGGGGAGCGAAGAGGAAATTGAGCTGACAGAAGGAGCGAATATACTGACGCTTACTGTTCAGGCGGAGGATAGAAGCCGAAAAACGTATACGATCACTGTCCATAAGACAGAAAATTCCAGGGGCAGTACAGACGAAGAACAGATTGAGTTTGACGATATTCGGGGACATTGGGCGGAAAGTTTTATCAAACGAGCAGCAGCGGCAAAGCTAATCCTCGGTAATAAAGAGAGAGCGTTCAAGCCTGATCATGCAATAACTCGCGCTGAGTTTACCGTAATGCTGATTAATGCCTTACAACCGGAGGGCAAAGAGGGGGTGCTTGTATTTACGGACAGCGGACAAATTGATACTTGGGCAAGGAAAGCCGTAGCGCAAGCGGTGCAGTTAGGTATCGTAAGCGGATATAAGGACGGAAGCTTCCGGCCGGATCGTCCGATCACCAGAGCGGAGATGGCCGTAATGATTGCAAGAGGCTTCCATATTCAGCAAACGGCCAGAAAAGCAGTAAAATTTGCTGACGAAGACAGCTTTCCAAGCTGGGCGAAGGATGCGATAGAAGTCGGCAGAAGTGTTGGCATTTGGCATGGACGGAGCAATAACAGATTTATGCCGGATGCTCAAGCAACCCGCTCTGAAGCGGCAGTGTTGCTGTTGCGAGTGCTTGATTTGCAAGAATAGTCGGGATATGGCCTAAGGGTGGATCCATCAGGACAAAATTCCGGTCGATTCACCTTAAAACAAAGAAAAAGGAGACGTTTAAATGATAAAAAGGGGTAAATTGAAGCGTGTGGGCACCATTGCTGCTATTATCTTAATTTTATCATCCTTATTGTCTGCGTGCGGCAACAAAAACAATGAGAACGGCGGGGAAGCTGAGGCAGGCAAGCCGCCGCGTATTGATTTCTTGCTCTCGCATATTATGTCGCCTTATGCCATGCAGTATAAGGATGATAGTGACATCTATAGAAAGGAACTATCAAAGTTGTCCGGTTATGATCTGCATTATGAATTTTTAGGTCATGGCAATGATTACACGCAGCAACTGACTGTTCGTTTCGCTTCGAGTGATTTGCCTGATGTGATCAGGACAGACAGTATTATTTCGACCATGCATCCGGGAGCGGTTGAGAAAGATATCTTTACGGATCTGACCCCGCTATTGGAGAAATACGGCCAGAACATATTGAAAAACGTGCCGCAAAGCGCCTGGGAAAGTTCGAAGGTATCGAAAGATGGAAAAATATACGGTATCCCCTATCTCTCCGCTGTGCCTGCTTATCGTGTCGTCTATATCCGTCAGGACTGGCTGGATAAGCTAAATCTGCCGCAGCCCAAAACGTTGGATGATTATTTGGAGTTTTTTGAAGCGGTTAAAAACAATGATATGAATGGTAATGGCGATCCTAGTGACGAATATGGCTTCTACGTCAGAGAAAATCTCGATTACGGCAGTGATCTGTTTTTTAAGGAATTTGGCGTTCATCCGGATGAATGGATATATCGTGAAGGCCAGTTTGTTCCAGGGTTGATCCAACCGGAGATGAAGGAGAGTCTAGCATTTTGGAAAATGCTATACGATAAAGGCTATATCAACCCAAATTTGTTCACTAACAAAGGTTCGGATTGGCGGGCGGGAATCAAGCAGGGCAAAGCTGCTATGTGGACACACGACGTTCCGGAATATAACTCCGAATGGCATTCGGAGCTGTTTGTAAACGAGAAAGATGTGAAAATAGCGATGCTGCCGGGACCTGTTGGGCCGAAAGGGCAGGGGCTTACGCCGCAGCACGAGCAGATCGGTTATGTATATGTGATTCCGTCCACCAATATAAACCCGGAGGATGTGATTAAATATTTGGATTGGGCATGGTCGTCGGAAGAAGCGGAGAAGTTTTTTGCCTATGGTATCGAGGGGCACAACTACACGATGGAAGAAGGCAAGGTGAAATTTGATCCAACCAGTTATGCAAATGCAGAGATTGATGAATCCGAGATGTTCCGCACGGTGATTAATCCGCGCAGGGATGGGAGGCTGGAGCCGCTGGTGCTCGATGTGGATCCGAATGCGGAGCTGTTGAAACAAGGCCTTGAAGCGGCCAATCAATCGATATATAAGAACGAAGCGCTGCATATGCCGGTACTTGAAGCTATGAAAGCTCGTCCTGAACTGGGCCGGGGAGCGGGGACATTATTTCTGGATATGTTCGCCAAAGTGGTAACGGGCAAGGGAGAGATAGATAGCAGCTTCGACGCATTTGTGGCGGAGTGGAAGAAGCATGGCGGCGATGAAGCGATTCAAGAAGCGACGGAATGGTACAAGAAGTCGAAGGGTATGCAATGATAGGAGGATTTCATGTTTAGAAAAGTCTGTCAGAAAGACGCCGTCATCCTGTTTTTAATTGCTTTGCCGGGGATTTTGCATTTTTTGGTGTTTAATTATATACCTCTTGGCGGGAACATTATTGCTTTTCAAAAATACAGCATCTTTGACGGGATTGTCAAAAGTCCGTGGGTAGGTCTGGACAATTTCAAAATGATGTTCTCTATTCGAGAGTTTTATCAAATTTTAGAAAATACACTTATCCTTAGTTTTTTATCCATTGTATTTGGCTTTCCTGCTCCGCTAGTGCTGGCGCTATTATTGAATGAAATGCGCAGAATGTGGCTTAAGCGCTCCGTTCAGACATTATTGTATTTGCCCCATTTTCTTTCATGGGTTATCGTAGGCGGCATTTTTATTAATTTGTTGTCGCTAGACGGGTTTTTGAATACAATTTTGAGCAGTATCGGGGCAGCACCTAAGGATTTCATTACGAATCCAGATACGTTTCGCGGCATGCTGGTCTCGGTTGGAATTTGGAAGGAAGCAGGCTGGGGAATGATTATTTATTTGGCGGCGCTTGCCGGCATAAACCCGAATCTGTATGAAGCGGCGATGGTAGACGGAGCTGGTCGTTGGCGGCAGATGTGGTCCATTACGCTGCCCTCGCTAATGCCTGCTATTATTGTTTTGTTCCTGCTCCGCGTTGGCAGCGTGTTGGATACGAATGTAGAGCAGGTGTTAATCTTTATTAATCCGCTCGTACGTCCCGTAGGAGAAGTAATTGACACCTATGTGTATCGCATCGGTCTGCTGGGCGCTCAGTTCAGTCTTACCACAGCGATTGGGATATTCAAGTCGGTTATCGGACTACTACTTATAGTAGGGGTAAACTACCTTAGCAAAAAATCGACAGGCGAGAGCATCTATTAGCCTGTTGGTCTAAAGGAGGAGATTTTCATGCCGACTTATCGGTCCGATCGCTTGTTTCACTATATTAATGATGTGTTATTGGTGATCTTCAGTCTGTCCATGCTGGCTCCGCTTATTCATTTGTTTGCGGTCTCTCTCAGTTCTCCCAAATATGTCGGAACCAAGATGGTTTATTTTTGGCCGAAAGAATTCAATATCGAGGTATACAAAACGATTTTCAACACGGATTCGTTGTGGAGAGCGATGGGAGTTAGTGTTTATATTACGGTTGTTGGCACTTTCATTGCTCTTTTATTTACATCGACAATGGCCTATGCTCTTTCCCGGCCGCAAATGCCGTTTCGCGGTCTTGTATTGAAAGGGATTATTGTAACATTTGTATTCTCCTTGCCGTTAATTCCAAGTTATTTATTAGTTAAATCGCTTTATATGGAAAATACGTTATGGGCGCTTATGCTGCCTGGCGCATTGTCCGCCTTTAATGTCATCATTATGAAAACATTCTTTCAGGGTCTTTCTGGAGAAATTTTGGAAGCGGGAAAAATTGATGGTTGCGGAGAGTTTGGGAACTATTGGAGAATTGCGATTCCGATGTCCACTCCCGTAATTGCCACCATTTCATTGTTTCATGCAGTGGGGCAATGGAATGCCTATTTTTCAGCGTTAATCTATATTCGAACCAAAACACTACTTCCCATTCAAGTATTGTTGCGAAATTTGGTGATAGAAGACAATTTGCAGACCATAACAACGCCGGGAACAATGGATATCGTACGACCGGCTACGCCGGAGATGATGAAAGCGGGAATTATTCTGTTCGCCACGTTTCCGATATTGATTGTCTACCCGTTTTTGCAAAAGTACTTTGTCAAAGGCGCAATGCTTGGTTCGTTGAAGGAATGAAGAGAGACAATGTTTTTAAGAGAGGAGCAGAAACCCCTTATGATTATTGATTCACATAATCACCCGTATTATCAAATGATGAATCTGGAGAAGACGCTGGAAAATATGAAACGATTCAATATAGACCGAACATGGCTGCTTTCATTGGAGACGCCTGAGCATGAAGCTTGGCCTGTTTATCATCCGAAGACATTTGGAACGAAGGATGCGGCGATCCCATTTGCCCATTGTCTGGAGTATTCTATGAAGGCGCCCGATCAATTTGTTCTTGGATACGCACCTGACCCGCGTCAGCCTCATGTTATTCAAAAGATGGAGGCGGCTATTGAGCTGTACGGCGTTCGGGTGTGCGGTGAAATTATGCTCCGGATGACATATGATCATCCGGATGCGATAAGTTTGTTTCGTTTTTGCGGAGAGAAGGGATTGCCGGTTATCGTAGAAGTCAATTATGGCGTGGAGGAGGAAGGACCCTTCGCACAGCCAGGATATTGGTATGGTGGAGGGATCGAGGCTTTTGAGCGGCTTGTCAGAGCTTGTCCCGATACGGTGTTTCTTGGCCACGGTCCTGGTTTTTGGGCACATATATCCGGTGATGATCTCTATCAAACAATGAGTTACCCTCAAGGTGAAATAGTTTCCGGAGGCAAAGTGATTGAAATGATGCACACATACGATAATTTGTACTGCGATTTATCGGCTTATTCCGGTTATAATGCCTTGATCAGAACGCCTTCTTTTGGAAAAGAATTTTTGCTGGAATTTCAAGACCGTGTCCTTTATGGACGTGATTGCTGGGATAACAACTTGCAATTGTTTTTGAACGGAGCCGGATTTACTGAAGAAGTACTTTATAAAATATATGCAGGTAATTCATTGAAACTTGTTCCCTTGAAATAGTATGGCGATCAACAAAATGATATTTCACTATGTATATAAATGGAGGCGGAGAAAATGCTGGCTTTGCTAGGTGCGGGAGGTATGTAAGAAGCAGGGAAAGGACTTCAAGTACATTACCGTCGTCGAATTTCAGGATGAGAATAGCCGCGGCGCTGTTCACTTCCATGTGATAACCAATATCCCGGTTATTCCAGTCACACGAGAGATCGCTGAGGAATGGAAGCGTGAAGGAAAGCTCCCAGACGGCATAGCATTTTCGAACATTACTGATAAATCATATATTTGTACCTGGAATCGATCTCTTCGATTTTCTTGATTTTCTCATCATTCGTAATGTCCTTGGGCATAATTTGGGTGGTATCGGACAACTTAACCGGGATGGCTCGATACTACCGTAAAGTACTAAACCTGCTATTCAAGTGGAGAAACCGGAGAAGCCAGAAACGGAGTTTCACATGGGAAAAGTTCAAGCTATTCTTGAATCGAAACCCGCTACCAAAACCGCGAATCAAGGTGAGTCTTTATAGTTCTGCGAAGATTATTCGAAGAGCCGTATGCCTTAATTGGGCACGTGTACGGTTTGATGAGGAGGGGCTGGTAACCCCAGCCCTTTACTCTACAACGAACCTGACAGCTAAGCTTGCCCCACAACGCTTCCAATTAAATGGAAATAAAATAATTGATCCAATAATGGAACAATAAGGTGATGAAAACGATTACCATCAGGTGTTTTGTTTCGAAAAAGCTGATTTCTATAGTGAAGAGGGTTCTTCTACACGTTCCTTAAAAGGAGTTTTTAAGGATTTTTATTCCACATTAAGTTTTTCGTTGGAAATACTCAATGAATATGGTTTGCCTAAAAGCGCCTAAATAGCAGGTTCTACTCCACAAATAGTCTGCTGGAATTTCATGGAACCGATGTGGGTCAAGCTTAGACCTGACAGCCCTTATTCGGCTCAAAATGCAGCCTTGTGGACTGTAACGAATCTACCGATCGTTAATCACCGAAAATCGGCCGCTTTCCCGCCTTTTTTCCATCCATAGCGTGTCTCAGGTTCGTTAGCCCTAATCGTCAATATAGGGAGGATGAAATGGAAGGTACCCAGATGACTATCCCCTTCTGATGATGCCGCGCCGCGCAGTGCTGTAACATGGGGAAGCGTTAGCTTCTTATTTCTTCGCTGTTGGCGCGGAAGCGTTCGCGGAAATGCCGGGGGGTAAAAGGCAAATTAAGACGGAAGAAGGAAGCCATTCAGGAATATTTTTTGAACAAGCGGGCGAAATAGGCGTTGTCCTCATAGCCGATCATTTGGGCGATATGTTGAATTTGCAGGTCGGTAAGCCGCAGCAGCTTTTTCGCTTCATTAATTTTTAAGCGGTTGACATATTCATTTAATGAGTAACCTGTATTTTGTCTGACGATTCGGCGCAGCGTCGAGCGGGATACATGATGGCGCTCAAGAAACTGCCTTTCATCCCACGGCTGAAAAGGAGAAGTAGAACTCGTCCCAGTCCGTCCCTTCATCCGGGCCATAGCCGTAGCTTGTCCCCGGCCATTCCCAGAATACGCTTCCGGGCTCAAGCCGCTGCACGGCGCCATCGCCTGCACGATAGATGCCGCGGCCGCGGACAATGTATGTGAAAGCCCAATGATTGTTGGATACGCTTTTGTGGCGTAATTTTCGTTTGGGCAAATGGCCGAATTCGATGATCGAGAGCCCTTTTATGCGAAGCAGGGAGGGATCCACCGTTAAGCGCTCCATGCGAATGGGGATTGGACTGATCATATCATCCAAGTACTTCGTCATAAACGGCCTACCTCCATAACCAATATCTTTACTAAGCTTGCCCCACAACGCTTCCAATTAAATGGAAATAAAATAATTGATCCAATAATGGAACAATAAGGTGATGAAAACGATTACCATCAGGTGTTTTGTTTCGAAAAAGCTGATTTCTATAGTG
>NZ_JBHTHC010000004.1:0-399488 GCF_042676285.1 Paenibacillus sp. GCM10027626 | reverse complement strand
ATTCCACATTAAGTTTTTCGTTGGAAATACTCAATGAATATGGTTTGCCTAAAAGCGCCTAAATAGCAGGTTCTACTCCACAAATAGTCTGCTGGAATTTCATGGAACCGATGTGGGTCAAGCTTAGCATTGGCGTCCGTTAGATGAAACGGGGCTCACCCCCCTGGACTTCGCCTGCCGGTAACAGATGCCATAGGACGTCGTCAGTCGCTTTTTCTCATCATAAAAGTTTAAACGTTTTAATAATTATGTAATGCATGACTAATTTTTTGTAAAAGGAATATTTTATATTGACAGCTTAGTTGTAACAGGATACACTCGGTTTGAAAGTTAAATCGCTTTAACTTTCGTGCAATCAGGTTAGTGAAGGCAGGCTAATGAGAGGTAAGGAGGGGATAATTATCGGCTGATTGAAACCGCATACATCGTTTGGCGATGGCAGTAGGCTGGAATGAACGATCATGATGAATTAGACGGGGAAGGGGTTGAATGTACGTGAATGCAGGAAGAAGCAGAAATAAAATGTACCGCATGATGACTTGTCTGTTGCTGGCGGTCATGCTGCTGGCAATGAATTTCACGAATCTGGCAGTTGCCGCCGATGAATCCGCTGAACCTCAGATATTGGCAGAATGGCAGTTTGCTGACGAAGGAGAGAACGGAGTCTCGGCAGCGACGGGAGGCGCCTATCAAGCGGCAGCCCTGTTTCAGAATGTGGGAGCAACTTTCGAATATTACAGCAGCAAAGCGCTTAGCTATCAGGGCTGGGGCGGAGATTACAGTCAGAAGTATTGGCTGGCTGCCTTCCCGACTAAAGGGTTTAAAAACATAACCTTATCGTCGGAGCAGACTTCTTCGGGATCCGGGCCGCGAGATTTTAAGGTGCAGCTGAGTACTGACGGGCAGGCGTGGTCGGACGTGGCGAATACGAATATTCAGATGACGGCGATTTCGTCCTTCACTTGCCCGGATGATGCATGCAAGCTGAAAAATGTTGCCCTCCCGGAGGCCGCCAACGATCAGGAGCTGATCTATGTGCGCTGGATCGTCCGGTCTGGGTTCAATACGAAGGGCGAGCCCAATGCGATAGGAGGCGGCGGCTCCAGTCTGATCCGGAACATTGCGGTGCAGGGGGAACGGACGGACAATGCCGGGATTATCGTTCCAACGATCGATATATTCAAGCTGCCTAAAGACGCGGCCGAGAATGTGCCAGTCGAAGAGCCGTTAACCGTAAAATTTAATAAAGCCATTGCGACTAACGCCGGCTCCGCTCTGACGATCGTCGATGATGAGAACGTGCCAGTACATAATGTGGCGGCGGAGATCGTGAACGGGAATACAATAAAAATCAGCCACCCGCAATTCAAGTATAGCAAAACATACACGGTCACGATTCCGCAAACTTTCGTAACCGGTACTGACGATACGGCTCTTGTCCGCGGCATTTCCTGGAGCTTTACGACTCAGGCTTCGCCATTCGCTCCGAAGCTGATCAATATGACCTTTAATGGCGATCCGAAGTCGAGCATTGCATTTGCCTGGTATACGGATCAAATGACGGATACTGTGGTGCAGGTAGCGGAAGCTTCCAAGGTGCAAGGAAATGTCTTCCCTGACGATGAAGCGTTGATCTACAAGGGAACGGCTGAGGAAATCGCAACATTTATGAAAACCTCTGACCGGGATTCCAAAACCTACGCGAAGTTTATTAGCCATAAAGCGATCGCTGATCAGCTGAAGCCAGGCACGGCTTATAAATATCGTGTCGGCAACGGCAATGCCGATGGGTGGAGCGCGATCGGCTCATTCACCACTGATACAGCCGGCAATCAGCCATTTCGCTTTATTGCCGGATCAGACTCGCAGGCTTCAAGCAAGTCGGATTTCGAACCGTGGGCCGATACGTTCAGGAAGGCAGTCGATTTCATCGGCAATCCCAAATTTTTGATCAATGCAGGCGATTTGGTGGACAATGGAGACTTGGAGGAGCAATGGCAGTGGATGCTGGATGCAGCACAACAGTCGCTGGCCAATGTCCCGTTCGTCCCGGTGCTTGGCGGACATGAGGTTAACGATTATGACGGCGATGTTACGACGCCTAACAATAACTTCTACAACCATTTCAATTTGCCGAAGCAGGTTGTGGCCGGAACGCATGAAGGGTCAGTCTATGCCTTCGAATATGGCGATGCGCTCTTCATGGTTTTCAATTCGCAATTTGAAGGGGCGCTTGCTGAAGACGGAAAAACGGTAGACTGGGCTGATAAGGAGTTTTGGGATCAGGTCGCCTGGATGAAGAACACGGTGGCAAAAAGCGATAAAAAGTGGAAGTTTGTGACGTTCCATAAAGGGCCTTATGGAGCGGGCGACAACTCTGCGCAATGGGAGGATGAGCGCGTACAGTTTTATAAAAAGTATTTAATCCCCGCCTTTGACGAGATGGGAATCGATATGGTGTTCGAAGCCCATGATCATATGTATATGAGATCCTTCCAAATGTACAATGATGAAATTGTAACGGATATCAAGTTTGATGAGCAGGGCAATGCCCTCAATCCGAAAGGAACCGTCTACTTGATGTCCAACGCGTTCGGCAATAAATTTTATACGAAAAACAACAAGCATTACATTGATGAGAATGGCGACGCCCAGGAATTGCTGGACGAAAACGGCAACCCGATTCCTTATGACGACTATTTTGCTGCGATCGATGAACAGCCATTCAAAAAAATGTTCACAGATGTATCGGTAGCGGATCAGGTGCTGGCTTTTACTGCTTACACGGCTGCAGTGGAAGATGCCGGCAAAGCCGGCGCTGTCGGCGAGGGGCTTGTTGCCTATGACAAATATGGCATTAAGCGAACAGACGTCAAGCCGGCCAAGGCGGAAAACGCCAAGGTGCGGATAGAGGGCGGCAAAGCGGTCATCTCCTGGAGTAGGCCTGCTGTTGGCCCGGAGCCTGTCAGAGGGTTCCGCATCTATGAGAAGAACGATAAAGTGAAGCAATTTTGGAGTGTCTATGTTCCGGCAGAGGAAGGCAAGAGTGAATACAGCTACACGCTGGACAACATCAACGCAGATAAGAAATATGACTTTATCATTAAAGCTGTAGGGACGAGATTGAATTCCGATCCGGTCGAGGTGTCGACAATTGAGGGGCCGGTTGAGCACGAGCCACCTTCGGCGCCGGCAGATTTGCAAGGAAAAGCAATGTCCGCCTATCAGGTTCATTTGACATGGTCGGCCTCCCCGGGATCTGTGCCAGTCTCTGGATACAATGTTTACCGGAACGGTGTGAAGGTTGGGGCGGTCAATGCGTCAACGCTCTCTTATCAGGACACGGGTCTGTCCCCGGATACGATCTATACGTATAAGGTGACAGCGGTTAGCGCGGAGGATATTGAATCTTTGGCAAGCAATGAAGTCCAGGTAACGACGAAGCGGCCGGCGGCAGGTCAAGGCCCGTTCAAAGCTTTTCCGCAGCATACAGCTTATGCGGGAGGAACAATCAAGCCTAGCCATGTGACCCAAGCGGAGATGGATGCGACCGTAAAGAGGTTGTATGACGAATGGAAAAAGAAATATTTGAAACAAAACCCGTATGCGCCGGATCAATATTATGTCTGGTATGCGGATGGCGATTGGTTTGAGGATGGGGAGATAACGGTATCTGAGGCCCATGGTTACGGCATGCTGATTACAGCGATTATGGCCGGACATGATGCGGAGGCCAAAAAATATTTTGACGGCATGTACCGTTACTTCAAGGCGCATCCGAGTGAAATCAATCCCGAGCTAATGGCCTGGCAGCAGGCGGATAATGGGACGGCGATCATCGATATTAACGGTGCAGATTCCGCTACAGACGGTGATATGGATATTGCCTACGCATTGCTGCTCGCGCATGAGCAGTGGGGCAGCGCCGGAGAAATTAACTATTTTGCGCAGGCGCGCAAATTAATCGATGCGATTATGCAAAGTGAAGTCAATCAGACGGAATGGACATTAAGAATTGCCGATTGGGCGACCGACGGAAAATATGCCGGCGCTACCCGCCCATCCGATTTTATGCTGCAGCATATGAAGGATTACAGAATTGTATCCGGCGACAGCAGGTGGGATCAGGTCATCGATAAAACGTACACCATTACACAGAGCCTGTTTGAGAAATACAGTCCGAACGCCGGTCTCCTTCCCGATTTTGTCGTGAAGGGCGCTCAAGGGCATATCCCGGCGCCACCGTTGTTTTTGGAGTCGGAGTATGATGGCGATTATAACTACAATTCCTCGCGTGTGCCATGGCGGATCGGCACCGATTATCTCTTGACCGGAGATACTCGAGCGAAAGCGCAGCTAAGCATGATCAACAAATGGATACGCGAAACGACAAACGAAGATCCGAAGGGCGTTATGGCCGGCTACAAGCTTGACGGCTCGGAGCCGATAGCGGATTACGAAGATATTTCGTTCACGGCCCCATTCATGGTCAGCGCGATGATCGACGGCGCCAATCAGCAATGGCTGAACAAATTGTGGGACTATAATGTTGCGGTGAAGACGGAGGATGATCTTTATTTCGGCAATAATCTCCGGCTGCTCAGCATGATTGTCGTATCCGGCAACTGGTGGACTCCGGCAATTACAGATATGGAAGCTCCTTCGGCGCCGGTAAATTTGCGGGCCGAAAGTGTATCCAGTACCCGCATCGATCTAAAATGGACGGCCTCCACCGACAATCTGGGGGTTGCCGGCTACAAAATATTCCGCGACGGCAAGGAGATTGCTGAAACGACGGATACTTTCTACAGCGATACGGGACTAAGCCCAGGCACGCTCTATCAGTATTACGTTATTGCTTTCGATGCGGCCGGCAACTTCTCGAAGGCGAGCAATGCGCGTAATGTTGCAACATTGCAGGGCGGCTCTGACACAGGAGGCATCATTGTAAGCCCGCCGTCAGACTGGGCCTATACGTTCTCTGCCGGCAGCAGCGGCGTTGCAAACTTGGGCGACAAGGTAAAAATAATCATTCCCGAAGGAGCGACAACGCAGCAGTTGAAGCTTGCGATCGAACAATTGGCTCAGACCGATCAGCTCATTGTCAAAGGCGAGACGCTCCTCAGTCCGATATTTGAAATTCGCAAAAACTTTGCGGATAAATTCAGTAAGCCAGTAACCCTCATATTCGGATTCGACGCCGCCAAATTGCAGAACAATCAAGTGCCAGCAGTATTCTACTTCGATGAAGCGGCCAAGAAGTGGGTGAAGCTCGGCGGCAAAGTAAAGGACGGTAAAATTGAGGTGGCCGTTGATCAGTTTTATAAATTTGCTGTAATGGCGGTCGATCAATCTGATGAAACTGTAACGGAACCGGGCAAGCCGAGTTTCAAAGATATTTCCGGACATTGGGCGGAAACGGATATTCGCCAGGCGCTTGCAGACGGCATCGTCAAAGGGTATGCAGACGGAACATTTAAACCAGGAAACCCGGTAAGCCGGGCAGAATTTACAGTGATGCTGATGCGGGTGCTGAAACCGCAAACGGCGGGAGCGGAGCTGTCTTTTACAGATAAGGCGGCGATTGGCGGCTGGGCGCTTCAAGCGGTATCCCAGGCTGCCGATGCGCAAATCGTTAAAGGCTACACGGATGGCAGTTTCCGTCCGAATGCGCCGATTTCCAGAGCAGAGATGGTCAAAATAATTGCGGCCGTCGTCGGTATTGACGATGATGCTACTGGGACGACAAGCTTTGCTGACGACAGGACAATACCTGCTTGGGCCAAGAAAGCGGCCGAGACGGCCGAGAAGCGCGCACTTATCCTGGGGCGAAGCGGCAACAAGTTCGTACCGGAAGCTGTGACGAGCCGTGCTGAAGCGGTTACGATTCTGTTGAGAATGCAGCGTTTTATGGAGAAGTAGGCGATATTTCTTGCCGGTTATAAGTAATAGAGGCGAGCCGTCTCAGGGCGGATTCCCTCTATTGCACCCTGCGGATTTTTTGAAAAATCTGTGCTTGCGCAAATGGTTTTTTTGTTATAAAATTCCTGTATAAAGTTTAAACGCTTTAACTTTCTGACAAGCGAGTAAAGGGGGCATTGTATGAAGCGCAGCAGAGAGCAAAGGCGCGAAAGCAGATATTTCTATTTTTTTATCTCGCCCTGGCTGATCGGTTTCCTTGTTTTTGCCTTATATCCAGTCGCTGCATCGTTTTATTACAGCTTCACCGACTATGACATTATTCATGCGCCCGTCTATGTCGGTCTGAATAACTTCAAGGAGCTGCTTCATGACGATCACTTCTGGAACTCGATCGTGGTAACACTTAAATATACCTTCATCAGTGTCCCAATCACGCTGTTTCTTTCCCTGATTTTTGCGATTTTGATTAACCAGAAGGTGCCGTTTCGCGGGTTCTTTCGGACAGCGATGTATTTTCCCAGCATGATTTCAGGGGTATCGATGTCGCTATTGTGGTTCTGGGTGTTTAACCCGCAAGCGGGATTGTTCAATTACGGATTGTCCTTGTTCGGCATTAAGCCGATCCACTGGTTTCTCGATGAGAACTATGCGCTGTGGGCGCTGATTATTATGTCATTCTGGGGCATGGGCGGCGGGATGCTGATCTTTCTCGCCGGGCTGCAAGGGGTGCCCGCCCATCTGCTGGAAGCGGCAAGGCTGGATGGGGCAGGCCGCTGGAGAACGTTCTGGAGCGTGACCTTTCCGATGATATCTCCAGTATTCCTTTTCCAGCTCATTATCGGCGTCATTGATTCCTTTCAGGTATTTACACAAGCGTATACGATTACAAGGGGCGGTCCGAGCTACTCCACCTGGTTCTATGTGTACAATATCTACATCAACGCCTTTAAAAATTTCCGCTACGGATATGCATCGGCGATGGCTTGGCTGCTGCTGGTCGCAGTCATGCTGGTCACCTATCTGATAATGAGAGCGTCGAATCGGTATGTGTATTATGAAGGGAGGCGCGGCCGTTGAAAGAAGTGTCGATCCATACCCGCGATGTTCCAGCGGGAGCCGGCAGGAAACGACTGGATTTGGCGCGGATTGCCGGGTTTCTGATTTTGCTGGTTGCGACGGTCACCATGCTGTCTCCTGTCTGGTTCATGATCTCGACCTCCCTGAAGACTTCCAAAGAACTGCTGGTGTTTCCGCCAACATTTATACCGAAGGTATTTGCCTGGGAAAATTTTAGCGAGCTGTTCATTAACAATGATATCAAGTTAGGCGAGCAGTACAAAAACAGTCTTATCGTAGCTGTAGTAACGGTAATCGGCACAGTGCTCTCTTCGTCGTTTGTGGCGTTCGGATTCGCCAGATACCGGACGAAAGCGAGCGGCTTTATGTTTATGCTGGTGCTCAGCACTTTGATGCTGCCTTATCCGGCGATTATGATTCCACAATTTTTGCTGTTCATGAATCTGGGCCTGCACGATTCCTTGCTTCCGCTTATTTTGCCGTCCTTTTTCGGCTCGGCTTATATGATTTTTCTGTTAAAGCAATTTTTCTCCACGATGCCTGATGAGCTTTATGATGCCGGCCGCATAGACGGATGCAGCGAATTCCGGCTTTACTGGAATCTTACCCTTCCGCTGGCGCAGCCTGCGCTTGCGACCGTAGCCATCTTCTCCTTCATCTGGAGTTGGAACGATTTGCTCGGTCCGGTGCTTTATTTGGATTCGCAAGAGAACTTCACGCTCCCGGTCGGGATGGCGGCGATGCTCTCCTCGAAATTCCGTCTTGCTCCGTGGCATTTGCTGATGGCGGCTTCGATTCTGGCGGTGCTGCCGATTGTGCTGCTGTTCGCAGTCGCCCAGAAGAGATTTGTGGAAGGCATTGTGCTGACAGGCATCAAGTAGCTTTATTAATTTTAAGGGGGAAATGAGAAACATGAACAAAAAGTGGATGTCTGTTCTCGTTAGTATGTCACTTGTGCCGCTGCTGCTGGCATCGGCATGCTCCAGCAAGGATGGCTCTGGTTCAGGAAACGGCGGCAAAGAGGAGCAGGTTACAATTACACACTATACGATCGACTCTCCTGACCGGACTTTTGTCGAAAAATTAATTCCTGATTTTGAAGCCAAGCATCCTAACATTAAAGTAAAGGTCACCAAAGCGCCTTATGAGCAGTTCGACTCCAAACTGCAATCCTCAATAGCGGCAAAAAACTCGCCGGATGTGACTTCTCATTGGGGCTACGGCGGTTTTATGGAGTACTACAACAAAGGCATGCTGATGGATCTGACTCCTCATTTGGACGGATTCAGCGGAGCGGATTATAACATTCCCGAGGATGTCATGAACATCTATAAGGTAGATGGCAAAACATACGGCATTCCGCTTAACAGCTATGTGACGGTCATGCTTTACAACAAGGACCTGTTCGATAAAGCCAACCTGCCTTACCCGCCAACGGATTATGAGGATAAAAGCTGGACATTCGAGAAGATGGTAGAGTATGCGGCAAAAATCACAGTAGATTCCAAAAATCTGGACGAGGCGCAATACGGTGTCGATTTCGGGTTCGGAGAGCGCGATCAGCGTCCGCAATATTTCGGGGCGAACGTCTACTCTGAAGATACATGGACCAACGGAGGCAAGCCTTCCGAGGTCAACCTGACAAAGCCGGAGGTCATTGAAGCCTATAAAACAATTTATGGTCTCATTTACGATAAAAAGGTTTCGCCTACCCCCGCTTTTTCCCAGACGGTATCCGGGCAATTTGGCGATCCGTTCTTATCCGGCAAAATCGGCATGTCGGTCGTTGGCTCCTGGAGCCTTGCCGCATCCTCCGATTTCAGCTTTAATGTAGGCGTTGCCGCTGTTCCGCAAGGACCGAACGAGAAAGTAAGAAGCGTGCTGTATGTCGATCCGTTATTCGTGCTTAAAGATTCCAAGCATCCGAAGGAAGCTCTGGAGTGGATTAAATACCTCCTTTCGACAGAGGTTCAGGAGAAATCCATCGAACTCAGCGGCGGCAACCCGCCTGTTAACCAAGCAGCAGCCGAGAAATATTACAATAATTTTGAGGGCATCGATCCTGCAGGAATTAAGCAAGTGTTCGAAGGGGCCTATAAATACGGCTTCGAATCCTATAATCACCTCATCTCCAACTACTCGCAAATCAATGAATTGTTTATCAATGAGCTGGCGGGCGTCGAGAACGGCGAGAAGAAGGTCGAAGACGTGCTGCCGGGGATCGAGCAGAAGCTGAAGGATTTGCTGGCCAGGGTGAACAAGTAACGAGCCTTGAAGAGGCGCATGAAGCAGTTCCTCTTTGGCATCGCTGCATTTTCCTATAAATATTTGTCGGGGACGGAATTGCGATGAAAGTTAGTATTTTTGATGTAGCCAAAAAATCGGGTTTGTCCGTAGTGACGGTATCCCGGGTGTTGAACAATTCCCCCTCCGTGCGGCCGCATAACCGGGAGCGGGTCATAAGAGCAATGCAGGAGCTTGACTATCATCCGAACGCCTCGGCGCGCAGTCTCGCCCGAGGCAGTACGGGCATTATCGGCATGATGATTACAACGTTGAATGATTCCTTTCTCGATGCTGTCGTAAAAGAAGTCAACGATCTTCTGGAGGCAAAAGGCTATTTTTTGGCTTTGTCCATTTCGACTGGAGAGCCTGATGCGTATCACAAATCGTTGTTTCAGGAAGATCGGGTGGATGGGGTGTTGCTGCTGTCGCCGATGTATGAGGAAGAGTACGTGCTTGAATTGAAGCGAAACAAAATCCCGTTCGTCCTGCTGGACAATCAGCAGCGCAACCCGTCGGCGGTTTCCGTGATGGTAGACAATTTCAAGGGCGGATACGAAGCTACCAAGCATTTAATCGACTTGGGGCACACGGATATTGCCCATATTAGCGGACCGGAGCTGTTTCTCAGCAGCCGTGAACGGGAGCGGGGCTACCGGGAGGCGCTGAAAGATCACGGAGTGCAGCCGTTCTGTGTCGAGCGCGGCGATTTCGAGATTGCGTCAGGCTACCGCATTGCCCGAAAATGGTTGGCGGCGGAACGGCTGCCAACCGCCATTTTTGCAGCGGATGATTACATAGCGCTTGGCGTCATCGATGCTCTCAAGGGTGCAGGGATTGCTGTGCCACAGAGCGTCTCGGTCATTGGCTTTGACGATCAGATACTCGCTTCAGAATTTCATCCGCAGCTGTCAACAGTCCGCCAGCCTGCCGAGCAGATGGGGAAGATCGGCGTAGAGCTGCTCTTAAGGAGCATGAACAGCGCGTTGCGGCGCGGAATGACGACGATGCTGGAGCCGGAGCTTGTCATTAGAGAGTCGACCTCCCCCAGACTTGGAATCAGTGAGATGAACAATCGGTCAAACATAAAGAAAGTATAGGGTGGGAGTGAGTGCTGTGAAATATTATTTGGGCGTTGACGGCGGAGGCAGCAAGACGGTTACTTTTATCGTTGATGAGCAGGGAACAATTGCAGGCAAAGGAACTAGCGGCAACGGCAACCACCAGGTCGGCTATGACGATGCCAGCCGCAATATTCGGGAATCAGTGGAGATGGCGCTGGCGCAGGCCGGATTGGTGCAGGACGATATTGAATTCGCCTATTTCGGATTGGCGGGGGCCGACCGGGAAATCGATTATGACATTTTACGGCCGATGATCGCCGAGCTGGGATTTCCCAGGCATACGATCAATTGCGATACGATGATCGCGCTGCGGGCGGGAACGAGCCGGCCCTATGGCGTTGTATTGATTTGCGGTACGGGCACTAACAGTGCAGGCGTGAACCCATATGGGCATTTTTATCAGTGTGGGGGCTTTTCCTACTTACTGGGGGATTTTGGCGGCGGCGACACACTGTGCGTAGAGGCGTTCCGGGCTGTTATCCGGGCCTGGGACGGGCGCGAGCGGCCGACCTTGCTGACGCAGCTTGTCCTCGACGATCTCGGGTATGACAGCGTGAAGGAAATGTTTGATAATTATTTGGACCATCATAAATCCCCTCCGCTCCGCTTAACGAAGCTGCTGTTTACAGCTGCGGAGCAGGAAGATGAGGTCGCCAAAGCCATTCTGCGCCGCCAAGGGGTCGAGCTTGGCAAATCTGCGCAGGCGGTTATCAGACATCTTGGCATGGAGAAACAGATCTTTGATGTAGTGCTTGCGGGCAGTGTCGTAACCCGGAGCAAGGGCGACTATATCCAGGCTTATATCGAGCAAGCGGTACAGGAGGTTGCGCCGCAAGCGAATATTATAAAGCTGGCAGTAGAGCCGGTCGTCGGCGCAGTATGGCTGGCCGTTGAAGCCACAGGAATCGAGCTGCCGGGGCCAATCTACGAGCGGCTGCGTCAAGTATCGGACTACAGCTTGATTTGAACAGCAACAGTGGGAGGTAGAACGGATGGCTAGAGGCAATGGATTGAAAATTGCAGTTATAGGGGGCGGCTCCTCTTATACGCCGGAAATTGTAGAAGGTTTAATCTTGCGGTACAATCAAATGCCGGTCAGGGAGTTATGGCTGGCAGATATAGAGGCAGGCCTGCACAAGCTCGAAATCGTAGGCGGGCTGGCAAAGCGGATGGTAGAGAAGTCAGGATTGCCGATTGAGGTCCATCTTACACTGGATCGCCGCAAGGCGATTGAAGGGGCGGACTTTGTGTCCACACAAATGCGTGTCGGCTTGCTGGAAGCGCGCAAATGGGATGAGCACATCCCGAATAAATATGGAGTGATCGGCCAGGAGACGACGGGCCCGGGCGGCATGATGAAGGCGCTGCGCACCATTCCGGTGCTGCTGGATATATGCAAAGATATTGAAGAACTGGCGCCCGACGCCTGGCTGCTCAATTTTACGAATCCAGCAGGGATGGTTACAGAGGCAGTGGCCCGTTTCTCCAAGGTCAAAAGCATCGGCTTATGCAATGCGCCAATCGGCCTGCACAAGTGGCTGAGCCAAAAGTACGAAACAGACATTAATCATCTCTATACCGAGTTTGTCGGGCTGAATCATTTGCATTGGGTGACGCGCGTCGAGGTAGACGGAGTGAATAAGCTGGCGGAGCTGCTTGACAAAAGGGAAGAATACTCCGGCAAAAACGTGCCGGCTTCGGAATGGGATCTCGATTTTCTGCGGGCGTTAGACGGTCTTCCATCCTATTATTTGAAATACTTCTATATGACCGACGTTATGCTCGAGGAGCAGCTGGAAGCGATGAAGTCAGGCGGAACCCGGGCCGAGGTCGTCAAGCAGGTGGAGGATGAATTGTTCGACCTGTACAAAGATCCGAATTTGCAGGAGAAGCCGAAGCAGCTTGAGCAGCGCGGCGGGGCGTACTATTCCGAGGCGGCAGTAAATCTGATGGATTCCCTATATAATGACAAACGCGATATTCAAACGTTGAACGTGCCGAATGGCCGAATCCTGGATTTTTTGCCTGAAGATGCGGTCATTGAAGTGAACTGCGTCGTCACCGGCCAGGGACCGATAGCACTGCCGGTCGCTCATGTGCCGGAGCATGTGCGAGGCTTGATTCACGCAGTCAAGACCTATGAGCGGTTGACAATTGAAGCGGCTATAACGGGAGATCGCAGCATTGCCCTGCAGGCGATGGTGAGCCATCCGCTGGTACCTTCAGTCAATACGGGAAAAGCGCTGCTGGATGAGATGCTGGAGAAGAACAAGCCTTATTTGCCATTGTTTTTTAAATCGTGAAAATGCTCGGCCTGTTGGGGATTCCAACAGGCTATTTTTAATATAGTGCGGCCTAATCTAACGGATCTCACGGCCGCTATTTGCGAAAATTCGACCGGTTTGAAATTGTAACGGAACTGTGAGCCGCTATTTGATGATGATGAGCCCGATTTCGCAAGAAAACGTCGAATTAAGATCGCTCACTTCTGTTAGATTTCAAAAAGAGGGGTTATTAGCGAAATAAGGTCTGTGGCTTCCGTCAGAAACCGCTCTGCAACTTGCCCCTTCTTAGGGGCTCTAACTGACAGCGATGAATGCCAATAAAAATTTCAGGGGAAGAAACTTGCCTCGTGCCAAAGCGTCAGCCGTTTCTTCTCATCGCTCGAATTAAAAATCGATGATGTGCTGTGCGTGCTTGCCTAGCCGCTGCTCAGACAGGGGAGCCCGCGCCGCGGGTTCGCGAGTGGCGCAGTGCGGCTACTGGCATTTTTTTGAGCAGCGCGGACATACGATCCGCTATTCATCGAAAAAAAGGCCAATTTCAGGTTTCGCGGACACACGATCCCTTATTGGCCATTTTGCTGGATATTTGCGGCTATCGGCAGCCATTAACGGAACCACGGTCCGCTGCCCGGCTGTTTTGGCACGATTGTTCACAGATAACGGAACCACGGTCCGGCAAACGGCAAAACGCGCTCAAATATTGCAGTTTTTACAACAAATCCAGGGTGAGAATCACACGGTGCCTCGAATTGTTGTACGAAATGCAAGAATCTGCCTCTCCAGAGGGCATAAATGGCACTGATTGTTGCACACCGTACACACCGTACAACATTTTTGGCATATCAGAGAGCTTTGGCGCTAAAATGTTGCATTTTGCGCAACAATCGCCCCTCAGCGCCGCTCTGGCAGAGCTGCCGTCCCGTCCCGCCTCTGTCCAGCCGCACAGCACAGCGCACATTTCTGCTTAATCCGCTTGCGCGGCGGCATTTGTCTGCTCCTGCTTCAGCTCAGCATAGGATTGCTTGATATGATCCAGCGCTTCGCTATGTTTCATAATGTTATTGCCCAG
Source organism: Paenibacillus sp. GCM10027626 (assembly GCF_042676285.1). Classification (NCBI taxonomy): domain Bacteria; kingdom Bacillati; phylum Bacillota; class Bacilli; order Caryophanales; family Paenibacillaceae; genus Paenibacillus; species Paenibacillus sp. GCM10027626. Next base: position 385,728 of record NZ_JBHTHC010000004.1, on the reverse strand, counting down.
CGTAACGAGGGTGAACAACAGAATGATGCCAAGCAGCGCTGTTTTCGCTATTCCCGGATACATCTGATTGATAAATCTCGCTGCAAGCAGGAAGATCGCGAACAGGAAATGGCCGGCGTATAGATACATATCATATTTAAAGGCAGCCAGTCCAAAACCGACGACGATATGAAGCAGCAGGCCGAAAATAATAAAGGAGGCCAGCACCCACGCTTCTCTCGTGCGGAAGCCTTGAATAAAGCCGAGCAGAGCCAGCAAAAGCACTCCGATGCCGATAATATGCACATAGAACGGGTATGACTGGGCAAGATCAGTAACGACAGCAACGATGCCGGTATCGATCATTGTCACGTCCGGTGTCAGTACCGGACTTACGCCAAGCATATAGAAAGCCTGCCAATGATGGCTGAACGAGAAAGGTGCCACATAGCTGAAGCCGCCTGCATCCAAGGTGTTTGACCAGTTGGTTGCCCAGGAACTTCCGTCAAAGACGAGCCATTGCAGGCCGGTAAAGACGATGACGAGTACTAGCGCCCAAATGACGACGGCGCCAAAGGCGCGGTAAGTCCGTTTGTCGCGCCGGGTAATGCCGTTAAACAGCATCGCGCCGGTCAATGGCACAATATTGGTTGAGGTTAAGGCGAAATTGACAAAGGCCAGCGACGCGTAAGAGCCGGTTCTGATCGTTGGCTGGGACGATTCCCGGGTGTATTGAAAATAAAGAACCGACCAGATTAGCATAAACTGCACATACGGATAGGAATCCGGGATCATTGCAGTAAATAAATTATAGGAGCTGATGCCAAAAAAGACGGCAAACAGCATCGCCAGCCAATTGCCGGCCTCGCTGCCCCGCAAGTAGTAATAAATCAGCACAGAACTAAGCGCATTGATTGCCGATTGCAGGACAAGAAAAAATAAATTTCCTCCCCAGTGGCCTGCTATGTAATTCAGGGATCCGGCCAGAAAATTAATGAGCGGGTGAATAATGGAAATATTGTTGTAGCCATAGTACATCGACGGATCGAAGTTGAACAAGTTGAGCGAGAATGGCGCCCCGTAGAAGGGGTTATGTGCAGCCAACTGCTCGGCGTTATCCTTCATATAGGTCAAATAGGGAAAATCCATCACAATGTAAAAAGCAGCCAGCACGATGAACAGTACGAGTGCTTTCTTATTGTCATGTCTGCTTTGCAGAACGTAACCGAGAAAACTCATCATCGTCCACCTTTCTTATAGAGGTTGTTCAAAAAGTCGTCTTTTGAACACGCACTTCTATCATAATTTATAAAATAAGCAGCAAAAGTCCGGAAATAATAAAAGCGACGCCGGCAATTTTGTACATGCCGATCGTTTCTTTGAAAATCCATTTTGCCAGCAGCAGCGCCCAAATGAAGGTAAGCGCATTGGCCGGCATGACGATCGTGTAGTCAAGCTTGCCAAGTAAATAAATGTTGAGCAGGGCGCCCACGCCATAAAACATGCCGCCGATCATCAGGCTGACCAGCGATTTGATCATGGAAAATCGTTTGAAAAAGACACTGCCCAGCGCGCCGCATAAGGTCATGAGCGGAAGTAAAAGGTAAATCCAGCTATTTGTCATAGGACGTTAAAGTCACCCCGATTCCTAGTAAGGCGACAGCGGCCAGCTTTTTCCAAGTAATGATTTCTTCCAGAAACCAATGTCCGTAAAACAGAGCAAAGATATAGCTGACGCACATAAGCGGATAAGCGACCGACAGCTTCTCCATTGAAAAAGCTTTGATCATAAAAATAGCGCCAGCCCCGTAACAAAGGAAGCCGATGGCCAGATAGAGCCAATTGTCATGTCCCCACTTCCAGAACAGCTGCCCTGTAGCAGTCAAAAAAGCAGAGATAATCATGAGTGCCTTACCTATATGACGGCGCGCACCGGTTAATGGTTCCACTTAAGCCCCTCCAATTCGGGATGCGAGCTAATCTTGTTGATCAGATAGCGATTTTGCACGAGCCGGAACATCGGCATATCTGACAAGGAATCGGAGTACGCGGCGGACCGCTTATAGTCGATCTCGTAGCCGGCGGCTTGCAGATATTGCTTGATGCGGGCTACTTTTTCTTCTCCCTTGCAGTTATTCCCTTCTATCTGATTGTTATAACGCCCATTCTTGCATACGAGCGCAGTACCGATCACTTCATCAACATAGGGCAGCTTTTTAAAATATTTGGTATAAGCATGCGGAGAGGCGGTCACCAGCAGCACATGGCAGCCTTCATCCTTGCAGCGCTTCATTTCCTCTAGGGCAACTTCGTACATACTTGGTACAAGGACCGTATCGTAAAAATGCTCCAAATCCTGCTCTGAAAAATAGCGAATGGCATAAAAATATGCCGCCTTCACCCGTTCTACTTCCATCAACCTGAGCTTGTAGAGCGCGGTTTTTCCGCAAATCGCGAGCAGATTGGCAGCAGTCCACGGCTTCCTTTTTATGCCGTACATCACAAATTGGAACATGGAGTCGCTGCGGATGATCGTTTTATCGATATCAAAAATAGCCAGCTTTTGCATAAGGATCTCGCGCTAAACCTCCTCTATAAAGCTTTATTCGAAAAAGGCTAAAATGCAAACAACGCTAACGACATACAAAACAGCAGTAATTAAAATATGTTTATCCTCAAACAGGACACGATCCGGCGAGCCGCCTTTTTTCTCGATATGAATGAGGTACAAATAGCGAAAGATTCCGTAAATGACGAGCGGAATGGTCCACATCAAATGAACGGTGCGGCCGGACGTAAATGTAAACAGTGAATAGCTGATAATGGTTGCGGTCGTTACGATGCTGTTCAACTGGTCAAGCAGCGCAAAGGAGTAGTTGTCCAGCACCTTGCGATGCGATCCCATGCCGGCCTCAAGCAGGGACAGCTCATGTCTGCGTTTGCCAATAGCGAGAAAAAGCGAAAGCAGCATCGTACAAATAAGAAACCAGGGCGTAAAAGGGACATGAATGACCAGACCGCCAGCGATCGCACGCAGGACGAAACCGGCGGCGATAATCATAATGTCAATGATTACAATATGCTTCAATGATAATGAATAGGAGACATTCATGATAAAATAAATGACTAGCAGTACTGTAAACAATGGATTAAGAAAATAAGAGGAAACCAGCGATGCCAACAGCAAAATCGTACCAAATGCAATGGCAAGCTGCGGGTTCAGCGCGCCGGAGGCCATCGGCCTGTTCCGTTTGGTCGGGTGATTGCGGTCGGCTTCTCTGTCCATATAGTCATTTAAAATATAGACACAGCCGGCGACAAAGCTAAACAGAAAAAAACCGATAATCGTATCCACCACAGTGGCAACGCTGATCGATTCGAATGAAAATAGCAAAGCAGCGAAAATAAGCAGGTTTTTCGTCCATTGATGCGGCCGCAGTTGCAAAAACAGCAGCTTGAAAACCGATGAAGATGCTGCATGAGCGGTAGGGCTGGATTGCACGCGTCATACCTCCGTCTATCAGACTAACAAATAAATCTAGCTTAAACCATAACGATATCATTTTTTCCAAGCAAAGTCTAATTTTGTTGTGAGAGAGAAGATGATATAATATTACGGAAATGTAAAAAGAGAAAGGATAGAAATCCATTGTGAACTATTTACCGCTGAATCAGCGTCATTATTTGCAGCCTATACGCGCCAATGAGACAGGCCGAATTCCGTTATATGCATGGATGCTTCTGCTCTGCATGGCAAAGCTGCTGCTTTTTCGCTATTTTGTGTTTGAACAGTTGAGCTGGAGCGGGATCGCCGCGGATGCAGCTGCAATCGTCATTCTTTTAAGTTTAGTAGAGCTAGTAACCCCGTTCCGCTTTAAGGCAGTAATATATTGGCCGATTAACTTGATTTTAACGTTCATGCTTTTTGCGTCTACTCTTTATTATACCCATTTTAATACTGTGCCAACCTATACGGCGCTTTATGCATTGCATCAAGTTACGCAAATTAAAGACAGCGTCGAAGCGACCATCCGTTGGAGCAATTATTTATTTTTTAGTGATATTGTTTTGGTGGTACTGGGCTGGCTGGTATGCAAATTTCGCGGCTCTCGTCTGCGTGCCAGCAAAGCACTCAATAAAAAAGCAATGCTCGTGATGATTATCGGCGGTCTTGCGCTGTGTGCGAGAATGATCCAGCTGGGGCTGCCAATTCAGAATGAATTGGCTGAAGCTGAGCAGGTCGGCTTTTTAAATTATCAAGTGTCGTCGGTCATTAAAGCCGCACGTGACAATAGTGTCGACGTTGCCGGCGATATTAACGGAGTGAAGGATGAGATTGCCGCATTAAAGGCATCGTTCCCCTACTCGCAAAAAACAGGCGGAGCGCCGGCGTACTTTGGCGAGGCCAAAGGGAAAAACGTCATCGTTCTGCAACTGGAAGCTTTTCAAAACTTCCCGATTCATTTGAAGGTGGACGGCATCGAGCTAACTCCGAATATGAACCGGCTGGCCGATGAAGGATTTTACTTCCCGCATGTGTTTCAGCAGATCGGGCAGGGAAATACGTCAGATGCGGAGTTTATGTCGAATACGTCGATTTATCCTACGGCCAAAATTGCCATGTCAACCGGATATGGCGACCGCAAGCTGCCAAGCTTGCCGCGGTTACTGCAGGAGCAACATTATGTGACCAACACTTTTCACGTCAATGATGTTACGTTCTGGGATCGGGTCAAGCTGTATCCGGCGATCGGGTTCGATCATTATTTTGATAAGCCGTTCTTCAATAATGACGGGTTCAACAGCTTTGGCGCCTCCGACGAGGAGCTGTACCGGGTTGGCGTAGAGAAGCTGACGGAGATGGCGAAGCAAGGCAAACCGTTCTATGCGCAGTTTATTACGGCATCAAGCCATCATCCCTTTTATGTACCAAAGGATCGCCGCAAAATTGAACTGCCGGCGGAAATGGAAGGCACGCAGCTGGGCGACTACTTATATGCGGTCAATTATACGGACTATGCGATCGGCAAACTGATTGAACGGCTTAAGGAGAATGGGCTGCTCGATTCCACCATGCTCGTCATGTACGGCGATCATGCCGGCCTGCAGACGCAGCCTGGCGATGCCGAGAAAGTTAGCGAACAGCTTGGCATCGCTTATCATTCGGATGTGTCCAAATTCAATATTCCGTTAATCATCCATTGGCCGGGCGTGAAGCATGGTAAGACGATTGATACAGTTGGCGGGCAATTGGACATTATGCCGACAATGGCTAATTTACTCGGCGTTTCGCTTGCGGAGCAATCCTTTACAGCCTTGGGTCAAGATCTGCTCAATATTGACAATAATATTGTAGGGATGCGTTATTATTTGCCGACAGGCTCGTTTTTCAACAATGACATTCTTTACATTCCGGGAACGGGATTCGAGGATGGCAAGGCGGTTTCGCTTCGTACACTGGAACCGGTCACTGATTTAACGCCTTACCGAAAAGATTATGACTATATTCTCAAGCTGATGGAGAAGTCGGATCAATATGTGCGGTCGCTGCCGCAACGATAAAAAGTTTCGTAACAAGCGAAAACCCACCGCGTAATAGGTTGACCGCCTACGGTGGGTTTCGCTTGAGCTAGTTTATAGTTTCACGCGCGCCGTGGTGATCCACAGCCTTTCAGGTCCTAAGAGTCTTTACCGTTCGCAGCGGTGAAGGCTCTTTTTTAGTATATGACAATGGTGACAGCTTCATACAATGCGTTAATCATAGTATAACACAGTTCTTTGAAAAAGTTCAATTTAAGCCGATACATCAACGAGCCCGATGCCGAAACCAAGGTTCTTTTTTTGCGGGGAAGAAAGTAAGATTTCGGCCCCTGACAATATTAATGAGCTCCATATTCCCCTTATTGGTTCGTTGTTATACTAGCCCCATGCCTCAAATGTACAGCGCTTTCAGTGGTGGCAATTGAGAGAATATAACATTTTGAAGGGGATGAAAGTGTGAGTAAATGGGTAGCGGTAAAATCTAGATCGTTGTTCCTCCTGTTTATCATTGCGGTATTGCTCCTTGTATCAGCATGCAGCGGCAATACAGATCAGAAAGAAGCCAATGATAAACCGCAGAATGGCCAATCCGCACAGACAGAAGGTACAGGAGGGACCGAAGAAGGAAATGCTGAGCAGTTGGACCCTCTTGGCAGATTTGATCCGCCGATTGAGCTGACTGTTGGACGTGTGACGAATCCGGAATTCAAATTCGGCGAGGGTGAAAGCATCGATAAGAACGTATGGACCGAGCTATATGAATCGCGGCTTGGCATTAAAGTGTCCAACGAGTTTGTTGTCGATTCCAGCCAATCTGCAGCGAAAATTAATGTGGCCATTGCCGCCGGTGAAATTCCGGACTTGATTACGGTGAACAACAGTCAACTGCAGCAGCTGGCAGAAGCCGGTTTGCTTGCCGATATGACAGAAGTGTTGGGAAAATATGGTTCCGAAAAAACGAAAGAAATTTTAAATGCCGATGGCGGACATATGCTCAAATCAGCGACGATTGACGGCAAGCTGATGGCGATTCCGCATTCCGGGGCGGCAATTGACGGTACGCTGATGGTGTGGATCCGTAAGGATTGGCTCGATAATTTGAACCTGCCGGAGCCGAAAACTGTAGATGATATTCTCAATATTTCGAAGGCATTTGCGACTCAGGATCCAGACAAGAACGGCAAAAATGATACATTCGGCTTTGAGCTGCGCAGAGACTTGTTTAATGATTTTGCGGCACTTGACGGATTTCTTAATATGTACAATGCCTATCAGTCCATCTGGCTGAAGGGTGCGGACGGCAAGCTGGTCTACAGCTCGATCCAGCCGGAGATGAGGGCAGCGCTGCAAAAGCTGCAAGAGATGTTCAAAGCAGGAGAAATTGATAAAGAATTCGCTGTCAAAGATATGGGGCGTGCTGCTGAAAGTATCGCTTCAGGCAAAACCGGCATGTTCTTCGGCACGATGGCCAGTGCCATTTATCCGCTGCAGGATGCGCATATGAAGGATAAAAATGCGTTATGGCAGCCATATTTGCTGCCTTCGGTCGGCGGCGGTCAGGCGAAAGTGCAAATTCCGGCTTACTTTAATTTGTATTATGCGGTTAGCAGCAAGGTGAAGCACCCGGAGGCTGCGATCAAAATGCTCAATATTTTGCATGAAAAGAAGTACGTAGAAGAGGATCAGGAATATTTTCTGCATAACGGCTTGCCAAGATATTGGTATCCGATTGTTAGAGGCGATGGAGCCAAGGATAATCTGGAGCAGCATATTGCGATCGTGGAAGCGATGAAAAATAAAGATACCTCCAAGCTGACAAAAGGCCAGCTAAATACCTATAACCAGGTGCAAAGCTACTTTAATGGCGATGAGAACTATTGGAAGATGGAGCGGATTTTCGGCGAGAACGGTGCGTTCTCCATCGTAAATCAATACACGAACGATATGTACGTACGCGATGCATTCGTAGGAGCGCCGACAGAAACGCTGATTGAGAAGGGTGCGACATTAAGCACGATGATTGCTCAGGTTTTCACGAAAATTATTATGGGCGCGCCAATTGAGGAGTTCGACAAACTGGTGGCAGACTGGAACAAGCTCGGCGGCGAGAAATTGACAGAAGAAGTCAATGCGTGGTATGCGAGCGAAGTAAAGTAACGTAGCTCTACGAAATATCAAAGCTCGGGAGAGAATGGACATGAATAAGAAAGTATCCGCTCTCCCGCTCCACTTTATGCTTTTGCCGGCAGTTATTTTAGTGCTTGTATACAGCTATGGCCCGATGCTGGGCATCGTCATGGCTTTCCAAAAATTTGTGCCGGCAAAAGGCTTCATCGATTCGAAATGGGTGGGGTGGGATAATTTCACCTATGTGTTCAACTTGCCGAATTTCACGCAAGTCATCTGGAATACATTGTACATTGCTGTGATGAAAATAATAGCAGGACAAATCGTACCGATTGTCATTGCGCTGCTGTTGAATGAAGTAAGAAAAGCGATCATTAAACGCGGAGTGCAGACATTAATCTATTTGCCGCATTTTTTGTCATGGGTCATTCTTGGCGGCATTATGATCGATATATTGTCTCCGCAGTTCGGCATTGTAAATAAGCTGCTCGGCAGCCTGGGAATCGAGCCTGTATTTTTTCTCGGCAGCAATGAGTGGTTCCCCTATGTTCTCGTTATTTCTGACGTATGGAAGGAATTCGGATTCAGCACGATTGTTTATTTGGCGGCGCTCGCCAGCATTAATCCCGCGCTTTATGAAGCGGCCGTAATGGACGGTGCAGGCCGCTGGCGGCAGACATGGCATATTACGCTGCCGGGGATGGCGCCGATCATTATTTTACTTGCCACGCTTAGTATGGGATCGATTTTGAATGCAGGCTTTGAACAGGTCTACAACTTGTACAATACGCTAGTCATGGAGAGCGGAGATATTGTGGACACATTCGTGTATAGGATCGGTCTGCTTGAAGCGCAGTACAGCGTAGCGACCGCAGTCGGACTGGCCAAGTCGTTTGTGTCGTTTATCTTAATTACGGTTTCCTATTATTTGGCCTATCGCTTTGCGAATTATCGGATTTTTTAAGAAAGGAGGGGCCTCGTGTGGTTGAAAGAACGACGTTCGGACGCCGCTCATTTATTGCTGCCAATTATACATTTCTCATCCTGCTCAGCATTTTGTGCGTGCTGCCGCTCGTTCATGTATTTGCCGTGTCGCTAAGCTCCAGCGCCGCTGCAACGGCAGGGCTTGTCAAGCTATGGCCTGTCGAATGGTCATGGAAGTCGTATGAGTATGTGCTCTCCAAGCAAGCTTTTCTTAAATCAGTGCTCGTATCAACAGAACGGGTTGTGCTTGGCGTATCGCTAAATTTGCTGCTGACTGTGCTGGTTGCTTATCCATTATCGAAGGAGCCGCACATCTTCCGCTGGCGGACAGCTTATGTCTGGTTCTTTGTTTTCACGATTTTGTTTGGGGGAGGGTTAGTCCCCTGGTATATGGTCATTAAGGCGACCGGGATTATGGACTCGGTATGGGCGCTGATTTTGCCGGGAGCGGTGCCGGTATTCAACGTTATTTTGCTGCTCAACTTTTTCCGCGGTTTACCCAAAGAGCTGGAGGAGGCAGCTTTCATCGATGGAGCCGGCTATATGGTTACATTGTGGAAGGTTATTGTTCCTTTATCAGCGCCGGCGATTGCTACGATCACCCTGTTCTCCACTGTCGGCCATTGGAACAGCTGGTTTGACGGGATGATCCTGATGAACAAGCCGGATCATTACCCTTTGCAAACTTATTTGCGGACAGTCGTCATCGAACGGGATTTAAGCTTGATGAGCCTTGATGACCTTGAACTCATGTCACAAATATCGGATCGCACGACGAAATCCGCGCAAATCTTTTTAGGCAGCTTGCCTATTTTGCTCGTATATCCGTTTTTGCAAAAGTATTTTATGAAGGGCATCGTACTTGGCAGCGTCAAGGAATAGCAGTGTTTTACCGGGTTTGCTGCTCTTGCCGGTATTGCGTCGGTGTAATGCCTTCATGCTTTTTGAACACTTTACGGAAGTAAGGCGAATCCTGAAAGCCGATTTCCAGCGCGATGCTGTCGACTGTTTTATGGGTATACTGCAGCAAATGCTTGGCACGCTGTAAACGGAGCTGCTGAATATAGGCGCCGATGGTAATGCCGGCATATTTCTTGAATACTTGGCACAAATATTCATATTTACGGTCCATATACGTCTCGATAAAATCAGCGGAGCATTCCGTTGCGTAAATTTCATGCAGCAAGCTGAGCAGCTTTTGATAAGTAGAGTAGGATGCAGTGGCAGCCGCAGTGAAATTGTGCTGTTCAAGCGCATCCTGGGCCAGTTGTTCCAGCAGCTGCGCAAGCCGGATCGTGAGCCGAAATTTATAATAGTTGCGCGGACGCTTGAATTCCTGAACGAGCAGCTCGAATGTCCGCAGGCATTCATAACGATTGCCCGGAGAGAAGCGGCGGGGAATAATAAGAGATTCCCCTTCATGTTCTTCTGAAATGCGGAGATCATTTTTGGAGATATGGAGCAATTGATGCTCGGCATTCGTTTCAGGCCATTTGTCCGTTGCTTCTATGGCAGGATCGCAGGAAAATTGCACCCAAAAAAATCTGCCTTTCACATCTCGTCGCCAGCCGCAATGCTGTTCCCAAGGGGAGAGCAGCAAGCATTCCCCGGACTCAAGCGTCAGCTTCTCCTGCTCAACCTGGAGATGTACGGGCCCATCAGACACCATGATCAATTCATAATAGGGATTGGAATGCGGTTCAAGAAAATGCGGCTCAATCGTATACATTTCTGTCCATTTGACTTGGAAGCGGGAGTGCCCGGATATCGTGTAATAGGACATATGCAGTTTCTCCTCATTATCAATATTTCAGCATCTAATGATCACAATCATGAATGATGGAGGTTGACTAGTCAAGATGGAAAAAGACAAAACAGAAAAGCAGGAAGCCTTGTCAGATATCAGTTTGAGCCGAAGAAAGCTGCTTGCCTCAATGGGGATAGCGGGGGTAGCATTAGCCGCGGAAGGGCTGCTTGCGGCCGGTCCGCTTGGCAAGGCATATGCCAAATCCAAAAAAAATGAAGTTCAGGACTGCTGCAGCAATCCGCACGACTCCGGCAGCTTTGCGATCAACGCGAAGCCGTCGGCGAACGATTTTACCCAGGTGCAAAATCAGGTTTATACGATCGCAGGGGCGGGTACGGCGGGCACACCGGCCGACGGTTATATTTATACGCCGGAAATCGTTCCGCATTTTGTTACGCTGAATACGAATGCCGGCCATAATGAAAGCTTGTCAGGCAATGGCGGCCGCACCGGGATGCCAGTCTACCGCACCGTCATCAATCATGCAGGCCAAGGAGATGCGGTCTGTTTTAATGGCGCAGTATGGATTGGAGGAACAAAGCCAGGCAGTACGCATTGGCTGGCCAACCCGGCCGGCGTGCTGATCAATGGAGATGTGATGGGCGGGGCTGACGGCGTCTACCTCAATCCGGTCGAGTACAATATGGTCGATAATGGACATGACATAGCGGCTGTAGGGCTGGTGATCAATTCGCACCGTACGGTTGGCATCGGGGCCAAAAGTGCAGTGTGGCTCGGTATTCGGCTGCAATCTGTTCAGCAGGAGCCTGTAGACGCTGGGATTTCGCTTGCCGGCACCCACAAGGTCGGGCTTGATTTTACAGCGACGATATTTACGGAGACGAAGGCTGCTGTCGCCTTGAAGGCCAATGACCGCATCTACTTGAACGCGGCTAGTACGCCTGACGCTACCGGCTCCAAATGGTATGCAGATACACCGGGCGGAACCTGGATCGATTATGATGGAACGGGCGGAATGCTGCGCTGTTTTGTGGAAAATGAACCGGTGATGCAGTTGAAGGCGGACGCTGTGGCGGCAACGAAGCCGGTAGAGGCGCCGTATTATCGCGTGAACGGCATGAAGGTCGTCGGCAGCCGGCAAGCAGCGATAGCCGATGCGTCGGGACAGGATACGACCTTGAAGCTAAATGCAGTATTAGCAGCATTACGCGCACATGGACTGATTGCGACCTAGAAAGGGGTGCGGACGGATGGACGCCGCTACAGAAATGTATTTGTTGAAGCAGCAGCTGGCGCAGCATCGAATATGGCTGGGAGAGGCGCAGCTCTATATTTTGCAGTTGGAGCGGGAGCTTGAACGTTTGAATATGCAGCATACAGAAACGGCCGCCGCTGGGGAGGAAAGGCAGCAGGACGAATAGCTTGCAATATAATCACAACTTGCCCTTGATTTTTCAAGGGTTTTTCTCTATTGTTACAGCAGACTAGTTTGTACTAGAGAGGGAGGAGGGCGTTCGCATGTACCGGCAGGCAGCGCTATTTCAGCGCTCCTTATTTTTTCGTCTGGCCTTCGTTTTAGCATTTTTACTCATCCCTGTCGTCTTAATCGGCATGACCTTTTTTTACGGAGGCGAGCAGTCGCTGCGCAAAGAAATATTAGGGTCGATGGAAGCGCGCGTGGAAGCCCAACTGCATGCGATGGAGCGGGAGGTGGAGCGGATTCAAGTGCTGCAGTACGAATTTATGAACAACGGCTTTTTGAACACTGTAGCTGTAGCGCCTGATTATTTGGACTTATATGCTAGGTCTGATGCGATTTTACAAGTACAAAATGCCCTTTTTGCCCTCAAGAACAGCAGCGGATTAATAAAGGATACGTATGCTCATATTCCCGCAATCGGGAAAACGGTTTCTGCGATGAACGGTGTAGATGAGCTTGACCGGGAGCAGTTTTTGGCTACGCAGGCAGAAGTGAAAGCGCGGCCTGGCAGCCCGATTCAATATTGGCAGCAGCGGCCGGTTATTGTGCTCGTTCACGATGTTCCCGGCTTGTATGAAGGCGAGCATGCGCTATTTTCCATTGTTGTTGAGCTGTCTGTAACAGAGATGATCAAATCTTTATCCGCCCTGGATGTCAACGACTATAGCGGAACCGTGCTTATGAATCCGACCGGCGAGCTGACAGCACGCTCCAATGAGACACCAAATACGGCGTTGGAACATTTTATGACCGGCTACCGGGGGACAGTTGCAGAAGCAAAAGCAGAGGCTGCAGTGAACCGAGTAGACAGTATTGGCGAAGGAAAAGAACGAAGCATGCTCGTCGCCCGGTTTTCGAAAGCGCTTCAATTGTCGATGATCCATTATGTGCCGGAGCATCAGGTGCTGAATCAGCTTTATCAGTATCGCAACTTGTTTTGGATTTTTGCAGCTGTTTTTTTAGTGTTCATTGCCATTCTAAGCCTGCTGCTGTTCAAAATGATTCATCGTCCCTTGCTGCGGCTGCTCCGTGCTTTTCGCAAAATGGAAAAGGGGGAGCTTGAGGTGCAGATTACTTCAAACAGCCCGAATGAATTCGGCTATCTATTCCAGGGCTTCAACAAGATGTCCCGCCATATGCGCGAGCTGATTGAACAGGTATACACGCAAAAAATATTGGTGCAGCGGGCTGAGCTCAAGCAGCTGCAATCGCAGATCAATCCGCATTTTCTTTATAACAGTTATTTTACGCTTTACAATATGATCGCCGTAGAGGATCACGACAGTGCCAAACAATTTGCTGCGCAGATGGGAAGCTACTTGCGTTATATTACCCGCAACTCCTCTGATGAGGTACCGCTGCAGGAGGAAGCGAGGCATGCGAAAATCTATACAGACATTCAGGAGCGAAGATTCCGTTTGCGGATGAAGGCTGAATTCGGCGAGGTGCCGGAAGCGTATCGCGCCTGCATGGTGCCGCGCCTTATTTTGCAGCCTTTGATCGAAAATGCTTTCGAGCATGTGTTTGATCATATGGAGGAAGGCGGCAGGCTGCGGATTACGTTTGAGGAGGAGGAGGAGGACCGGCTATTGATTCGGGTAGCGGATAATGGCGCCTTGCTTGAGGCGGACAAGCTGGAGCGGCTGCAGATCAGCCTGCGCTCAGATGATGCTGCAGCGGAAATGACCGGACTGCTGAATATCAATCGGCGTTTGCGGATTAAATATGGCGGCGCGCGCGATGGAGTATGGGTCGATCGCAGCGAGCTTGGCGGAATGGAAGTGACATTAAGCATATGGCGGGAGGAACATGGACATGCTGCGCGTGATGATCGTGGATGATGAGCCGGATATTGCCGATAGCTTGCATATGCTGCTGCAGGAGCGGCTCCCCTTCGAGGCGGAAATTTATAAGGCCTATTCGGGCAAAGCCGCTTTGGATTGGGCCAAGAGGGGAAAGTTTGATATTGTGCTTACCGATATTCGGATGCCTGTACTTAGCGGGCTGGAGCTGCAAAAGCAAATACATGCTTTATGGCCGCGCTGCAAGGTGATCTTTTTGACGGGACATAGTGAATTTGATTATGTGTATGAGGCTATTCATCATAACAACACGCGCTATCTGCTAAAGACCGAAGGTCATGAGTTTATTTTGAAAACGGCAGCAATAGCGGCGCAGGAAATTATTGAGGAGCAGAAGCTGGAGGGACTGATGACACAAGCTTTGCTGCAAATGGAGCAAACGATGCCGCTTATGCGTAATGAGCTGCTGCTGGATTTATTGCAGGGCGAGCCGCTAGCTGCGGAGGAGCGGGCGGCGCAATTTAAAGAGCTGCACATTGAAATGGAGCCGCATAGCCAGCTTATGCTCATGCTGGCCAAACTGCCGCTGCCGGCAGCTGATGGCCAGGGCGTATCAAAGGCGCAGCTGCATGCCGGGATGAAGGTAATTAGTGAGCAATACGGATACAACTGGCTGCGAATCAGCTATTTTTTTGTTACAAAGCGGACGATTGCCTGGTTTTTGCAGCCGCGGTCTGGCATGGGACCGGTTAATTGGGCGGATATTGCCCTTGCGATTAGGGAGTTTGCGGAAAATGCAGCCAGCGCATTTCTGGACAATTTCAATTTTTTACTTACCTGCGTGCTGGATACAACTCCTTGTCAGTGGGAGGAAATCGCCGACCGCTGGGCGCTGCTGCAAGCCCGCAGCCGCCAGTCGGATGAACGGAGCGGGCTGATTGATGCCGGCACCGATACGCTTGAGCATGATCGCATCAAGCTGCTGCACAAGGCAGACCGGATTGGCGATTGCTTGTCCGGCAACAGTGCGGATGCCTTCAAAGCGGAGTGGCAGCGTCTGTGGGACGGGGAAGAGGCAATAGCCGAAACGGTTGCCGCCGATTTGCTCGGAGCGGCTCTGTCGCTCGTTTTTTTGCGTACGATATTTAGCGTTAACTTGCAGGAAAAGCTGGCTGCTGCGGTTGATCTTGCCCCATTGCTTCGTCCGTCCGAGGTGCGGCTGGAACGCGATGTCTTGCGCGAATACTATGAACAACTGGCAGCTAATATATTCAGGCTGCAGCAGGAGGTGCAGTCGGAACGGCGCGATCAGACCATTGAGACGATCAAGCGTTATATTCAAAATCATTTGGCTGATGATTTATCGCTTGTCCGATTATCGGAATTAGCCGGCCTCAATCCCTCTTACTTGTCGCGAACCTTCAAGAAGGCGACCGGGCAAAATGTGCTGAACCATATTCATGAAATGAAGCTGCAAGCCGCGCAGCGCATGCTGTGCCGGTCAGAGATGAAAATACAGGAGATCAGCGCGGCGCTTGGCTTCATTTCTCCGCCCCACTTTACGCGGTTTTTCAAAAAAGCGGCAGGGATCGTCCCGCAGGATTATCGCAATCAATTCGGGGATGACCGGTCATGAGTAAAGAAACGGTAAGCGAAAGTAAAAAAACGGCCAGTTACGATGACGTTCCCCGCAGGTTTATACTTTGTACAAGAAAATAAAGAGGGGGAACAAAATGCGGAGAGCAACGAGACAGGGGCTTGCAATGGGGATAGCCGCGCTTATGCTTGTTTTATCAGCCTGCAGCGGCAGTGATAGCGGCGGGAAAGCGGTAGAGGGCGTGGCGGGGAACAAAGATAAAAATACGAGTGAATCGCCTGATCCGATGGGCAAATACGACCCGCCGATTAAAGTTACGACTGTCCGCGCGCTGGCGCCTTCACTCAAATTTGAGAAGGGCGACAGTATCGATAATAACAAATGGTATCGCGATTATGAGTCACAGCTAGGCATTAAGCTTATTAACAATTGGAGCGTTCCGCAAACGCAATGGGAGCAAAAAATGAACGTCACCATTGCCTCAGGCGATATTCCTGACATCATTGCCGTAAACGCAAATGAGCTAAAGCGGCTTGTGGATGCCGATATGGTGGAAGATTTGACAGAGGTGTTCGAGAAATATGCCTCCGCCAAAACGAAAGAAGTGATCGTCAATGATGGCGGCAATGGCATGAAGGCTTCACAGTTCGAAGGCAAGCTGCTTGCTTTGCCAGGTGTCACTTTCACCGGAACAACAGCTCAAATGCTCTGGATTCGTCAAGACTGGCTGAAAAAGCTCAATTTGCCGGAGCCGAAGACGATGGAAGACATCATTGCAATTGCAGACGCTTTCGCCAATCAGGACCCTGATGGCAACGGCAAGAAGGATACGACAGGGCTCGGCGGCGTCTATAAAGATTTAAGCTCGTTGATGGGCTTGTTTGAAAGCTATCATGCTTATCCCGGACGCTGGCTAAAGGATGATTCGGGGCAATTGGTATACGGCGATGTGCAGCCGGAAGTAAAAACTGCGCTAAAGCAGCTGCAAGATCTGTTTAAAGCCGGCTTGATCGATCCGGAATTTGCCGTCAAAGATCGCCCCAAGTCCTATGAACTGATCGCTGGCAATAAGGCTGGCATGTTTTATTCCGGTGAAGGGGCGGTGTGGTGGCCGCTGACGGATCATTACAAGAAGGAGAAATCGGACTGGAAGCCTTACTCGCTGATCTCGTTTGACGATAAACCGGCCAGCACCTCCGGCAACGTCCCCGTCAACACCTACTATGTCGTGCGCAAAGGCTTCGAGCATCCAGAAGCATTAGTGAAATTAATGAATTTCGCAGTAGAGAAACAGTACGGCCCGCAAGGCCGTCTGGAGGAGTACTGGTATGGCGGCGAAAATAATGAGATTAATGTGTCAGCTTTTGCGGCGGTCATTATTAGCGATCCGCTGGAGCTGATCAATATCCACCGCGGCGTGCAGGCGTCCGTCGACGCCGGACATTATGTAGAAAATCCGATTGCCGATGTCAAGCACCATTATGATTTATATCAGAAATGGCTTTCCGGCAAATTTGCCGATAGCAATGAAGAAGGGCTGGCATGGTCGTCCTATAAATGGGCCGGACCGGGCGGCGGTATGAACGTCGTAAGCGACTATGTCAAGAACGATCTCTATTTGGTTGACCAATATTCCGGACCGAGCACACCGACGATGGCGGCGAAGAAAAGCACGCTCGACAAGATGAAGCAGGAAGTGTTCACCAAAATTATTATGGGCCAAAGCGATATTAGCGCCTTTGACCAGTTTGTAGCCGATTGGAACAAGTTTGGCGGCGAAGATATTACGGCCGAAGTGAATGAATGGTACAAAGCGAAACAGTAAGGAGCGGATGACGATGCAAGCGATAGCGAACAAAAGCCGGCATTGGCGCAAGTATGGTCCGCTGCACCTGATGCTTTTGCCCGGAGTCGTCATGCTGGTGCTGTTTCACTATATCCCGATGGCGGGGATCGTTATTGCCTTTCAAAACTTCATTCCAGCCAAAGGCTTTTTCAGCTCCAAATGGGTTGGCTGGGAGAATTTCGAATTCATGCTGGGCATTCCCGGCATTGGACAAATTTTATGGAATACCATTTACATCGCTTTGCTGAAAATGATATTCGGTCAAATCGCACCGATCATTACAGCGCTTCTATTAAATGAGGTAAGGCGTTCAAGCATAAAAAGATCAGTGCAAACCTTGATCTATTTGCCGCATTTTTTGTCCTGGGTCATTCTGGGCGGCATATTGATTGATATTTTGTCACCTTCGCACGGGATGGTCAATGAGGTGTTGTCCTGGTTCGGCATGAAGCCCGTCTTCTTCCTGGGCAACGAAACCGCTTTTCCTTATGTGCTTGTAGCGACCGATGTTTGGAAGGAATTTGGCTTTGGGACAATTGTTTATCTGGCTGCTTTGACGAGCATTAATCCAACGCTTTATGAAGCCGCGATCATGGATGGAGCAGGCAGGTGGAAACAGACCTTTCACGTTACGCTGCCCGGCATGCTGCCGATCATCGTATTGCTGGCTACACTCGGGCTGGGCGGTGTGCTGAATGCCGGCTTCGATCAGGTGTTCAATTTATACAACCCGCTAGTCTTCCGGACAGGCGATATTTTGGATACTTTCGTCTATAGGCTCGGACTAGTAGATGCCCAATATGCGGTCGCAACGGCAGTCGGTTTGTTCAAATCCGTCGTTTCCTTATTATTTGTCAGCGTGTCCTATTGGCTGGCTTATCGACTGGCCGGATACCGGATATTCTGATGAAAGAAAGGGGCGAATCCAGATTATGGGCTTCAACGACTCGCGCGGGCGAAAATTGTTTTTGGCAGCCAATAATATCTTTCTTATCGGCTTGGCGATTGTATGCCTGCTTCCACTTGTAAATATTTTGGCGATTTCTTTCAGCTCGAGTGCAGCGGCGAGTGCTGGTGCTGTGAAGCTTTGGCCGGTTGAATTCACGCTTAGCTCTTACAAGTATGCACTGGCCAAACCGGAATTTTTAACTTCATTATTCGTATCGATCGAACGGGTCGTGCTGGGAACGGTCATTAGTCTGGCTATTGTAGTGATGTCGGCTTACCCGCTTTCCAAGGAACGTAGTGAGTTTCCGCTGCGCACGATCTATGTATGGTTTTTCTTTGTGACCATTTTATTCAGCGGTGGATTGATTCCGACTTATATGGTCATTCGCAACTATCATCTGCTCGATACGGTATGGGCGCTCGTCCTGCCGGGTGCGGTTGCCGTCTTCAATATTGTTTTGCTCCTCAATTTTTTTCGCGGCACGCCTAAAGAGATTCAGGAAGCGGCCTTTGTAGATGGCTGTACCCATTGGCAAGTTTTATGGAAGATAATGGTGCCTGTTTCTATGCCGGCGCTTGCTACTATTTTGCTGTTCACTTGTGTAGGACAGTGGAATTCCTGGTTCGACGGATTGATCTATATGAACTCGCCATCGAACTATCCGCTGCAAACCTATTTGCAGACATTGGTTGTTAGTACGGAGATGTTTACAGAAGCCGGAAATTTGACTGCTGAGGACATGAAGGCGCTGGCAGAAATATCCGATCGGACGACAAAGGCGTCGCAAATTTTTTTGGCTGCGCTTCCTGTTCTAGCGCTGTACCCTTTTTTGCAGAAGTATTTTATGAAGGGGATCGTGCTTGGAAGTGTGAAGGGCTAGCTTGCTGCTCCTTCGATACTGCTTTATGGCAGCTAAAATGACAGCATTCGACAGGCATTTTATGAATAACGGGCAGCTTCCTGACGGCAGTTGTCCGTTATTCGTTCATAATGCCTAAACTTTCATAAAACATTGTTGCCAAAAAGGCTCCCATTGGGTGTATAATAGAGGCATATGTAAAGCCGAAGTTTACAGGAAAAAAGTTTTTGCAGTATGCGAGCTTCTTTGTGATTATTTTCACTACTAATGCGCGCAAATTGTGAAATAATAAGCTTAGTCTTTATGAAAGTCCTGTAACAACTTTTATGAACAAAGGAGATACGTGAAGATGCAAGAGACGACTGTTCAAAATGCAGAACAAGAAACTTCTGTTCAAGCGGTTGCCAAGCCGGATGTGCTGGATCAGCTGCTGAAGCCGGAAGTACAGGAAGCATTGCAAGTTCTTGTTGAACAACTGCCGAAGCTTTCCGAGATGATGGCACTTATGACTAAAGTTTATGATTTGGCAAACCGGGTTGCTTCCGACCGCGTCCTGATTCAAGATACGGTCAGCGGCTTCCAAGAGGTTTGGAAGCCAATTGAAGAAAAAGTGAAAGGTTATGCCTCTGCCGCGATTGAAGCCAATGACCGTGCTGATCAAAGCGACGCGCAAATCGGTCTGTTTGGTATGCTTCGTTTGCTGAAAGACCCTGAATTGCAAAAAGTGCTGCGCTTCGGACAAGCGTATCTCGACATTTTGGGCGAGCGAAAAAAGCAAGACTAATTATAAAGCCATTTTTCAGCTGAACATAATGAATGGAGGATAACCGTGAGTAAACAAATTTTGATCCTGGGCGGCGGCTACGGCGGCTTGCTGACTGCACTGTCTGCTCGTGCCCACCTGACTCCTGAAGAAGCTACAATTACTTTGATCAACCGTTTCGACACGCACCAAATCATTACTGAGCTGCACCGTCTTGCTGCCGGCAACGTAGCCGAGAAAGCTGTAGCGCTGCCGCTGCAAAAGCTGTTCAAAAACAAAGAGATCAACGTACAAGTTGAAACTGTACACAAAATTGATCTTGAAGCAAAGAAGGTTGTCGTTGAGAGCGGCTACTCTTTCGACTATGATACCCTTGTGCTGGCACTGGGCAGCGAAACGAACTTCTTCGGTATCCCTGGCCTGCAAGAGAACAGCTTCGTGCTGAAATCTGTGAATGACGCAAATCGTATCTTTGCACATGTTAAAGAGCGTGTACGTCAATACAGCCAAACTAAAGATGCTGCTGATGCTACGATTGTAATCGGTGGCGGCGGTTTGACAGGTGTTGAGCTTGTTGGCGAATTGGCAGACGAGCTGCCGGCTATTTGCCGCCAAAATGGCGTTGACTTCGAAGACATCCAGCTGAAGCTGGTAGAAGCGATGCCATCGATTCTGCCGATCTTCTCTGCTGATCTGATTGCGCGCGCTACTTCCAGCCTGGAAGCACGCGGCGTTGAGTTCCTGACGGCCCTGCCGATTACAGAAGTGAACGGCAACGTTGTAACACTCAAAGACGGCAGAACAATCGAAACCAATACACTCGTTTGGACTGGCGGCGTTCAAGGCAACTCCCTTGTTGCCAACTGCGGTATCGAAGTTAACCGCGGCCGCGCCACAGTTACTGAAGGGCTGCAATCCGTATCGCACCCTGACGTATTCCTGGCAGGCGACTGCGCAGTGGTATTTGGTCCTGAAGGCCGTCCGTATCCTCCAACTGCCCAATTGGCTTGGCAAATGGGCGAGCTGGTTGGCGCGAACATCGCTGCCTCCTACAAAGGCAACAAAATGGAAAGCTTCTCGCCAGTATTCTCGGGTACACTGGCAAGCCTCGGCCGCAAAGACGGCATCGGCGCTATCGGCGAGACCGGCATTGAGCTGAAAGGCACGCCTGCTTCCTTGATGAAAAAAGCAAGTAATGCCCGTTACTTGTCGCATATTAACGGTCTGTTTACACTGGCCTACTAATAAGTTTGAAAAGCGCCGATCCTTGCGATCGGCGCTTTTTTGGATATTTCAGCCTCCTGGCACATGTACGAACGCTAACGGATCTCACGGGCGCTATTTTCGGAAAATCGACGAATCTGAAATTGTAACGGAACTGTGCGCCGCTATTTGACGATGATGAGCCCGATTTCGCAAGAAAACGTCGAATTAAGATCGCCCATTTCCGTTAGATTTCAAAAAGAGGGGTTTTTGGCGAAATAACGTCTGTGGCTTCCGTCTAGATGAAATAGAAACAGCTGTCCGGCCTACATTGGGACGGCGGAAGCCTCCGCAACAACGGCGCGGTTCCGGCCGTCACGCTTCGCTTTATACAGCGCCGCATCGGCGCATTGGAAGAGCTGTTCTGCGGTTTGCGCCTGCAGCGGATATTGGGCAATGCCCAGCGATACCGTTACAGGCTTACCTGTAGGACTTAACGTTGTTTCCATCGCCGTGCGAAGCCGTTCGGCAATTTCCAGTGCCCCTGACTGGTCTGTATGGGGAAGCAGGATGACAAATTCCTCCCCGCCGAATCGGCAGCAAATATCGCTGGGTCGCGCTGCCTGCAGCATAATAGCGGCCAAATGCTTCAGCACCTCGTCGCCGACATGATGGCCGTATGTGTCGTTTACGCTTTTGAAGCGATCGATATCAACGACGATAATCGCATAGGGCAGCGCTGCCGCTATCCATTGCCCGGTCGCCTCTTCCATTGCGCGCCGATTGAAGAGCCCGGTCAATTGGTCGGTGGCGGCATCCTTGGCCAGCATCGCCGCTTGCCGCTCGTTGGCTTCTACCGCCAGGCTCATGGCACGGCTCAGCCGGTGTGCTTCCTTATTCCAGTGGGGAAGAAACTCTGTTTTTGCCACCGTCTCTCCTTCAGAAAGCCGGACTGCGAGGCTGGATAATCCGACGAACGGCCGGGCAAGTTTGATGGCAATCCAGATCGCGCAGGCCATCATTATAATCACAGGCAGCATCATATTGAGCAGCTGATCCTTAACGAGCTTGTCCAGCTGTTCATAGATGGCATCCTCTGGTGTTTGCATAACAACTCCCCAGTCGTTGTCTGCGACCGAAGAGTAGCCGGCCAAATTAGCAGTACCGCGGCTGTTAACAACCTGATCTTTCCCGCTTTCTCCGCGGCTCAGCCGTTGAACAATCGGATTACCGCTCACATTCTCCCCGAGTCTTGCTGTGTCCGGATGGTAGATCAGGTTTCCTTCAGGACCGACGATATAAAAATAGGATCCCGTTTCGTTCGTACTGCTGGAACCGAAAATATCATTGATAATATTCGGCTCCTGCAAATAGATCGTCCCGCCGATCATCCCGCGATAGCGGCCGTTTTGATCGAATACAGGATAGGACATGAGGACAATCAAGCGGTTGGTTGAACCGATATAAGGCGGCGATAAGTAAGGCTTGCGCGAAGTGAAGGCGGCTTGGCCGGCTTTTGTCGACAGCGGCTTCCCGGCAATCCCCACCGAACTTGGCGAGACATGTCGAATCAGCCCCGTCTCATCAGCCCAAAACAAGGAATTGAAGTAATTGCTGCTGTTGTGGATTTGATCCAGCTCAGCTTGAAGATCGATTTGGCTGTTCTCATAATGCTTCGATACGTAAGATGCGGTCGATTGCAAATTTTGCCTCATCGACTTGAACAAAGTGGTAATCGTCTGACTCATCTTCGCAGCGCTGTCGTAGTTGAGCTCCAGCGTCGTCTGAAAGAGGGAGTCTTTCTCAGTACGGTAAGAGACGACAATTAACGTAATGGCAGTTAGCACAATGGAGAGCGATATTAATAATGGAAGCAAAATAATTAGACTGATTTTTTTATTTTCTTTTGACAATGATCGGGTACGTGCCATGACAATCCCTTTCTGTTTCCGATAAATTCCGCTGATGTTCATCATTTTAATTCGACAAAATGCCGCTGTTTCCTCTAAAAATTAGCCGGCAAAAGACTTGTTTCGCCAAGTCTTTTGCCGGGTTTGACGTCCTTTGCCTTTAATGTTATATTAGGGTGACTTGAGGCATTCCGCATCTTTGGCGGGGTGCCTTCCTCTATTTTGAATATATTTTACATTTAATGCCACATCCTTTGGGATGAAAGAGCCTCAGGAGGTAATGCGATGATTCAGGTAAAAGAATTTGTAGACACTGATAATTCTTATGCAGAAAACAAGGCAAATCAATTTTTGGCGACGCTGGATGAGAATCAATTCATCGATATCCGTTACGGTTCCGTTCTTAAACCATCTCATACCGGTACGGCACAGCAGCGCAGTTCCATCCTTGTCATCTATCGCACGAAGCAATAACTCAATAATAACTGAATGGGGAGATTGTGAATGGAAAGGGGATCGATTCCGTTGACGGCGCCCAAGCCTCCTCCTTTGCATGAACCGGGTTCAGCAGGAAACAACAGCAACCAGGACAGAATTGAAAGCAGATATAGAAGATTTTTTATGTTTGTCTCCGCATTATCCACGGCCGGAATTGTAATCATCGCAATATGCTACGCGTTTTATTACATGTTTAAGTGATTGCAGATGCTTAAGCTGAATGAAAAAGTTTGGGAGTGCTCCGGAAAGTCATGCTTTATTTGGATTTCCCAAGACAAGCTGACAAGGCGCAAGCCCAAATGCCCCGTATGCAACAAGACGATGATACTATCAAGCAAAATGGCCGGCCGGGTCAGCCGCCCGCTTTTTTTCAAATAGCGGGCCGCGGACTTTATTTTCTGCGACCTATTAAGTCATCTTGAAGTCAACTTCAGATGGCTTTTTTTAAAATATAAGAAAGTATAAGTTTCACCTTATACACAGCTTATATTTCTAAGGGAAGAAACTTGCCTCGCGCCAAGGACGGCGTAAGCCGTTTCTTCTTGATATAAGAAAATAATTCCTTCTTTATTCAAAATGTTTTTTTACGGTATAATATGCCTAAAATAAGCGTAAGGGAGGCTGAACATGTATAAATTGCTTTCAAGTTTAGTCTTGTCAGCAGTATTGCTGATTTTTGGGACCGGTTCGCAATTAGGCAATCCGCAAGTGGCTCCATCCGAAATGTCATCCCTGCAAGCGCTAAAACAAAAGGTTGTCTCGCAATTACAGAAGCAAATACCAGAAATCCAAGTCGACTATGACGGGAATAAAACTGAACTGTCTGAAAAAATTGCCGATGTCCTTAAGGAAGCGATTGCCGATAATGACTACATAGCTTACATTGTAGATTCATATTTTTACACGGTACGTACTTGGGGCGCTTCGGCCAAAATTAAAGTGAACGTTACCTATCGCGAATCGGCTCAGCAGACCGCCAAGGTCGAGCAGATGATCGATCGGCTGCTCCCGAAGATCGTAACCAAGAAGATGAGCGATAAAGAGAAGGTGAAAGCAATCCATGACTGGGTTGTGCGGAATTTGGCCTACGATGCTTCATTGTCCAGATATACAGCTTATGAGGCGTTGACGGAGGGCACGGCAGTGTGCCAGGGCTATTCCCTGCTCGTCTACCGGATGCTTGAAAAGAGCGGTATAGAAAACCGGATTATTGAAGGAGAAGTCGATACCGGGAGCCATGTATGGAATTTGGTGAAGCTCGATGACCGCTGGTATCATGTAGATGCGACTTGGGACGATCCAACTCCGGACAAGCCGGGCAAAGTAAGCTACACCTATTTTTTGAAGAATGATCAGCAGATGAAAAAGGATCATACGTGGACCAAGTCATATCCAGCGGCAAAATAAACAATACAATCACAAATCATAAGCCAAGCCGGGCATACCGCCCAAGCTTGGCTGATTTTATTCTATTCTATTCGGGGAGCTGAAGCATAGTGAGCGATGTACGTATTGAACGCGATTCGATGGGAGAAATTACTGTACCGTCTGACCGACTTTGGGGGGCGCAAACGCAGAGAAGTCTGCACAATTTCAAAATAGGGATTGAGAAGATGCCGTTTGAGCTTATTCGTGCCTTTGCCTGGCTGAAAAAGGCGGCGGTCCTTGCCAATGAGCAGCTGGGGCGCATCGACAGCGGCAAGGCAAGAGCAGTCGCGGCTGCGGCTGACGAGGTGCTGGCAGGCCAGTGGAATGAAGAGTTCCCGCTGGCAATATGGCAGACTGGCAGCGGCACACAGACGAATATGAATGTGAATGAGGTATTGGCGCGGCGGGCGGGTCAACTGCTGGCCAATAAAGAGCTGAAGATTCACCCGAATGACGATGTTAACCGCTCCCAAAGCTCCAATGATACATTTCCGACGGCCATGCATATTGCGGCATTAGTAGCGATTGAGGACGAGCTGCTGCCGGCCGTAAAACAGCTGAAAAATACGTTGATGAGGAAAAGTGAACAGTATGACGGGCTGATCAAAATAGGCCGCACGCATTTGCAGGATGCTACGCCGCTGACACTCGGTCAGGAAATAAGCGGGTGGGTGCGCATGCTTGAGAAGGGGGAGCGGAATATTGCGCGAAGCAGCGAAGAACTGCGAGAGCTGGCCATCGGAGGCACGGCAGTGGGCACAGGATTGAACACGCATCCCCGGTTCGGCGAGCTTGCCGCTGCGGAAATTAGCCGCCTGACAGGGAAAGCCTTCATAAGTGCGCCGAATAAATTTCATGCGCTGACAAGTCATGATGAGCTTGTATTTGTCCACGGCGCGATGAAGGCGCTGGCAGCGGACCTGATGAAAATCGCCAACGATGTCCGCTGGCTGGCCAGCGGCCCGCGATGCGGACTGGGGGAGCTTCGCATTCCGGAAAATGAGCCTGGAAGCTCGATTATGCCGGGGAAGGTGAATCCGACACAAAGCGAGGCGCTAACGATGGTAGTCTGCCAGGTAATGGGCAACGATGCGGCGATCGGCTTTGCGGCCAGCCAGGGCAATTTTGAGCTGAATGTGTTCAAGCCGGTTATTATCTACAACTTTTTGCAATCTGTGCGTTTGTTATCGGACGCGATCAAATCTTTTGATGAGCATTGCGCGACAGGCATTGAAGCCAATTCCGAAGCGATAGACCGTTATGTCCGGCAATCGCTCATGCTCGTCACGGCGCTCAATCCTCATATCGGTTATGAGAATGCCGCGGCGATCGCCAAGCTGGCGCACAAGGAAGGGCTGACATTGCGGGAGGCGGCCATCCACAGTAAGCTTATTACAGCGGAAAAATTTGATGAGGTCGTGCGCGCCGGGCAAATGATACAGCCGCAAGCGTAATTGGAGTATCGAGCTGCTAGGGGGATGGAGAATGTCTGCTGTCAAATCAGAGATTGAAATTGTTGTACGTTCTACGGAGATTGATGTGAACGGCCATGTGAATAACGCCAAATATTTGGAATATTTGGAGTGGGGAAGAGAGGA
Organism: Paenibacillus sp. GCM10027626; assembly: GCF_042676285.1. Classification (NCBI taxonomy): domain Bacteria; kingdom Bacillati; phylum Bacillota; class Bacilli; order Caryophanales; family Paenibacillaceae; genus Paenibacillus; species Paenibacillus sp. GCM10027626. The sequence continues at coordinate 359,396 of NZ_JBHTHC010000004.1, read as the reverse complement.
CTGGTACGAGCAGGCCGGTTTTCACTATGATGTGTTTTTGCAAATGGGAATCCAGACCGTTACCGTCAATATTAATATTAACTATCGCAAGGAATGCCGTCAGGGGGAGCGGCTGTTCATCCGCACAAGGGCAGAGCGGGCGGGCAACAGCAGCTATGTGCTGCAGCAGGAGATCGTTAATGAGGCGGGCGCGCGCTGCATCGATGCGGCGGTGACATCTGTGACGATGGATGCGGCAGCCCGCAAAAGCACTCCCATTCCTGAACAGCTGCGCAAGCTGTTTCCGCATAACGATTAGCGGCTTGCCGGCCGCTCGTCGTTTGCTGTCGCAGTTTGGCAATAATGTTTTGCGTTCGCTGTCTATTTCAAGTATGATAATGAGAAGATTGTTTTTTATTAGCAGAAGAAGGAGCTTTCATTCCAATGAATTCGAAACCGAAAACGACTCATTGCAAAATTGTAGATTGTACAATCCGTGACGGCGGCCTCGTTAATAACTGGGACTTTAGCGTCGACTTTGTTCAGCATTTGTATAACAGCCTGAACGAAGCCGGCGTGGACTATATGGAGATCGGCTACAAAAACTCGCCCAAGTTATTGAAGGGCGCGGAATCTGCAGGCCCATGGCGCTTCCTCGACGATGACTTCCTCCGTGAAGTTATCCCGCAAAAGCTGAACACGAAACTGTCCGCCCTCGTTGATATCGGACGCGTAGACGAGAATGACATTCTGCCGCGCGAGCAAAGCCTGCTCGACCTGATTCGCGTAGCCTGCTATATTCAAGACGTCGAAAAGGCGCTCGAATTAGTGAAGCTGTTCCATGAGCGCGGCTATGAAACGACATTGAACATTATGGCGCTGTCCAACGTGATGGAAAACCAGCTGCTTGAAGCTTTCGAGCTGATCAACGACAGTGTCGTTGACGTTGTATATATCGTAGACTCCTACGGCAGCCTTGATCCAAACGACTTCAACTATTTGGTCGAGAAGTTCCAGAAGCATCTGCCGAACAAGCGGCTTGGCGTCCATACGCACAACAATATGCAGCTTGCCTTTGCCAATACGCTCATTTCGGCGCAAAAGGGCGTCGAGCTGCTGGACGCATCCGTATACGGCATGGGGCGCGCGGCAGGCAACTGCCCGACAGAATTGCTGGTAGCTCACCTGAAGAACACCAAGTACAACGTTCGTCCAATGCTCGATATGATCGAGAAATATATGATTCCGCTTCGCGAGAAGGAAGAATGGGGCTATATTATTCCGTATATGATTACAGGAATGCTGGACGAGCATCCACGTTCGGCGATGGCGATCCGCGGTACTGCGGATAAGGACAAAGCCGTTGACTTCTATGATAAATTGACGACGCCGGAAGTGCTGCACAGCAAGTAGCACCATGGCGCACGGATAACTGATCAATGGGGCTGTCCCGACCGAGCATTGCCGAAGAAGGCCGCTCAGCGGGGCAGCCTTTTTGCAACCACATAAGAATTTATAAGTTTCCAGGCTGCGCGGAAAAACAAATTCTTATTGGCGATAAAAACTACCTTTAAACGCGGTCGCTCATCCTCGAAGGACTTCGATACAAGTTTTTCTCAATTGATCTTGCTGGGGTGGAAACGAATGACATATGCAAAAATTTCAACACTAAAAATATATGAGCAGATCGCCGAGCAGCTGAAGCAGCATATTTTGGACGGAGGCTGGAAGAGCGGCGACAAGCTGCCTTCCACGAAGGAATTGTCCGAGCAGTTTAAAGTGGGCAGATCGACGATGAGGGAGGCGTTAAGCGCCTTGAAAGCGATGGGGCTGATCGAAATCCGCCATGGCGAAGGCTGCTTTGTACGGGCGGTGGAGCCGTCAGCCATTCAAATGCCAAGCTTTGATTCCCTGCTGCTTAGCAAAGAGACGATATTTGAGCTTATGGAGGCGCGCATAGCGCTAGAAGCGGCAAATGCGGCGATTGCGGCCGTAAGGCGCACGGACGAGGATCTGGATGCCTTTGCGGCGCTGCTGGACGTCATGGCTGAGCGGATCGGCGACGAAGCCTTTGGCGAAAGCTCGGATATTGAATTTCATCATTTGCTGGCCAAGGCGACGCATAATTCGATTATGGTGCGTCTGCTTGATACGATTTCCTCGCAGATGGAGGCAGCCATTCGGGAAGCGAGGCGCCTTCAGCTGTACGGGCATAAGAAGATGTCTGTCCGGCTGCTGGAGGAGCATCAGGCAATATTTGAGGCGGTCAGCCGGCGCGATGCAGCCGGAGCGGAAGCTGCAGTACGCGCTCATCTGACCCATGTTGAACAGGTGCTCCGCGATTACTTAGCCAGTTCGTAAACAGGAGGGGAGTGAATGCAGGTGGATGATCAATTGCAACGCATTATAACGAAGCTCGAAGCACGAGAACCGATACAGCAGCTGCTGCCGCAATCTGTTTGGGATGAGGAGCTTGATAACGAGATTGCCGACATACGGCTGCCTGACAAAAACCGTACAGCGGCGCTTGCCCTGCGGGCCGCTTTGCATTTGTGCAACGACAGTCTCGATCGCTCGCATGCCTTTGCCCAGCAGATCGAGCATGATCGTACAGGCGCATACTGGCATGGCATCATGCACCGGATGGAAGGCGATTATTGGAATGCCAAGTATTGGTTTCGGCAAGCGGGCAGCCATCCAGCTCTGCTGGAAGTGCAGAAGGCGGCTGGCGATTGTCTGGCGCAAACCTCCATGCCGGAGGGCGAAATCGGAAAGCGGCTTCGTGAAGCAGTGAGCGGTTCGTTATGGAATGCAGCCTCATTTGTCGATGCGGTTGAGCTGCAGGAGAGTGGTAAAGGGACAGAGCAGTCCGCTCTAGTATTGGAACGGCTGCAGCAGTGCGAGATGCGCGCGCTGCTGCGTTACACGCTCGATTGGGTATACTTATAACTCGACTTTTGTAGAGCGAACTGCGAGAGCGATATGGGTAGCGTCAGATAACGGATCCACGGTCCGCTTGGGTCCGCTTCGTTCGTGATGAACGAATGCTAACGGATGCCACAGCCGCTATTAGCGAATATTCGACCGATTTGAAATTGTAACGGAACTGTGAGCCCCTATTTGATGATGATGAGCCCGATTTCGCAAGAAAACGTCGAATTAAGATCGCTCACTTCCGTCAGATTTCAAAAAGGAAGGTAATTGACGAAATAAGGTCCGTCGCTTCCGTCTAGATGAAACCGCTTTGCAGGCGACCCTCCTTCAGCGCTTTAGCCCCCTGAACTCCGGTGTTAGAAGAAAAAACTTGGCGAGAGTACCAAGGACGGCGTCAGCCTTTTCTTCTCATCATTTCGAGACCGTTTGCAGACGCCGGCGGATAAAGTAGGCATCCTCCATCGTCACCGCCTGCTCACTAAATTGCGGCGCAGGCTGGACATGATTGCCGATAAGCCGGACATAAAATTTATTGTTTTGCGGCCTGACGTGCAATATGCGATCAGCATCCAGCTGACGATAAACTGCCGGCTCTACTTCGCCAGCCCATACCGTCAAATTGATATCGGTCTGCCAATCGTGAAGCGTTCCGTGGTAGCGCACGCTTCCTTCATCGAGCCACAGCACGCGGTCACCCCATGCTTCCCATTCATTCAGCTCATGGGTCGAAACGATGATGGTCCGGCCTTGTGCATGTGCGGCTACAAAGCGGGTAAAGTTTATCCGCTCCAGGGAATCGAGCGCATTCAGCGGTTCATCTAAAAAAATGTAAGCGGGCGTGGCGATCCATGCCTGGGCAAGGGCAATCCGTTGGCGTACACCTTGAGCCAGCGTTTTTATTTTATGGGAGCGGTATTTTTCCAAATTGAAATGCTCGATCAGCCGGTCAAGCTCGCGCGGCTCTACTCCGCCTTTGAGCTCGGATAAATAGTGAAGCAGCTTCGAAGTCTTCATCTCTTCATAAAGCTCAATACCGGTCGGTACAAAGCCGATCTGCGAACGGATTGTGGCCAGATTTCGTTCAACAGACATCCCGTTATAGCGAATTTCTCCTTCGGTGGGGAATTGAGCGGTGGCGAGCAATTGCAAAAAAGAGGATTTTCCCGCCCCGTTCCGCCCGACCAGCAATGTAATGCCGGGACGGAGGACGAGCCGCGGAACGGATAGCTGGAAATCCGATCCGTTCCTGCGCCAAGTAACTTGCCGGAGTTCCAGCATGGCTTATGTCCCTCCTTGATTTAAGGCAGCAATTTTGTGCCGTAGCTTCGTTTGTAGGCCATAGCGAGCAGCAGCAAGCCTGCAACGACCGAGGCAATTTGCAGAATGAAAGTATTCTGATCGTAAGCGAAATTGTCGATCGTAATAATACGCTGCGTAAAGCCGTTCCAGCTGATCCAGAAAGCGCCGGCGAAGGCGATCGCCGTCTTGAAGCCTTTCCACATCAGCGCGTAAGCGGCAATTCCGCTGACAAGCAGCAGCAGCGACATCCATTCCAGCATGAAGGGCAGAACCGGGAAAGAGGCTACTTGAACCGTCATATAGATTGATCCGGCGATGCCGTACAAAAGATTGAGACTGATGACGATCATCGTTCTGACGATCAGCAGCAGCGCCGGCGGGTATGGAGTAATCGTTTCAATCATGCGCATCTCTTTATTCCAGGAACGGAAGCTGTAGGCCAATGAAGCGAGCAGCAATGCCGGCAATACAAAGGTAAACAGCGCTCCGACTGAATGAGCGGTTACGCCATCGTGCGTCGGCAGAACGATGAGCAGCATGACAAAAACGAACAGGCTGGCAATCCAGTAAGCCTTGGAGTAGGAAGACAACTGAGAACGAATAAGCCGCAGCAAGGTTGGCCGTCTTGGCGTTCCGGCAGCCCGCTGCCCATAACGCTCATCCTCGCAGATTTGTTTCAGCTGTTCAAATTCAGGCTGTAAAATTCGCAAAAGCCGGGCGGTATCCTGAGAGGTTACCGTTCCTGTAAGCAGTTTGGATAAAGGCTGACGCAATTCGTCCTCTAGCAGTTGAAGCTCATTATCGTTTGGCATGCTCATGACGTCCGCCTCCTTTGGTGTCAATGCCCGCAGCTTGATCCGGGCGAAGACGCGATTTTAATTTACGCAAGCCGTTATATAAATGTGTTTTTACCGATCCGAGCGGCAGACTGACGATGTCGGCAATATCTTGCAGCTTCAAGTCCTGGTAAAAACGAAGCGTAATAATTTCTTTCTGTACTTCCGGTAAGGAATCGAGTGAATGCTGAATTTCTTTGCGCGTTTCCTGACGCTCGGCCAGCTCGACAACAGACGGAGTTGTATCCCGCTGCTCCGGCGGCTCGGCGAAGGAGGTTTGCACATTGCGATAGTGCGCGCTTTTCCAATAGTCGCGGCATAGATTAAGCGCCACCCGGTATAACCAGGCCTGAACATTATCCGGCGGCTTCCGTTCCTTCAACTGCCGAATGAGCCGCAGGAAGGTTTCCTGCACAAAGTCTTCAGCTCGCCCCTGGTCTCGCAAATGCCGCTGCAAAAAACCGGAAAGCGGAGCATGATAGCGATGAATAAGCGCCTCGAAACTGGCTTGATCGCCGGCTGCCATGCCATCGAGCAGTTCCTCATCCGTCATGTCAGCCATCACCTGCCTTTCTCTTCGTTCCAAACTTTAAGCCAATCCTTCCATGTAATGGTTGGGTAAATAAATCTTACCGGCTCAGCCTCGTTGAATGTCAGCCCGACGGGAGACAAATAGGTTACTTTCAGCCCTTGTTCATAAAAACGCAGCAGCACGCGCCTGACAAGCTCTTCTTGACCGTTATTATAAGCTGCATCCACCATTTGCAGCATTTTTTCATGCACAGGAGACAAAGAATACGTTCCGACTGTGCCCGGATCGAGATGCTTCTGCCACATATAAAAGGAAATAAGCTGCCGCAGCTCTTGAATGATGGAATACGTTTCTTCCTGCTTATTATTTTCGTCATCCCACTCTTCGATGTGCTCGTATTCCGCGATTATATCGCCGAATAGCATCATATTGAGAATTCGCGGCATGCGATCCAAAATGCTATTGTAGAGTGATTGATTCACAAGGAGCGTATCGCCGGCCATCGTAACCCCGATATATTCCTGGTCGCTCATCGTTTGTCCCATTGGAAGATAGATGATTTGCCGGAGTCTGTTCAAAGGGGCATCTGTCCATGCCTCAAAAAAGGCGCGCCGTTCTTTCAGCATTTCCAAAAAGCGTTTGCTCGCTTGGATGCTGCTTGCGGTAGTGATAACAGATACGGGCTCGCCCTCAAGCCTGACCGTTTCAAATTGCCCGCCCAAAACAAACAATTGATCGCCGCGATCCATCTTCCAGTGTCTGACTTCTGGCTTGTCGTCGGTTGCCGGCGGGATAGAAGCATACAGCATGCCTGGAAATCCGGTCATCGTCAACTCAAGGTCAGCCTTCGCAAAGGTTTGCGCATCTTCACGATTGCGCGGCGATTTGCGGTTAGCCGCAAATAACTCGGCGGCACCGGCGATCGGATACCAGCCCAGCGCGGCCGGCAAGTAAACATTTTCTTTATCGACAAAGCCCCGGTAATACGATCTGTCGTAAGCCAGCGCCCATTCATGGAGGGTGCCGCTATATTGAAACTCGATGACATGCGTATTTTGATTTTTGGTAAGCAGCGCACGGTCAAAGGAAACTTGTTCATGGTCTTGCCGCCAGGATGCTGCCTTGCCGTCTACAGTGATGCTGCTAACCTTTAATTGCGGATAAAGTAAAAAAGTGATATGTCCAGGCACATGCTCCCTCACTTCTGTAATACCTGGAGCTGCAGGTATCGGCTTGCCGCCCGCTGTTGGCAGCTCGATGACTGCTTTAAAGATGAGCGAGTTGTCCGGATGACGTGTAACGTCGATGGCCATCCGCTTGATGCTGAACATATAGGGCTCCTGTCGTTCATCCGCCGCTCCCTGCTTTACTGCCCGCGCCGCGCCGGCTCGTTCGTAGCGGTCCGCCCACAAACCGCCATAGGGAACAAGCGAGGCAATGGCGACCAGCAGCGCCGTCCACATGACAAGATGCGGCACCTTCGGTCTTCTGACAGGTCTTACTCGTGCCAATAAAGCGGATGCTGCAGTCAGCATAAACAGCCCGAAGGCGACATTGATGGCCAAGAGCAGCCGATGCTCCATCTTTTGCAGCTGCAAGCTCCAAGCTCCAATCGGCGAACTGGTTGAAGCGTTCATTAAATGATTAAGACTGAAGGCGTTCAAAGGATACAGATTGGCGATTTGGCTCAAAAACAGCGGAACGAACACCGAACCGAATATCCAGCCGCAAAAGGCGATCGGCAATGAAAAACGAAGCGGCATCAGCGCCCCCAGCAGCATGCCGAGCGATAAAGCGACGCCGAAAGACATGGCATACAAGAAAGTGAAAAAGATTAAAAACTGCAGTGCAGCGTACCATGCCAGCTGGTGTTCGTAAGCTGCGAATAAATAGGCAGCCTGCACAAAGACGATAAAGAGCCAGCAATAAAGATAGCCGGCGATCCATTTGCTAGCGATAAGCACACGGTTCGTAACCGGGAACCCGAGGCTCCATTCATAGACAGGATTGAATATATCCCGTCTGACAAGCAGGACGCCGAGCAGCACGGGAACGGCTGTCAAAAAAATCATCAGCTGGGTATGCACATTGCTGGCATGCATGTTAATATCTTGCCAGCGATTTCCGCCCAAATTCAAGCATTGCAGCAGCATCCAGCCTCCAGCGGCGGGAGGAAGCAGCAACGGCCAGCGCATCTTGAACAATAGCCGCAGCTCGAAAAGAACTTGCAACAGGAGCGCCCTCATAGCTGAAAAGCGGCTTGCCCGTTAGCGATTAACGCTAAGTAGCCATCCTCCATTGTAGGCTCGGCTGGCTCGGCATATGGAGTGGGCCGTTCATCAGCCAGCGTGCGGCACAGGATACCGTCGGGCGTACGCTTGGCGAGCAACAGCCGTTCCTGGGCCATAGAGCGCCATTCCGTCTGGGCGGCTTGCCATTCCCAAACACGGCCTGCCGCACATTGAGCAAGCCCGCCAAGGGAGCCCTTATAGCATAATTCGCCTTCCCTGAGCACGATAACATCTTTGCAGCTACTTGTTACATCACTCAAAATATGAGTCGACAATAAAACGACGCTGCGCATAGCCAGCTCTGCAAGCAAATTGCGCAATCTTACCCGTTCCTCCGGATCGAGTCCGGTCGTAGGCTCGTCAACGATAAGAATGTCCGGATTGCCGAGCAATGCCTGAGCGATACCGAGCCGCTTCACCATGCCGTGGGAGTAGGTGCGCACCGGACGGAAGGCGTTATCTTCAAGATGAACGGCATGAATGATTCGATCAACGTCTTTTTCCTGTTGGGCGCGGGTCCCTTGGCTGACTAAACGGGCGGTATGCAGCAGCAATTCGCGTCCGGTCAGCTGCGGATACATTTTGAACACTTGCGGCACATAGCCAATTCGGCTGCGGGCATACGACGTATTGCGCACGGATACGCCCTGGAGCAGCGCATCGCCGCTAGTCGGTACAAGCAGTCCGGCAAGCAGCCGCATTAAAGTTGATTTGCCGGCGCCATTGGGTCCAAGCAGGCCGTGCATTCCTCTCTCGAGGCGGAAAGTCAGCGGTTTGAGCGCCCATTCCCGTTTATATTTTTTCCCTAAGTTATAGGCAGCTAGCATGGGATCAATTCCTCCTGTGAACTAGACGAAGGGTAGCGTAAAAAAGTTTGACAGCTATAATTTTACCATTAGTTTTAGTCTGACGACGAAAAAATTGAGAAGAAACGGCTGACGCCGTCCTTGGTGCGAGGCAAGTTTCTTCCCCTGAAATTTTATAGAATTTATCAGGTAAAACATATAAATTCTATAAAATCAAAAAAGACGTTCACTAGTGAACGCCCTTATAACCTGCCTGCAGTTTATTTAAAGTAGTAGCGGCTAAGCGAGGCAAAAAAGCCATTGGACTTATCCGAACGGTTCGAGTCCAGCTGATCTCCAGTGTTTACTAGCGTGCGGAGTTCGGTCGGCAGCTGAAGCTCAAATCTGATTTGTTCGGCATCGAAGCGCTCATTCTTGGCTTCGATGACTGGATAAGTGATGCCGATGGGCAGCAATATAACGGCTAGCCCAAGGACAATGCCGCGTTTGAAGCGGTGAATAACTGTACGGCCACTGGCGCGGTGTATCGATTTGCGTATGGCCATCTGCCGCAGGGCCAGCACGATAGACAAAGCGATAAGCATCATCGAAATCAATAGCAATTCATAGTAATAGCTTGCTGACAACGGCGATATCAGTTTGTAAGCATAGATCAGCGAGCCGATTGTCATCGCCTGAACCGGAACGACGAGCCAGCCGCTTGCAGCAGCGCGGCGTTTCGTGCGGCTCAAGCCTTTCAGCGGATGATGTTCGACCGGCAGATCGTGGGCCAGCTTTACAAGCCGCGGCATAGTAAACATGCCCACCGCGATAAGCGGCAAAGCAATAAGCGGAATGAAGAGCAAAGCTTGATTGCGGATAAAATTCCAGCCGAAGGAGCCGGCATAGACGATGATGATCGCCTCACAGGCAGCAAGAAAACCGACAGCAGTAAGCAATTTAATATTAAGTTTGGCAGCCCGCCGCATCGTATCGATTTCGGTGCGGTAAGCGAGCGCTCCTGCACTATACCCGGCAACTAAGGCAAAGAGCGGATATAAAATTGCAAGTGCGGTATGCATCGCTAACATCGCCTGAATCATCATAAACGCCTCCGTTCCATTCAACTGTACTTATTTTACATCAAGTTGGCAAGCAGTTGAATTGTCCCTGGCCTAGTTTGAAGCCGGACTTTAGTCCAGTATGCGACCAGAGCGCTGGTAGGAGACGGAGGTAAATGAGGAAGCGTACAGGTGAAAAAGCCTATAACGGCGCGCCTATTGCCTGGATAATAGCATGATCGGAGGAGGCTGCAAGTGCGTGCTTCATAATGTCGCTGTCCGTTAAATCAAGCAAAATCGTTTTTTTGCCATTTTTTAATCCGCAGGCTAAAGTGTTCAGTTCCAGCAATTTTTCATGGGCAAAAGCTTTGGTCAGCCGGATAAGCGGGGGCGAGGCGGTATCCTCTTTGACAGTGAGAGGAAGCGAAGACAAGCTGCCGGCTGGCTGCAAAATAAGCCGATCAGCGGGTACAAGCGATTGCAGCCGCTCGATAAGCTGCCAGATTGCTGTAAGATCGGAGCGCCATGGGCTGCTGTCGATCACTCCGGCTCCCAGCCATTTATGCGGCGGTAACTGGTGAAGCTGCTGCAAATTGCTGCCGTTGTCATGCGCCAAGTCAAGCCCGATCCCTTCCACTGGCAATTGAAACAATTGTGCTGGCGAGCGAACGGCTCCAAAATAGGTTTGCACCATAATGTTAAGCTTCTTCGTTGGTGAATTATGGCACAACTGGGCAAGATTGCGCTGCAATGCACTGTATACATCGTGTATGAGATGATAATCATCCTCGCCGGCAAATGTTAAGGCCGGCTCATCGAATTGTACCCATTCAATGGCAGTGCCGGCAAGCTCATGGAGCAGTTGGGCATATACAGGTATGAAGGTATGCAAGATTGTACTCTGCGTCGGCAGCTGCCGAGCGGCGCTTTGCAGCAAGCCGGCGAAGGTATAGGGGCCGATAATGACAGGCCGCAGCCTGGAGTGCGCGTCTGCAGGAGCTTCTAATACAGCATCTAGCCAGTAGTTATAAGTTAATGACGGCATCGTGCCGGGCTCCCATTCGGGAACAACATAGTGCTGCTTAGTCTTAAACCAAGATTTGCGGCTGCATGCTGCAATCGGCTCCGCTTGCCCGCGGCGCCCAAATGCCATGGCCATATAGATTTCCGTTGCGGAAGCAAGCGAGCGAAAGCGTTCCGGCACGAGACCAAAAGCGACGGCTTGGTCAAGTACGTAGTCATAATAGCTGAAGTCTCCGACTGTTGCAAAATCAAGGCCTGCATCGAGCTGAAGCCGGATTTGCTCTTGCCGAAGGCGCGCGGCATGATTTATAAATTGTTGCTCTTCCATAAGGCCGTTTCTATAGCTATGAAGAATGCAGCTCCATTGCTGCTGCCCACAGCTGCGGGGAGAGCCGAGATTGGCGACGAGGCCACCACTTGATTGTAAGTTGTGAATACCAATCATTTGAAACCGAACCTCCTTAGATGTGACGACCAAATGGTCATGTAAATAAATATACATTATAATGAATAAAAATACAATCAGGTTATTTTTGGAACGATTTACTACCGCAAAAGCAGGCAACTGTGAGGCATGTGAACAGACGTTCCGTTATTTTGTCGAAAGCCAGCTAATTTTGGAGGTTACGCGGACAGACGTTCCGTTATTCGCCGATTTTGCTTTGTTTTCGCGGCAATTTGAGGAAAATAACGGAACCACGGTCCGCGAGTTGGCCGCATTAACTGTTTTGTCACAGATAACGCATCCACGGTCCGCTCGGGTCCGCTTCGCTCGCGCTTACAGATGTCCACAATTAATTGACAGCACGGCTTCGCATTCTTCTTTTTGAATGGAGCAGAATGGTGGTTGTAAGACTTTCAATTCCAGTGTTATAATAATCGCAAAAACGGGAGAAACCTATGAATATCTATGATATTGCCAGAGAGGCCGGGGTGTCGATTGCAACGGTTTCCAGAGTCATCAACAAGCCTGAGGCGGTGAATATTAAAACACGCGAGAAGGTATTGGAGATTATGAACAGCAAGAACTTTGCGCCTAAACTGGGTACAAGTGTCCAGCGGCCAAAGGAAATGGCCTTTTATACATCTGCGCAGTCGTTGCTTGTGGAGGGCAGCATCATTGCAGGAATAAGCGAAGTCACCTTCGCGGAACGAATGGGTTTGAAGTTGTGTCCGCTTGAAGATATACCGAAAAAGCCTTCTGAACTGGACAGCTATTTCGCTGAGCAGGGAATCGGTTGCGCAATTTTTACGACGCCGCCTTATTCGGAGGAGCATTACGCCCATATTGCGTCAGTCATTCCATCCGTGCTGCTATACAATCGGCTGAAAACAGCCGATGTTTCCTGCATTCGTGCTGATCATCATAAAGGCGGCTATGCGGCTATCCAGCATCTTGCGACAATGAGCCATACCGATATTGCTATCGTTGATGAGTTTAAATCCCCGGATCATCATGATAGGCTTGCAGGCGCCCGGGAGGCTGCGGCGGCCTACGGGTTGCCGGATTTCAACGAAGAACGGCTGATCAATGTGACGGAGCTGAGTGAATTGGATATGTGCGCGCAAATCGACCACTATTTGATGCGGTATCCATCGACGACTGCGCTGTTCGTCGCCAATGACAACTTTGTGCCCGCTTTGTACCGTCATTTTCGTGCCAGAGGTATCCGGATCCCGGATGATTTGTCGGTGATTGGTGCGGATGATGTGCCCGGGAGCGCCGATTTATTTCCGCCTTTGACCACGATCCGCCAGCCGGTGAAACAGATGAGTATGACGGCTGCTAGACATCTGATTGATATTCTTCACGGCACCACATCGCAAACAGAACCGGTTAGAGAAGTGTTCGAGGTTCAACTTATCGTTCGGGCATCAACACGCAAACTGGAAATTAAATAATTTCCAGGAGCATAGCGGTTCGGTACGAACGGCAGACGGGAAAAACGGCTGTCAAATCCCTTTTCGCACCACCTGTTTGGGAACGTTACAGTTCCGGGCAGGTGGTGCTTTTTGCTGTCTGGTGCAATTTTCGTTGACAATGGAGAAATGGCGGGACTATAATCTTTCTGTAAGATTTAATGAAACACTTACTGTAAAAAATGAAAGAGGTGGTAGCCAAACGTATTTTGGAAGGAGGTAGCATTCTTTTATTCTTATGGGAGCGGATTCATCATAATATTGCCTTTTCGAGGGGGAGACAGATGTTTCGCAAATGGATAAGCGGTTTTGTAGTATTCACGATGCTGGTTTCCGTTGTTCCAGCAACTTTACCATCCGTTTCGGCGGCTGATTCAACTGTAGTCTACAATATGCTGAACGCTGACTTTGACGGGCCGCTTGCCGGGACCTGGGACAGCACGGGGGCAATCCAGCAGCAGAATTACTTGTCTATGAAGCCGGGAAGTGCCATATGGCAGGGCATTCGAGTCACAAATGATGATAGAGGGCCATCCGTCGCCGATATCGTTTACGCGGAGGCAGAGGTGACGATAGACCCGGACGCGACAGCCGATGCGAATGTGCTTGTACGGATCAATGACGGCGGTGCCCCACTGGCCGAAGTTAACGATCTGTCGGCTGTGGACAGGGGAGAGACAGTAAAACTGACGACACAGACGATGAACAATGGCGGGAGGATTGGCGAAGGAAAGCCGACGTTATATGTGGTGCACAATGATACGCAGGGCACAATTGATATCCATGGCATTAAGTTGTGGGGGGTGAGGGAAGACGGTACCCGCATTGAGTATCCGCTGGAGAATGCCAGGTTTGCATCGCCTCCGAACGGGAGAGATTGGGGGACGGCCGGCAGCGTTGAACGAAAATCGGCACTGCTAATGCATCCGGGCTCATCCGCCTGGCGAAGTCTCGCAGTCGGTGACGAAGAAAAGCAACCGCATGCCGGAGACAAGATGGCGATTTCGGCCAGCCTGCTGATTCCTCCGTCCGCAACTGTAGTACCGACTGTAGTGGCAAGGGTCCATGATGGAGCGGGCACGCTGCTGGAAATCAATGATTTGACGGCTGCGAGGAAAGGGATATGGAGTACCGTCCGCAATGAGACGCATACACCGGTTCCGGACGGAGCCAAGCAGCTTCGGGTGGAGCTGCGCAACGATGGTGATGCGCCGGTCAGGATTACGAACGTGCTGGTAACAGGTACCCGCGAAAACCGTACTTATGACTTGAACGGAGACGGTATAGTCGATGATGCCGATCTGGCGTATCTGGAAGAGGCGGTTGCCAACCATTCAGGAAATCTAGCCTTCGATTTTGACAAGGACGGGGAACTGACGGAGAAGGATGTTTCGTTCTTCCGGAAATACGCACTGGAAGATCCATCGGAAGTTTACGTCAACTTCGATCATTTTCGGTTCATCAATGAGAAGGTGACGATCGACGGCATTCCGATGTTCATTTCGCATTTATATGCCGAACCGTTGGATCGCAACGATTTGAGCAAGGGCTACAAATGGGTCGGAGATCCGCAGGAAGGCGTGTCGGCGCTGGATGATGTTGCCCGCGCAGTCATTGTTTATGTGGAGCACTACAATACGTACCATGATGCTTACAGTTATGAAATGATCAAACGAGGCTTATCGTTTGCCATGTGGATGCAGTCTCCGGAAGGGGATTTCGACAATTTCGTAGCAGAGGACGAGGAAGGACGCTTCTATAAAAAGGATAGTCACTCCTCATACACGGACTTCAGCTTCTGGGCGATCCGCGCTTATGAGGCAATGGCAGCTGCGATGCCAGTGTTTAAAAGGGAGGATGCGGATTTTGCCGCAGCTGTTCAAGCGCGGCTGGAGTTGTGCCTGGAGAGACTGCGGCAAAAAGTTGAGCCGAATTATGGCCGTTACCGGACGGTTGAGGGCAAACAGCTTCCGGCCTGGCTGTTACTTAATGACAACTGGTTGACTTCAGGCGCCATCTCCGCCCTTTCATGTCATCTTGCTGTATTGCCGGAAGGCAGTCAGAGAGAGACAGCTTTGCGTTTGATTAGCATGTTGGGAGAAGGGTTGGCTCAGGCTCAGTCAGGCGATTTTGTCACGTATCCGCTTTCCGGATTCATGCATAGCGGAGATACCTGGTATGAATGGGGCAGTATTCAGGTAAAAGCGATGGCGCTTGCCGGGAAGTATGCCGAACGGCCGGAATGGATTCAGGCAGCCGAACAGGCTGCAGACAGTTTCCTGAGCGACTTGCTCATTTCCGGACGCGCGTTCCAGATCGCCCCAAATAAATCACCGTACCCGCAGATCAACTATGGTACGGCCAGCTACGTCGAAAATCTCATTACGCTGTATCAGGTTACCGGTAAGGTAAAGTATGCGCAGCTCGCCGGCATTGCGGCTACGTGGTGGACCGGCAACAACCGTGAAGGCGTTAGCATGTTTAATCAATCTAACGGCGCTGTTTACGATGGCCTAACGGACAGCGATGTCAATACGAACAGCGGGGCCGAATCTGTCGATGAAGCATTGCGGGCGATTTTGCGCATCAAGCGAATACCGGCTGCACTGCGTCTTATGACAGGCACCCGCATCGACAGCAGGGGCGTGTCGGTTGTGGAGGCTGAGCATTTGTTCCGTCAGGGCGCGCAAGATGATACAGAATTATTTTTTGATGATCAGGGGTTGAACGATGCCACGCGCGCGCTGCGCAAACAGAGCAACGTTCCGCAGACGGATGAAACTGCTGTTTATGAGGACGCAACTGCCGTAGATACAGAACAGGAGATCTATCCGGGCTGGTTCGGCAAACATGCTATTTTTGTCGAGGCTATCGGACATAACAATGTCCGGATCTACGACAGCGGCTATTTGTACCGGGATATCCCGGTTGGCAGCAACGGTCAATTTCAGATTGGTGATTCCGTCAAACTTGATTTTATGGGTCTCCTTCAGTTTGATGCGGATCTTACGGCTGAGGTACTTGCTGTGAATGCTCAGGGTGAGACGACACTGCTGGCGGATGACAGCGCTATGAGCTACTTGTACCGGACCTGGTATTCCGGGCAATCAACGATCAAGACGACGCCACAGGCACAGATACCGGCAGGGACGGTGAAGCTGCGGGTGAAGTTTTCCAATTCTTCAGTGAATCCGAATCCGGCAGAAGGCTATGTAACGATCACCCAACCCCGGCTATTTCGGATAAGTGTTCCGGAAATCCGTTATGGCAGCGCGGCCTTCTCAGGTGGCAGCTACGTCCATATGGCTGCTGACCAGTCGAGGACTTTTGAAGTACATGTACCGGCGGCGGGTGATTACGACATCTACGCCAGCGCTGTTCTGCGCAAGGAAGCAGATGCAGCACAGTTAAAGATCAAGCTGAACGATGGACCGCAGCTCGGGACGAAATTGTCCGGTACGGAAGGGAAAGTGGCGATTGTTCATCTGGGGAGCGTGCATCTTGCCGAAGGGGACGGGCAGTTAATGCTTAGCAGTGACGGCGCTGCTGCAGATGTGGATGCCATCTATCTGTATCCTGCGGAATCCTGGTCGGTATACCGTACTGTGGACGGAGGCGCGGTCAAAATCGTACGCGACAGCTATAGTCGCACCCTGTTCGCCGGTACGCCGGAGCAAGCCGATGCGCGTGATCGGATTCATCTTGCGGGCGCCGACTATATTGGTGAAAAGGGCGGGCTTATACGAATCAGCGGCATTGTGACTAAGTCCGGCGGGAGCGCGGCAAGTATGACGATCGTAAGGGTCGGTATTGGCAACGTACAGGCTGAAGGGGAAGTGCGGACGGATGCGAACGGGTCCTTCACAGCGATCATCCGCATACCATCCGCATGGCAGCCGGGGCGTTACCGGGTGGAAGCAGCCACGGACAAAGGAATCGTCACGCAGCTTGTAGAGATTCCTGTGCGTGACTCCGGCGGACAAGAGACGGAAGAGCCTCCGGCCTTTCCGGCAACCAACCTTCCAGCCGGCCCAGGCACGAGTAAGCCTGTACCTTCCGGACAGGTCATTGTAGATACCGCGGCACTGAACGTGGATACGGGAGGATACGCGCATATCGAGCTCCCGAAGGGGGCCGATTCAGTCATGATTATGGGAGACCTCAGTCAGCCGGCATTTGCGGTTCTTGAAGTCAAAACGGCAGCCGTGACGCTTCTCTTTCCTGCTTCCGTGTTGACAGCAGCTTACATCAAAGGAGGATCTCCGCGGAAGGACGGCGGAATAACTGTCCGAATCGTGGAACAGTCGAACGACGAAGCTAACCGGCTGCTTCGGGGGATTCGGAACAGCCAAGTTCCAGGTGGCGGCACCTATGATTTGAACGGGAAGATTTTTCGGCTGGAACTTGTTGTCACAGGAGAGGACGGCCGAGTATTGGCAACAATCACCACGTTCGAAAAATCGGTAAGGCTCTCGTTTGCGCCGAGTACATTTGCTGACCCTGAAACGGCAGGGATCTATGGCTTGCTTGAGAAAAGAGCGGAATATGCGGGCGGGCGGCTTCAGAACGGCTTCCTGACTGCAGAACTGCGTCATTCCGGCACGTATGGCGTGCTGACTTTCACGAAGCAGTATAAAGATGTGCCTGTCATGCATGCCGCTTACAATGCAATCCGTTATTTGACCGCGAAGCATGTCGTACAAGGAGGAGACAACGGTACGTTCAGACCGCTTCGTGCGTTGACCCGTGCAGAGTTCGCGGCTATGCTCGCACGGGCGTTTGAGCTCCCGGCCGATAGCGGAAAATCCGCCGGATTCAAAGATATCCCGTATGGTGCTTGGTTTGCGCCGTATGTGGCTGCGGTCACTGAAGCGGGACTGTTTCGGGGGAGATCACCGGAAATATTCGATCCGAAAGCTGATCTGTCAGCGGCGGAGCTGCGCGTCCTGCTGCAACGGGTTGCCGTATGGTCCGGCACGAAAGTGATGCCGGACCTGCAGTTGTCCGGGAGTGAACAGGAGGCAGTCAACAGGGCGACCGCCGCACGCAGCCTGTATAAAACATTAAAGGATATCGAGAGTGCCGGTCCTGGCATGGATGAGGAGCGTTAGTATAACAATGATGCAAAAATGGAACATATTCTCGCTGAACGGCACCGACTGGCGGCTGACCGGCTGGTATCCGAATCAGTGGCGTCCCAAGCTCTCCATGGAGCTTGGCGTCACGATCCATCCGGCGGTAAGCGGGGTTGCGGCAACTGTCCCAGGTTCCGTCCAAACAGATCTGCTCGCTGCAGGCCTGCTGCCTGATCCGTTTGTCGGACTGAATAGCCTGCATTGCGAATGGGTGACGCAGCGGGAATGGGTATACGAGAAGAATGTGCAAATTCCTGCCGGGTGGCCGCAGGAGCGATGCGAGCTTGTGTTCGAGGGACTCGACTATGCCGGGACGGTGTTCTGGAACGACGAGCAGGCAGCAGAATTTGAAGGGATGTTTGTGCCGGTCGTCATAGACTTGACGGGCCGATTGTCGCCTGATGGAGAGAATAAACTGAAAGTGGTATTTCGGCTGCCGCCTGAGGTGGATGGCCAAGTAGGCTATTCCTCGCGAATCCGCCATCTGAAGTCGCGGTTCAACTATGCTTGGGACTGGTGTCCGCGGATGGTTGCTGTTGGCATCTGGCGGGATGTATTTATACGAACTTATCATGGTGCCGTCATTCGTGATTTCTATCCGCATGCGCAGCCGCTAGAGATGAATGAGGGGATCGTGGATATCCGCACCGAAGCCGACATCTTCCGTCCCGGAACGTACGACTGTCTGTATACGGTCGAAGACGGTGAAGGGCGCGTCCTGTGGGAAGGAAAGCAGCAACAGGAACTGGGAGCGGGCCCGGTTGTGCTGGCGATGTCGGCTGAACTGGAAAGCATTGCACTGTGGTGGCCCCGCGGCATGGGCGACCAGCCTTTGTACCGGGTGCGGCTCACGCTGCTTGACGAGATCGGACAGATCTGTGACACCGCGGAACGGAACGTCGGATTCCGCCGCATTGAATGGACGGCTAACCCCGGCGCTCCCGCAGGGGCGATGCCCTATACGGCGGTCGTCAACGGAATTCCCGTATTTTTGCGCGGGGTCAATTGGGTGCCGGCATCGCCATATTATGGCGCCGTAACGGAGCAGGATTACCGCAAGCAGCTTGATCCGCTTGCTGATATGAATGCCAATCTCCTTCGGGTGTGGGGCGGCGGCATTATTGAGAAACCGGCGTTCTACGATTATTGCGATCATGAGGGGCTGCTCGTCTGGCAGGAATTTCTGCAATCATCCAGCGCGCTCGACAATTGCCCGCCTGACGATCCGGACTTAGTGAAGGCGTTGTCCGCCGCAGCCAAGCATGCGATCCGCGAAAAGCGCGCGCATCCAAGTCTGCTGTTATGGTGCGGCGGTAACGAGCTGATGTGGGAAGGGTTCCGCCCCGTCGATGAGCGTCACGCCAACATCGCGATGCTGGCGAGGTTGGTCAGCGAGCTTGACCCGGACCGGCGCTTCCTTCCGGCCAGCGCTTCGGGTCCTGCTTTCTGCGCCAGCGCGGCGGATTTCGGCAAGGGGGTTCACCACGATGTACACGGTCCGTGGGTCTATGCCATGGACCCTGATCACTATACATTTTTCAACGGCGATGATGCGTTGTTCCGCTCCGAGACAGGTACGCCGGGCGCATCGCGGGGCAGCTTGCTGCGTGAGCTAAGGGGGAATTGCGCCGTCTGGCCGCCAACCGAGAACAATCCTTATTGGGTGCATCGCGGCAGCTGGTGGGTGCCGTGGGAAACGGTTAGCGGAGCGTTTGGCCCCTGGAGCCTGACAGAGGATGAATTGGAAACTTTCGTCATGTGCAGCCGCTTTCTTCAGAAAGAATCAGTACGTTATGCGGCGGAAGCAACGCTCAGGAGGATGCCGGAAGCATCGGGCTTTGTGGTCTGGATGGGCAATGAACCGTTCCCGAACTGTGCCAATACGTCGATTCTGGAATGGGACGGCATGCCTAAACCGGTCTTTTACGCGCTGAAAAAGGCTTTTTCTCCCTTACACGTATCGGTACGTTACGATAAGGCATCTTACATGAGGGGTGAGACTTTTCGGGGGGATTTGTTTCTGCACGGCCCTGAAATCCCATCCGAGATTATAGTTCATGCCGTTGCTTGCGATATTTTTGGCAGAGTGCTGGCCGAATCCTTCTATCAACCGGCTGTCGGTTTTGCGGTATCTCCAATCCTGCTTGGAACAATTGATTTTGCCTTACCGGAGTTGGAGGGGCGGGTGTTCTTTCTGAGATGGGAGCTGCGGGATGAATCGGGCCTGGTTTTGTCCACTGCAGCCTATATTTATACTGTGGACGGCCAGTACGCCTTCGACGCACTCCGTTGCCTGCCGGCAGCGGGACTTGGCGCGGAATTGGCGGGCGGCCGGACCGTGATGCTCCACAATCACTCTGCAGTTAGTGCCGTAGAGGTATGGCTGGAGGGAGAGAGCAATGAAGGCAGCCCAGTCTTCGCGGATAACGGGATTATGCTGCTTCCCGGTGAGTTGCGGGCGGTTTCCTGGACCGGGGCAGAAGAAAGGCTGTCTGTACTTCGCTTGGAAGGTTTTAATGTACGAACGACACTTAGCTTTGCGCAATGAAAAGAGATGACAACGAAGATGGGGAAGGTGCATTTGATGCCGCAAACATTCGAATTGGCAAGTGGAGAGAAAACAAAGCTGGTATTTCAATTTGATGAAACGGTTGGAGGTTACGGCTATTCACTGGTTCAGGATGACGGACAAAAGAAACAGATAGTGAGCGCCGAGCTGCAACCGCTGATTAGGGGGGACCGCTTCAACTTGTACCCTCAAAGCATCGAGCAGGTCACACCGCATTTGCTAAAACTTAGCGGCACCAAATCGGAGAATGGAGCCGTTCTGTTTGCGTGGTCCGGTACGGTTGCCTCCGATCCCGGGACCGGCTGGCTGAGGTTTGAAATTGAACTGGCCGGCGAAGGCGGCCTGACCGTCGGCGCTACGCGGCTTGAACCGGAGATTACGATTGGGCTGGGTGAACTGCCTCCTTATGAGCGGGGCGATCACGTCTGGTTTAAAACGAACATCGATAATCCGACAAAATGGAACGATGAGGCGCGCGGAAACGATTTTCCCGCTTGCTATTATTATGATTCTTATAAAAAATTCGGCGTCATGCTGTTTTTCGATATGTCCGCAATGGGGTGGATGGCGAAAGCAGGTGTTGCGAGATTTTTGCATTACCGGTGCGGTTTGAGAAGGGAGTACGAGAACGGTTCGGGTTCGCTGGAGATCGGTTTGCTCGGTGATACGCCTGTCCAGGCGGATATTCCGCTTGATGGTACACGGTTTGTGTACGGGATTCGATGTTTGTCCATGGAGGAGCCGCCAACTGAGCAAAGCGCCGTTGTTGATCTGGTGGAAGCTTGCCTGCACTTCGCGCCAAAGGAAACCGCAACGCCTCCGAACGCCGATAGCTGGCGCCAATTCAGCGTTAAATGCGCAGAGGATTTGCTGAATACAGATGCTTGCTGGAGCAATAACGGGGCTTACGACATGCTGATTCCTTACGTGAACGGCATCTCGCCGGCATGGGAAGAGTCGTTCCGGGCGAAGGGGTTGAGTGTCGATTTCCGGAATCAGCCGGGACTGGATGCGGCGTTGATGATGATCCACCCGTTGACAGAACTGGCTCACAGCTCAAATGCTCCTGTATATGCGGAATTGCGTGACAAAGTATGGAAGTTTATTGGCAATATGGCAGATGAATTTCTTGGCGGCCGTCCGCGTGTATGGGGGACCTGGCAATATATTTATTTGCTGCAGGAGTGGTGGAGAGCGGCTTGGTTCGAGGAAGATGCGGGCACTTGCACCCGCATTGAGGAGGAAGTGAAGCAGATTGTCATTCCTATGGCCAAACGCTGCAGTTACATGTTCCCGTTATCGTTCCGGGTACCGGAATTGGTCAAACACGGCAATGGCGATAACTACCCGGCAGCCGGGGCATATTCCTACTTCATGCTTCTGTTGTATAAGGCGACAAAGGATGCAGAATACCTGCAGGAAGCGGAACGCTCGCTCAAGGTATTGCTCCAGCTGCCGGTCAATAGTCTTCATCAGGAGTCGTTCCTGCTTTCAATGGCAGTTCAAGCAGCGGACGGGCTGGGCAAGGAGACGGGAGACGCCGCATATGGAGAAGCCTACCGCTATTTGCTTGCGCAGAACCTGCGCATGATGTATTGGTATGACGATCCGGGCTTCCCGGACTATCGGCTTTGGGGCATGTTCCAGGCCTGTACGCCGATGTTGTATCCTGCGTTCTTCGAAAATATCGAATGCACGGCCCGTATCGTCTCCACCTTGAAGGGGAAAGAATTTTCCGAAGGCTTGCTGCTCGCGTTGAATCAGGCTAGAACCAACAACTTCTATTGCTTCCCGCGCTGTTTGCCTGACCGGTACCGGCTATCTGAACTGGACTACATTCCGCTGGAAAACTTGGGAACGCTGGAAGACGACAAGACAGGCTATGCGGGACAGGAAATTTACGGAGCAGGGCAAACGTTCCGGGCTGCCATGTTGTGGGATGAGTGGCTCGTAAGTGCTGATCCTGGTATTTATTTGATGAACATGGACGGCTATGAACTTATCCGCAAGTCGGAGAAGAGAGCGAGCCGCACGTTTATGGTTGTCAATCTTGAGCCGGTTGAGAAGGTTAGCCGCCTGAGCACAAATATACCCGGCGCAAAAGTTGCTGTTTACAAAGACGAAGCTGATACGGGAGAGGTGATTACTACAGACGAGGCGGGGGATCTGATACTTCGACTCTCTCCGATCGAAAGATTGCTTCTGACAATTCCGGCTGCAGTTTAAATGTTTGGAGCAGGCCCTGCGCCTGCTCGTTTTTTTGACCTTTATTGTCGGATTGGATTGCTCTATACTGATAACACAGAGGTCGTATACGGAAGGGGCTGGGAAATGGAGCGCACCGCGAGTCCGGGTTGGAAGCGTGTCGTATGGCCGGATACGCTGAGAGGCCGGTTAAGCATTCTGCTGGTCGTTGTTACGATAACACCGATTGTGCTCATCGGGGTCACTTCCTATTATTGGATGTTGAAGGTCCAAACGGAGAAAATCAGCGCCAATTACCAGTCGATGGCGGATGCAAAAACGTCGGCGCTGGAGAAGACGGCGGCGAATCTTGGAAGTGTATCACAGCTGCTGGTCATTGACGGCGGTCTTGGAGACGATGTCATCACTTATCTCACGACAGACGACCCTGTGCTCAAGATCGGAACTTTTCTCAGTATCGACAAGTCTTTAACCAACATCATTTATTCGAATCCGGGCATAAACGGATTGTACTTCTCCATTCCGGGATATGAAAGCAATTATCAGTTCGAGTCGGCGCCGATCAAGCCGGAATTGTCTTCGTCACGGGTGGAGCCGCAATCGAAAGATGTGCTCTACCGGGCCAATCAGCTGACATTCCACGGTCCTCATGAATCTGCATTAGCCGGACATGATGAGACCGTAATTTCATTGACTCGTGTTATCGAATACGGAGCAGGACGACGTTACTATGTTTATCTGGAGTCAAAATTTGAGGATATCATCCATTCGGTCCCGCCGATCGGAGAAGAGTCGCTGAATGTGCTGGTCCGCGAAGACGGGATGATTCGATACAGCGATCACCCTGAAATATTAGCTGTCGGCTCCACATTGAATAATGAGACCCTGACAGGCCGTTACAAGCAGTTTTCGGCGGAGAGCCGCGATGGCTGGAAGCTGATGTCGCTGATCGATATGCATGATTTTCGCAAGGAACTGCGGCAATGGCAGCGGCAATTTCTTCTTGTGGCCGCTATTTCCATTCTGGTTACGATACTAGCAGCCTCTTTTATATGGAGGATGGTC
The DNA here is from genome assembly GCF_042676285.1 of Paenibacillus sp. GCM10027626. Taxonomy (NCBI): domain Bacteria; kingdom Bacillati; phylum Bacillota; class Bacilli; order Caryophanales; family Paenibacillaceae; genus Paenibacillus; species Paenibacillus sp. GCM10027626. Next base: position 335,762 of record NZ_JBHTHC010000004.1, on the reverse strand, counting down.
TACTACCCGCTGCAGCGTATCAATCGGGAGATAAAGCGGTTCAGCTACGATCAGACGCATCATAATATGCTTGTAACCCAGCTGCAAGAATTCGATATGCTCTTCGCCAGCTTTCAATCGATGAGGATCAAAATTGTGGAATTAATTACAGAGGTCGAACAAAAGGAGAAGCGAAGAGGCGAACTGGAGGTTGAGAAGCTGATGTCTCAGATTAACCCCCATTTTCTCCATAACTCCCTAAATACGATCCAGTGGCTGGCCAGGGCGAACGGCCAGACGGAGATATATAATCTGGTCAAGGTGTTTACGCGCGTCCTGCATTACAATTTGAGCAAGGGCAGTATGATCGTCACGATAAAGGAAGAATTAAAAGCGCTGCATGATTATATCGAACTGCAAAATATCCGGTATGATCATCGCTTTAATGTCACGGTCGATTGCGACAGCAGTTTAACCGAAGTGCCGATCCCGAGATTCGTCCTGCAGCCGCTCGTTGAAAATGCATTGTACCATGGATTGCTTAGTGAAAAAGGGGATATTCGCGTCGAAATCAGAAGCGGAGAACCAAGCTGCGTGTCTATTACGGTAGCCGATAACGGGAAAGGGATGACACCGGAGCGGGTGGCCGAGCTTCTCGCGGAAGGCAGCAGCGGGAACAGTAGCAACAATGGCAAGACCGGGCTTGGCATCGGGCTTAATTACGTCCGGAAAATGCTTAATGTACACTACAGTCATCGGGCACAAATGACGATCGACAGCATGCTGGGGGCAGGTACCCGAATTCGGATCGTCATCCCGTTTGCCATGGAGGGAGACGAGAGGAATGATTAAAACCTTCATCGTAGAAGATGAGCCGCTCGTACGCAGGGGCATCTTAAGCATGATGCCTCTCGCCCGTTACGGCATGGAACTGGTCGGGGAAGCGTCCAGTGGTGAAGAAGCGCTTGAAGCACTGAGACGGCTTGAAGTCGATGTGCTTTTCGCTGATATTTCCATGCCAGGCATGAGCGGACTCGAGCTTCTGTCCGTCGTTGGAGATCAGTACCCGGGTATTCAATTTGTCGTCTTGACATGCCATCAGGAATTTGACTATCTGCAGCAGGCGCTGCGTCTCGGGGCCATTGATTATATGGTCAAGACCCAATTGGATGACGAATCGGTAGAGGAACTGCTTGGCCGCATTGCAAAACGGTTTGAGCGGCAAGCAGGCCAGTCTGCAGCAGGCGACCGGGAACGATTAGACATTAATCCGCACAAAGATGAACTGACGGCTCGCTGGAATACACTCCAGTGGATGGTCGATGACAGAATTTACGAGCAATTGCTAAGCGATTCGCTTCTCAGCTTCCAACCGGCAGATTGGTTCAATATGCTTCGGAGGGCACAAGCCATATGGCTGGAGAAATGTCCGCTGCTGGATAACATTCGTGTCGGATCATTGTGGCCAAGGGAGGAAGCGGCAGCAGGCCTGACGGAAGGGTTGTCTGAATTTAGAGCCGAAGCCCAAAAGCTTCTGCGAAGTACCATGCTCTCGGAGGAAGTTATTCATTCTGTTATTTCGGCTGTGGATATGCTGCACCAGCAAATGGGTGAACGTACCAGCCAATCGGAAATTTGCAAGGCCATCAATATGAGCATCAGTTACTTTAGCAGATGCTTCAAGGAAATTATGGGCTGCTCTTTTGTCAGCTATGTGCAGCACATGAATATCCGTCAAGCGCAGCATCTCCTGCAAACGACCAATTTTCCGATCTATCGGGTCGCGGAGATGTCCGGCTTTGAAGATGAAAAATATTTCGGGAAAATATTCCGTCTCAAGACCGGATTTACCCCAAGCGAATTTAGGCTTCAGTACAGAGAAAACAAGTAGCACACGTATAACCGGCCCTCCCGGGGAAATCTTTGCGGGCAAGGTCGGTTTTTTTGTGGAAATCGCTCTGATTTAGCAAAAAAACCTCCCTATTACAAGAAACAGCCCTGTAACCTAATTGAGATGAAAGGGGTTACAATTAGTAAGAAAGGGGGCATGCATCGTGAACAGAACGGCTAACAAACTTAGTGGCATGCGCGAAATCATCCAAAATCGATCTCTCTATCTATTGGCTGTACCGGCCATTCTGTTTAGCATTATTTTCGCTTATCTGCCGATGGTAGGCACTGTCATTGCGTTTCAAGATTTTAATCCGATGAAAGGAATGTTCGGCAGTAAATGGATCGGCTTCGATAATTTGCGCTTTTTTTTCCGCGGTGAAGACTGGCTTGTCATTACGTTTAACACAGTCTTTTTCAATCTGATGTTCATTGTTACCGGAACTGCGATGGCATTGGCGCTGGCGATTATGCTTACTGAGCTGGGCAAGAATGCCATTGTACGCACCGTGCAGTCGGTCATGATATTGCCGAATTTTATCTCCTGGCCGATCATCGGCTTGTTCTCCGTCACGTTTTTTACGGCGGATACGGGGGTGATCAATCATTTTCTGGCCTCGGCAGGGCTTAATACCATTGATTTTTACACTGATCCTGATGTTTGGCCTCCGATTTTGATCCTGATAAATTTGTGGAAGACGGCAGGGTTCGGTGCAATTGTATATATGGCGGCAATCGTGGGGATTGATAAGGAGTTATATGAAGCGGCTAGGATTGACGGGGCGACCCGGTTTAAGAGTATTCTAAAGATTACGCTGCCAATGCTCAAAAGTACCATTGTCATGCTGTTTCTGCTAAGTTTGGGCAACATCTTCGGCGGAAACCTCGAAATGATTTACTCGCTGGTCGGTGATAATTCGTTTTTGTTTAGCCGCACAGATACGATAGATACCTACGTCTTCAGGGCGCTGCGGACTTCCGGATCACTTGGAATGACCCAAGCCATCGCTTTGTATCAATCGGTCGTCGGATTCATCCTGGTCATGACGGCCAATAAAATTGCATCTAAGTTGGATAAAGATTCAGCGTTATTCTAATGAGGAGGCTGTCACGATGAAAAATTCAAGAAATGACCGGTTGCTGGCGGTTATCTTCTACATCATTACCATTTTGTTTGCTATCTTGTGTCTGTATCCGTTCCTTTTGGTTATCGCGAGTTCCTTTACAGAGGAAACCACGCTGCTGCAAAACGGATACAAGCTTCTGCCGGATCGTTTTTCCTTGGATGCTTATAAGGCGATATTCAGCACACAGACGATTCCCGATGCCTATCTGATTACGATCTTTGTTACGGTAGTCGGTACCACGCTGAGCTTATTGGTGACCAGTCTGGCCGCTTACGCGTTGTCGGGAAAGAGACTCCGGTTCTCCCCGCAGCTCTCCCTGTTCTTCTACTTTACTATGCTGTTTAGCGGCGGAATGGTGTCCAGCTATATTTTAACGACCAAATATTTGCACTTGCAAAATTCGGTATGGGTCTATATTTTGCCTGTACTTCTGTCACCATGGAATATGTTCCTCATGCGGAACTTTTTTAATGAGATTCCGAAGGAATTGTTTGAATCCGTTAAAATTGACGGTGCCGGCGAAATGAAAATATTGCGATCGATCGTACTGCCGCTTTCTTTGCCGGCGCTGGCTACAATCGGGTTGTTCTACGCCCTTGGTTACTGGTCATCCTGGGCACCGGCTATGCTTTATATCGACAACCCCAAGTTATATTCACTTCAATACATTATTATGCAAATCATCCGCAACGTGGACATGGCGCAAAATATTGCGGTAGCGGGAGCGCCGTCCACCACCCAGGTAACGCCTGCTTATACCGTAAGATTGGCTACAGCGATGGTAACGGTTGGACCAATCATCTTCCTGTATCCGTTTCTTCAGCGTTATTTCGTAGGCGGCTTAAAGATGGGTGCGATAAAAGGCTGATTTCGGTCATTTGGCCGATTGGCATATAGAAGAAGAATGACAAGATCATCGGGAGGGTTCTACATGAGAAACGGAGTCAGAAGAAGGGCTGTGCTATTCGTTGCGATGACGATGATTCTATCCTTGCTTGCGGCATGCGGCAATAATGGGGATTCGGGCGAAAAGTCTGGGCCTGGCGATGGAGGCGGGAATACGAAGGGGCCCGTGACGCTCAATGTTATGCTGTGGGGGGATAAGCCGAAGCAGTTCGACGAGGTCGTGGCCGAGTTTGAGAAACGGACGCAAGATACGTTGAATCTGAAGCTGAATGTGACATTTACTCCGCAAGCGGACTATGTCAACAAGCTGAAGCTGAAGCTCTCCGCTGGCGAACAGGTGGATATCGCTTTTGATGCGCCGTGGATGAACATGAATACGTTTATTGCCCAGGATAATTATACAAATTTGGACTCTTACTTTAATACCGATAAGTATCCCGGCTTAAAGACAGCATTCAGCAGCGAATATCTCAACAATAACAAGTTTGTGGGCCAAGATGGCCAGCTTCATACGTATGGGGTTCCTCTCGGTCAATATTTAAGCGACTTGCCGGTTATTTATTACCGGAAAGACCTTGCAGCCAAATATGGCATGAAAAGCATCGAAACTTATGAGGATTTGCTGGAATACTTCGACCGCGTGCTTGAGAACGATAAAAATATGATCCCGTTTGTAGTCCGCAATGACGGAAATTACGGCGCAGCAGCCTTGATCGATTTCAATAAGGACTTGCCTGTGAAGTATGAAGCCGGTTTGTGGGACATTAACCTCGGGCCCAATGTCATTGCTACGGCTGAACTTGAGGGAGGCGGCCTTAAGAGTGTCACTTTAACTGGTGATAAAACGGAGAATATTGCCGGTTTCCCGGCACCGTTTAACAAGCCAGATTACAGCACGAATGAAACCGTCCGGGAATGGCATGAAAAGGGCTATATTGAGAAAGAGCCTATCATTCGAAAGGATGCGCGAGGCACGTTCACAGCAGGCAAAGCAGCTTCTTTGATGGAAGGCGTTGCGAATCTGGACGCTATAAATTCACAGTTAAAGGCTGGGGATCCGTCCGCAGAAATGGGCATATTCGTTGTACAGAAAACGGTTCGGGAAAAAGTGCAGCCCAATCCGTCACTCATTTCGGACTTTCGTGTATGGAACTTCCTCTGCGTCCCAAAAACGTCGGTGAATGCGGATCGGGCAATGTCTTTCATCAATTGGATTTTTGAGAGCCAGGATAATCATGATTTGTTCGAGCTCGGCATCAAAGGCAAGCATTGGGAGCCGGTCGGCGACGACAAATTCAAGTACCCGGATGGCATCGATATTAGCCGGAATTACAATTTTCCGGGTTATATGCTGACTTGGAATCCCAATTATATCCGCTTGTCCGCCAACGTACCGGATGATCTGGTTGAGTATTACCGCTATCTTGCTGATGAGAAGTCATATGTCAAATCTGCCTTGGCGGGCTTTGCCTTCAACCAGGACCCGGTTAAGAATCAGTTGGCCAACCCGGACTTTGCCAAAATCTACAATGAAACACTTGCATATAAACTCGGCATGGTCGTGAATCCGACGGAAGGCAGTCAAAAGCTTCAAACCAAGTGGGAGAGCAACAAAACGCTGCAATCCGATATCGCAGATATTAAAGCGGAGTTGACGAAGCAGCTTCAAGCGTTTCTCGCGCAGCAAGCCGGTAAATGATGGAGGCAGCGGGCTGGATGAGCGATCGCAATTACGGTTGCCGGATTAAACAAGGTCTGATTTATAAGGGCTATGAGACCGTTGTGCTGGAGAACGAAAAGTTTCGTTTAACGGTACTGCCGGGCAAGGGAACGGATATTATTGAATTGTTGCATAAGCCGACCGATACCGATTTTGTCTGGTTCACGCGGCTGGGTCTTCGGCCGAAGCAGTCGTCCTACCGGGATTTTCAAAGCCAATATGAGGGAGGATGGCAGGAGATCCTTCCGAATCTTGGCGGAAGGCATATTCATAACGGAATCGAAATGGAAGCTTATGGCGAAGCGGCATTATCGGAATGGAGCTACGTAGTGACAGAGGACCGCCCGGAGGAAATTCGGGTCGTCTTCCGCAACGAGCTGCGCTCGCTTCCGGTGGTAGTAGAGAAAACGTTTATTATGGAGAGCGGCCGGGCGGGTTTTCGATTGGAAGAAAGGCTTCGGAATGTCTCGCCAGCTGTGATCCATACGGACTGGGGACATCATATTACGTTTGGGGAACCGTTCCTTATGCCCGGAACAGTGGTCCATGTCGAGGGATGCTCTGACAGCTTCATCATGCCCGAACGGGGCGCCGCAGGAGGGTTTGATGTGTTGGATGGAACCCGTGGAACGTACTTGGTCATGCGGCCGGACGGGATCGGGGCCGAGATTAACTGGAACAACGGGGTCTGGCCGTACGTTTGGTTTTGGCGCGATTACGGGGGCGACAGCTCGCCTCCGTATTTCGGATGTCATTATAATATCGGGCTGGAGTTGTTTTCATCTCCACCTGCTTCCAGACTGGACGATAACATTGCATCCGGTACTGCCATCAAATTAGAACCGCACAGCTTGTTGGAATCCTCGCTCTCTTTTAAGGTCCGATTACGGTGAGGGGGAATAAATCGGCGAGAAATTTATAATGACACACATGTCGTTTATAATAACGACATGCGTGTCATTTTTGATGAGCGGAAAGAAGAGCGGGTAGCACATAACCAGCTTCCCTAAACAAAAAAGCCGCCTCCCGCAGCCGCAGCTACGTTGAGACAGCTTTTTTAACAATTTTACAGATCGCCCCAGTTCAGGTTGGAGGATTTGCTGTAGTTAGTAACCTTTTGCTCGAAGAAGTCGGTCTTCATGCCGTTCATATTGCTGAAGCTTTCAACCCAGCGCATCGGATGTTCGGACACTTCAGGGTACAAAATGTCCAGACCCAGCTTTTTCAGCCGTTCATTAGACAAGAACTTGATATACTGGTCAATAATTTCATTCGTCAGGCCGGCAATTTGATTGTTCGTAATATATTGACCCCACTCGATTTCATGCTCGACTGCCGTTTTCATCATTTGGCGCAGTTCTTCGACCAGCACTGGCGTGAATAGCTCCGGATTTTCTTTGCGGACTTCGCGGAAGATACCCTGGAACAAGGCCAGATGCGTCAGCTCGTCGCGCTGTATATATTTGATTTCCGACACTGTGCCGAGCATTTTGCCTTGGCGCCCCAGTGCATAGAAGAAGCTGAAGCCGCTGTAGAAATAGATGCCTTCAAGAATATAGTTCGCCATAATCGTTTTGATCAGATTTTGCGACGACGGATTGGCGATAAAATTTTCGTACAAATCAGTAATGAACCGGTTTCTCTTCAGCAGGTTTTTGTCTTCCCGCCACAGATTGTAAATTTGATCCCGTACTTCGGCCGAGCATACGCTATCCAGAATGTACGAATAGGACTGGCTGTGAACGGCTTCCTGGAACGTATGCACCGTCAGGCAGAGATTGACTTCGGGTGCAGTAATGTATTCATTGACGTTCGGCAGATTAGCGGTTTGCAGGGAGTCGAGAAAAATAAGAAAGCTGATAATTTTATCGTAGCTGTTTTTCTCTGACAGCGTCAGATTGCGATAATCTTTCGCATCTTGCGCTAACGGTATTTCTTCCGGAATCCAGAAATTATTCATCATGGTCCGGTACATTTTCGTTGCCCAGTCATATTTTACGTTGTTCAGCTCGATCAGGTTTGTTGTGTTGCCGCCAATCATGCGGCGCTTGCCCCAATCACGGTCGCCATGCTCGTTAAAAAGCTTTTTCTTTTGCAGTTCCACGTTAAGTTGCCTCCTTTGATCCTGTATCGCTTAATGCCGCAAAGCAGGCGGCAGAAAAACTGCAGCGCATTAAGCGCTGCAGCTTGCACAATCTTCAACTTCCAAGCTTTTGTTCCGGCAGTAGTAGACGGTTTTTAGGCCGTTTTCCCATGCAGCCATATACAATTCCAAAAACTCTTTGGCCGTATAGTCAGGTGTAATATACAAGTTGAATGATTGCGCCTGGTCGATATGCCGTTGACGGCGGCCAGCCGCTTTGATGCTCCAGTGCTGATCGATATGATGCGCTTCTTTATAGAACCAGAATGTCTCGTCATTCAGATTAGGCGCTGTCTGCGGCACGACGGCATTCTTCTTCTCTTCCACGAAAAATTTGTTGAAGATCGGGTCGATGCCGGCTGTAGAACCGGCAATCAGTGAGGTGGATGCTGTCGGCGCAATCGCGAACATCCAGGCATTGCGCACGCCGTGCTCGGCGACATCGTGCTTTAGCTGATCCCACTGCTCGCCTTTATAGCCGCGGCGCTCAAAATATTCTCCCGTATGCCATTCGCTGCCTTCAAATACGCGGTAGGCACCTTTTTCTTTGGCAATTTCCATCGACGCTTTAATGGCGCAATAGTTGATCCACTCATAAAGCTCATCCACTTTATCAAGGTGATCTTCGGATTCCCAGGAAATTTTGTTCAGTGCGAGCCATTGGTGATAACCGCTTGTACCAAGGCCGACCGCACGATACTTCTGATTCGTAATTGCCGCTTGCGGAATCGGGTAATGATTCAAGTCGATCACGTTGTCCATCATCCGCATTTGGCAGCTGACGACTTCGGCAATTTCTTCTTTGGTACGGGTGCGGCCAAGATTAAGCGAAGACAGGTTGCAGACAACATAATCGCCGCTTTTCACTTGAGTCGTGATAATGCCATCCTCATGAGTGGTTGTAATATATTCAGTCGCGCTCATGTTCTGGCAAATTTCAGTACACAGATTCGAGCAGTAGACGATCCCTTTATGCTTGTTCGGATTCGCCCGGTTTACCGTATCGCGATAGAAGACGAATGGAGTGCCTGTCTCGAAGGAGCTGGCCAATATCCGCTTCATAATCTCAATTGCTGGCACTTCTTCGCGCGTAAGCGTCGGGTGGTTGACGCATTCCTCATAGCGGCGTTCCCACTCCTCGCCCCAAGCGTCCTCAAGCGACCAGCCCATAGCAGTGCGCACCTCATGCGGATCGAACAAGTACCAGGCTTCCCGTTCCTGCACTTTTTTCATGAACAGGTCAGGAATACAGACGCCAGGGAAAATGTCATGAGCCTTCATGCGGTCATCGCCGTTGTTAGTCTTCAGGTTCAGGAAGTCAAGGATATCGCGGTGCCACACGTCGAGATAGACCGCTACTGCACCGGAGCGTACACCCAGCTGATCTACGGCGACCGCCGTATTGTTGTAGTTTTTAATCCATGGCACGACACCGCCGGCTACGCCTTTGTAACCGCGAATGTTCGAGCCGCGGCTCCGCACTTTGCCGACATAAATTCCCATGCCGCCGCCGAATTTCGATACTTGGGCAAAGCTGGAGTCAACATTGTAGATGCCCCACAGATTGTCCGGAACTGTATCGATAAAGCAGCTGGAAAGCTGATGAAATGGCTTGCGGGCATTAGCCAGCGTAGGCGTAGCGACTGTCATTTGCAGACGGCTAAGCACATCGTAGAACTTGCGGGCCCAGCTCAGCTTGTCCTCTTCCTTCATAGCCAGATGCATGGCGACGCCCATAAACAGCTCTTGCGGCAATTCCAGAACTTCACCGTTGAAGCCTTTGATCAGATAGCGGTCAGCTAATGTCTTCAGGCCGATGTAATTGAACAAATAATCGCGCTCAGGAACGATATAGTTGCCCAGCTCGCGAATTTCATCACGCGTGTAATGTTCTAATATGTATTTGCCGTAAAAGCCCTTTTCGGTTAAATAAGTGATCAGTGAGTAGAAATCGCCATAGCCGAAGTAACCGTATTTTCGGTTAATCGCCGATTCTTTATACAAATCGTATACAAGCAGCTTGGCGGCAACATATTGCCAGTTGGGCTGCTCAATGCTTGTTTTTTCGACGGCAACCTGGGTCAGCGTCCGTTGAATTTCTTTGGTTGTAATATTGTTGCGGAAGTAAGGAAGCAGCGCTGTTTCAAGTTCCAGCGGGTCGCAATCGTCATAGCCGACGCAGGAAAAGTCGATAACCTTCTTCAGCTTGGAAAAAATAAGCTCTTCTTTTTGACCGTTACGTTTAATAATATCCACGAGCGTAAGTCACTCCTTGTCAAAAGGCAATTAAAGTAAAGATGCCATAAATACACAATATGTTGATAATTTAAAATAAAATTACACCAATATCTAGTGCCAGTCAAGGATAGATATTCGACAAAATAGGGGCATTCAGGAGCTGCGGCACGTATGAAAAAGGGGTGAAAACTTGCCCCGAAAGGGCTGGTCGCAAGTTACCCGTTGCAAAGACGGGCCGACAATATTTTTGCAAAAATGATATGAGCCGACTAAAATTCCAACTTATCTACTATACAACTTTCTTTCCTTTTCGGACAGAGGAAAAAAATGAACTTTGTTCAAAAAGAAGACATAACTTTCATGCAGAAAGGGCCAAAATGGCTGAAATGTCAGCTGTAACTATGTGGTAAACTATTGCTGATCAGATTGTTTGAATGACGGAAGGGACGTGCAAGTAAGAGATGGTATTTTACCGAAAAATAATGCCTGCCCGGCTTTTGGCTGCTGTCATGACAGCCTTTATTATACTGTTTGTGCTGATGCTCGGCTGGCCGGGACAAGCACAGGCTCATGCACAGCTTGAGCGGTCGGTGCCGGAAGCGAATACGCGCGTCGATGCCGCGCCGGCCGCTGTCGAGCTCTACTTCAATGAGGCAATCGAAGCCAAGGCGGGGGCGTTGTCCGTCCGCGATTCCAGCTCCAAAAAAGTGACGGGCGCGGAGCCAAAGACGGGGGAGGACCGCCGCTCGCTGACACTCGCTATGCCTTCATTAGGCGAGGGCGTGTATACGGTGTCGTATGCGGTTATCTCTGCCGACGGGCATCCAGTGAACGGCTCCTTTGTGTTTGTAGTGGGCAATCCGCAGGGAGCGCTGGACGCCTCCTCCTTCGATCCGCACAACGGGCTGGACCATAGCGGCCATGAAGGGCATGAGTATCCGACGCAATTGAGCGGCCAGCAATTTTTCACTTATGTCCTGCGAATTATTTATTATCTTGCTGTGCTGCTGGCAGCCGGCTTTATGCTCTGGGAAGCGCTGCATCGCGGAGGCGAGGCCATGGCTGCGCTCCGCCGGCGCTGGGAGCTGCCCGTCGTGCGCGCGCTATTTATTGCAGTGCTGCTGTATATTTTTATCCATGCTGCGGAAATATTGCGCGGCTATGAGGGAAGCGATTATTTTCAACTGTTTACAGGCACTTCAATCGGCCGTGTGTGGATCGCATTGTTCGTATTAAGCGCAGCCGGATTTGCAATTCTGAAATTGGGGCGAACGCTGCGCACGGTGTGGGCGCTGCTGCTGCTCGGCGTGGAAAGCTGGAGCGGCCATGCGGCCGTTTTCAAGCCTGCAGCCGCTACTGTAATATTAGATTTTATTCATTTGGCCGCTTCAGCTGTTTGGGTTGGGGGACTGGCCTTGCTGCTGGCTTTCTGGCTTGCCGACCGTAAGGAGGCGGGGAGATTCGCTCCCGTATTTTCGCGCATGGCGCTGCTGTCCATTCTGCTGCTGATCGCCAGCGGCACGGCAATGACGCTGCTTTTCATGCCTGGCCTGAATTATTTGTTCTATACCGCTTGGGGCAAGCTATTGATTGCTAAGACAGCGCTCGTCGTGCTGGTCGTCATTATCGGCGCTTTGCTGCGTCTGCGCGTCCGGCGCGGAGAGCTGCCTAATTTCACCTTGCTGCGCATCGATATAGCGCTCATGCTCCTTATTATGATCATTGTCGGCATTTTTACCTACGTTACACCATTGCCGGCCAATGCCAATGTCTACTATCACAAAATGGGAGCGGAGATGCATTTGACGCTGCGCATTACACCGAATAAGCCGGCCTCAGATAATAAGTTTAGAGTGAATGTATGGCTGCCGGAGCAGCAAGGAGAGCCGAAAAGCATCGTCTTGCGCTTAAAGTCGCTTGACCGGGAAGATGTAGTAGCCATAAATGTGCCGCTCGTGCCTTTCAAAGATAATGAAATTATGGCATTCGAGGGCTATACGCGCTCCGATTATGTCGCTGAAGGCCCCTATATTCCGTTTGCAGGAAGATGGAAGGCGGAGGTGCGGGTGTTGGACAAGGATGACAATGAGAAGGTTGAGCGCTATGAATTCCGCAACTACTAGAGGTTGCTGATTTAGGAAGGTGGTCTGTATGGCCAATAACCGGATAAAATGGCTCATTCTGCTTATTCCGACGATCACGATTGCGCTGTGGGAGTATGTAAGGCATGCATTTTTGCTGCCTTACATTTCGATGGATCTTGGCAATATATTGGCGCCCATTATCGTCTTCGCCGTCACGATTACGCTTGTGCGCCGGCTGCTGCACATGCTGGAGCATGCGCACGAATCGCTGCAGCGGGAACGGGCGGTGAAGGCTGCGCTTGTAGAGCGCGAGCAGCTGGCCAGAGAGCTGCATGACGGCATCTCGCAGTCGTTGTTTTTGTTGTCGGTCAAGCTTGACCGCCTTGAAGGGGAGCTGGCGGACGGAACGGCGGCTGAGACCGTTTCGCAGCTGCGGGGAACGATGCGCCATGTGTACGAGGATGTCCGGCAGTCGATTGCCAACCTGCGCTCCGAACCGGAGCTGGCTGTAGCGGATGTCCGCTGGCTGCAAGCTGTAAAGGAACTGGCGGACGATTTTGCCAAAGTTGGCCTGCAGGTCGAGTTTGATTGGCGGCTGCCGGAGAGCGATTTGACGAATAAAGAAAAAGTGGAGCTGCAGGCCATCGTCCGCGAAGCGATGCTCAATGTGCAAAAGCATGCGAGGGCGAAGCGTATCCGGATAGCTGCTGCGGCAAATGAATCCGGCGGTTTTTGCTGTACGATAGAAGACGATGGGCAAGGGGCATCGCTCCTGCAGCTTGAGGCCAAGGGCTGCTATGGCATTCGCATGATGAAGGACCGGGCGCAGGCGATGGGCTGGCAGCTGAATATCGGAGCTTTTGCGTCAGCAGCCGCAGGGCTCAAGGTTGAAGTGCGGAAGGAGGAGAGATAGCTTGGAGAACGGGAGAAAAATACGCGTGTTGCTGGCGGACGATCATCCGCACGGGCGTGAAGGGATGCGTGAAATATTAAGCCGCGATGCCGATTTCGAAATTGTCGGCGAAGCGGTCCACGGTGAGCAGGCCGTATCGCTTGCAGCCGAGCTGGGGCCGGATCTTGTGCTTATGGATATCAATATGCCGGTAATGAACGGGATGGAGGCCACCCAGCTTATTAAGACGATCGACCCGCAAATCAAGATCGTCATGGTGACCGTATCCGACGATATTACGGATTTGTTCGAAGCGATTAAGCGCGGCGCGCAAGGCTATCTGCTCAAAAACTTGTCGCCTTCCTCCTGGCTGGAGTATTTGCGGGGCGTGGCGGTGGATGAGGCGCCTATGTCCAAGGAATTGGCGTTCCGGTTGTTGCAGGAGTTCAATGGCGGCCAAAACCGATCCGTTTTATCGGACGATGCGACTGCGATAGGACGGGAACGCGCCAAAAACAGCAAGCTTGCCGCCGCCCAAATCGATTCGGGCCAGGTACTGACGCCGCTAACACAGCGGGAAAGGGAAATATTGGAACGGGTTGCCGTAGGCGATTCCAACCGGCAAATCGCCGAAACATACGGCTTGTCCGAGCATACCGTAAAAAATCATCTGAAAAATATTTTGCAAAAGCTTCATTTGGACAATCGGGTGCAGCTGACGCGCTATGCGATGGAAAAAGGCTGGCTGAAAAGCTAACGGCCGGACACGTTTTTTTCACAGTTGATAGCTCTTTCGAGTCATGCTGCACCTAAGCTTCTCCCTTATACTTTTTAAGGTGAATGAACATAAGACCTAAGGATTATTAGGGAGGACTTGCAATGAAGTTGAAAAAATGGCTCGCCGGAGGCATCGTTGTGCTGTCTCTTATGATGTTTGCCGGACTGGCAAGCGCGCATGTAACTGTCCAGCCGAAGGAGTCGAAGCAGGGCAGCTATGAGGTGTTTACCGTTCGTGTGCCAAGCGAGAAGGAAGGCGTAACGACAAAGGCGGTGAAGGTTACAGTGGCTGCCGGAGCGGCTGTCACGCGTGTAGAGCCGAAAGCGGGCTGGTCGTATGAGATAGAAAAAAATGCGGACGATACGATCGCCTCAGTCACTTGGACGGCTGAAGACGAAGGGCTTGCCCGTACTGAATTTACGGAATTTCGCCTGTCCGGCAAAGTAGCGGATGATGCGAAGGAGCTTGTCTGGAAAGCTTACCAGACCTATAGCGACAACTCTGTAGTAGAATGGGTCGGCGCGCCAGATGCCGATTATCCGGCATCGGTGACGGCAATTGTGCCGGGGACCGGCGAAGGCGATGGTCACGGTGGTGCCGCGTCGGCACCGGCGGCGGGGGACTCTGCGGAGAAGGCCGGAGACGAGGCTGCCAGCTCGAATGTGCCACTTATTTTGTCCATCGTTGCTGTTGTGCTTGCGGCGCTGGCGCTTGTTGCGGCATTGGCAAAAAGAAAAAATAGCGGATCGTAGGTCCGCGCGGATCGCTGAGGGGACGGCAAGGCTGCTCGATAGCCTTCAAGATCAATCTCATAATGGGCACAAATTATTTTGCATCGGAAGTTGCGTTTTGCATCACTATTTATATATAATTAAGTTATATGTAAAGCGATGATGGAGAAGAGTAGGCTACGAATGGTTGTACAGGGAGAAGATGCCGGAGATTGAGAGCGTCTTTACAAAATCTGACTTGCTGAAGTTCGCTCCTGAGCAGGTTCCTGAACATGTTTGGTCGAGACATGCGGCATGTATGTGCGATGCGACATCAATAGGGATGCCCGGCTTTCCGGCCGATATCCGGAGTGAAGGAAGTGCCTGCCGGCAGCAGCCTGCGGCGCATTTCAAATTAGGGTGGTACCACGGTCCTTTCGTCCCTTTGGGGAGGAGGGGCCTTTTTTTATTTTGTACAGGAGGCGAAAAGAAATGAAAGAGCGATTGGAAGCATTGCGGGGAGAGGCGCTGGAGCAATTGCAGCAGGCGGCAGACCCGCAGCAACTAAATGATCTGCGTGTCAAATATTTGGGCAAGAAGGGGGCCCTTACCGAAATATTGCGCGGCATGGGGGCTTTAAGTGCAGAAGAGCGGCCGCTGATCGGCCAAGTCGTCAATGATGTTCGCGCCGCGATTGAAGAGGTCATCGAAACGAAGCAGGCCGCGTTTCAAAAAGCGGAAACGGAGCAGCGGCTGCAGGCGGAGACAATTGATATTACGCTGCCGGGCAAAAAGCTGCCGGCGGGAGCGATCCATCCGCTGAACAAGGTCGTTCAGGAGATGGAAGATATTTTCATTGGCATGGGCTATACCATAGCAGAAGGGCCGGAAGTAGAAACGGATTATTACAATTTCGAAGCGCTCAACTTGCCTAAAGACCATCCGGCGCGCGATATGCAGGACTCGTTCTATATAACGGATGAAATTTTAATGCGGACGCAAACTTCGCCTGTACAGGTGAGGACGATGAAGGCAATGAACGGCAAAACGCCTGTTAAAGTCATCTGCCCGGGCAAAGTGTACCGCCGCGATGACGACGATGCGACGCATAGCTTCCAGTTCAACCAGATTGAAGGGCTTGTAGTCGGTCCGAACATCCGCATGAGCGATTTGAAAGGAACATTGCTGCAGTTTGTGCAGCTGATGTTCGGCAAGCAGGCGCAAATCCGTCTCCGTCCGAGCTTCTTCCCGTTCACGGAGCCGAGCGCTGAAGTGGACGTCACCTGCTCGCAATGCGGCGGACACGGCTGCCGGATGTGCAAGCAGACAGGATGGCTGGAAATTTTGGGCTGCGGCATGGTTCATCCCCGCGTGCTTGAAATGGGCGGCTACGATCCGGAGCAGGTAAGCGGATTTGCTTTCGGAATGGGAGTGGAGCGGATCGCGCTGCTTAAATACGGAATCGATGATATTCGCCATTTCTACACGAATGATCTGCGTTTCCTGGAGCAGTTCGTCAGGATGTAACGCTACAATTTTGAAGGAGGCAAGTACAGTGAATGTATCTTATAAATGGTTGAGTGAATATGTAGACTTGGACGGATATAACGGTGCCGAGCTGGCGGCGCTGATGACAAGCGGCGGCATCGAGATCGATATTGTCGAGTCGCTGAATAAAGGCGTGAGCGGCGTAGTGGTCGGCCATGTGGTTACACGGGAGAAACACCCGGATGCCGACAAACTGTCGGTCTGCACAGTGGATGTAGGTCAGGCGGAGCCTTTGCAAATTGTATGCGGAGCGAAAAATGTGGCGGCTGGACAACTCGTGCCTGTAGCTGTAGTCGGCGCCAAGCTTCCCGGCGATTTTGCCATCAAGCGGGCCAAACTGCGCGGCGTTGAATCCCAAGGGATGATCTGTTCGGCGAAGGAGTTGGGGCTGAACGATAAATTGCTGCCAAAAGATCAGCAGGAAGGAATTCTTGTGCTGCCGGAAGGGACGAAAATCGGCCGCTCGATCAACGAGGTGCTGAACCTTGATGACGAAGTGCTCGAGCTTGATCTTACGCCTAACCGTTCGGACTGCCTCAGCATGCTTGGGGTAGCTTATGAGGTCGCCGCCTTGACGGGCCGTACAGTCAAGCTGCCGGATAACCGAGTCCATGCTTCGGCTGATCGAGCCGATCAGCATATCAGTGTCCGTATCGACGCGAAGGAGCAATGCACACATTACTCGGCGCGGTATATTAAAGGGGTGAAAATCGGCCCTTCCCCGCAATGGATGTGCAATCGCCTGATGGCAGCCGGCATTCGGCCGATTAACAATGTCGTCGATATTACAAACTTTGTCATGCTGGAATACGGCCAGCCGCTGCATGCCTTTGACGCCGATAAGGTGAAGGGCGGCCGCATTGTCGTCCGTTTGGCCGGCGAGGGCGAGAAGCTGGTGACACTTGACGACCAGGAACGGACGCTTGACGTGCATCATTTGGTGATTACAGATGGCGAGCAGCCTCTCGCGCTTGCCGGCGTGATGGGCGGCGCCAATTCGGAAGTAACGGAGGCCACGGTCAATATTTTGCTGGAGTCCGCCCGGTTTGACGGCAGCTCCGTCCGCCGCACCTCCCGCCAAGTCGGCTTGCGTTCGGAATCGAGCACCCGCTTTGAAAAAGGCGTTGATCCGGCGCGCGTCGTTCCTGCGCTTGATCGTGCAGCGGGACTGATTGCGGAATATGCAGGCGGCCTTGTGCTTGAAGGCGTAGTCGAAGCTGTAGCATCCGTGCAGGAGCCAAAGACTGTTGCCGTCTCGCTTTCCAAAGTGAATCGTTACTTGGGTACTGATTTGTCGGAGCTGGAAGTAGGCACAATTTTGGAGCGCCTGCAATTTTCGTATGAGCATACCGCTGACGGCAGCTTCACGGTTCAGGTGCCGACCCGCCGCGGCGATATTGCGCGCGATGTCGATTTGATTGAAGAAGTCGCCAGATTGCATGGCTATGACAACATTCCGACGACGCCGATTGAAGGCGAAACGACTCCAGGCGCGCTTACGAAGCCGCAGGCGATTCGCCGCGAACTGCGGAGACGTTTGACAGACGCCGGCCTGCATGAGGTGATCTCCTATTCGTTCACTCATCCGGAGCGGACGAAGCTGTTCCCGGTCCTGACAGAAGGCGCGCATTATGTGAAGCTTTCTATGCCAATGAGCGAGGAGCGCAGCGTGCTGCGCATGAGCTTGCTGCCGCAATTGCTGGAAACGGCACGCTATAATCACAACCGCAAAAATAATGACGTGGCTGTTTTTGAAATCGGCAGTGTGTTCCATGCCGACGAGGAGACGCTGACTCGTCTCCCTAAGGAAAAACACCGGCTGGCTGTGCTGCTGACCGGCCATAAATCGGCCGCGCAATGGAACCGCAAAGCGGAATCCTTTGATTTCTATGACGCGAAGGGCGTTCTGGAAACAGTGGCAGAGGTGCTTGGCGTCAGCCGGCTGATCGGCTATGAGGCTGCCCAGCCTGAGCATATGCACCCGGGCCGCACAGCGGTTGTTACGATCGCCACGGAGCGCGGCAGTGAACCGATTGGCTTTGTAGGGCAATTGCATCCTGAAGTGCAGCAGGCACATGATTTGGGCGATACGTATGTACTCGAGCTTGATCTGGAGGCGCTGTACGAGCGGGCAGACAGCGACATCGTGTATAGAACATTGCCGCGCTATCCGGCCATTCAGCGCGATATTGCGGTCGTTGTGGGACGGGAAATTGAAGCGGGCAAATTAACGGAGTGTGTACGGGCAAACGGGGGGCAGCTGCTGGAGTCAGTCAACCTGTTCGATGTCTATATAGGCGAGAAGCTTGGAGCAGATAAAAAGAGCATCGCCTTGTCGCTAATTTACCGCCATCCTGAACGTACTTTGACGGATGAAGAAGTGACGGAAGCACATTCCAGAATCGTGGCAGAACTGGAACAATCTTTTGCCGCAGAATTGCGCAAATAGGCAGGAGATGAATAAAGCCGTATCGAATTAAGTTCTTTATGAACATTCGATGCGGTTTTTGGCGTTGATAAGGTTACATGCTATATAAGCTTGCATGCGGCCGGCCAATCGGTTATGCTGCGGTAAAGCATGCTTGCATAGGGGATTATTTTAAGCATTTTGAGCATGTAGATCGTCATATATTTCGTAGAATTTTATGCGGGCTGATGCGGTTTGCAGCGTCTCCCGCGCTATACAGGCTTTCATAGTTTTATATATTATAAAAATAGCCGAGGAGGAGCTGTCATGGATGCTGCCGGACGTACACGTGTATTGGTCGACATATACGGAAATCAATATCGGTTGACGGGTCACTCCAATCCTGAATATATTAAGCGGATTGCGGCGTTAGTCGATGAAAATATGCATAAGCTGGCCAAAGGATATCCGCGGCTGGATGTGCCGAAAATTGCAGTGCTTGCTGCAGTACATATGGCTGAGGATGTGTTTCGCTTAAGCCGTGAAAATGAGCGTTTGCACGCTGCCGAGGCTCAGGCCGCGGCATTGGCGGCAGAGCTAAAACAAGCCCAAAAAGCAGCGGCAGATTTGAAAGGCGAATTGGAATCGCAGCGGGCCAAAATGATTGCAGACTTGAAGGAGGCTAAAAAAGCGGCCGATGCCGAACTGGAAAAGTTGCGGCAGGAGCAAGAGCAGCAGCTGGCAAGCGTATACGAGGAGCATGAGAAGCAGCGTGCGCTTGCACAGGAGGAATTCCAGCTGGAGCTGGAATTGGAGCGTGAAAGCGCAGCTGAGCAGCTGGCACAGGAGCGTGAACGGCTTGAGCAGGCTCACGCTGCCGCGGAAGCGGAGCATCAGCGACTGCTTGAGGAGGCGGCTGCAGAGAAAGAGCGGCTGAGTCAGGCGGCGAAGCAGACGCAGGAGCGTCTGCAGGGCAAGCTGGAGCAGGAACGTGCGGCGAAGGAAGCGGCGGCAGCGGAAGCGCAGGCGGAGCAGGAGCGTCTGCAGAGCGAACTGGAGCAGGAGCGTGCGACGAAGGAAGCGGCCGAAGCGGAGGCGCAGGCGGAGCAGGAGCATCTGCAGCGCGAGCTGGAGCAGGAGCGTGCGGCGAAGGAAGCGGCCGAAGCGGAGGCGCAGGCGGAGCAGGAGCGCCTGCAGCGCGAGCTGGAGCAGGAGCGGGCGGCGAAGGAAGCGGCCGATGCGGAGGCGCAGGCGGAGCAGGAGCGTCTGCAGAGCGAGCTGAAGCAGGAGCGTGCGGCGAAGGAAGCGGCGGCAGCGAATGCGCAGGCGGAGCAGGAGCGTCTGCAAAGCGAGCTGGAGCAGGAGCGTGCGGCGAAGGAAGCGGCGGCAGCGGAGACGGATCGCTTGCAGAGCGAGCTGGAATTTGAGCGAGCGCTGCAGGAGGAAGCGTCTGCGAAGGCGGCCGCAGATCTGGAGCGGGCACGGCAAGAAGCGGCCATTGAGCAGGAACGTCTGCAAAATGAGCTGGAAACGCTGCAAGCTGCCAATGACAAGGCTGCGCTGGAGGCAGCGGACAAGTTGGCGAAACTGCAGCAAGAGGCCGCTAGCGAGCAGGAGCGTCTGATTAGCGAGTTGGAGTTTGAAAAGGCCTTGCATGCAGAAGCTGTCGAAAAAGCAGAGGCCGAGTTGGCTCGACAACGCGCTGAAGCTGCAGCCGAGCAGGAGGCGCTGCGCAAAGAAGCATCAGCTGCCGAAGAGCATCTGCATAGTAAGCTTACTGCAGAAAAAGCAGCGCGGTCAGAAGCGGAAGCGAAGGCGGCGGCCGAGCTGGAAAATGAGCGAGCCGTACATACAGCTGCGGTAGCAAATCTGCAATCCGAGCTTAAGCGATTACGAGAGGAAGCGGCAGCCGAGCAGGCCCGTCTGCGAGAGACAGCACAAGCGGAGCTGGCGAAGGCACGGTCCGAAATGGAAGCGGAGCAGGAGCGCCTTGTTGCTGATGCATTAAGCGAGCAAGAGCGTCTTGAAGGGGCCCTGGCAGATGAGCGCGCGACGAGAACGGAAGCGGTAGCAAATCTGCAATCCGAGCTTGAGCGATTACGAGAGGAAGCGGCGGCCGAGCAGGCGCGAATGCAGGAGGCGGCGGCAGCGGAGCTCACGAAAGCGCGGTCCGAAATGGAAGCGGAGCAGGAGCGTCTCGTAGCGGAAGCATTAAGCGAACAAGAGCGTCTTGAAGGAGTGCTGGCGGATGAGCGTGCGGCGAGAACGGAAGCGGCAGCAAAGCTGCAATCCGAGCTTGAGCGGGTGCGAGAGGAAGCGGCAGCCGAACAGGCGCGTCTGCAAGAGGCAGCACAAGCGGAGCTGGCGAAGAAGCGGACCGAAATGGAAGCAGAGCAGGAGCGTCTCGTCGCGGAAGCGTTAAGCGAGCAAGAGCGCCTTGAAAGAGCTCTGGCGGATGAGCGCGCAGCAAGAACGGAAGCGGAAGCGAAGCTGCGTTCCGAGCTTGAGCGGGTGCGGGCAGAAGCGGCAGCCGAGCAGACGTGTCTGCAGGAAGCGGCACAAGCCGAACTGGCGAAGGTGCGCGAGGAGGCAGCCGCTAATCGGAAGCTTCTGGAGGAAGAAGCCCGAATGAAGCATGAGCAGGCGATAGCCGAGCTGAAGGCTGAACAAGACCAATTTGCGGCAGAGGCTTTGTCTGAGCAGGAGCGTCTCGAGCGGGAGCTTAATAATGAGCGTGCTGCACAAGCGGAAGCGATGGCAAAAGCGGCAGAGGAGCTTGCGCGTGTTCGGTTAGAGGCGCAGGAGCAGCTTGAGCGCGCGAGAGAGTCTGCGAGACTGGGGCTTGAAGGAGAACGCGAGGCGGCTAGGGCGCAATTGGAACGCAAGCAAGAAGAGGCTAAGGCAGATCTGATCCGCTTGCGCAAGGATTTGGAAGCGGAACATGACCGTATTATTGAGGAATTGCGCGTGGAGCTTGAAATTGAGCGCGAGGTGCACACGGAAGCGGCAGCCGCCGCAATCCGGGAGATTTCGAATATTCGCCAGGAATACGAGACGAAGCTGGCGCAGCTGCAGGAAGAGGCTGAAAAAGCCGTCAGTGAAGTTCGCCAATCAGCTGACAGGGAGCAAGAGCAGCTGCGCACTCAGATTGCCTCTATACAATCGGAGCTAGAAGCAGCGAAGCGACAATCCGAGCAAGTTCACGAACAGGCGGAATCGAAGATTGCCGAAGAGCGTCAAAATGCTCAGACTTTGCTGGAACAAAGCATGAAGGAAACGGAACAAAAGGTGCTGACCATTCAATCCGAGTTTGCGGCTGAAAGACAGGCGCTTGAAGCAGCACATAGATTAGAGCTTGATAAGCTGAACCAACTGCACGAGGAAGAATTCGCCGGGCGCACACGACAGTTCAAACAGGAGAATGAGCAGTTGGCTAAGCAGCTGGCAGATCTTAGAGAGGCGCAGAAGAAGGCGGATGCGGCGATGGCGGAGCAGCAGAGTAAGCTCCAGCAATTGTCCGATGAGGCAGCCACGAGGGAAGCGGAACTGCTGGCATCTGTCGAGCAGCTTGAATATGAGCTTGCCGATCGCGAACAGACTCAGCAGCGCATCGTTAGCGAGCTGAAGCAGAAGGAAAATCGCAGAAGCCAGACTATTCATCAGCAGGAGGAGCAGCTGCTCAAACAAAAAAATCAATTGGCGCAAGCGCAGCGGCAGTCCGAGCAGTTGGAGACGCAGGTAAGAGAACTGATGGAAGTGCGAGAGCGGCTGACATTGGAGCTGGAACAGTTTGCAGCGCGCGACCGCGAGTTGAAGCAGAAGGTGCAGCAATCGGAGCGGCGCGCGGCGGAAGCGAGCAAGCTGAATGGAGAAGCTGCTGCAGAAGCGAGCCGCAAGGCAGCGGAACTGGAGCAGCGTGCAGCAAAAGCAACGAAGCAAAGTGAGGAGATTCTTGCAGAATCCCGTCGCAGAATGATGGAAATGGAAGACCGGAATGCAGAGGCGATCAAGCACTACGAAGCCGAGCTGCAAGCCGCGCAGCAGCAGATTGCAGCGCTTAAGCAAGAGCTGGGTGAAGCTGCGGCAAAAGGCGAAACGGAATTGGCAGAAGCTAATCGCAAAGCTGCTATGCTTCAAGAAAGCGCGGAAGCATCCAAGAGCGAAATCGAAGCGGCGCTGCGGGAAAGTGCGGCTTTTGCCGAGACCGAGACTGCATTGCGGGATCGGCTATCACAGATAGAGCGGGAGGCGGAGGAAGCAAACATCCGGGCGGAGCAGCTTGGCGAGCGGCTGGCAGAGCTGGAGAAATTGCTTGCGCAATCCGAGCAGGTCAGCAAGGTACACGAAAAATTGCAAGTGGAGCATGCAAAGCTGCAGACGGAGTATTCGAAGCTGCAAACGGAATATAATGAATGGATCGAACTGATTGAGCAGAGTTAATTTCTGAGACGAAAAAAAGAAGCCATCTCGGTAGGGAACAACTACTCTAGAGACGGCTTCTTTATCTTTGGTCAGGACGCAGCTAAATGGATTTCATGCCGGTAATTTGCCGCTCTAGAACGAAAGACGAAAGCTAAATGGAAAACTTCCATTTACTTTTAGCAAAAAAGGTGATCACACCATAAATCATCCGTTTTAAATGCAGTTTTTCCAGTTAGTATAGGCCGTTCCACCAATTCTAGCGAATTTACCTGCAAAATATACAGTTAGACGTCCAGTCCATGCCGCTCTCGCGGCGCCATCAGAGGAATAAAGATGGCATCTAGCTAGATCGGGCAGCTTTCAGGATCGTTTACCTGCTACTCTACAATCAATTTTGCTTTCATTTTGCTGTGGCCTGTGCCGCATAGACGACTGCAGTACAGCTCGTATTCGCCAGCTTCATTCACTGTAACGACTTCCGATTTTCCGTTATCAAGATCTTTTATGATTTTATCAACTGTTATGCCATGTACGCCTGATAAAGATTCCAACGTAATTTTAGTTGGCTCGCCTTTTTTAATTGTGTAAGTTGGCTGGTCAAATTCCCAGTTGGATGCCTTGATGACAACTTCGGCAGATGCAGTTTGTTCCGTTTCTTTATTGCCGCTTGCTGGCTGTTTATCATTATTTTTGCCCGACGAACCGCAAGCTGCGACGACGAGAATGAGTGCTGCCAACATCATAAGAAATGCAGCTTTTTTCAACATAATACCGACCTCCGTTTTATGAAGTATTTGACAATTGAATGCAAATACTAGTATAGCGTTAAACGGAGGGAAAGCCTGTGACGAACTCATGAACGATTTTTATTTTAACATTTTAATGAACAAACTGTGAAAAAATAAAGACCGATTCTGAGCAGCTGCTGCTTACGCTTCTGCTAAGAACCGGCCTTCATGAAATTAGGCGCGCTTTTCACCCTTGTTGCGGCCTGCTTCGTAAGGGCTGCTAACGGGTATGAACAGGTCGATAATCCCGATAACAAGCGCAGCCAGTATCGCGCCAAGCCATGATACGGATACGCCGCCGACGATAAACTGGGCAACCCAGATTACTGCCGCGCTCGCCAGGAAGCCAACGATACCGCGGCCGAACGGAGTAACGCGCTTGCCGAAGATGCCTTCAACAACCCAGCCCAATGCAGCGATCACGACAGCAAGCACCAGAGCGCTCCAGAAGCCGCCAACGCTGAATTGGGGTACAATAAAACCTACGACCATCAGCACGATAGCCGAGACGATAAAGCGGACAATATGTCCTAAAATTTGCATACGGTGAACCTCCTGTAATATGGTTGTGGTGATGATACAAAATTATTATTTCCTTCCTTATCGATGTCATGCATGGTAGCTTACGTCATGGCATACGTTGTCAGCTTCGGCTATAATAAGGAGCGAGGGGAGTTGGCTCAGTTCATGGATACAAAAATATTACAAACACTTGAGTTTTCGAAAATTGTATATAAACTTTCACAGCATGCAGCGACATCGCTCGGTAAAGCGGCTGCAGAAGCAATCGCGCCGAGCTCCGATATTGAGGAAGTCAAGCTAAGGCTTCAGGCGACGGACGAAGCCTACAAGGCGGATCGGCTGAAAGGCAGCGCTCCATTCGGCGGCATCACCGACATTCGCGCCGCTTTGCTGCGTTCGCGCATTGGCGGAACGCTGAGTCCGGCAGAGCTGCTGGAAATTGCCGAGACTGTGCGCGGCGGGCGGAGAGTGAAGCGGCATATTTTGCAGTTGCATGACGATGATCCGATGCCGCTGTTGGCAGCGCAAGCCGAACAGCTGACGGAGCATAAGGTGCTGGAGGATGCCATTTTGGCTTGTATAGATGAACAGGCCGAAGTAATGGACAGTGCCAGCACCGAGCTTGCCTCGATCCGGCGCGAGCTTCGCAGCGGGGAGGCCCGCATCCGCGAAAAGCTGGAGCAGATGGTCCGCTCTTCGACCGTGCAAAAAATGCTGCAGGACGCCATTGTCACAATTCGCGGCGATCGCTTTGTCATTCCGGTCAAGCAAGAGTACCGCTCGCATTTTGGCGGAATCGTACACGATCAATCCGGATCGGGGGCTACGCTGTTTATTGAACCGGAAGCGATTGTCGCGATGAATAACAAGCTGCGGGAATTGCGGTCGGCGGAAGCACGTGAAATTGAAAAAATACTGCAGCGTCTGACGGCTATGACGGCGGATTACGCAGACGAGCTGTTGCTGGATCTGGATGTATTAGCCTTGCTTGATCTTACGTTTGCCAAGGCGAGAATGGCGCATCAGATGAAAGCGACGCTGCCGCGCATGAACGACCGCGGTTTTTTGAAATTGCGCCGCGGCCGGCACCCGCTAATCGCGGATGAAGCGGTGGTGCCAACTGATGTAGAACTGGGCAATTCATATTCGGCGATTATTGTGACCGGACCGAATACAGGAGGCAAGACGGTATCGCTCAAGACGATCGGCTTATTAAGCCTGATGGCGATGTCGGGCATGTTCGTGCCAGCGGAGGACGGCAGTCAGCTCTGTGTTTTTGACGCCATTTATGCCGATATCGGGGACGAGCAGAGCATTGAGCAAAATTTAAGTACATTCTCTAGTCATTTGACCAATATTATTCGGATTTTAAAAAATATGACGCCGAAAAGCCTGGTGCTGCTTGATGAGCTTGGGGCCGGCACGGATCCCGCTGAAGGCTCTGCGCTGGCGATTGCGATTTTGGAGCATATGCATCGTCTGGGCTGCCGCATTGTCGCTACGACGCATTATAGTGAATTAAAGGCTTATGCCTATAATCGAAAAGGCATCATCAATGCCAGTATGGAATTTGATGTGCAAACCTTGAGCCCTACGTACCGCTTGCTGGTCGGCGTACCTGGACGCAGTAATGCGTTCGCGATCGCAGAGCGTCTGGGACTGCAGCGTTCCATTATTGAGCATGCCCGCGGCGAAGTGAGCGAAGAGGATATGCGCGTCGAAAATATGATCGCTTCCTTGGAAGAGGATCGCCTCGGCGCAGAAGCGGAGCGGCAAACGGCGGAATCGCTGCGCAAGGAAATGGAGCGGCAGCGTGACCGCTATGAGGCCGAAATGCGCAAATTCGAAGCGCAGCGGGAGAAAATGCTCATAAAAGCGCAGGAAGAGGCTGCGGAAGCAGTCGCCAAGGCCAAACGGGAGGCCGAGGAAATCATTGCCGATTTGCGCCGGCTGGCGCTGGAAGAAGGGACGTCCGTCAAGGAGCATAAGCTTATCGCTGCCAAACGGCAGTTGGATGAGGCCGCGCCGGAGCTGCACAAGACTTCCAGGGCGATGAAAGCGAAGCAGGCTAAGCCGCAAAAAATTGGCGCAGGCGATGAGGTTATGGTCTACAGCTTGAATCAGCGCGGCCATGTCGTTGAAATTAGCGGGCAGGATGCCCTTGTTCAGCTTGGGATTTTGAAGATGAAGGTTGCGCTTGATGATTTGGAGCTTGTGAAAAGCTCTGCTGCTGGCGCTAAGGTGCAGCAGCCGAAGCAAGCAGCCAGCCTGAAAAGAACGCGGGATGAGAATGTTCGGATGGAGCTGGATTTGCGCGGCGCCAATCTGGAGGAAGCCATCGTGGAAGTGGACCGCTTTCTGGATGAGTCCTTCCTTGGAGGGCTTGGACAGGTCTATATTATTCATGGCAAAGGTACAGGCATCCTGCGCTCCGGCATTAGTGAGTTTTTGCGCAGGCATAAGCATGTCAAAAGCTACCGTCTGGGCAATTACGGCGAGGGCGGAACCGGGGTTACGGTTGCGGAAATTAAGTAACCGGATCAACCATGAAGGGAGAGAGGCCTTTTAATGGTGCAAAATATCGATGAACTGCTAAGCAATCCCTACGCTGCAACGCTTGCTTATTTGTCAGTTACCGTTTTGGCGCTTGTCGTTTTTTTGTTTGTGTTCGAGCTGGTCACCAAGTATAAATGCTGGGACGAAATCAAGAAGGGCAATATGGCTGTAGCGATGGCCACAGGCGGCAAAATATTCGGCATATGCAACATCTTTCATTTTTCAATCAAGGCAAATGATACCGTATATCATGCGATGATTTGGTCAGCATTCGGCTTTATGCTGCTGCTGGCCTCTTATTTCCTGTTTGAATTTCTTACACCCGTATTTCGGATCGATGAAGAGATTGCGCGGGACAACCGCGCGGTAGGCTTTATTGCGATGGTTATTTCGATTTCGCTTTCATTTGTTATTGGAGCTGCCGTGGTGTAGCTAGTTAAGGATAAGGAAGGGCTGCATTCAATCATGAAATATTTATGGGGGACATTAATTGTTATAGCGGTGTTGTTTTTTGCCTTGGGCATCTATTATTTATCATAAAAAATGAGGAGGAACGCGGATGGAGGAGCAGGGAACGATATGTCCTTGGTGTCAGACGGAAATTGTGTGGGATGAGGAGATTGGTCCTGAACGATATTGTCCGCATTGCGACAACGAGTTGTCAGGGTATCGGACTGTACGAATCGGCATCGATGCGATCGATGGCCAGGATGATGAAGATGATGAGGATGACGAGCTTGAGGAGGAGCAAGAGGAGCGGTATATGAGCCGTGAGGCTGATGTTGTTCCATTTTTAAGCCGCACGAGAGAGCATTTGGCGCTGGAAGAAACGGTAGAAAAAATGCTGGATCAGCAGGAGGAAGTGCCTGAATGTCCGTCCTGCAGAGAATATATGCTGGAAGCGGGCAAAGAAACGGTCGACGGAGGAAGCTTTGTATCCACGCATGTGCCTGCACTCGAGGAGCCGCTGCTTTCGCCCCCATTTGCGATTATTCGCTACATTTGTCCGACATGCTTTACAATGCAGAGCAAGCTGGATAAAGCAGATCAGGAAAGGCTTGTTCATACTTTGTCACGGGCAGCCGATAAGCTCCGGTAATTCCGGTAAGTGGGAGCTGGTAAATAGTTGAAATTGATTTATGGCGGCATGCCTCATCCTGCATTGGGGAATCTTACAACACGACATGTAAGTACAACAAGCAGGAGGGATGCGGCTTGGAGCAAGGCAAGCAATCGATGCTGTCAGGCTGGTTTGCGGCGTTAACGCGTAAAAAGCTGCGAATAGCGGCGTTTGAACAGCACGATCGTAATCCGAATAGCCGGGCTTTGGATCGGCAAGCGATGTTGCTGCTGACAGTGCAAGGGCTGTATGGTATTGCCAATGCATTGTCAGGCACGTTTTTGCCAATCTATCTGTGGAAAGCGAGTCAATCGTACGGATTGATCGGCTGGTTTAATTTTGTTCAATATGCCGTTAGCGGCCTTACGTTCTGGCTGGCTGGAAAGTGGGTCAAGGAATATAACAAAATGAATAGCCTTCGACTCGGCGTAGCGCTGTCGGGGGTTTTTTATTTTATTGTTCTGCTGCTTGGCAAAACGGCGGTCACTTATGCGTACTTGCTCGGTGCTGTTAATGGCATTGCGCTGGGCTGCTTTTGGCTTGCGTATAATGTAGTCTATTTTGAAATTACAGAACCGGGCAATCGGGATCGCTTTAATGGCTGGGCAGGCTTGCTCGGTTCCGGTGCAGGGATCGTTGTGCCATGGTTATCGGGAACGATTATTACATTAAGCCAAGGTGAGCGCGGATACAGCATTATATTTACAATTTCGGCGGTCATTTTTGTTGTAGCCGCGCTGCTGAGCTTCGGGCTGCGCAAGCGGGATATAGAAGGCCGTTATGACTGGAAGCACGGTATAAAGCAGCTGGCGGAGCGGGGCAATCCGTGGCGGAAGGCTGTGCCGGCATTAGCGGCCCAGGGCGTCCGGGAAGGTGTTTTCATGTTCTTGATCGGGCTGCTCGTCTTTATTGCGACGAAAAATGAGCAGAAGCTGGGCAATTATTCCCTTATTACATCACTGGTCGCTTTGGTCAGCTTCTTTTTAATCGGCAAGCTGTTGAAACCGGGCCGGAGACGGATTGCGATGATCATCGGGGCATTAACGATTGCCGCGGCGGTTACCCCGCTGTTTTGGCCGCTGAGCTACACGACGCTGCTTGTTTTTGGCATTAGCACATCGATTTTTATGCCGCTATATCATATTCCGATGACTTCGGTTGTTTTTGATTTAATCGGCCGGAATGAAGCGAGTGCAAAGCACCGGGAGGAATTTGTTGTACTGCGCGAGGCGGCGCTGACGTCGGGGCGGTTGCTCGGTTTGGCCGCATATCTTATCGTGCTTCCATTTGCGGGCCGCTACCCGCAGGCTGTTCCTTGGCTATTGCTTGCAGTCGGCTTGTTTCCGGTTGTAGGCTGGTTTTGTATCCAATCTGTCATCGGCATGAAGGATATGGCAGCCGCCCGGAAATAGCTGTTTTTTGATGGGGGAGGAGAATTAATTGGGCAATATCGTCAACAGTGTAACGGAGTTAATCGGCAATACGCCCGTCGTCGTATTGGGGAGAATGACAGGCAGCAATGATGCAGAGGTTATGGTCAAGCTGGAGCGGTTTAATCCTAGCGGCAGTGTCAAGGATCGGGCGGCCTCGGCGCTGATTGCCGATGCGGAGCGGCGGGGATTAATTGCTTCCGGCGCTACAATTATTGAGCCGACCAGCGGCAATACCGGAATCGGGCTGGCGATGAATGCAGCGGCCAATGGCTACCGCTTAATTCTTGTAATGCCGGACAATATGTCCAAGGAACGAATCGGCTTGCTTAAAGCTTATGGCGCCGAGGTTGTGCTCACTCCTGCGGCAGAGCGTATGCCCGGGGCCATTGCCAAAGCGAGGGAGCTTCAAGCGGAGCTGCCGGGCAGCTACATTCCGAATCAGTTCGAGAATAAAGCGAATCCGGATATTCACCGCACGACAACAGCTGAGGAGATCATTCGTCAGACGGGCGGCAAGCTTGATGTGTTCGTGGCTACTGCCGGGACGGGAGGAACGATTACAGGCACAGGTGAAACGTTAAAAGAAGCGATTCCCGGGCTACATATAGCTGTAGTGGAACCGCTGGGTTCGCCAGTACTATCCGGAGGAGTGCCTGGGCCGCACAAGCTTGTAGGAACAAGCCCGGGCTTTGTGCCCGCTATACTTAATACGAAGGTATATGATGATATTGTACAGGTGTCCGATGAGGATGCGCTGGACACAATGCGGGCGCTGGCCCGGAAGGAAGGGCTGCTGATTGGACCTTCGTCCGGGGCGGCGGTGTGGACGGCACTGCAATACGCCCGCAAGCTCGGTGCGGGAAAACGTGTGCTATGCATGGCGCCGGATAGCGGCGAGCGTTATTTAAGTATGGGAATCTTTTGAAAAAAAGCCTCTGTATTCACTTGTTGCAGTGAGTACAGAGGCTTTTATTGTGCTAATCCATCTATCATGACCGGGTGATTATATTATTATTTTTAAAATAGATGTCAATCTAGTACCGCTTGTTTACCTCATACATATGATTAATATATCACAGTTTATCATTTTGGAGGGAATTTCAACATGAGCAACCCAGATGGACATAGGAACCGTCCCTATGAAGGGATTTCAGAAAAAGTAGAGGAAGTGAATAGCCCGGAGACAGGATTGATTGAGAATCCGGACTTGGCTGAGGACGGAGAGAGGTTGTCCAGTCCAATTACTGGAACGCGTCCGTGTCCTGCCCGCAAGCGCATCAGGAAGAAAAGGTGCTTCCGCAGGCCAGTGAAGAAACTGAAGACGCCAGCAGCCAGAAAACGCCTTAAAAAACGTACTGCTCTCAAACGCAAACGCAGAACTGCGCGGCCGCGCTCGACAAGCGGCAGTTTGAAAGGCAGGAGACGCGATCGCTGCGGCTTATGTAGTCGTTCGCATGCCAGCATTAATAATCGCCGCAGCTAGGAGGCAAGTTATGTATGAAAGGAGGCGAGGTGGATGAATCGCAAGACGTTAATAGACCAGTATGTTGAGCTTAAGATCGCAGGCAGGACAGAGCCGGCTTATGGCAAAATTATCGATTCGGGTCAAGATATAGTAGTGTTGTTTAATGGGATACAATATTTATTTATTCCTCTGCAGCACATACTGCAGATTCGAATCGTGACGAGCGATACAGACATTGGGGAGTTTCTGACCGCGACCGATATTCCGCTTGAGTTTGAACGTTCGAACGAAGCTATTTCCTATCGAAAAGTATTGATGAATGCAAAAGGCATGTTTTCTGAGCTGTATGTAACAGGTAATCATACGATTCATGGTTATATTACAAGTGTGATGAACGATTTTTTCGTGTTTTATTCGCCTGTATATCATACAGTCATTATTTCCATATATCATTTGAAATATTTGATTCCATACAGTCCGAATATGACACCGTACACGCTAACGCAGGAAAAGTTTCCGCTGAAGCCATCGCCCGTCAAGCTTTCGCGCACCTTTGACCAGCAATTACTAAAGATGGTTGGCGAGTTTGCCGTCTTTGATTTGGGAGAATCCCCGAATAAAGTCGGTGTATTGAAAAAAGTAGAGCAGAATATGGCAGAATTAACGAATGCGGACGGCAGTCCGGTACTGCTGTCTCTCAACCATATTAAAACGGTTCATTTGCCATAACCTTTCTAAGAGGGAGTTTGCCCGGTCATTGTTAAAAATGACGGCATACTCCTTTTTTGTTGTTGGCGGTTGGAATAAGCTTCACAGCCAGGCCTGCGCCAGACGTTCTATGCCGGCTGTAATTTCCTGCTCGCTTAATCCGCCAAACCCGAGCAGCACAGTGGCGGGTGACGCCAGGGAAGGCCCAAGGGAATAAATAGAGGTAGGGTATACATGTACGCCTTTCTCCTTGGCTA
Organism: Paenibacillus sp. GCM10027626; assembly: GCF_042676285.1. Taxonomy (NCBI): domain Bacteria; kingdom Bacillati; phylum Bacillota; class Bacilli; order Caryophanales; family Paenibacillaceae; genus Paenibacillus; species Paenibacillus sp. GCM10027626. The sequence continues at coordinate 304,069 of NZ_JBHTHC010000004.1, read as the reverse complement.
GCTGTACGAGCTGCTGCTCGGTACAGCCATTATTAGGCTGCAGCAGTATATGCAGCCCTGAGCCCGAGCCGATGATCGTAACGGCCTGACCCAGCTTGGAACGTATGGCGGCAATAAGATGGTCGCGCTTGAGGCTGTACACTTTTCTCATTTTACGGATATGGCGCTCAAAGTCTCCGGATTGCATGAAGAGCTGCAGCGTCTTTTGAAAAATTGGCGAAGCGAGCTGATCATAGCTATGCTGTCTGGCGCGAAAACGCGAAAGTAGGGAGGGCGGTAAAATCATATAGCTGAGCCGAAGTGACGGAATAAGCGATTTGGAGAAGGTGCCGACATAGACGACCCGCCCATTCTCGTCAAGCCCCTGCAAGGCCGGAATCGGGCGGCCGCCGTAGCGGTATTCGCCATCGTAATCATTCTCGATAACAAAGCCGCCGCTGCTGCTTGCCCATTCCAGCAGCTTGATGCGCTTGCCAATCGATAATGTCATCCCGAAGGGAAACTGATGGGAAGGTGTGACGTATACCGCCTGGGCGTCAGAGGCGTACACATCCGCTATATTTATGCCGTCTTCTTCCAGACGAAGCGGCCGGATCGGCAGGCCGGACCGTTCCAGCAATGCTTTAACGCCATCGTTAACAGAGTCTTCGGCGGCGATGGCGGCGACATCGCCATCAAGCAGCTGCAACAGCAAATCAAGGGAGTGGTACGTTCCGGCCCCGATGACAATTTGTTCTGCCGTACAACGCACGCCGCGAATTTGACGGACATAGGCGGCGATTTCCTGCCGCAGCTCCAATTCCCCTTGATAGTCCCCGTAGAGCAGGACATGACTGTTCTCCGGCAAAAAGCAGCGGCTGAGCAGCGCCTTCCATTTGGAAAGCGGGAAATGGCCCAGATCGACGGCCCCGTATCCAAAATCATAATTTCCGCTTCCCGGAAGGGCGTGATAAGCGCGGGGCAGTGTCTGCCCGCCGCCGGCGATATCAGGCTCGACAGCTTGCTGCGGTAACGGATCGAGTACGGCCACGTATAAACCGGAGCGCGGCTTGCTTCTTACATAGCCTTCGGCAAGCAATTGCTCATAAGCGAGAGCTGCCGGGGTACGGCTGGTGCCAAGACTGTCGGCAAGCGTCCGGATGGCCGGCAGCCGTGTGCCGGCAGACAGGCGGCCGGCGATAATTTCATGTTTGATGTACTGATAAATTTGCAAATAAAGCGGTTCGCCTGAGGCATCGTCCAACCGAAAGGTTATTTCTATCATGACTGCACCTCCTTTGCTGAAATCTGTCATCTTAAAAAAATAGATTTTGTACATTTTACGAATGACAAAATTCGATTAGGATGATCGTAACATTTCAATATCATGAGGGGCAACCTCAAAAAGGAGGAAACATTTATGACCAACTATATTTTGCCGCATATCGATGCGTTGACGACTTATGCGCTCGGCGAGCAGCCGCCTGAAGGAACAACAGCCTTAAAGCTGAATCAGAACGAAAGCCCCTATCCGCCTTCGCCCGGCGTATTAAATGCGCTCCGCACGTTTGCTGAGGAGCAGTTGCGGCGATATCCTGATCCCGGCTGCGTGCAGCTGCGCCAGTTGATTGCGCAGCAGCTCGGGATCGAATGGCAGCAGGTGTTTTGCGGCAATGGCTCCAGCGAAATCATTTCCTTGTTTTTTAAAGTTTTTGTAGGCCCGGGCGGCCGCGTGGCCATACCGGATCCGACATTCTCGCTCTATCACACAACAGCCGCAAGCTTCCAGGCTTCCTGCATAGCAGTCCCAACGCGGGACGATTTCACAATCGATGTTGACGCTTTGCTGGCCGCGGATGCGAAAGCGGTCGTGCTGGTCAATCCAAATGCGCCGACTGGACTGCTGCTGGCGGCGGAGGAAGTGGAGCGGCTTGTACAAAGCTTTGACGGGCTGGTGCTGATCGATGAAGCTTATATCGATTTTTCTCCGCAGCATGCAAGCGCACTGCCGCTGCTGCAAAAATATAACAATGTCATCGTGCTCCGGACGTTTTCCAAAGCGTACGCTCTTTGCGGGGCAAGGGTCGGTTATTGCGCGGCATCGCGCGAATTGATTGCAGCGCTGGAAAAGGGCAGAGACATTTATAATGTTAATGCGATCAGCCGCTCGCTTGCGCTGGCGGCGCTGCAGGATACCGCTTATTTGAAGTGGACAGTGGAGCAGACGGTTAAAAACCGCAGCCAATTTATCCGCCAGCTGCAGCAAATGAATTTTGACGTGCTCCCAAGTGAAACTAATTTTGTGCTCTGCCGGCCATCAGGGGCGATGACGGCTGAGCGGATAGCTTCTGAACTGACGCGGAGAAATATTTTTATTCGTCATTTCCCGCATCCGAGAATCAATGAGTGGCTGCGGATAAGCATCGGAACGGGGGCCGAGCTGGAGCAATTGCTGAAAACATTGGCCGAAATAACGGGACAGAGTCCGCAATAGTATTTCTGCTTTGCAGGAAGCTTGGATTCGTTGTAATATAGAGCTTATAAATTTGTTCAATTCAAGTGGAGGCAAGTAATCGGGAGGTATTGACGATGAATGAGCTGAAGAAGAAAATTTTAGAGCTGCTGAAGGAAGATGCGCGCCGCAGCGCGGAGCTTATTGCGACGATGCTGGATGTGACGGCGGCGGAGGTGAAGCAGGCAATCGCGGAGATGGAGCAGGAGCACATCATCGTCAAATATGCGACCGTTGCTAACTGGAGCAAAGTAGATGACGATAAGGTAACGGCCTTGATCGAAGTGCAGATAACGCCTGAGCGCGGCCGCGGCTTTGAAGGCATTGCCGAGCGCATCTATTTGTATCCGGAGGTAAAATCCGTTTATTTGATGTCGGGAGCCTATGATTTGCTCGTTGAAGTTGAAGGGAAAAGCCTGAATGAAGTGGCCTCCTTCGTCTCGAGCAGACTGTCGCCGATCGATGCGGTGCTTTCTACGAAAACATTCTTTATTTTGAAAAAATATAAGCAGGACGGCATTATTTTTGAAGAGCATGTAGAGGATCGCCGTCTCCCGATTTCCCCGTGAGAGGTGCAGCGCGATGATTAAAGATGAAGAGAAGCAGCAATTGATAGACAAATCGATGAGCGGTTATTTATCTCCAAGCGCGCGTTCGATGAAGCCGTCGGGCATTCGCCGCTTTTTTGACTTGGCGGCAGGACGCAAGGATATCATTACGCTCGGAGTCGGTGAGCCGGATTTCGTAACCCCGTGGCATGTGCGCGAAGCATGCGTCTATTCCTTGGAGACCGGAAAAACTCAATATACATCGAATGCCGGAATGCCTGAATTGCGCGAAGAGATTGGCCTTTATCTTCATAATCAGTTCAAAGTCACTTACGATCCAGCTAAGGAAATACTAGTGACGGTAGGCGGCAGCGAGGCGATTGATTTGGCGCTGCGGGCGCTGATTGCCCCAGGAGACGAAATATTAGTGCCAGAGCCTTGTTACATTTCCTATTCGCCGATCACTTCATTGAGCGGTGGAGTGCCTGTTGGCATCGAAACGACAGCCAAGGATGAGTTTAAGCTGCGTGCCGAAGCGCTGAAGGCCGCAATTACGCCGCGTTCGAAAGTGCTGATTCTGTGCTATCCAAGCAATCCGACAGGCGGAATTATGACTTACGAGGACTGGCTCCCGATTGCCAAGGTCGTCGAGGAGAACGATTTGATCGTTATCTCTGACGAGATCTATGCTGAGCTGACTTACAATAAGAAGCATGTCAGCTTTGCCGCGATGCCTGGGATGAAGGACCGTACGATCCTGGTCAGCGGCTTTAGCAAAGCGTTCGCTATGACGGGCTGGCGCATGGGCTACGCGTGCGGGCATCCGGATCTGATTAGCGCGATGCTGAAGATTCACCAGTATACAGTGATGTGTGCGCCGATTATGGGGCAGGTGGCCGCGCTGGAGGCGCTGCGCAACGGGCTGGAGGAGAAAGACCGGATGATCGAGTCCTACAATCAGCGCCGTCGTCTTGTCGTGAGCGGCTTCCGGGAAATCGGTCTGGAATGCCATGAGCCGCAAGGGGCGTTCTATGCGTTCCCTTCGATTAAATCCACCGGGCTAAGCTCGGAAGAATTTTCGACCCGGCTGCTGCATGAAGGCAAGGTGGCTGCTGTTCCGGGCTATGTGTTCGGCTCAGGAGGAGAAGGCCATCTGCGGTGCTCCTATGCCACATCGGTTTCACAGCTGACTGAGGCTATAGAAAGAATTGGAAGTTTTGTGGATAAAGTGAAAAAAGGTTAGAAAAATGTTCTCAGTTTGGTAAATATGTGCTATCATTTTAAACAGGTGTATTTATTCCTTTGAACCCTTCTCGATCAAGTATTGCAGGATCGGCTCAAGTGACCAGAAGGAGGAATGACCGTGGCTTGTGCGGATTGTGAACATTCGTTGTTAGGCGCTCCCGGTTCCAAGCAAGCAAAGCAGTACTCCTCATCCGTTCAAGTGTTGGAAGATGAAATCTACGCCCTGCGTCAGATGATGGAACATTCATACCGGGAACAGGACACGATCAACTCTGATGTTATGATCGACATTAGCCGTAAGTTGGATATAAAGATTAACGAATATATGCAGCTCCGTCTTATATTAAGTTCTTTACGGACTTGACCGCCAGGGAAGCTGCTGTCGATGGAAGCCTCTGCCATAGAGGCTTCTTTTCTTTTTCAAATGCAGTTTCTATGCTATAGTTGTCGTAGACATAATGCTGATTTAATCTCATTAGAGGAGTATAACGGATGAAATTATACACACGAACCGGTGACCGCGGAGAAACGTCAGTGAAGGGCGGCAGAGTCCGCAAGGATGATCTGCGCGTCGAAGCATATGGCACAATTGATGAATTAAATTCATTTGTCGGGCAAGCTGCAGCGTTGGCAAGCAAGAGCGAAGCGTTAACAGAGCTGGCTGAACAATTGCTGGAGATCCAGCAGGAGCTGTTTGACTGCGGCTCGGATTTGGCATTTGCGGATGCTGAGGGCAAGCAGTTCAAGATGACGGCAGAGCCTGCATCCCGTCTGGAGAGCTGGATGGATCGGCATGTTGCCGATAGCCCGGAAATAACCCGTTTTATTTTGCCGGGCGGCAGCGAGCTGTCGGCAGTGCTGCATGTATGCCGGACAGTATGCCGCAGAGCCGAGCGGAGGATCGTTACGATGGCGGCCGAGCTTCCGGTCAATGATGCCGTGCTCATCTACGTCAACCGTCTGTCTGACTATTTGTTTGCGGCTGCGCGGCTCGCTAATGCCCGACTGGGTGCAGCCGATACTGAATATGTGCGAAGTGCAGAAGTTTTTCGCAAACGATCATGAGTGATGAACAATATTATGAGCCCCTTGCTGCCCGAGTGACCGGCCAGGAGGACGGGATGACGGTGCGTAAAGTGCTGGAACGTAAGCTGGGCGTTTCGCGCAAGCTGCTGTCCCGGCTCAAACTGACTGAGCGCGGGATTACGGTCAATGGCGAGCGCGTCTATACGAGCTGGAAAGTGCGGGAGGGAGACTTGATCGAGCTGCGGATGGAGCAAGAGTATTCGGACGATATCCAGCCGGAGCCGATGGAGCTTGATATTGTCTATGAGGATCGAGACTTGCTCGTCGTAAACAAGCCGCCAGGCATTGTCGTTCATCCGACCCATGGGCACTACACAGGCACGCTGGCCAATGGAGTGGTCGAATATTGGCGGCAGCGGGGAGAGAAGGTCCGGTTTCGACCGATCCATCGTCTGGATGAAGATACTTCCGGACTTGTCGCCATTGCCAAAAATCCTTACATTCACCAGCAGCTATCGGAGCAATTGCAAGCAGGAAAGGTGTTCAAAGCTTATTTGGCCTACGTTTACAAGGTGCCTGACCCGGCAGTGGGCACGATAGACGCTCCCATTGACCGCGACCCCGAATCACCGCATATTCGCATTGTGACCGCTGGCGGCTATCCATCCATTACCCATTATGAAACTGCAGCAGTCTACCGGCAGGGCGCTGCCTCCAAGGTCAAGCTGCGTCTGGAGACAGGCAGGACGCATCAAATACGCGTACATATGAAGCATAGCGGCTGTCCGCTTATTGGCGACCAGATGTACGGCTTTGCAGCGGATCCGCTATGTGGCGGGATACCTGAACTGGAGGCGGTTGTAAACAGGCAGGCATTGCATGCCGCAGTGCTTGGCTTTACCCACCCGATCAGTCGGAAGTGGATGGAATGGGAGGCAGCGCTGCCGGAGGATTTAGTTCGGCTGGAAAAGAGTTTAGTGAACGAACAAGAATAGGAGCAGGATGGTATCATGAATTCCAAACAATTAACCGTGTACGAATACCCGAAATGCGGAACGTGCCGGGATGCTGTAAAATGGCTGCAAAACAAAAATTACGAGCTGGAGCGCCACAACATTTTTGAGACAGCTCCTGCCGCCGCTGAAATAAAAAAGCTGGTGGCCTTAAGCGGGCTGGAGCTGAAAAAGTTTTTCAATACTTCAGGCGAAGTGTATAAAGAAATGGGCCTCAAGGATAAATTGGCTGGTATGACAGATGATGAAAAGATCGAGCTGCTGGCATCGAACGGCCGCTTGATCAAACGGCCTATTGTAACAGATGGCAAGCAGGTTACAGTCGGCTTTAAGGCAGAAAATTATGAACAGGTATGGTAGGATGAAAAGCTGGCGTTCAGATCGACTGGGGCAGCTGGGCTCTTCTATATTTGCTGAAGTAGGCGGCTGGAAGCAGGAGGCCCGCGCCAAGGGGCTGGATTTGATCGATTTGAGCATAGGCAGCCCGGACAAGCCGCCGAGCGAGCAGGTGCGTCATGCACTGGCGGCAGCGGCGCTGAGAAGCGACGCTTACGCTTATCCCGGCTCGAAAGGGACAGCCGCTTTTTTGGCTAAAGCTGCCGAATGGCTAGCTTACCGCTTTGGTATTTCCATTGATCCGGACACACAACTGCTATCGCTTATGGGATCACAGGACGGGCTCGGCCATTTGGCCTTGGCGATATGCAACAGCGGAGATATTGCACTTGTCCCTGATCCAGGCTATCCGGTCTATATGGCCGGGCTGGCAGTTGCTGGCGTTAAGCCGTATTTTATGCCTTTACACGAAGAAAATCAATATTTGCCCGACTTTGAGGCGATTCCCGACCACGTTTGGCGTCAAGCAAAATTTATGCTGCTCAATTATCCGAGCAATCCGGTGTCGGCGGTTGCCGATCTGTCTTTTTTTGAACGGGCAGTAGCTGCAGCGCGGCAGCATGATGTGCTGATCGTGCATGATCTGGCCTATTCCGAAATGGCATTTGACGGCTGCAAGCCGCCCAGCATTTTGCAGGTCGCCGATGCAAGCGAGGTCGCTGTAGAGTTTCATTCCATGTCCAAAAGCTTTAATATGGCTGGCAGCCGCATCGGTTTTTTGGCAGGAAATGAGGAAGCGGTTGGCGCTTTGCGGGAACTAAAAGCTAATATTGATTATGGAGTATTTTTACCGGTTCAGGAGGCGGCGATTGCTGCTCTCGATGAAGATTTGTCAGGCGCACATCAGCCTGTTTCTGCTTTATATGAGCATAGGCGCGATGTATTGCTGCATGCCCTGCAAGATGAGGGTTGGGAGATCGATAAGCCTAAAGCGACAATGTTTGTATGGGCGCGTCTGCCGCAAATGCAATGGGGGCTGTCGGAAGGGTGGACTTCCCGTCGGATTTCCCGGGAAATGCTGATCAGGCAAGGTGTAGCCGTTATACCTGGCGATGCTTTTGGAGCTGAAGGCGAGGGCTTTGTGCGGCTTGCGCTTGTGCAGGAGGATGCAAGACTGATTGAAGCGGCACGCAGGATTGGAATGTTTATACGAGGTGAGAGCTGATGAGTACGGCACAGGAATCGAAATTGCTGCTGGTAGATGGAATGGCTCTGTTATTTCGCGCCTTTTTTGCAAATTCCTACGGCGGAAGTGTACGGCGGACAAGTGAAGGTGTTCCAGTCAACGCTGTATATGGATTTGTAAAATATTTTATGGATGCTGTTGGGCGTTTTTCGCCATCTCATGTCGCATGCTGCTGGGATATGGGAAGCACAACGTTCCGAACCGAGCAATTTGCAGGGTACAAAGCAAATAGGCCTTCCGCGCCGGAAGATCTGGTGCCCCAGTTTGATCTGGTGAAGGAGGTCGTCGCCAGCTTCGGCGTGCCGAATATCGGTCTTTCCGGCTACGAAGCGGATGATTGTCTCGGGACGCTTGCCAAGCGGCACAGGGCTGATGCGAATGTTATGATTTTATCCGGCGACCACGATCTGCTGCAATTGGTAGATGAGCGGATTTCCGTCATCATTATGAAAAAAGGTCAAGGCAATTATGCAGTGTATACCCCCGAATATTTGCTGGAAGAGCGGCAGCTGACTGCCGGGCAAATTATTTGCGTTAAAGCGCTGATGGGCGATGCGAGCGATAATTATCCCGGAGTGCGGGGAATTGGCGAGAAAACGGCTGCCAAACTCGTACAGGAATATGGATCCGTAGACGGAATTTTGGCTAATTTGGATAGCCTGACGAAGTCTGTAAAGGCTAAAATTGAAGCCGACTTGGACATGCTGCATCTGTCGCGTAAATTAGCGACGATTCATTGCGCGGCGCCGGTTGAGTTGGATTTGAATGAGAGCCGCTGGTCGGTAAATCGCGCCGAGGTCGTTAATATTTTCGAGCAGTTGGAGTTTAGAAGTTTAATGTCCTTAATTAGTTGATGCAGTTGCCCTGGCAATGGGAAAAGGAGCTGTCTCTTGAGCAGAGGGAAATCGCACCCGAGAGACAGCTCTTATTTGTAAGTCTAGGGCTCATCGATGGCATCGGGAATGATAGGCATGATGAGGCGTTCTTTCTCGTTTAATGTGCTCACATCCAGCTCTTCGATTTGGTCGAGCTGGTGCTGCAGCAATTCCTCAGCAGAATAGTCACCTTCCGCAAAGTCCTCTGCGGCCAAAGTATTGCGCGGCAATTCCACAGCCGAAAGGCCGCGAACGCGACGGTCTTCAGATTTGGCGCGATGCATCATAGAACCTCCTGCAACGATAGTAAGATACCGTTTCATTATGTCCTAATCAATCTGTAAAATTCACGGTGCCTACGACAAAGGCGAGAAACTGATTCAGCTCCATTGCTTCCTCTTCTGTAAGCTTGAAAGCATGCTCCAAATAGCCTTCCTCTTCAAGATCGTCCGGACCAAGTATAACCGTTCGCCCATTTTGCAAATCGGTGACAAGCTTTTTGCCGTAAAAACGGTTTGTTGCAGTGATCGCTAGATCAAACCGCTTCAAGCTGGGTGTTATAAAGGTGACGAATCGGGTCGTCGTTTCTTCTGTCATATCTGACATAAAATCGTAATCTGGCAGCATGCCGGCCGTTCCTCCATTCAACGCATCTTTCAGTATCAGTATCATAGCATCTCGTGCTGGAAAACAAAATGTTGTCTTTCTTTATTAGGTATGCTATGATGTGAGCAATTGAATCGCTGAACGTGAGGAAGCACCTCTGTAGCCTATTTAAGGCTGTAGAGGTGCTTTTTGTTTTTTTGGTAAGCTATCCGTTCGGCGGTTGCAACTTACAATTTTGGAGGTGCAAGTGATGCAAATTGTTTTTCTGAACACATTTGAGAAAGTGGTCGGCGATAGCCAGTCTCGGGAGGCAGCCTTGACGATTAGCGAACGCGAGGGTATATGGTTTGTGCAGTGGGCTGCAGGAGAGCCGGAGCAGGAGTTATGGTACGAAGGCGGGTATTGGGAAGAACTGCTTGCTTCCTTCCGGCATGGCATTGCTGTGAAGATGGGGGAAGGCTACGTGCCGATTATTGACGGCATGCTCGACGATCGGCGCGCAATCGCCGGAGAAGGAAGCTTGCGGGCCAAGCTGCAATGCTATGGAGAGCTGCATGCGAATGCTGCATTATTCGAAGCGCTGCGTGAATGGCGCAGGGCGCATGCGGTTATTGAGAAGAAGACAGCTTATATGATTGCGAACAATCGGATGTTGTGGATGATTAGCGCTTACGTGCCGCATACATTGGAGCAATTGCGGCAAATCCCGGGATGGGGCGAGGGTAAGCAGGCCTCCTACGGAGAGGAGATCATTCAAATAACAGGGCAATATGAGCAGCCGCGTTCATTTCCGCTGGATTGGGTGATGGATGAAATTGATCCCGACCAATATGCACAATGGCTGTTCAAGCAGAAGGAAACGAAGTTTAAAGCCCAGATGGGGCGCCATCAGAAGCAGCGGCTGCTGCTGGAATTACTCAAGGAAGGCAAGTCGCTGGAACAAATGCAGGAGCAGTTGGAGCTGCCGCGCCGCGAAGTGATGGAAAGAATCGAACGGCTGGATTTGGAAGGATACGATGTGGAGCCGCTTATCGAGCGTGAGCTGAAGGAGATGCCCGAGGCGGAGCAGCAGCTTGTCTGGGATGCGCTGACGATCGTTGGCGACAAATATTTGAAGCCGGTCATGCATTCGGTCTATGGCGAAGAGCCAGCGGCCGGCGCATCGCTCGATAAGCTGTATGACCGGTTGCGGCTGATCCGGCTGCGTTATCGCCGCATGCGCCCAGATGCCGGATAGTGCAAGGCTTCAGTCGTCCCAGATCCAGAATTAATCAGGAGTCCCTGCTCATCGACGGCCGGAGAATGTATACGATTCTCCGGCCGTCTTTTTGCTTGTCAGGGCGATAAGGCAGCGAATTGTTGCACAAAACGCAACATTTGCAACGGATATCTCCGAATTTCTTGAAAATGTTGTACGTTATGCAATAATCATTGCCATTCAGCCACCTTGGAGGAGGTGATTGTTGCATTTCGTACAACAATTCGGGAGCTTGCTAGCTTCCCACCATGGATTTGTTGCAAAAACTGCAACATTTGCGCTTTTTTTAGCTAGTCGACGGAGCAGATGCCGATAAGGCACAATTGTTGTGCAGCAAGGCTGCTCGAGCAGGTTTTGCCTATTGCCATAAGTTGCAGTAAACTGGTAATTAGGTGATCAATGTGCTGGAAGGAAAAGTCGTATGGATTACAGGAGCGACAAGCGGCGTCGGAGCCGAAACGGCCAGACAGTTAACAGCTCGCGGAGCAATAGCGATTGTGACGGGACGCCGCGAGGATAAGCTTCGCGAAGTGTCCGCAGCTTTGCCGGCAGAGCGGCATAGATGCTATAAGATGGATGTCTGCAATAATGACGATATCGCTGTTGTATTCGAACAAATCATGCATGAGTACGGCCGTGTGGATGTGCTGGTCAACAATGCCGGCTTCGGGCAATTTGCCTACTTTGAGGATACTGCGCTGGAGCAGTTCGCCGCTATGATGGATACGAACTATATGGGTCTTATTCGGTGTACGAAGATGGTTCTGCCTGTTATGAAGCAAAGAGGCGAGGGCCAGATTGTTAACGTAGCCTCAATGGCCGGCAAGCTCAGCACAGCGAAGGCTTCGGGCTACGCCGCTACCAAGCATGCCGTGCTCGGATTGACGAACGCGCTCCGTTTCGAATTGCAGCGTTACAACATTACGGTGTCTGCTGTCAATCCGGGGCCGATCGATACGCCATTCCTTGATCAGGCAGACGGGAGCGGGCAATACAGGGCAAGCGTTGGCAGCTATTTATTGCGGCCGGAGCAGGTAGCCGCAGCTGTAATTCGGATCATTGAGCGGCGCTTGCCGGAGCTTGATTTGCCGCGGTCTGCCGGCTTGGGCGTAAAACTGTACGGGCTGGCTCCGCGGCTGGCGGACCGGCTGGTCGGACGGTTTTTAAATCGCAAATAGCCGTCGAACTATAAAAACATCTAACATTAAGGGGTTTATTAATAATGGCAGCTAGTTGGAATGAATATAATCTGAATCCTGCGCTGATGGATAAGCTGGAGCAGGAGCACATTACAGCGCCGACGCCTGTACAAGCCGCAGCGCTGCCTGGATTGCTCGGGGGCAAGGATATTTCGGCAAGGTCTCAGACCGGAACCGGAAAAACATTGGCCTACCTGCTGCCAGCGCTGCAAATGATCGACACTGCCCGTCAGGAGCTGCAGGTATTAATAATGGCTCCGACACAAGAGCTGGCTATGCAAATTGTCCGTGTAGCTGAAGACTACGGGCAAGCTGTCGGCGTTCGGGTGCAGCAATTGATCGGGGGCGCCTCTATGAAACGGCAAGTGGAGAAATTAAGAGCGCATCCTCATCTCATTTGCGGAACTCCGGGACGAATCCATGAAATCGTCAAGACGGGAAAATTAAAATTGCATACGATTCGGCTGCTTATTGTCGATGAAGCCGATCAAGTTTTTAGTCTGGGATCGACCAAAGAGACTGATTTCCTGGTGAAAAGCATGCCGCGCGACCGGCAGCTCGCTTTTTTCTCGGCCACCCGTCCGCAGGCTATGGAGGAGGTAGAAGGGCGATGGATGAATGAGCCGCAGCACATCGACTTAAGCGATGATCAATCGTTAAAGGGCAAGGTGGATCATATTTATATCGTGTGCGACAAACGCGACAAAGTGGATACGGCTCGCAAATTAATCCGCATGCTGAACCCGGACCGGGCGCTGCTGTTCATTAATTCGACCGATGAGATTGCCAATTATGAAGCGAAGTTCGGTTATGAAGGCTTTACGATTGAAGCTCTATATGGCGATGCGGACAAACAGCGGCGCGCGGCCACATTAGCCCGCTTCAGAGACGGGCGCTGCCAACTGCTGCTTGCTACTGATGTCGCGGCGCGAGGCCTTGATATTGCCGGATTGCCGCTTGTCGTTCATCTCGATCCTGCCGCGGACAGCGATCATTACATCCATCGTTCCGGCCGGACGGGCAGAATGGGGAAAAGCGGGACGGTCGTCTCTATTGTTACGGCTCCTGAGAAGTTTATTATGGAAAAGTTTCAAAAGCAGCTCGGGATCGAGATTGCCGAGCGGAGCATGTATTTGGGGCAGCTATGGGCGCCGGAGCAGCGGGAGGAGATGCCGCAGGGGCGCAAGCCTAAATCAGGCAACAACAGTGCTTCCAAGCAGGAGAGCCTGAGCGGTAAACTGCAGGTCGCAGGCAGGCCGGCGGCTGCTGGCGGCAAGCCTGCAAAAGCAGCTGCCGCTCCAGCCAAAGCGGTACGGAACCGTGAGCGCGACCGTGACCGCAAAAATAAAGGAGCGCCGAAGTGGCTGAAGGCGAAGCGGGATGGGCAATAGGAGGCTTCTTACATAAGACGCCAGTCATTGAAAATGAGGTGAGAGTAATGGAACCTGTTCTGAAGGTGGAAAAGCTTACAGGCGGTTATAGTCCGCGCAGACCGGTGCTGCATGGACTTTCCTTTGAGGTCCGGCCCGGGGAAATGGTCGGTTTGCTTGGATTGAACGGGGCGGGAAAAAGTACGGCGATCAAGCACATTCTCGGTTTATTGCAGCCTCATGCCGGCGAAATTCGTGTCCAGGGAGCTACGCTGGCCAGTGATCCGGGAGCCTATCGCAATGCGATCGCTTATGTCCCGGAAACGCCGCTGCTTTTTGATGAATTAACGGTAGAAGAGCATCTGCGGCTTACTGGCATGGCGTACGATGTGTCCCAGGACTCTTTTGAACATAGCGTCGAAAACTTGCTGGATGAGTTCTATATGACGCCCAAACGGCAAGCGTTTGCCTCTCATTTGTCCAAAGGAATGCGTCAGAAGGTTATGATTATGAACGCCTTGCTTGCCGGACCCCAGCTCTATATTATTGACGAGCCCTTTCTTGGGCTTGATCCGCTGGGGATTCGTTCTTTGCTGGATAAGCTGGTAGAGGTAAAGCGGGAAGGCGCGGCGATCTTTATGAGTTCGCATATTTTATCAACAGTTGAATCTTATTGTGACCGCTTTGTAGTGCTGCATCATGGCCACATTATTGCACAGGGTCGTCTGCCGGAGATTCGGCAAGCAGCCGGTATGGCTGCCGATGAAGGAACGCTGGAAGAAGCTTTCTACCGGTTGACGACAGACGGGGGATCGCATGGAAAAATCAGTTGAAGCGATTTGGCGTGATCGAGCCAAAGCCTTCTGGCTGCAGTGCTTTCCTTATTTGCGCGATATGGTGATGAGCGGGGTGCCGCTGGTCACAGCGATCCTGTTTATTGTCGGGGTTATTTTATATACGACCTTCATTCACAATATTCCGTCCGGCTTCCCTTATGCGCTTGCAGGTACGCTGGTCATGCTGCCGTTTGTATGCCGCAGTCCCTTGCGCACTTGGCTGGAGGAAGCCGACGTCGTTTTCCTGATGCCGCGGGAAGGTGAAATGGCGCGCTATTTCAAAAAATCGTTTATTTACAATCTCGTGCCGGGAACAATTGGGGCAGGGGCTGTCTTTTTGGTCTACTCTCTTGTATATGTCAAAGGCCCCGGACAACTGCCTTGGCCATTCATGCTGGCAGCGGTAATTGTGCTCAAATGGCTCAATGCCGCAGGGGGCTGGCGGGAACGAAAAATTGTCTGGACATCGACGCGCAATTGGATGAGGCTTATTCGCTGGATCGTGACTGCGGTCGTTTTGGGATCGCTGATGAAGCTCGCGCCTTGGCAGGCTGTTATTATCACTGCAGCCGCGGCAGTTCTTATGTCGCTCATCTATAGCCGGCTGGCGAGCTACCAGTTGCCATGGCTATACTTGATCCAAGAGGAAGCGCGGACCAAGCGAAGATTCAACGTGTTTTTTAGCGCATTTAGCGATGTGCCGACGGTTTCGGCACAAGTAACAGCCAGACCGTACCTCACCTGGATTATGCGGCGGCTTAAGTTTCGCCATGAGCATGCATTTGTATATTTGTATGGCCATACGCTCATTCGAACGGAACTGGGCGGGATGCTGATCCGAATGATCTTTTTAGGCTTATTCTCCATTTGGCTGGCGGCGGAAGCGGGGCTATGGTCCGGCTGGGGAGCGGCTGCTGTATATCTCTTCTTTGTGTGGCTCACCGGCTTGCAAATCGCTTCATTGACTCAGGCGCACCGCTACTCGGTTTGGCGGCATGTCTATCCATTGCCGGAGCAATCAAGGCTGGCCGCAGTGCTGCGCATCGACAGGTTTGCCATTCTGGTAAGCGCGGCGATTTTATGGCTGCCGCAGCTCTTCTATGTGGCGGCCCAAGCGAATAAAGCGGCTGTATTCATCTCGGCTGCTCTGGCGATCGTGTACATTGTTTTTCGCCGGCCAGCGGTCATTAAGCGGAAATTTGCGATTGACTATGAAGATGAATAAGATTGAACCAAATGCAGATCGGACTGCGATTCGTCGCTTCCTTTCTGCATTTTTAAATTGGCGGCGGAAACTTATCGGACATCTTGAGATCGTTTACATTCCCGTAGTAAGCTAAGAAAGTATCATATTTCAGGGGGAGCAAAGGTGACGACTTATGGATATACAGCTTGCAGGCCGGACAAGGGGCTTGTATCGTCTTCGCACAAAACTGGCGATTTCCTTTTTTTGTGTGATTTTCGTGACACTGTCAGGTGTCGGATTAACTTACTATGAACGGATGTCGACAGAATTGCAAACGAATACATATACAGGGCTAGAACGGTTAGTGAGCCAAACAGCAAGCCAAATTGAAATGCAGATGGAGCAAATTCAGCGTGAAGCCTGGGGGTTTTTTAGCGATACCGATTTTCAAATTGTGACTGACAATTTAGGATTAAGCGAGTTTTTTCCCAAAGCGATTTATTATCGCAATAAGATGCATGCAGCACTGCGCAATAATCAGCAGCTGGCGCTTATTTCTGTTCATAATTTAAGCGGCAATTCGATGATTAGCGGTCTGAAGTCGAATTTGCTGGAAGGGGAGCGCCTCATTTGGGAGCAGGAGACGGAGGAGACGATCCGCTTAGCTACCGCGATGCAAGGGAATGGCGCATGGCGTGTCGCGCGTTCGCTGTCGGACAAGGATGAGCAAAGTATGAGCACGCTTAGTTATGTTCAAGCGATAAAAAAAATAAATACTTACGAGCAAACGCAGGTCGGAACATTGCGGATTGATCTGCAGGCCGACTGGCTGCTCGGGCAGCTGCAAAGCGTGCAGTTAAAAGATAGCGGAGATGCAATGCTCGTCGATCAGCAAGGGACGATTATTTTTGCGCAAGATGAACAGCAAATCGGGCGTTCCATTGCCGATACTGCATTATTTTCGAATTATTTGTCCGCCCGCAAGCTTGGGGGACGCCACTATGATACGCAAATCGCCGGGGAATCCTATTTAGCCGTGTATGCGCCATTCAAGTCCAAAGACTGGATTCTGTTTGGCAGTGTGCCGTTAACCGAGGTGCTGGAAGGCGCCAATAAAGCCAAGAGGGAAGCTTTTACAATCGGTATTATTATTTTATTGATCGCGATGACGGTCGCCTTGCTTATTTCATCCGGCGTTACCCGTCCGCTGCAGAGGCTGCGCAACAGCATGAAGCAGGTAGAGATGGGCAATTTCGATGTTGAAGTACCGCTCTTGTCCTATGATGAAATTGGCGCCTTAGGGAATAGCTTCAACCGTATGACTCGGGAAATACGCGGTCTGATCAGTAAAGTCTATGAATCGGAGCTGCTTAAAAAGGATGCGGAAATTATGGCCTTGCAATCGCAGATTAATCCGCATTTTCTCTATAATGCACTAAGTACGATCGACAGCATTGCCGCTGTATATAAAGATCCGCGAGTAAGTACAGTTAGCCAAGGTCTTGCCAGTATGTTCCGTTATAGCATTAGCGGCGGACAAGCGGCGACGATTACGGAGGAAGTCGTACAACTTCACATGTATTTATCGATCCAAAAGGTACGTTATGGTGAGCGCTTGCAGTATAAGATTGAGCTTGATCCTGAGCTAAAAGTAGTAGCAATCCCCAGGCTGCTGCTGCAGCCGATTGTGGAAAATGCCTTTGTCCATGGTATAGAGCGCAAAAGAGGCGAGCGAAGTGTGCAAGTTCAAATCCGCAAAGCGGCTATCGGCAGCCATAGGATCGAAATTTTGGTGTCGGACAATGGCCATGGGATGACCGGTGAAGAAGTGGAGGCGCTGCGCGGCACACTCGCTGAACAAAGCATGGGCGCTGTTTATTTGAACAGGCAGGAGCATGGGCAAGAGCGGGCATCAATCGGACTCAGCAATGTGGCAAGGCGGATTCGTCTCTTTTATGGCGAAGACTGCGGGATCACGATTTCAAGTCAATCAGGTGAAGGGACAACTGTATGTCTGCTAATAAAAGACCAAATGGAAGGAGCAGGTGACATATGAACACTGTACTGATCGTCGATGATGAACCGATTATTCGGGAAGGGATAAAAAATAAAATCGAGTGGGAAGCGCTCGGTCTGAAATTGTCCGCTGAAGCTGAGGATGGCATAGATGCACTTGCTTGTTTGGAACAGGAGCTGCCAACAATCATGTTGACAGACATTCGGATGCCGGAACTGGACGGCTTGCAATTAGTACAGGAAGCAAAGCGCAAGTGGCCGGATTTAATCTGTGTCATCGTGAGCGGCTATCATGATTTCGAATATGCCCGTCAGGCCATAAAATACGGGGTGCAGGATTATGTGCTCAAGCCTGTCAATGACAAGGAGTTGAACCGGCTGCTTGGCGAGCTGCTTGAGCGTCATAAGGAGCAAGCGGACGAGAAGAACGACTTGCAATTGACCCGCTTGATCGGACAGACAGGCAGCCGGCCGGATGGGGAGCGGCTGCCAGGCTTGCCGATTGAAGAAGGATACGCTGTTGTATTTGAAGTGGCCGGTGAAATTGGCCAGCCGCAATGGAAAAGGCTGCGCCAGCTGATTGAAAAGCAATTGCTGGGAGCAAAGCTGACGGGTCATGTGTTCAGGCATGCCTATCATCCGCAAGAAATGGTCGTTCTTGTATCGTCATGTTCTGCTTCAGCAGCCGGTATGTCTGCCAGCTATAATGGACGCAAGCTGTGGGTAAGCCGGACGATGGAGGAAATCCGCCTGGCCTTGCAGGCAGAGGTGACGGCAGGGATGGGGATGCCGGTTAAGGCAGACAATATGGCCGAATCATACAAAGCAGCTCTGCTTGCGGTTAAGAGCAAAATTGTTCATGGCAGCGGGCGCATATTCGAAATAGAGTCTGGCCAATATTCGCCGCTGCTTTCTCCGCTCAATTCAGAAGAAGAGCGATATTTAAGCAGTGTGCTGGAGCATGGTCAGCGAGCGCAATTGCGGGAAATGCTGGTTCAACGCTTTAGCAAGCTTGCGGCGAATCCGGAATGCGGCCTGCTCCAGCTTGAAAAAGCATATGCGGAGATCGAGTACTTCTTCCAAAAATGCTGCTCCGGCTATACGCACACTTTTTTAGCGCGCGGTCCGGCAATCGAGACATTCAACAGCTGGCATGATGCTGTCGAGGATTTGCTGGCTCAGGGAGATATCATCATGAAAGCCGGGCGCGAGCGGCAGCAGCGCAGCGGCGAAGAAATTGTCAGCGAGGTAAAGCAATTCATCGACCAGCATTATTATGAAAATATTTCTTTGAACTGGGTCGCTGACCGCTACTATATTCATGCGAAATATTTTTCGAAGCTGTTTAAGGAAAAGTACGGGGAAAACTTTAGCGACTATATAACCAAAGTACGGCTTGAGCATGCGGCAGAACGGATGGCTGATGGTTCACTATCGATCCAGCAGGTCGCCGCGCTTGTCGGATATGAAGATGCCGCTTATTTTTCCAGTGTATTTCGAAAGTATTATGGCATGACGCCTACACAATTCAGAGAGAGCTTGCGCGCCTGAGCTTTCTCTTCCCCTGGCAGCAACGATGGAATTATTCATAGCGGAATGTTACCATTTTCTATTCCGGGCCGAAGGGGTCTCGGATAAAATGAAAGCGTGTTCAAATATGGGTTGCCACAATCAAGGAGGAACGGCAAGTGAAGAACGTGAGGAAGCAATGGGTCTTGTCAACGGTCGCCGCTTTAATGCTGCTTACGGCATGCAGCAGCGGCAGCGGCGACAGCGGCGACAGCGGTAACGCCGGGCAGAAGCCCGCCAATGGACAAAACAAGGGAGGGACAGAAGTAACCGCAGATAAGCCTGAACCGGAAAAAAAGGTAGAGATTACAGTCTGGGATAAGCCGGACCCGAATAATCAGGTTAAAGCGGTGTATGACGAGCTGTTTGCTGAATTTGAGCAGAAGTATCCGCATATTAAAGTGAATCATGAGCAGGCTCCGAAGGGGGAAAGCGACCGTCAAGTGTTTGTAACGGCTATGGCCGGCGGGCAAGGGCCGGACGCTTATCACCTGGCGCATTTTCCGGTTATTGGCGACTGGATCAATCAAGGGCTGGCGCTTGATCTGACATCGTATTGGAACGAATACGCCGATAAGGATAAATTTATCCCTTCATCGATGGCGACAGCGACGGTAGATGGCAAAATCTACGGCGTACCAAACAATATGTATGTGATGGGACTGATGTACAGGAAAGATCTGTTCCAGGAAGCGGGGCTTGATCCGGCGAAGCCTCCGGTCAATTGGCAGGAGTTTGCGAGCTATGCGCAAAAATTAAGCAAGCCGGACAAACAGCAATACGGGTATGCGCTTCTTGGCATGGAGTGGGCGGACTGGTTTTTTGAATATTATGTCTGGCAGGCAGGCGGCGACTTGACGACCCGTAACGAAGACGGGACCGTGACATTGAATTTCACGAAAGAGCCGACCGTTGCTGCATTGCAGTATTATAAAGATTTGAAATGGAAATATGAGGCGGTGCAGACGAATGTACTGCAAGGTATTAACGACAACAAAAAAGATTTTGCCCAAGGGCGCGCAGCGATGATATTAGGCGCTTCCGATTGGTTCGGCGGCATGTTTGCCAGCGGAGCGGATCCGGAGCAGATGGGATTTGCGCCGTTCCCGGCGGGACCCGCGGGAGTAGCGCCTTCGCAGACAGGCGGCCAATACTGGATCATTAATCCGAAAATATCAAAGGAAAAGCAGGACGCAGCCTGGACTTACATTCAATTCCGTTCTTCCAAGGAAGCGATGGAGCGGCTGCTCCAAAAACAAGCCGAGAATGGGACTGTTCCTAATATGCTCGCTGTACGCAGCGATGTTGATCCGCGTAAATTTACAGAGGACGTGCCGGCAGATATTGTGAACGGCGTCATTCAGGCGGCCGAGAATACGCAATTGGAGTATTTCCTAAAGGAGCGTCTGACGCCATATGTGGTTAAAGCCGTGCAGAAGGTACTGACAGATGCCAATGCGGATCCTAAAACGGCGCTGGCGGAAGCAGAAGCGCTTGCGCAGCGCGAGGTCGTTGATCCATACAATAAAGATGCAAAAAAGTGAGAGAGGCGTTAAATAGATGAAAACTGCGGCCGTAATTCGCAGGGAAAGGCCGGTAATGACGCGGCGCCGGGTTTCATGGGTAGGCATAGCTTTCCTATCCCCGGCGATCGCCGCCTTTTTACTGTTCAAATATATACCGCTGGCCCAAGCGGTCTATATGAGTTTTTTCGATTATCGGGTAATGGATCCCCCCGGGACATTCGTCGGTGTAAAAAACTATGCGCTGCTATTGCAGTCCTCTTATTTTTGGACAGCGCTGTACAATACGTTTATGTTTTATTTGCTCTATTTGCTGCTGACGTTTTGGATACCTATTTTACAGGCGCTGCTGCTTAATGAAATTCGGATAGGCAATACAATCTATCGTTTCTTTTATTTAGTTCCCGCAGCGACGCCGTCGATTGCCACTTATATATTGTGGAAGTGGATCTACCATCCGGACTACGGGCTGTTAAACAGCTGGCTCGGCAAACTCGGCCTTGGCCCTTACGGCTGGCTGAATGACCCCAATATGGCCAAGATTGCGATTATTTTGCCATCTGTGCTGGGAGGCGGTATTGCTCTATTAATCTACTATTCCGCGCTGCAGGGGGTATCCCGTGAAATCGTGGAAGCGGCCAAAATCGATGGCGCCAGCCCATGGCAGCGCATGCGCTATATCGCTCTGCCGGGACTGCGCTTTGTCATTGGCATCCAGTTTATAAGCTTTACGGCCAGCATTTTTCTTGCCTTCGATCAAATCTATGTGATGACAGGGGGCGGGCCGGTTAATAGTACGACTGTGCTGTCGATGCTCGTCTTCGATAGCGCATTCCGGGAATACCGATTTGGAACGGCTGGAGCAATCTCGATGATCATGTTCGTCATTATAGCCGCCATAACGTATTTGCAGCTTAGATTTTCGCGCGGCAATGAGTAGACGAAGCATGGAAAGGAGAGAAACAATGAAAGCCAGACCCTATCGTGAAAAAGGGCAAAGAAGCTTGACGTATACAGCTTATGCTGTGACGATTGCCTTTATTGTATTGTCGCTTGTGCCGCTCTTCTGGATGATCAGTTCCTCCATGAAAGACAATATGTCGATCTATATTTTCCCGCCCAAATGGCTGCCCAAGCAGCCTCAGACGATTGTATTGCAGCTGCAGTACCCGGAGGAGGGCGCAGACGGAAGTATGGAGGAATATGAGCTGGATGCGATGAAAGCAACCTGGTTCACATGGAAAAAGCTGCAAAATGAACCGATCGGCGAAATGAAAATTATCGGCATCCGCGGTGATCGGCAAATTTATGAAGCGAACACGCCGGCTTATTTGTTCAATACAGGACGTGCGGAGATCGTTCCTACACCCTTGTTCAAGGAATCGCTGATCCAAAGCAAGCTTCCGATTATTAAGGAGAAGCAATATTCGGCATTCGAGTGGTACGGCGCGGTCGGACCGCGCTGGACGGGAGAACGGGAGCAGGCAGCCGCAGGCACCGTAGCGGCGGAGGCCGCCAAATTTCTTGGCTCGGTTCATTTTTTGGCCGGCGAGGTTGTCTCGGTAACCCAGCAAGGGAATTGGCTGCGTGTACTGGACAATTATTTGGTGCTATGGAAGCTTGGAAGCGGTAGTGAAATCGGATTTCAGCATTATTTGGGAAACAGCTTTATCGTGACGGCGGCTTCGATCTTGCTGCAGCTCATTGTCGGCGGGTTTGCAGGCTATGCGCTATCCCATCTTGTAAGCAAGCGGACGTCGCGCTGGCTGACTTTATTTTTTGTAGCGACATTAATGGTACCGGAAATTGCGATTCTCGTCCCGCTTTATTTGACGATGGAAAAATTGAATTTGGTCAATACGCTGTGGGGAATTATTTTACCGCATAGCGCCTGGGGGATCGTCATCTTTTTGTTTAAAGGCTTCTTCGATCAGCTGCCCGGAGAGCTGCTGCAGGCGGCGCGGATTGACGGCGCTCGCGAGCTGAACATTTTTGCCCGCATTGTGACGCCGATGTCCTATCCGATTTTGACCGTTGTCGCTGTAATGACATTTATCGCGGTATGGAATGAGTTTATGTGGCCGCTCGTTATTGCCCGTAAGCAGGAGGTATGGACATTTACAGTAGCGCTCAACGACTTTCAGAACCGTCCGGAATTCGATACAAATGTGCTGATGGCCAGCCTGGTCATATCCACATTGCCGCTGCTGATCGTGTTTAGCGCTTGCCAGCGGCTGATCGAGAAGGGGGTGTCGTGGACTGGCGTAAAGGGCTAGCGGGTGAGACAAATTACCGGTTTGAGTATGATTACAAAGGAGTGACGCGATGAAAAGGGGAAAGAGCGTTTGGAAGGGAGCGGCAGTGCGTCTGCTTATTTGCTGCCTCGTATTGGCCATGTGCGATGCCGGTTCGCTGCCGGGCATTAGCGTTTCCCAAGCTGTTGGCGGCCCGGCGGGCCCGGCAAATGAAGGGGCTGTGGTGCTCAACGGTTTTGAAGAACCGGGAGTATGGGCGACCTCCAATTCGCCGGCAGGCGAACTTACTGTTACACAGATTACCTATCCGCGAACAGAGGGTCAATATGCGTCGCAAGCGACTTACCGGATGAATGCTGGTGTAAGGAGCTGGGTCAACTATACCTGGAACACCGGTGGACAGCTGGATCTTTCCAGTATGGGAAAAATGCTGATTGACGTATATCCTATAACGCAAACCAATGGCCCGCGCGAACCGCTCTCGCTTAAAATCGCCGATGCGGCGGGCATCGTATATGAGCGTCAATTGCCAAAAATGAAAGCCGGCGAGTGGAACACAGTTGAACTTGATCTTACGGAACTGCCGACGGCGAAAAACAAAATTACGATGATTAACTTCTATTCCTTCGGCGGCTTTGACTTTGAAGGAAGAGCAGAGGTTACGTATATTTTTGACCATATCCGGGTTCAACCGCTGCAAAATATGACCAAGCCAGTACAGGCCGCTCCGGGCGCCGGCACAGTAGTTAGCGGCACGGCGGTTCAATTGTCATCTCCTACTGCGGGAGCGACGCTCTATTATACGCTGGATGGTACGGATCCGCGCAGCTCCGCCACTAGAATCATTTATTCACAGCCAATTTCATTGGAGCGGGAGTCAACCATTAAAGCTTATGCCGCGAAGGCGGGGCTTTTTGACAGCTTCGTATCGACATTCCACTATGACGTTATAACGGGAATTGTCGGTGAGTCTTTACTTGATCTGGATTCATATATTAGCAAGATGGGGGGCGGCAAGCTGCTGCCGCTGCTGGCAGCCGATCATATTTCGATCGACGGCGATCTGGACGACTGGGCAGGTCAGGCCGGAATTGAACTGCCGGCAGACGCAAAACGGCAGGTGCAGATGAGCGATTGGAAAGGAGAAAGCGATCTTTCCGGAAAAATCAAGTATGCTTACGATGAAGACTATTTTTATATGGCCGCTAAAGTAACGGATAATACGCATAAAGCGTTTGCCGGGGATATGATGTGGAAAGGCGACAGCTTGCAGCTTGCCTTTAGTGCGGACGGAATTGCTTACGGTCCGGAATACGGCCTGGCGCTTGTGGGTGGCGAGCCGCAGACAGCACAATGGAGTGCTGGTACAGGAACTTTGGGCCGGGAAGCCATTGAGCTGCAGGCGGTCCGCTACGGCAATGAAACGATATATGAAGCAAGGCTGCCATGGGAGGCGATCTTTGCTGGAGGAATGCCGCCGCAGTTCTATTTTTCTATGCTGATTAATGATAATGATGGCGGCGAGCGAAAGGGCTATATTGAATGGACAGGCGGCATCGGCCGCTTCAAAGACCCGACCCAATTCGCGTTGTTAAAGCCTGTCGGGCCCGATGAGAAATGGGATATGTGGATTATTGCCGGCGTCGAGCCGAACGATTATACGGTTTCGATTCCCAATTACAGCGATGAGCCGTTAACCGTCGATCTAGCGGTTCCGCTGCTGCAAATCCAAGGCACAATAACAGTGCCGCCGAAAACCGTGCTGCGCAAACAGCTTACAGTGGGCCAGCTCTCGCCAGGTAAACATATGCTGGAAGCGGTCGCTGCCGAGCAGGGCTCCGGCATTCAGCTTAGCCGAACGGAGACGATCAACGTCCTTGCCGATGCGGCAGCATTGAAGGTCAGATTTGACGCGATTGCCGCCAGGCTGCCTCAATTGGAGCAGCTGTTGAAGGATGCCGAGACGAGCGATTTGGCAACGGACTATGAGAATGTAAACTACACCGTAATCAAAAATTTTCTCACTTACGGTCGACAAGACATCGCGCAAGGCTATTTGGAGCGGGCACAGTATGTGGCGGAGGAGCTGGAGAAGCTGCATGCCGAAGCTGAAAGCAGGCTGCAAGCTTATCTGAACGGCACGGCCAGCCCCTGGGAGCTTCCCCGTTATGTAACAGGGGAGTCCATCGAAATTAACGATTATTCATTCCTTGCGGATACGATTGCGCCGGGAGAAGCGGTTGCCAAGAAACGTCCGGTATTTTTCACCGGTTACGGTCATTTCGGGCAAGTGCGAGCGGATATCCCGCAGTTTAAAGGATACGGGACGAATACAATCCAGATGGAAATCGGGTTGTCGAGTGTAATTAAAGAGCCGGGCAGCTTGCGGGGTTGGTCAATCAATAAAGCAGGCGCGGTCAACGCATCGGCAGTTATTGACCATTCGGTGTACAAATCGGGAAATGGTTCAATCCGCATTACGAATGCCAGCCCGCAGGCGCCGCAAGTTTATTTGAACGTCATGCAAAATGTTGCAGTCAAGCCAAACACGACGTATGTGATCAAAGCATGGGTCAAGGGAGAGCAAGTGAGCAATGTATGGTTCCCCGGCGGAGCCAACTGGGCAGTACGGAAGAAGTTTCCAGAAGGGAGCTATGATTGGACAGAGCAGCAAATGTCGTATACGACCGGAGAGAACGAAACGAGATTCCCTTTTCTGATCGTATCGGAAGGCATTAGCGGCAAGGTGTGGGTGGACGATGTTAGCATGACTGAAGAAGGCAGTAGTGAAAATTTGCTGGAAAACTCGGGCTTTGAGCAAGTTTATGCAAGTGAGCCGGGCAAAGAATATGCCATTTCCACCGAGACGATTGAAAAAGATATTTTAAAGGAATTGCAAAAAGCAGCCAACAATAATATCGCGGTAAACCTGCTCATTTCTCCGCATTACTTCCCGGAGTGGGCTTTTGCGAAATGGCCGGAAGCAAGGTTTGCAGATAACTCGCAATTTATTAAATACAATATCGATCATCCGCAGGCTAGGGAAATGCTGGAGCAATATTTGCGGACGCTCATTCCGCTCGTCAAGGATGCGCCTGCGCTGCACAGCATTACGATCAGCAATGAACCGGTTTATGAAACGAACAAGCAGACTGTGTATTTGCTGGCATGGCAGCAATACTTGTCTTCGCTCTATGACGACATCGGGAAGCTGAACCAGGTTTACGGTACAGCTTACAGCGCATTTGCCGATGTGCCCATGCCAAGCGGCATTCAAGCTACTCCGCATTTTTATGATTGGGTGCTGTTTAACAATACTGTATTCGGGGATTGGCATAAATGGATGGCTGATATTATTAAGGAACAGGCGCCGGACATCCCGCTGCACAGTAAAACGATGAATGGAGGGTTTTTGCGCGGTGCGCTTGTGTGGGGAGTCGACCCGGAGCGATTCACCGAGTTCAGCCAAATTAACGGCGATGACAATGTCAGCTACCTGGATATGGGCATGCCGGGTCTATTAAATGAATTGCGGTTCTACGATCTGCAATCTTCATTGAAAAAGGCGCCTATCTTTAACTCCGAGGATCATCTGATCGCCGACCGGGACAATCGCTATGTACCGGAACAGGTTACCCATGTGCGCTCCGTTCTTTGGCAAGGGGCTGTCCATGGAAGAAGCGCATCGACGATCTGGGTGTGGGAAAGAAGCTATGATACGAAGAGCTATTTTTATGGGAGCATTTTGCATCGTCCCGATGTAACCGCAGCGGTAGGCCGTACGAGTCTGGATTTGAACCGGCTGGCGGAGGAAGTAACGGCGCTTCAGCAGGCAAAGGCCAATACGGCGATTCTGTATTCGCTGCCTTCGATGGTTTATGCGGCGGACTATCCCGATGTGGTAAGCAAAGCCTATGAAGCAGCCAGCCTGAGCGGGCAAAAAGTCGGTTTTGTAACGGAGAAGCAAGCTGCAGAAGGACAATTACTGAAATACAAGGTAATTATTCTTGCTGGAGTGACGCATGTGAAAGCAGAAACAGCGCAGGCGCTTAAGGCGTTTGTCGAGGCAGGCGGTTCCTTGTTCGTTATCGGAGAGGGAGAGCAAACGCTTAAATATAGCGAGCATAATCAGATGCTATCGGCAGCCGTCAGAGATGCTGTTTTGCAGCATCCGGGGACGACAACGATTTCCAAGTCATTATCCACAGCGCAAATTCGGGCTGCGCTGCTGCAGCTGTTGGATCAGCGGCAGTTAAATAAGGTGATGCTGATTGATGCAGAGTCCGGCCAGCCGGTACAGGGGGTTGAGTGGCGAAGTGCCGAACACAAGGGCAAGCTGCTCATCAATATCGGTAATTACAACGGTGACCCGAAACGGGTTTATATGAAGTATAAAGGCAATACGATTTCAAGATGGACTGATTTGCTTAACGATGAAGTCTCCAATACAAGTCTTATTGAGCTTGCTTCCATGCAGCCTCGTCTGATCAGCATTAAGCAATAAGTATAAACAACAGCAGTCCCGGAAGACCTCGGCTTGAGGACACTTTCGGGATTGCTGTTTTAGGTTTCTTTACATACGGCATAAGAACTTATGAAAATATTAAGAAATCCCCTCCCTTTTCCCCTCGCTATTTTTATGAAATTGTTAAGAATTCGGCTTTATTGTTGGGATAGATACAATTTTAGGAGGGTAATGATGAAACGTTTAAAAAGCGCTGCTGTGCTGTCGGCACTAGCAGCAACATCGATTTTTGCTTCTGCTTGTTCAGGGGGGAACAGCGATGCGATGAAAGAAGAGAAGGCAACAGTAAAGGTTCTTTATTGGGATGAACAGGTCTTCATGATGGAATATGGGAATTTATTCAATGCCAGATATCCCAATATTGAGGTGGAGGTCATCGGCCAGCACGTGCTGGAAGAATATAAGCAGCGCCTCGGTCCTGAGGAAGCATGGAACAGCTTTTTGCAAAACGAAGCACCGGATGTGGTGGCGCTCGACCATACGCAATATAAGCAATTGGCAGCTAACAATCAGTTGATGGATTTGGAGCCGATGCTGCAGGAAAAGGATTTTAAAGGCGAGGATATTTTCCCCGGATTTATCGATAAATTGAAAGAACAGGGCGGGGGCAAGCTTTACGGCCTGACGCCGACCTTTATTAGCCAAGCGATATTTTATAACGCCGATTTGTTTAGTAAATATGGCATTGAAATCCCCGCGAAAGGGATGAGCTGGAAGGAGATTTTGGAGCTGGCCAAGCGTTTTCCCAATAAGGAAAATGAGGCGTATGGCTTAAACTATATGGACTTTTACCATATGGGGCTGACAATCGGGTGGAGCGAAGGGCTGACGGCCAACGATGCGGACGTTACGAAAATCACCCTGCAATCGGAGGGATGGAAAAAGGCGTTTGAAACTGCGATTGCGGCCAAGGATGTGATTGCTCCTTCCGAGGAGCAGGGCAACAACGGCTATTTGAGCAATGACCCGTTTATAAACGGCAAGGCGGCGATGACAGTCAACAGCCCGTACTATATGGACCAAATTGAACAAAATGCGGAACAATTAAATAAAGACATAAACTGGGGACTCGTTCCGGGGCCGGCTGACCCCAATGACGCGAGCTCGGGAGGAGTGTTCATAGCATCCGACGTTTTCGCCATTCGGGCAAATTCTCCTAATGCCAAAGCGGCCTGGGAGTTGGTTAAATATATTAATAGCGATGAAGCGGCAAAATTTCTATCCCGTACATTCCATGCGAATTTGCTGGCAAGGACGAAGCATATTAAGGAACGCCCCGGAAAAAATATTGAAGCTTTTTATGCCTTAAACCCGATTCAGGATGTGAAAGGCCGGTTTTTTTCTGCAGTTCCTTATGAATTTATAATGGCCTTCAACAAATTGGTAGACGAAGAAATTCAAGCGACCGAGGAAGGCAAAAAATCGCTGGATGATGCGCTGCAAACGATAGAGACCAAGGCTTCTCAGGAGCTGGTAAAGGCGAGAGAGCAAAAAGAGACAAACTAGCATATCGATTCAAAAATTTTCATACGTATAACCGTCAAATGCTGGCGGTTTTTCTTATTTCCATTGAAAGAATGTTCCATTGAAAGAATGTTCCATTGAAAGAATGCAACTTGCGCAGTACAATACGCAGAAGGAGAGTGAGCAAGCTTGACGCTTATAATGAACAGTTACCGCAAATCACCGATGGCAGTTACCTTTATCTTGATAATGCTAAAAATACTGCTTTTTCGTCAATTTGTATTTCAAGGCATACAATATGATAGGCTGCCTGCTGATGCCGTCTCTGTACTAGTCTTTCTATGTTTACTAGAGTTAATCACTACAGCAAGATGGAAGCCGCTGGTATTCGGCGTTCTGAATGTGGTGATGTCGTTCATTTTGTTCGCATCAACGGTGTATTTCAATTATTTTGGCAGCGTGCCCACATATGCCGCACTTCATAGCATTAATCAGGTAGGTCAGGTTCGCGACAGCGTGGAATCATCGATTCAACTGACAAATTTCTTGTTTTTCATAGATGTTGTTTTATTGAGCATACTATGGCTTGTTACTTTGAGAAGAAGATCCCAGCTTGCACAAAGTAAATCGATTGCAAAACCGCTTTACGTACTGATCATTGGAGTCGTTTGCATTGCTGTGTCGTTTGTTTACATTCGCGTGGATAGAGATATTTCCAATGAGCTGGTGCAGGCGGAACGGTTGGGTGTGCTCAATTATCAGGTGGCGACGGCAATGAAGGAAAGCAAATCAGGCGGTAAGCAGACGGATGTTGCCAAAGCTCTGGCAGCACTGCAGTCCTCTTATCAGATGGAAGGCAATGAAGCGGTCAAAGCGGGTTCCCCTAATTATTTCGGCGCAGCGAAGGGGATGAATGTCATTGTTATTCAGATGGAGGCGTTCCAGAACCTGGCGATCAATCTGAAGGTTGACGGCCAAGAAGTTACGCCCGTGCTGAATCGATTGATCGAGGACAGCTTATATTTTCCGCATTTCTTTCAACAAGTAGGACCAGGCAATACGTCGGACGCCGAATTTTTGTCGAATACAGGCATCTATCCGAATGGCAAGCTTGCGATGTCCAAAGGCTATGGAGACCGCGATTTTCCGAGCTTGCCGAAACTGCTGGCGAAGCAAAACTATGAATCGAATACATTCCATCCGAACGATGTAACGTTCTGGAATCGCGACAAGCTATATCCGGCGCTTGGCTTTACGAAATATTATGATAAGCCTTTTTTCAACAATGACCAATTTAGTGTGCTTGGCTCGTCCGATAAGGAAATCTACCGGGTCGCATTGGAGAAGCTAGAAGAGCTGCATAAGCAAGAAATCCCCTTCTATGCCCAAATCGTAACCTTATCCAGCCATCATCCGTTCAAAGTGCCGGTTGAGCTGCGCGGCATGACGCTGCCGGACTCGCTCGAAGGCAAACAGCTTGGCAATTACATTCACGCGCTTCATTATACGGACGAAGCGATCGGCCAATTCATAGACGGATTAAAAGAAGCGGGCATATGGAATAATACCGTACTGGTGCTGTATGGCGATCACTTCGGTATGCAAACGAAGGACAATGATCCGGAGTGGGTAAAGGAGCAACTGGGTATTTCATATGAGGAAAGAATCAGCCGTTTTAATATCCCGTTCATCGTTCATGTGCCCGGAATCGAAGGGAAGACATTGACGAATGTGGGCGGACAGGTTGACATTATGCCGACAATCGCCAATTTGATGGGTATTTCCCTTAAGCGAGAGGGTTATACTGTGTTCGGCCAAGATTTGCTCAATGCTGCGAATAATGTCTTTGGGATGCGATACTATATGCCAACAGGCTCGTTCTTCAACAATGAAATTATGTTCGTGCCGGGCAAAGGATTCGAGGATGGCGAAGCTTTTGATCTGAATACGCTGGAGCCGGTTGAAGATTTCAGCCAATATCGCGATCATTATGATTATATAATGGAATTGATGAAGCTTTCGGATGAGTATGTGAGGGGCTTGCCGGAGCGTTAATGAGTCGATATACTAGAGGCCGCGCAGCCTCATGGATAGTGGTACTAAAAGGCTATTCTTGCAGAGAAATTTGCTCTGACAGAATAGCTTTTTAGTGCTCTGCATCGCTAATCTGCAAAATCTTATGTTTTTTTTAAGGATTTTACTGGTAGATAGTATGCTAAAATAGAAAGGAATAAAGTTAGGAGGGCACTAATGGTTATGGTTAAAAAGGGGACCGTGCTTGCGGCGCTGCTCGGCGTATCCGTCTTGACTGCAGCATGCTCAGGCAATTCCGACTCCCTAAAAACAGAAGAAACAGCTGTCGTTAAGGTTATGTACTGGGATGAACAAAACTTTTTCCAGCAATATGGAAATTTGTTCAATACGAAATTTCCC
Organism: Paenibacillus sp. GCM10027626; assembly: GCF_042676285.1. NCBI lineage: Bacteria > Bacillati > Bacillota > Bacilli > Caryophanales > Paenibacillaceae > Paenibacillus > Paenibacillus sp. GCM10027626. The sequence goes on along the minus strand of NZ_JBHTHC010000004.1, from coordinate 273,049 downwards.
AATGTAGAAATTCAAGTTGTCAGTCAGCGCAGCATGTATGCGAATATGGAAAATGAAAGTATGGATCCCGACGAGGCGTTCAACAAATTTTTGGAGGAAGAAAAGCCGGACGTCCTTATGTTGAACACGGATCAATATAAAAAGCTGGCTGAAAAGGACGCCTTGGTAGATTTAAGCCCAATGCTTGCGGAAAAGGATTTTCTCGGCAATGAAATTTTGCCCGGCATTATCGATTTTCTGAAGGAGCAGGCTAATGGCCAGCTGTACGGCTTGTCGCCATCCTTTTACAGCCAGGGCCTGTACTACAATGCTGATCTGTTCGCCAAGCACGGCATTGAGCCGCCAAAAAACAAAATGAGCTGGAAAGAAATTGTCGATCTAGCGAAACGCTTCCCGTCTACGGGCTCGGCGGAAAACCGCGAATATGGACTATACATGGGGTATCAGGGCTCGCCATTCGATATGGGGATGACGATCGGCTTCAGTCAAGGGCTCGTCATGTCCGATCCCGAAATGACCAAGCTGTCGATCAATACCGATGCCTGGAAGGCAGCCTTCCAATTGGGAATCGATGCGTTGAAGACAGCGGCTCCGCAAAACGATTTCAACGGCGGCAGCTATGAGGATTACTTGGGGCAAAATTCTTTTATTGCCGGAAAAGCGGCAATGACGGTCAACAGCACTTATTTCATGGATGAGCTAAAGGAAGCGACCGAGCGTTCCAAAAAAATTAAACCATTCAATTGGGAAATCGTGTCCGAGCCGGTAGATCCGAACAATCCGGACTATGGCTCCTCGATGAGCACGTCGGAAATTTTTGCCATCAGCGCAAGTTCGCCAAACCAGAAGGCAGCATGGGAACTCGTAAAGTACATAAACGGCGACGATGCGGCCAAGCTGCTGTCAAGAACGAGCCGCGGCAGCATGATGGCGCGGACCAAATATATTAAAGATAAAGACGGTAAAAATATGGAAGCCTTCTATGCCTTGAAGCCGCGGGTTAACCCGTCGGAGCGCTTCTACGGCAAGATGCCGCAGGATTTCTATCAGCCGTTCTATACGGTCGCACAAGAGCAACTGCAGCAGGCTGCAGACGGAAAAATTTCGCTTGATGAAGCGCTCAAGACGATCGAAACAAAAGGCCAGCAGGAGCTGACTAATGCAAGAAAGAAGGAAGAGGCGAAAAAAGCTAACGGTGGCGCCGAAAGCAAGGGCGAGGAAGCAAGCTCAGGCACCTCTGAACAAGTTAAAGTAAGCAAGTAATAATGATGGAAAAGACTATTTTCATTCAGTTGGCATGTGCCGCTGGAAGGGAATAGTCTTTTTTGATTTTATAGAATTTATATGTTTTACCTGCTAAATTCTATAAAATTTCAGGGGAAGAAACTTGCCTCGCGCCAAGGATGGCGTCAGCCGTTTCTTCTCATACACAAAACAGTTTATTTATTTCAAGAAGTACAGTAAGATATACATTAGAAACAAGAGGTGAGGTGAAGAGGATGGCAAGGGTGGCAGATTCAGCTATGGCGATCATTAAGGAGCCGTTAATATCGCCGTTTGGTTTTAAAGGCGCTTATTTGTCAGAGCTCTGGCAGGCTGTAGTCGGCTTATATGATGAGGAAGGCAGGGCAGGGATAGGTGTTGGTGTACAAAGCGTATTGTGGTCTGATCCCGACGTCTTCGTTCATTGCGGGGAAAAGACCGGCAATGAGAAGATGGCTGAGCTTACGCAATATGCGCTGCGGCTTGCGGCCGGGACGGAGTTTGCATCGCCGGTTGAGCTGATTGACCGCCTGTTTCCGCAAGTGCTTGCTTACGGCAGAGAACACATAGCCGGCTCCGGGCTGCGCAGCACGTTTGCGCTAAATGCGCTTGTTGCTGTCGATCAGGCGGCATGGGGGTTGTATAGCAGAGGGAAGCAATGTTCCTTTAAGGAACTGATCCCTGCTGCCTATCGTGATGTATTAAAGGAGAAACAGCATGCGCTGGCCAGCATTCCGCTTGTTCCTTACGGGATGGATGAGAAAGGACTGGTGCAGTTGCTTACGGAGGGCTGCTGTTTACTAAAAATTAAAGTAGGCGCTGATCCGGACGGTGACGGGGATCGGGCCAAAATGGTTGCATGGGACAAGGAGCGGCTAGCCCAGGTGCATCGCATTGCCTCACGATATACAACACCATATACAGCAGATGGGAAAATTGCTTACTATTTGGATGCCAATGGCCGTTATGATACTAAGGACAGATTGCTGCAATTGCTCGATTATGCAGATAAAATCGGAGCCTTGGCGCATATTGTGCTGTTTGAGGAGCCTTTTGCAGAAGAGGACCGGAGCGACGTCTCTGATTTGCCGGTGCGGCTTGCTGCGGATGAGAGCGTCCATGATGAATGCGATGCACGGGCAAGAATGGAATTGGGTTATGGCGCGTTTGCGCTGAAGCCGGTTGCCAAGACGATGAGTATGAGCCTGAAAATTGCCAAATTGGCGCAGGATAGCCATATTCCATGCTTTTGTGCCGATCTGACGGCCAATCCCTTCCTGGCTGATTGGAACAAAGCTTTAGCTGCGCACCTGCCTTTGCTCCCGGGGATGAAAATTGGCGTAATCGAAACGAACGGCCATCAAAATTATCGTGACTGGGACAAAATGAAGCATATGCACCCGCTTGCCGGCGCTGCTTGGATCGATGCGGACAGCGGCGTCTACCGGCTGGATGATCGCTTTTATGCGACGACAGGCGGGGCGCTCCATATCGGGACAGAATATGAACAGCATTTGAAAAAGGGGAACGAGCAATCATGACGGCGATAAAAATTGGTCTTGTTGATCTTGATACTTCTCATCCGGAAAATTTTGTTCCGATCATTCGCAGCATGGGGCACGAGGTTGCAGCGGTATTTGACAGCGGCGCCATTCATCCGGCAGGCTACGCGAAGGCGTTCGTAGACAAATTCGGAATTGCAGCTGTATGCGGAACGTTGGAGGAAATGGTGCCGCTGGTCGATGCCGTGCTGATCCACAGCTGCAATTGGGATGTACATATAGAACGGGCGCAGCCTTTTATAGACGCAGGCAAAGCGGTCTTTATTGATAAGCCGCTTGCCGGCCGAGTCCGCCATTTGCGGCAAATGGCGGATTGGGTCGCGAATGGCGCTTTATTAACAGGCGGTTCGGCGCTGCGCTACTGCCGGGAAGTTGCAGCATGGAGCGGCGGGAGGAATGAGGAGGATAAATGGGTGTACGGCCTTGCCGGCTGCTCTGTAGACGAGTTCAACTACGGCATCCATGCCTACAGCCTGCTGCACGGCCTGCTTGGTTCCGGTATTGCATCCGTTCGCCATCTTGGACGCTCAGGAAGTCAGCGGCAGGTCGAACTAACCTGGTCCGATGGCCGTCAAGGTGTTGTCAGCATCGGTGAGACAGCCGGCTACTTGCCATTTTATGCGACCGTTATCACGGAACGGCAGGCAGAGCATATAGTGGTAGATAATGCCGGACTTTATAAGGGGCTGCTGGAAGCGGTGCTGCCCTACTTGGCAGGCGATGCCCCGGCCCCTGTCCCTTTTGCGGCGCTGCTGGAAGCGGAAATGGCGGCGATTGCCGCTCAGCGGTCTGCTGAGCTGGGGGGAGCCAGCGTGAGGCTTGACGAGCTGCCGGAGGACTACGCGGCCTATGATGGCGGTGTATTTGAGAAGTGCTACAAAAGGCTGAAGTACCCGGCAGAAACTGAATGAACAAAAACCTTTCCTTATTCAATTGAGGCAGCGACTTTTTGAATAAAGGAAAGGTTCTTTTCTATTATTATTGGTTCACCGCTGCTGCAACATCAACAACAGCTCTGTGAATTGTGTCGAACAGTTCTTCTAGATGCTCTTCTTCGATACAAGAGAAGGCAACGCGCAGATCGGTCTCGCCCAGCGCAATCGTACCGACGCCGTATTCGTCCAGCAGACGGGTACGCACTGCTTCTGCATTGCCGCCGCCGAGCTTCAGGCACATAAAATAGCCGGAGTTGAACGGGTAATAGGTCCAGGCATCGTCGTAGCGCCCGCTATCGAGCAAAGCTTTAACGCGGTTGGCGCGGCCTTTCATAATGGCAAATTTCTCGGCCTTCTGAGCTTCAAACTCAGGCGATTGCAGCGCATGCAGGACAAATGTTTGCGACGGGTGCGGGCCGCTGGAAATCGTAGCACGAATAATGCCTAATGTTTTTTGCTCCAATGCGCTGAGCAGTCCGCCGGATTGGGCAGCATACGTAATGAAGCCGACGCGGAAGCCCCACACATATTCTTCTTTGGTTGCGCCATCGACTTTAATGGCAAGTACGCGCGGATGTACATTCGCCAGTTTGCCGAATAGCGATTCATGCAAGGAATCCTCGAAGAACAGACCGAAATAAGCATCGTCTGTAACAGCGACGACATTGATGCCGGCTTCGGCCGCATCGCGGATCGCCGCGACGATTTCATCGCCTTCCTGCGGGCCGGGCGTATAGCCGGTCGGATTGTTCGGGAAGTTGAGCAATACGATTGCTTTGCCTTGATCCTTTTGCGCAAGCAGGGCTTGCCGCAGACCTTCGCTATTGAAACGCATATCATCATTGTAGAGCGGGTATTCGACGATTGTGGCGCCTCTGCGAACGCCGAAAGTCAACTCATAGTTTTCCCAATTTTTGCTTGGGTAAATAACGGCATCACCGGCATCGGCAAACAGATCCGCTACTATGCTCAGACCGTGCGTCAAAGCGTTGGTAACGACCGGATTGCCAAAAGTTTGCCCCTCAAGTGTCGGATTTTCCTTCAGCATCTTTGCTCGCCATGCGGAACGGAGCTCCGGCTTGCCTGCAGGGGGCGCATATTCATAAATGTCCTTCGGATTGTATGCGGACAATGTGTCTTGGATAACCTTCAAATGCATCGGCTGGCCGTCTTCGATTGCTATGCCGATTGTAGCATTGAACTTCTTCGCCTTTGCTTTCGCTTCGGCGGATTGGCTCAGGATGCCTTCCTTTGGAAAATAGATCGCTTTGCCGAGCGAGGACAGCATATCAAAAACATGATTGTTCTCGCGTTCGATTGTGGCATTCAATTGCTGGACAAGTGGGTTCATAGACCTCATTCCATCCTTCCAAAAAATCGTTCTAATATATCCGGGTTTCAAATCCGAAACCGATTAGCTGTTATTATATCATTTTTTCATTAACGAAGGCCACGCAGATTCATGAAAAGGCAACAAAATGTTTTTATCGACCTTATAGCCTTGAAAGGTGTATAATTGCTCCTGGCAATCTGTCTGAATTTGGCTGTTCCAGATAGCCTAATGCCCCTTGCACCCTGTATAATGGGCATTGTATGATGGCAACGGATACCTTTATAACGATATGTATTGAATATAGCTAGTTTGTTTGGAGGAATTGTCTCGCATGCTTCACATTGAACCATCGTCTTTTGTGCTGCTTCCATACTTTGCAAAAATCGTATGTGAACCAGGATGGAAATGGCAAAAACGCGAAAAGCCAATGGCAAATTATGATCTTTTTTATGTATGGAGCGGAAGTGGAGAATTGGAGCTGAATGGAGAGCTTTTCCTAATCGAGAAGGGCAGCTGCTTCTTATTTCGCCCAGGCGACCATACGAGCGCCACTCATCATCCACAGCATCCGCTTGTTTTAACTTATATTCATTTTGATGTTAAGGAGTCTGTTAAGGCAGTCCCCCGCCCTTACCGCTTGTTAAACGAAACAGTAGACTTTGAGCATCTGCTGTCGCGTTATGTGCGGTTGTTTCTCGTCAAAACGTACGCTGCCGAAATTGAAGCGCAATTAATATTAAAGCAGCTGATGCTTCATTTGCTGCGGGAGGATCATGCGAGCCCCATTGAGCGCAAAGGAAGCAATCAGCTGCTGGAAGCGATCCAGGAAAGCGCGAATTATATCCGGCAGCATCCCGGCATTCCGCATCGCGTGGAAGATTTGGCGCAACGGGCTCAGCTTTCTCCCCGTTATTTTTCCATCAAGTTTCGCGAAATTATCGGCTTGTCGGTACAATCCTTCATGATCCGCACCCGCATAGAAAGGGCCCAGCATTTGCTTATGCATGCCGGAATGAACGTGACGGAAGTAGCCGACGCGCTCGGCTACCGGGATATTTTCTTCTTCAGCCGCCAGTTCAAGCAGTATACAGGCAAGAGTCCTTCGGAAATCCGCTAGCTCTCACGATGAGCGGGGCAAAACTTGCGCATCAACTCCATAGTGTCCAGATCGAGCGGACGCCCCCGGTCAGCCAGTCCATTTTCGACGGCTTGCCGGCGGGCGTTGTTCAGGTTTTGCCCGAACTTGAATTTGCCGCTCATTCGCTCTGCTTCAATGCGGACCACTGCGACGCCCTTCAGGCGAGGAATATAGGCTTGATCCTTGGCGTCAATTGTCCGATAGCCGCCCTCGGGCTGCAGCTTCTTCATGAGCGCCTCCAGGACGGCAGCCTTCTCTTCCAGGTTATCGACGACTACAGCACGGCCGTCTATTCGTACCGATTTGAAATAGCTTGTCGCCGGACAGGCCATTTCCGGATCGGAAAAATAAGAAGGTATGATGGCATATTCCTTGGCTACCGAAAAAGATACGCGCGGATTATGCCTCAGCCGTTTCATTTTTTCACCGATATGACTGCCATGGAAATAGATTGTCCCATTGTTGAATACATAATTAAGAGGGGTAACGCCCGGTTGTCCCTCTTCGTCAACGGTGCCGAGAAATCCAAAGTTCATTTCCTGTAAAAAAGCGGCCATTTGCTCCTCATCCTGCTTAGTGACAGCAAATTCTTTTCTGCGCATTTTGCGGCTCCCCCTTATTGCCGCTTTGGGGCGGCGTTCCTTTTTCTCATTATTGTGATTGTAGCTTGCGGTTTGACAATACAGAAGGGCCGATTTAAAGTGTTTTTATTAGACCAATTGGCTGGGAGGGGGTGGGTGCATGGACTTCAATCCGGCATATGAGCGTTACTATAAAGAATATGGCAAAAAAGCAGAATCGCTCTATCTGGCTATCAAGGACCAAATTGAAGGCGGCAATCTTATTGCAGGAATGCGCCTGCCGCCGACACGGAAGCTGGCAGAGATGTACGATCTGTCACGCGGTGTCGCCACCGAGGTCTACGAGAAGTTAAGCGCGGAAGGATTTGTGAAAACGGAGGCGGGCAACGGGACCTTCGTAGCGGGTAGACAGGAAGAAGCGGGTAATAGCAAGATGGCCGCGGCCCCGGCCGGCGAACGGGCACAGATCCCGTTATCCAATTGGGCGAAGCGGCTGCAGTATATCGAACGCTTGACGGCTCCCGCATTGACAAGAAAGCGCGATTTGCCGCTCGATACAAGAAGTGATCAGCCGGCAGCGGCAGAACAGATCGATTTCGGCTTCGCGGCCGCAGATGCTGAGCTGTTTCCGGCGGAGGAATGGAAAAAAGCGATGTATGCGGAAATTCGCGACTCGCTGCAGGACTATCCCCGCACCTCCCACTGTGAGGGCTATCTGCCGCTGCGGGAGGCGATCGCACTTGGATTGCGGCAGGAGCGGGGGATCGGCGCCGACGCCTCGCAGATCGTATTGACCAACGGATCCATGCAAGCCATTACGCTGCTGGCCATGCTGCTGCTGTCGCCAGGAGATGATGTTGTGTTGGAAAATCCCACTTATCTGGGCATTCAGCGGGCGATCTTTACTGCCGGCGGGAGAATTGCCGGCGCCCCGGTCGATGATGAGGGAATTATTCCGCAGGACTGGGATGCGAAGCTGCTGTTAGTCACGCCGGCCAGGCAGTTTCCGACGGGTGCACAATTGAGCGCAGAGCGGCGTGAGCAGCTGCTGGAATGGGCGAACCGCAAAGGTGCGGTCATTATCGAGGACGACTATGACAGCACTTTCTATTGGAACAGCCGCCGGACAAGCGCGCTTAAAGCGATGGATTGCGAGGATCGCGTCATCTATGTCGGCACCTTCTCCAAAGCGATGCTCGGCGAGCAGCGGATTGGCTATGTTTTGCTGCCGCAGTCGCTTGTAGAGCCCTTCCGGCTTGCGAAGCAGGTGTTTGAGCCCGTCGCCTCCGGCTTGATCGAGCAGCGGGCATTAGCGGCTTTTATAGCCAGCGGCAGCTATGAGCGCCACAGAAGGCGAATCCAGCGCATCTGCGGGCAGCGGCTGGAAAGTCTTCAACAAACGCTTTCCGGGCGGCTCAACCGCTGGTTTCGGTTTATCCCGGCACATGCCGGGCTGCATGTGTATGCTGAGTGGCGCGGCAATTCGCACGATTATGAGCGTTTGAAGACTGCATGCCAAGCTTACGGGATCAGGTGGTTGGATAGCCGGCGCTACTGGCTGGCCGGTATTGAGGGCGGCAGAAAAGAGGGAGCGCTATTCAGCTTTGCCCATCTGACGGAGGAGCAAATTGAGCGGGGAGCTGCGCAGATCGAAAGATTGGCCAGCCATTTGCAGTTGTAGCATTAAAGAAGCGACCATCGGCAGGGCTGCTATGTGAGCCCGCTTGATGGTCGCTTTTGTTGTTGCTGGTCTGGTGCCCGAGAGGCCGATAAGGAGTAAAGCGGCTGTCCGCTGAACGCTTGTTGATTAATTTTTCAACACGCCAAGCGGTTCTCCCATCCGCACCTTGAGACCCGGCTTCAAATCGTCACGCGGGTCAAAGGTGTCATCCTCCATAAGCAGCACAACTGTTGAGCCGAATTCGAAGTAGGCCAGTTCCTCGCCCTTTTCTACCTGGTTTTGACGTTCGTTCACATATTTTATGCTGCTGACATTCATCGCTCCGACCTTGACGACGGCAGTTTCACCGGCCTGATGACGGATATATGTGATGAGGCGCTCATTGCGGCTCAATACCCGCTTCATCTGCCGCAATCCAAAATCATTGACCGGATATACTTTCCCAAGCACATGCTCCCGTTCGACGATCGTGCCATTGATTGGTGTATGGATGCGATGATAGTCAGTCGGGCTTAAATATAAAACAATATAGTAGCCGTATTTATAATTTTGAGTACGCGGCGAGCAATTAAGCAGCTCTTCGACCGTGTAGTCTTGTCCTTTAACATTTAAAATTGTACCGGATTCAATGATGCCCGCTCCCGTAACAAGCGCATCGACCGGACTGACCAGCGATGACGAAGCAGGGTCAATCGTACGTGTCCCCGGTTTTAATCGTCTTGTAAAAAATTCATTCAACGTGCTGTATTCTTCTAGCCGCTTCTCAGCTTCCTCTACGCGAATCCCGTAGATGCTTGCGAATTTCGGTATGAAGCGCCGGCTCGCAGAGGATTGGGCGAAGCGGCCAGTCAGCTTTGAAATCCATTTTCGCGAGCTTAACTCGGTCATTGAACGAAGCAGCCATTTGGTCATGCCCGTAATTCACGTCCTTTCCACAATTGAAGACCTTTTCTCAGGTCCCCGGATAAGTTTGCCACAACATGGTCCTATAATCAATATGTTAGTTTTCCAGCTACAGTATGTATCGTAAGCAGGGATAAGAACTGAACTTACCGTACTGTCGTTAGCTGCTGTAATGAAAAGCATACTTATTATTACGTTTTTAACTCATAATTTGTTTCATATACGCAACAATTATGCCTCGTACACTGGCCGTTTGATCCGATCTGTGCAGCAATAGGGATATGCCGTGTCCTAAGCAGCAGGACAATCGTATATTGGAGGAGTACAGCTATGGCTGCGAGAAAGGAGGGTGTCATCCTTGCAACCACGTCCTAAAATCGCCTTTGTTACGCCGGGTGCCTTCCCGCTCCCTTCTCCCAACAGCGGCTCGGTAGAGCGTGTAGTCGAAAAGCTTGCTCCATTGCTTACACCTGCGGTACAAGTTAGTATCTACGGGCGAACAAGCCGCTCGCTCCCCCGGCGCAGTATGCTGAATGGAGTGAGCTGTTTGCGCTTCCCAGCAGCGAGCAAGCAGAAATACATCACATCTGTCGGACGCTCGCTGCGTCAGCTGGCACCGGATATTACCAGTGTCGAAAATCGTCCGCGTACCGTGCTGCGCTTGACGCGGTTCCGGCCGCACAGCCGAATCTGGCTGCAGCTCCATTCCAATACTTTTATCAGCCAAAAATCAATCCCATCCTTCATCTTGTCCCGATGCCTCCATCAAGCAGAAAAAATTATCGTAAATAGCGAGTTTCTTCGTGAGGATGTCGCGCGGCGCGTGCCGGAGTGCGCCCATAAAATCAATGTCATCTACCCGGGCGTTGAGACCGAGCGCTTTATTTCCCAATACTCGCCAGAAGGGATGCGCAAGCGTGAACAGCTGCGGCAGACAAGAGGCTGGCAAGGGAGAAGCGTGGTCCTCTTTATGGGACGCCTTATTCCAATAAAGGGAGTTCACCATCTGCTGCGGATGATGCCGGCGTTAATCAAAGAGCATCCATCCGTACTGCTGGTCATTGTCGGCGGGGCTTTCTATGGCTCCAAACGAACCACACCTTACGTCCGCGGGCTGCACAGGTCAGGGAAAAAGCTGCGCCAGCATGTGAAATTCATCCCTTATGCCCCTTATACTGACGTTCCGGACTGGTTTCTGGGGGCAGATGTAGCAGTAGTGCCCTCGGGGGCAAGAGAAGCCTTTGGTCTAGTTAATGTTGAAGCGATGTCTGCCGGTCTGCCAGTCGTCGCTGCACGTTCCGGGGGAATGCAGGAAATCATTCAGCACGGCCACACTGGATTTCTTGTTGATCCGCTGCGGATAGAAGAAGAGATGCGGCATTACGTGTTGACTTTGCTGCGTGACGATAAATTGCGGCAGAGGATGGGCAAACATGGCCGCGAACGGGTAGAAAATTGCTTTACATGGCAGCACTCTGCCGAGCGCTGGCTGGAGCTGCTGCGGGAAAGCGGCGTACTGTGACTGGCTGGCAGTAAGGAAGTGCAGGAAAACACCGTTGAGATTAGAAATAAAAAAGTATTGATTTTAGATGAGGATGCGGTTATGATAGAACAAGTGAATATAGGTATATGGTCATAGGTTTTTGGGACTGGAATAATAGATTGACTAACAGGAGGCACCTGTTTGCAAGCTTATTTGGCTTGTGAGCAGGTGCTGTTTTTGTTGACTGCTGATGCGAAAGGGAGATGAGTGGTGGGGGGGAGCGCGTGGGTTGAGGTTTGTTGGGGAAAGGTGTGGTTAGGCGGGTGAAAGGTAAGTTAGGAGCTGGAATGCTGCAAAATGTTGTACGTTGCACAACAAAAAGTGAGTAGTAGTGTGGCTTATAAGGGGAATTGTGTACGAAATGCAACAATTTGCTGTTTACAGAGACTGATAGGGGCGAGAATATTGCAAAACGTACATCATTTCAGCAAAAAACGGCTATTGTCTGGGGAAATATTGCAGAAAGTGCATCAATTTGATCGCATTTCCGAAATTATTGCTCAGAAACGATTGTGAAAGGTGGTAAATTGTGCTAAAAGTAATGGAGAGTGATGCTTTTGAACTAGTTAATAATAATAGGGAAGGGGGGGCTGCGAGTTTGTGAAAAAGTGGAAGACAGTAGTTTACTAGGCAAGGAGAGAATCTAATATTCAAGGTTAGGTTATAAAACATTAAAAGGAATGGTGAATGATATGAACAAGAAGATGATTGGCAAAGTAATGGCGGCAGGTTTGTTGACATTGCTGGTGGCCGCAACTCAGCTTGGAGCAATGTCCGAAGTATCCGTGGCTGCAGCGAATTCAATTGAAATCATGGTGAATGGCAAAAAAGCGACTCCTGATGCACCTCCATACTCCAATGCCGGCCGTGTGATGGTGCCGCTGCGTTTTATCAGCGATCATTTCCAAGGCAAGCTGAAGCTGAGCGGAAAAGATATAACGATAACGCGCGGCGACAGGACGATTAAATTGAAGATCGGTTCGAAAACGGCTGAGATTAATGGAAAATCTTTTGATCTCGGCGCGCCTTCCGAGGTGAAGTACAATCGGACAATGGTGCCGCTGCGGCTGATTAATGCCGGCTTTGGGATACCGGTACGCTGGGATGCGGTTGGGCAGCGAGTATGGGTTGGGGAGGAGAAGGTTCTGAGTTTGGAAGAAAAGGGTGTAAAGGTGGGTACTTACGATGAGTATAAGCGTTACTTTGGGGATTATGAGGACATTTCAAAAACGAAAAAGGTTTCAGTTTTTACAGGTAGCGACTTTCCAGTCAGATTTGAAGCTGTTGATGACAAGGTTACATTTTATAAAATTTGGACTGAACAAGTAAATGGACTCGATGTCATAAAAATACACCATTCAGGTAAGAGATTTGGAATTTACTTTTTAACAGGCGATGGCAAACCGAGATTTAGGATGCCGGCTGAATTGATATCGCTTAAAAATGCTGATGGATCTTACGTAGATGTATATTATGTTGCAAGCAGTGGAGATTTTTTCGTTGGAGATATTAAGGATAAAAACTGGGAAAATTTCAAAATAAGCAGTGTGAAGTATATTGGGTTTAAAGTGAACCTTGAAACTACACCTCTATTGTTAAATCCCTTTACGAAGTAAGAAAGGGGTATGAAGAATGACTAACTATAAATTTAAAACAAAAAAGAAAATTTCAATTTTACTGCTTTTTATGTATTTGTTTGGTCTGTGGCCAACAACCTTTTACCACAATGCCTCTGCTGGAACGCTTCCTACTATTGATGATGCAACCGTCCCGGGCGGTAGTGACCCAAATAAATTTTATTTTGTAGCAGTGTTCGATTTGAATACGCAATATAATACGAAAACCGGTACTTGGATACCAGCGGAACATGGAAAAGCTATTCCCAATGATGTTCCATACCCTTATGAGTTCGATCTCCCTAACAGAAAAATAACAAATATTACGGTAGAGCCATTTACAGACACTATTGTAAGAACAATGCCAGGGAACAGTTCAACTGATAATAAATGGCTTAACATTTTTGAAAGATCCAGATATGCGAGTTATTCGTGGGGATCTGTTAAGGATCGAACCATAAGGACATACTCGATACATAAAAGCAATCAAGTTGGTATAGGAACCTCAAATATTTCCTTTACCCTGACAGTGAAAAATGCCAAGTTTGATGCAGCAGATCCTAAGATTGAACCGAATGGAAACATTGTAACATATAGTTATTACGTTCCAATGCTCATCACCATCGACTGCGAACCACAACTAATCACCAAGCACTTCGACACAAGGGGCAAAAGCTTAGCAGCTATTTTTCCGGAAACAACAGAAGTGATGCAGAAGGGGAAATCCTATCCCCTTACGCCGCCGACTCATCCCGAATATGAATATGTCGGCTACAAAAAAACAACAACTGGCGAGGTGCCGTCTGGAGAAATCATTTCAGGCGCACCGCCTGGCTTCACCTATAATGGCAATTTCAATACATTTTTTCTTATCCACTACTACAAGAAAAAGGACGTTGGCGCTGGTGACGAAGGTCTGATTAAAATCAGGCACATGGTACGCGAAGGCAGCAGCGGCACGTTCAAGCTAAAAGAGGAAAAATCGACGGTTGTTACAGCATTGCCTGTTACGAGATATGTAGAAGCCGACAGCAGCTATGGCACACCACTTGGCGGAAGCGTCAGTTACACCGGTTACACCGATAACCGGGCCAGTACGACACGCATCGCGGTAACGCTGGATAAGAATCAAAAAACCGGCTATGTATCGTTTTTCTATGAATCGTCAGCTGCGAACTCATTTACAGGTAACTTTGACATCATTCCTGACACGATCGACTACGGCGACCCGTTCACCCTGCATCCGAAAGATTATGAGCTAAAGGGCTGTACATATATATCTCATTCATACAAAATTACCAAGCAAGGAAGCACGTTCGGTTGGACAGGAGCGGACATTTTTGGGCAGCATACAGATTCGAATTTTACACGAGTAAATTATCCATCTGTCATAAGTGTAGGTACTTTCGTCGTATCAATGAAAATCAAAACAAGCTGCGGTGAAAAATGGGTAGCCGAAAAACCGCTCGTCGTAAAAGATCCGAAGAACAACCAGCCGCCGCAGTTCCAAATTGGTTTTGTTAATCCGAATGTGCCAACAAAAGTACTAAATGAAGCGATTGAGGATTCTATACTCGATCTTACTGTCATCTTTGATCCGACAGTTCCAACACCGTATGATCCGGACGGCGACACGATTCATTTCGATCAATTTTTCTTTGCCGAAAGCGGATCAGCATTCATTCGATCTTTACCGAGTAAGTATCCGGTACATGAATGGGCAATGAACAACATCAAAATGGACACCCGCGGCTTCCATCAAGTGTGCGCGCAAGTCCGCGACGATTGGGGAGCGACAGCTACAGCCTGTACGTATATCAACATCGTGCCCAAGAACCCTGTCCCGATCATTGACTGTCCGAAAGAAGTAATTGAAAATCATCCGGTTCCGGACAATCTGTTCAAATCAAACCGGAGCTATAGTCCACTTCAAGGCCGTACGATCGATCATAGCCGCGATGAATGGACAAACAAGAAATCATTTTACAAGAATGGCACAGATAAGAATATCGTCGAAATTGTATCGCTTCACGTTTATGACAATACCGGTTTGAAATCGCTTGAGCCGGCCACCTGTCAAATCGTGGTGAAACCGGACTTGCCGCCGATCGCCAAGCTGGACGTGCCCAAGCTGGCCATACGTAATGAGCCAACCGTTATTTTGAACAAATCGTACAGTCCGGACGGCGATGAAATCGTTAAGGCTGAATACAAGTATAAGTACGATGCGAAAAACAACGGCTTTGCCGATGACAACTGGAAAACGATTGACGGCACGCTGGAAAGCCTCACTATCAATCCGGATAAGGTCGGGAAGTATTTATTCTATGTGAAGGTAACGGAAGCGTATGGACAAAGCGGCGATACCGCCAAAACGTCGGAAGCGATATTGACGATGGATGTGGTCAATAATGCGCCGGAGGTGTCCTTTGAGGTAGAAGGGAAAAATCTGCAGCCGGATTTGAATGCATCGACAACGATCCGGACAGATACGATGATGGGCTGGCCAGTCTACGTACCGAATACCACGGAACAAGTATTTCGCAAAAATGACCTTTGGACAACGAACGGCGGAGGCAGCTTGGCAGCTGGCAGTGGACAAAATTTTGGTGATAACCGATTCCGAACCGCCTCCTCGCTCATCTTTGGAGGAAATGGAAGTTATGCGTGGTATATGCCACCACAGCAGGATTTAGGTTTTGGCGCAAATAATCTTTCACCATGGCGGTCAATGACGACATTGGATGAGAATCAGCTTTTGCTCGATGTGAACAACCGTCCTTTCTATGTGTCCACATATTCGGATTATAAAGTACGGTCGAACAAAAAGTTGGTCTACTTTCACCAAAGGGATACATCCGGCAGCTTCCCTAACGTTAAGCGTAATATACGCATCTATGCGCTTGATCCAACCAAGCTTTCACCAGTAGAAATGTATTCTGAAGGTTGGGGGCTATTATACCGATATAAAAATGGCAGTCCATATGCTTTCACCATTGCCGATTGGTATAGTGCAACCGATCAACAATGGGAAGTGGCAGGCAGATATATTTATGTAGGATCTCGACCTGAATCCGGTGATACTACCAAATCGACGATTACTGTCTATGATGCATTTACAGGTAAAAAAATTAAAGAAGCCGAAATGCCTTTCTGGACTTTTATCGGTGCACGAGGCGATAAACTCCTTATGGGCATATCTAGTTGGGGGAGCAAGGTTGGCGAAGAGTTTGGAACGTACTATGAAGTGTCCCCTGACCTAAGTGTGAAGAAGCTAACGGGCTGGACGGTTCCGGCGCCGCGAGCAAGTTTCGTCAGTCCAAGTAACAGCCCATACATGATTCTTGAACCTATGTATTTTGATCCGCAAGGGAATTCTTATGTATATGGTGGATTCAGGACGGGGAATAACCATTCCTATTACGATCTTAATGTGACTAAATATGACGTAAACATGAATATGGTCTGGCGGCGTTATTTGACCGATCCACAAGTGTGGACAGCGCCTTTCTCTGGCGGTGCGCCTGGACTCGTCGGTCAGTACAGTACCTTGTACTACCCGAAAATGGAGATCAATACTTTTGCCGGGGAGCTAACTGTTCCTGTTTATGAAGGCCATCCGAACGACCCATATATGTCGTCGGAGAGCTTATATGCGCTTGATATGAAGACGGGAGCAATTAAACGCTATTATGATGGCCGTGGATCTTCAGGGACAGGCATGAATAAACTGGAAGAGCATCGGATTTCATGGGATGGCTCGATGAAGCGCCCGCTGCGCCAGACGACTGCCGAAGGCTATTCGCTGGAAACGAAAGACTGGATAGGTGCATCGG
This sequence comes from Paenibacillus sp. GCM10027626, assembly GCF_042676285.1. Lineage (NCBI taxonomy): Bacteria > Bacillati > Bacillota > Bacilli > Caryophanales > Paenibacillaceae > Paenibacillus > Paenibacillus sp. GCM10027626. The sequence goes on along the minus strand of NZ_JBHTHC010000004.1, from coordinate 256,658 downwards.
GTTGTACATGGGTTGTTCGAGACAGCCAGGATCAGGAGATCATGCAAAAATCGGGCTGTTTTCCGTACACAACCTATTACCAAGATGGATTTATGATTTCGTTACAAGAGTATTTTCAGGATTCAAGCAATTTATATATGTTCACTGTCCGCGGGAAACCATCAACTGCGCCGCTTGTCAGGCAGATGCACACCAACGGCCAGTTCATGTCGAATATCACGTTATCTGATGCGGAAATGAAATATAGCTTCCGGATGGAGAATATTGATTTCGACAATGAAGTGACGGGGCTTTCCTTCCGGATGAAGGATACAAAAAATCGTTATGCAGTCGAATCGGACGGCCACTCCTTTGAGCTAGTGAAGTATGTGGGTGGTGTACGTACTGTGCTGAAAGCAAGCAACTATCCCTTCCAATCGGACAAAAGCTATGCGGTGCGGATCAAGACGGTCGGCAAGCAGATCGATGTCATTTTGAATAACATTCCGGTGATAAGTGTGACGGACGGCAGCTTTAAAGAAGGCAAATTCGGTTATTTTTCTAACAAAGCCTATGTTTACTTTAGCGCCTTTACGTACAAGCCGGTTAAAGAAATCATCGAATGGTCGGACAGCTTCGCCATTTGGGATGAAGGGACGGCCACAGCAGAGGTTGCCTATAAGAACATTGAGTTTCTTGATCCGGAGAACGATCCGAAGGCTGGCTCTTACAACTGGACAATTGAGCATACGCCGCGCTTTATTAACAATCAGGGAGTATCGGCCAAACACAGCAAAACATTCAGCTCGGAGCAGCTCACCTTCGATAAAGTCGGGGACTACATCGTGACGCTGCAGGCGAAGGATGATCCGCATCCGAATTATCGTTATCCGGATATGACTTTTGATGAATACCGCAAGCTGTCGAATGCCTTTAAGAAAAAGGTGACGGTTCACCGCAGGCCGGTTTCGCAGTTTACTGTGAAGCAGGCGGCGGATGGGAAAGTCATTTGGACGGATACAAGCTATGATCCGGATCGCTATGAAAGTATCTACAAATATTCGGCCGAGAACACGGGCATTGATTACAAAGCAACGCGCGGCATTTTGGAGCGAAAATATTACTATATGAGCCCATCGGGAACGATTGTAGAAGAAAAGCTGGTTGCGCCACAAGAAAAAGGTCTGTATGAAATCGGCATGGCTGTCAAAGACGAATATAACGCTTGGTCAGATTATACGGTCGTCTCGCTGGATGTCGCTAAAACAGCGACACCGAATACACCGCCAGTTCCAGGCTTCACGACAAGCTATATCAATACGTACCGCAATGTACCAATCACAATCAATTCAACCGCCTACGATAAAGAGGACGGTGGACGTGAGAACTTGCCGCATGAATACTACATCCGCAATGTAACGACGGGCGGCGGCGAAACGCTGCAGAGCACATCGCGGACGAGTTGGACGAAGACGTTCAATACGCTGGGAACGTTCAATATTCGGCAAAGGGTACAGGATTCTGCCGGCGCTGAGGCACAGTTCAGCCGCCAAGTGAATATTGTAAACCGCTTGCCGGTCGCACAGATTCTTGTTCCGGACAGCAACGATCAGAACAAGCCAACCAAGCTGAAGGAGCTGCGGCCGGAATTTAAATGGAGCTATTACGATACCGATGGCGATCCGCAAACACGCTTCCAGCTCAGAATTTACAAATATGGCGGCGTGCAGCTGCTGGACACTGATGTTCGGCCGGGCAGCGGCAGAGCTTGGCGACCGGCGGTTGATCTGCCGGAAAAAGTTAATCTGTATGTAATGGTGCGCGTTTTTGATGGCTATGATTGGGGCGTGTGGAGCGATCCGAAATTCTTTTATATTGAAACGAATCAGCCGCCAACTGCTGATTTTGATTGGCAGCCGAAGCCGGTTTATGAAGGGGATACAATTACACTGCGCGCAAATGCCGATGATGCCGACCGCGACCGGTTGACAATGCGTTACCGGATCGTCGATCCATCCGGAAAATCAAGCGATTTTAATTATGAGGCGGATCATCCATATAGTATTAATGAACCGGAAATAAACGCTGCTAAGCCGGGTCAATACAGTGTTGAGCTGATAGTGTCGGATGGAAAGGCTGATCCGGTCATTGTGCAGAAGACGATTCAGGTGCTTCCGTTAACAGTTAGCGGTGAAGTAAAGCATACGGAATTATGGGATGAGCGGCGCAAGGCAAGCAATAAGAAAATTAGCGGCAATGAGGAACAACCGCGAAGCTATGATATGTTTTGGGCAGGAGAAAAGTTTGTTTTGTATGCAGGAACGACAAAGACAGCTGGAGCTACTAAAGCCACTCGTGTCGAAGTGAAGATGGGGGAATATTCGACCCGCCTGATCGCTGCAGATACGTCTGCTTCCCAATGGAAAGGGGAGCTGTGGGATAAGCAATTCGAGCAGCTTAGCGATGGTCCGCTGACGTTTACATTTATTGCGTACTACAGCAACGGTATAGTCAAACAGACAACAGCAACGATTCAAATTGCCGGCAATGTAAATGCAATTGCAGGCGTCCATCGCAGGCAATAGCGGGATTTGCCAGAAGAGAGTTGACAAAACGGAAGGAGGAGGGGTATAGTCTTACACAGGAAATCCACTAGGGGCGCCCGTATGGGCTGAGATAAGGCAGCAGTGCCTTGGTCCCTTAGAACCTGATCTGGGTCATGCCAGCGTAGGAAAGTGGGAATGTGAATGCGACATTAGCAATGCGACTGCTGATAGGCGTGGGGTAAGCTGTATAGCTCTGGCCGCAGCAGGCTGCCTGTTATTGCTAATGTGCCCGGAATAGCGTGGCGGCTTATGCTGCTGCAGCATATTCGGGAATGTCCGCGTATACAGACCGCTCCTTCGCCGGAACGGTCTTTTTTGTTCTGGCGAGCAGCGTCTCTTCTATGACAATGGCAGCATGTTGTTTTTTGATGCCATGGACTTGCGCAGCCGTTTCTATTTTGACTATTATGAGCGCCTCCTAGTGATTTTCGAATTGAAACTCTAGGAGGTTTTTTTATGCCAATATTAACAACGCCATTGCCAGGCAGCCGCAAAGTATATGTAGAGGGAAGCCGTCCGGATGTGCAAGTGCCGATGCGGGAGATTGGCTTGACGCCTTCAAACCAAAAAGGAATCGAAGTGGAAAATGAGCCGGTTCGCGTATATGATGCGAGCGGTCCATATACGGATCAAGAGTCTGTCATCGATGTTCGCCGTGGATTGCCGGAGCTGCGCCGCGGCTGGATTGAGGAGCGAGCGGATGTAGAGCGCTATGAGGGGCGCGCCATCAAGCCGCAGGATAATGGCTTCAGTACGGCGCAATCGGCAGCGCAGCGGGGAGCCGAGGTGTTTCCGGGGAATGGGCGCCGTCCGCTGCGCGCTAAGGAAGGGCGGAATGTCACGCAGCTGCACTATGCGCGGAAGGGGATCATCACGCCTGAGATGGAATTTATCGCGATCCGCGAAGGGATGACACCGGAGTTTGTGCGGGATGAGGTTGCAGCGGGCAGAGCGATTATTCCGGCAAATATTAACCATCCGGAAAGTGAGCCGATGATTATTGGGCGTCATTTTCATGTCAAAATTAATGCGAACATCGGCAACTCGGCCGTCGCCTCCTCGATTGAGGAGGAAGTAGAAAAAATGACCTGGGCGACCCGTTGGGGTGCGGATACGATCATGGATTTGTCCACAGGCAAAAATATTCATACGACGCGGGAATGGATTGTGCGAAATTCGCCGGTACCGGTAGGAACGGTTCCGATTTATCAGGCGCTTGAAAAGGTTAATGGCAAGGCGGAGGATTTAAGCTGGGAAGTTTTCCGCGATACATTGATCGAGCAGGCAGAGCAAGGGGTCGATTATTTTACGATTCATTCCGGCGTCCTGCTTAGGTACATACCGCTTACAGCGAAGCGGGTGACGGGGATCGTTTCGCGGGGCGGCTCGATTATGGCGGCGTGGTGTCTGGCGCATCATAAAGAGAATTTTTTGTATACCCATTTTGAAGAGATTTGTGAAATTATGAAGCGTTATGATGTGGCCTTTTCGTTAGGCGACGGTCTGCGCCCGGGCTCGATTGCCGATGCAAACGACGAAGCGCAGTTCGGCGAGCTGGACACGCTTGGCGAGCTGACGAAAATTGCCTGGAAGCATGATGTTCAGGTGATGATCGAAGGGCCGGGACATGTGCCGATGCATCTAATCAAGGAAAATATGGATCGCCAGCTGGAGGTTTGCCAGGAGGCACCGTTCTATACGCTGGGACCGCTGACGACAGATATTGCGCCGGGGTACGATCATATTACGTCCGCGATCGGGGCGGCGATGATCGGCTGGTTCGGGACGGCGATGCTGTGCTACGTAACGCCGAAGGAGCATCTGGGACTGCCGAATAAGGAAGACGTTAAAGAAGGCGTCATTACGTACAAAATCGCCGCGCATGCGGCAGATTTGGCCAAAGGCCATCCGCGTGCGCAGCAGCGCGATGATGCGCTTTCGAAGGCGAGATTTGAGTTCCGCTGGCGCGATCAGTTTCATTTGTCGCTTGATCCGGAACGGGCGATGTCCTACCACGATGAAACCTTGCCGACTGAAGCGGCGAAGACGGCTCATTTCTGCTCCATGTGCGGACCGAAGTTTTGCAGTATGCGCATCACGCAAGATATCCGCGACTATGCCGAGGAGAATGGGCTGGAGACGCGCGAGGCGATTGAAGCGGGGATGAAGGAAAAGTCTGAAGCTTTTAAAGCAGCGGGTAGTACGATTTATGGCACCTAATGACAATCGGTGGTCAGAGCGCTACTCCCGGCAGATTCGCTTTGCGCCGATAGGGCTGCAGGGCCAGGAGCGGCTGCAAGCGGCAACGGTACTGATCGTCGGGTGCGGCGCACTCGGCGCCTCCCTGGCCCAGCATATGGCGCGGGCAGGCATCGGTACGATTCGCATCGTTGACCGCGATTTTGTAGAGCCAAGCAATCTGCAGCGCCAGATGCTGTTTGATGAAGCTGACGCGCTGGCGATGCTGCCGAAGACGGTGGCTGCAGCGAATAAATTGCGCCAAATCAATAGCGAGGTCAGCATAGAGCCGCATGTCGCCAATGTGACGGCGGCCAATGTGTCCACGTTTGTCTCAGGTGCGGCCCTTGTGCTGGACGGAACAGACAATGCCGAGACGCGCTATGTGATGAGCGATGCTTGCTTCCAAGAAGGGATCCCGCTGTTTTATGGCGGGATTGCCGGAGCGCATGGCATGTGTGCAGCGCTTGTGCCGGGCGAAAGTGCATGCCTGCGCTGCCTGGTTGGCGAAGAATCGGAGGGCGAGCAAGGGGAAACCTGCGATACGATTGGCGTCATTTCGCCGATTGTCGACTGGATTGCGGCGATGCAGGCGGCAGAAGCGCTCAAGTGGCTGACGGGAAACAGCGATATGCTGCGGCGCACATGGCTGACGGTGAATTTGTGGCCGTTTCGCTTGTATGAAGCTGCACTGCCGTCAGCTGTACCAGCTTGTCCGCATTGCGGGTACAAGGGGGATGCCGCCCCCGCTTTGCCGCCAGCCGGTTCTCCCCAGGCAACGGCGATTTGCGGGCGTGACAGCGTACAAGTAGCCTGGGCGTCCGCTTTCGATCTGACCGCGATGAAGCAGCGGTTTGCAGCTGCCAATTACGAAGTGACGATCAATCCGTATTTGTTGAAAATTCATATTCCGGCCGGTGAAAAGCTGGTCTTATTTCCCGATGGCCGCGTTCTGGTGCAAGGGACGAGCGATGCTGAGCGGGCGCTTGTCTTATGCGGGCAATATTTGCCGCGCCAGCAGCAAAGCGGAGCGGGATAAAGAGGGAGCGGAAGAAGATGCGGAATGAAAAATGGAAGGATTTTCGGCTGTATGCCATTACGGGGGAAAACTATCATCCGGGAAGGCAGATGATCCCGGTGATGGAAGCTGCCCTGCAAGGAGGAGCAGACATTGTCCAGCTCCGGGCGAAAAATGCGCCGAAGCGGGAAGTGCTCGCTAAGGCCTATGCGCTGCGTGAGCTGACTCTGCGCTACAATGTGCCGCTTATTATTAACGATCATATCGATGTGGCGCTTGCCGTAGAGGCGGATGGCGTCCATCTGGGGCAGGACGATTTGCCGCTCGCTGAAGCGCGCCGTATCGTCGGACCGGATCGGCTGATTGGAATTTCGACCCATAACATCGGCCAGGCTTTGGCGGCGCAAGCCGGCGGAGCGGATTATATCGGCGTCGGGCCTGTATATCCGACAGGGACAAAGCCGGGAAGAACGGCAGTAACGACTTCCTATGTGACAGAAGCAGCGAGCCAAATCAGCATTCCATTTGTCGCCATTGGCGGGATTACGCCGAATAACGTGGATGAAGTGCTGCGCGCAGGCGCGCGGCGGATATGTGCCGTATCGGCAATCGTCGGAAGCGATGATCCCGCAGCCGCCTGCCGCCAGCTGCTGGCGAGAATCGCAGCGGCCGATCAGCAGCCGAAGGAAGGCGGCAGCAGCCAAGCGGTGACAATTCGGGTAAACGGGCGCGAGGAGCGGACGCATGCAGCTCATGTGCAGGCGCTGATCGAACAACTGGGACTTGGCGGGAAACGAATTGTTGTGGAATTGAACGGCGTTATCGTTGTGCGCCATATGTGGACACAGACGCCGATTGCAGAAGGGGCGACACTGGAAATCGTTCATTTTGTAGGGGGAGGTTAACAAAGTGGAGTTTCAGCGTAAAGACGATCCGCTCAAGATTGGCGGAACAGAATTGACATCGCGGTTTTTTCTGGGGACGGGACGTTTTCCGAGCCCGGCTGTAATGCAGATGGCGCTAGATGCATCTGCGGCGCAGGTCGTTACGTTCGCTGTGCGCAGAGTCAATCTCGATTATGTGGAAGATGATTCGCTGCTGCAGCAGATGGAAGACCGCACGCTGGTCTATTTGCCGAACACATCAGGCGCCGGCAATGCGGAGGAGGCGGTGCGGATTGCCCGGTTGGCAAGGGCTGCCGGGCTGGGAAACTGGGTGAAGGTGGAGATCAGCGCCAATGTGCGGACGCTGCTGCCGGATCCGATCGAGACGCTGAAGGCGACGGAACAATTAGCGAAGGAAGGGTTCGTCGTATTGCCTTATACGTCAGACGACCCGGTTTTGTGCAAGCGGCTGGAGGAAGCGGGAGCGGCAGCTGTGATGCCGGGCGGCGCACCGATCGGCTCAGGTCTGGGCGTACTCAACCCGTACAATATTGGACTTATTGTTGAGGAGGCAGCAGTTCCGGTCATTGTGGACGCCGGTATCGGCTCAGCCGGCGATGTTGTGCAGGCGATGGAGCTTGGGGCGGCAGGCATTCTCGTCAATACGCCTGTAGCCAAGGCGCATGATCCGGTAGCGATGGCTTATGCGATTCGGCTGGCGGTTGAAGCAGGACGAATGGCTTATTGCGCCGGGCGTATCCCGAAAAAACGCTATGCGTCGGCCAGCAGTGAGCTAGAAGGCATCTCTGCGCCGTCATTCCATACGCTGCAAAGGGGCGATTGAACATGGCAGGGCGCATTATTGTGCTGGGCGGCGGCGTGATCGGCTTATCCTGCGCCTTCGAAGCTGTGCAGCGGGGGTTTCAGGTGACGGTCATCGAACAGGCATCGTTCGGCGGTCAAGCTTCGGGCGCGGCGGCCGGCATGCTGGCACCGTATACCGAAAATCCGGAACAGCCCGATCCTTTTTTTCAGCTTTGCCAGGAAAGCCTGCGGCAATATCCGGAATGGGTGAAGCGAATTGAGTCGGTATCCGGCATCAATCCGGAGCTGCTGGCTACCGGCAGTCTGACTGTAGCCCTTCATGAAGCTGATTTGCTTCCGCTTAAGACCCGCATGGCATGGCAGTCGGCTTACGGGGCGAGCGATGTCGAGTTGATTGAGCAAGGCAAGCGGCTGCGGGCGATGGAGCCGCTTTTGACCGATAAAGCGGTGGCTGCCTTGTACAATCCGGCGGAACGGCATGTGAATGCGCCCAGAATGGTTGCGGCATTGGAGGAAGCGTGCCGCAAACTTGGCGTGGAGCTAGTCGATCATGCGGGAGAAGTGGCGATTGACGCAAGCGGACCGGTAGTGCGCACGAGCAAAAAAGGGGAGTGGCATGGCGACCGTTTGGTCGTTTGTACAGGAGCCTGGGCATGCCAATTAGCCGATGAGCTTGGACTCCCGATTCCGATTCACCCGATCCGCGGTCAAATTTGCGCGTATGAGGTGCCATTCGGTTATACCCACCATATGATCTTTTCCAGTCAAGCGTATTGGGTCGGCAAGAGGAACGGGACGCTGGTGTGCGGAGCGTCTGAAGATGTTGCAGGCTACAGTACGGCGGTGACGGATAAAGGAATCGGCCGTCTGGTGCGATGGGGCGAGCGGCTGTTTCCATATCTCGCCGGACGGCCGACAATTCGGCGCTGGGCAGGCTTGCGACCGGCCACACGCGATGGCTGGCCGTTGATTGGAGAGCTTCCGGCGCATTCCCATATTATTATAGCGGCCGGACATTATCGGAACGGCATTTTACTTAGTCCGGTAACGGCCAGGCTTGTCGGCGATTTGCTGAGCGGGCATGCACACGCGGCGCGGGTCCCGCTGGCGCCGTTTGCTCCCGATCGATTTACTGCGGGGGCGACAGGCGATGGCAAATAACGCTGTACCCCCGCGCTTGCTGATGACGATAGCAGGATCGGATTCGGGCTAACGATGCTACTTTGACGAGAGGAATCCAGACGATGCGGGCATAAGCTGGCATTACGCCCTTCTTTTTTTGTATTACAATTTCCTTATATAGTGTCCTGCCTACAGGGATGTGCATATGCTAAGGTATCATTCCACAAAGAAGGAGAACGCTATGATCAGGAAAAAGAAAGGAAAGCGTCTTAGAGGACGGAAACCGTTATTTTATGTGGATAATCCGCATACATCGGAAATAAAGTTTCTTGATAATGAGAAGATGCAGGTACAGAGTATCGCTGAAGAGACGGAAACTTCAGCGTCTTCGTCAGAAGTATCGGAAGCAGACGCTGATCATGCGTTTACGAATGCAGCCGCAGTCGTAGTCGTAGAACAAGCTGATGAGGAACTAAGCGACGATTTAGAAGAACTTGAACCGCAGACGGAAGTGACTGTAGCGCCAGCCCTGATCGAGCAGCAAGTTAAAGACGCATACAGTGCAGAAAGAAGACTTCCGGAACAGCAAGTTCCGTTTATTTACACGGATGATCTTGTCAATGAAGCAATATTAACGGAAAAAATTGCTCCAGGGGCAATCGATTCAGCACGCTTAGGAAATGGAGCGGTCGAAACAGAGAAGATCGCCGATTTTGCTGTGGAAAGTATTAAAATTGCCGATGGAGCAATAACAACTTTGAAAATTGCCCCGAATGCTATTATAGGCGAGCATTTGGCACGTAATGCGATTTCCGGCTCCAAATTGACGGATCGTTCTATTTCGGGTTCGAAACTGAAAGATGGAAGTATCACATCGGATAAATTGGCTGACCGTATAATTAGTAGTGATAAATTTGCGGAGGCTTCCATCGAAGCAAAACATTTGAAGCCGTTTATCATAACAAGTGATTTGTTGGCAGATCAGATCGTGTCATCAAGCAAAATCAAGAGTAGCGCTGTACGCTCGGAACATATCGCCAATGATGCTGTTAACACAGCGAAGTTGGCCGATCATGCCGTAATAACGTCTAAATTGCGTGATCAATCCATTACTTCTGAAAAAATTGGTTTCGAAGCCGTTCATTCTTTTCATTTAAAACCAGGTCTATTATCTGCTGAACATTTTCCGGCAGGTATACTTCAAGGAAGGCATATAACGCCTGGTGAGATTAGATCTGAACATTTGTCAGCCGGAGCAGTAGGGGCGCGGGAACTGCTGGCCGAATCTGTTGGAGAAGAGAAGATTGCGGAGAAGGCAATAAGTTCATCTAAGATCCAGAAGGAAGCGATACATGGAAATCATATCGCCTCCAATGAAATTCAGACCGGACATTTAGTAGACAATGCGGTTACATCGCAAAAATTTGCCGATAACTCCGTAACGACGATTAAACTGGTTGAGCAAGCTGTGACTGCGTCGAAAATCGCCGATCAGAGCATTACCAGCATGAAGCTGGCAGATGGGGCGGTACAGAACCGTCATATTGGAAGAAAAAGTATAGGAGGAGACAAAATAGCCGACGGAAGTATCGAATCGCGGCATCTGACCAAAGATTTCATTCAGCCAGATCATTTGACAGAACAATCTGTTCTTGGCAAGCATTTGGCAAATCGTTCTGTAAACGGACAAAAAATTGAAAAATTAGCGATACAGCAAAGCCATATCAGTAAGGGAGCGGTTGGAAAGGAACAGCTGGCTGATCATGCAGTAACGGGGAGCAAAATTGCTGATCAGAGTGTTGGCCCGGAGAAACTGGTTGAGAATGCGGTAGAATCGAAACATCTGGCCGCCGCCTCCGTCAACTCGAATAAACTAACAGCCGAAGCGATCCAGGCTCACCATTTGTCTGCCAATTCAGTTACAGCAAAGGCAATCTCGCCTGGGTCGATTACTGCGGAGCATGTACAGCCAGGCCAGCTTGAATCGAAGCACTTTGCAAGAGGTGCGATAGATGCCGCTGCGTTGCAGGAAGAAGCTGTAGAAGGGCATCATCTTTCCAGTGGTGCGGTCAATGAACGTCATCTTGCACCCGGGATAGTAAATTCTTATCATTTGGCGGATTATGCCGTTAATTCACTGAAACTGTCGCCAGAAAGTGTTTCAACAGATAAAATGACAGATGAGGCGGTTACGACCGGGAAGCTTGCAAATGAAAGTGTGACTGAAAATAAAATAGCATCTCAAGCGGTCGGGAGCAACGCAATTGCGGTCGAGGCAGTTCATGGCATCCATCTTGCCGCTAAAAGCATCGGTGAGTGGCATCTATGCGACGGGATTATATCGAACGAGAAGCTGGCGGAAGGCAGCGTTAGCAGTTCCAAGCTGCAAATTGGCTCAGTAGGGTCGCACCAGCTTGCCGATGAAGCGGTAACCGGTGCGAAAATTGCTATACAGACAGTAAACGGCGAGCATCTTATTGCTGAAACGATTGCAGGGAAGCATCTGCAGGAGGGATCTATTCACAGTCGTCATATTGGCAAAGGTGCAATAACTGAGACTCATTTACACACAGGTTCCGTCAATAGCAAAGCACTGTGCGACGGTGCGGTAACCGAAGCGAAGCTATCTATAGGAGCAGTAGGAAGTGAAGCGCTGCGCGACGGTGCGATAACTGAAGCGAAGCTATCCGCAGGAGCAGTAGGAAGTAACACGCTGCGAGACGGAGCGGTGACCGAAGCGAAGCTGTCCACAGGTGCAGTGGGGAGCGAAGCTCTGCGCGATGGCGGGGTAACTAGAGCGAAGTTGTCCGTAGACGCTGTAGGAAGCGAAGCGTTAGTCGATGGCGTGGTGACCGAAACGAAGCTGGCAGCAGGAGCGGTGGGAAGTGAGGCGCTGCGTGATGGAGCGGTGACTAGAGCGAAGCTGTCCGCAGACGCAGTAGGGAGCGAAGCATTAGCCGATGGCGCGGTGACTGAAACGAAGCTGTCCGCAGGAGCGGTGGGAAGCGAGACGTTGTGCGACGGAGCAGTGACAGAAGCAAAGTTGTCTATAGGTGCGGTGGGAAGCGATGCACTAAGCGATGGAGCTGTTACTAGAGCGAAGCTGTCCACAGGCGCAGTGGGAAGCGAGGCGCTGCGCGATGGAGCGGTAACTAGAACAAAGTTGTCCGCAGACGCAGTAGGAAGCGAAGGGTTGGTCGATGGCGCTGTGACCGAAGCGAAGCTTGCGGCAGGAGCGGTGACTGAAGCAAAACTGTCCATCGGCGCAGTAGGAAGTGAAGCGTTGCGTGACGGCGCAGTGACCGAAGCGAAGCTGGCAGCAGGAGCCGTGGGAAGCGAAGCACTGAGCGACGGTGCAGTGACTGAAGCGAAGCTGGCAATAGGCGCATTGGGAGGCGGATCGCTCCGCGACGGAGTGATAACTAGAGCGAAGTTGGCAGCAGGATCCGTGACCGAAACAAAGCTGGCAGCGGGCTCGGTGACTGAAGGGAAGCTAGCAGCAGGAGCAGTAGGGAACGAAGCGCTGCGCGACGGAGCAGTGACCGAAGCGAAGCTGGCAGCAGGATCAGTGGGAAGCGAAGCGCTGTGCGACGGCGCGGTGACTGAAACGAAGCTGTCCGAAGGTTCGGTGACCGCGGCGAAGTTAGCAGCGGGATCAGTGGGAAGTGAAGCGCTGCGTGACGGCTCGGTGACCGAAGCTAAGCTAGCGGCAAGATCAGTGGGAAGCGAAGCGCTAGTGGACGGAGCGGTGATCGAAGGGAAGTTAGCAGCAGGATCAGTGGGAACTGAAGCGCTAGTGGACGGAGCGGTGACCGAAGGGAAGCTAGCGGCAGGTTCAGTAGGAAGTGAAGCTCTGATTGAGGGCGCAGTGACCGAAGGGAAGCTGGCAGCAGGATCAGTGGGAAGTGAAGCGCTGCGCGACGGCGCGGTGGCTGAAGGGAAGTTGGCAGCAGGATCAGTAGGAAGTGAAGCGCTGATCGAAGGCGCAGTGACCGAAGGGAAGCTGGCAGCAGGATCGGTGGGAAGTGAAGCGCTGCGCGACGGCGCGGTGACTGAAGGGAAGCTGGCAGCAGGCTCAGTAGGAAGTGAAGCGCTAATGGACGGCTTGGTGACCGAAGCCAAGTTAGCAGCAGGTGCGGTAGGAAGTGAAGCGCTGCGCGACGGTGCGGTGACGGAAGCGAAGTTAGCGGCAGAATCAGTAGGAAGCGAAGCGCTGATGGATGGTGCAGTGACCGAAGCGAAGCTGTCAACAGGATCAGTGGGAAGCGAAGCGCTGCGAGAAGGTGCGGTGACTGAAGCAAAGTTAGCAACCGGGTCAGTGGGTAGTGAAGCGCTGGTCGACGGTGCAGTGACAGAAGCGAAGCTGTCAGCAGGATCAGTGGGAAGCGAAGCGCTGCGCGACGGCTCGGTGACCGCAGCAAAGTTAGCAGCCGGATCAGTGGGAAGCGAAGCGCTGCGAGAAGGCGCGGTGACTGAAGCAAAGTTAGCAGCAGGGTCAGTGGGAAGTGAAGCGCTGGTCGACGGAGCAGTAACCGAAGCGAAATTAGCAATGGGATCAGTGGGGAACGAAGCGCTGGTCGACGGAGCAGTAACCGAAGCGAAATTAGCAATGGGATCAGTAGGGAACGAAGCGCTGGTCGACGGAGCAGTAAGCGAAGCGAAATTAGCAATGGGATCAGTAGGGAACGAAGCGCTAGTGGACGGAGCAGTGACTGAAACGAAGCTGGCATCGAGGTCAGTGGGAAGCGAAGCGCTGGTCGACGGAGCAGTGACCGAAGCGAAGTTAGCAGCAGGATCAGTCGGGAACGAAGCGCTGCGCGACGGATCGGTGACTGAAACAAAGTTAGCAGCAGGTGCGGTAGGAAGTGAAGCGCTGCGCGACGGATCGGTGACCGAAACAAAGTTAGCAGCAGGTGCAGTCGGAAGTGAAGCGCTGCGGGACGGAGCAGTGACCGAAGCGAAGTTAGCGTCAGAATCAGTGGGAAGCGAAGCGCTGCGCGACGGATCGGTGACTGAAACAAAGTTAGCAGCAGGTGCGGTAGGAAGTGAAGCACTGTGCGACGGATCGGTGACCGAAGCAAAGCTGGCAGCAGGTGCAGTAGGAAGTGAAGCGCTGCGCGATGGATCGGTGACCGAAGCAAAGTTAGCAGCAGAATCAGTGGGAAGTGACGCGCTGCGCACTGGCGCGGTAACTAGAGCGAAACTGTCAGCAGATGCAGTGGGAAGCGAAGCGATAGTCGACGGAGCAGTGACCGAAGCAAAGCTAGCTGTAGGATCAGTAGGAAGCGAAGCGCTGCGTGACGGCTCGGTTACGGAAGCGAAGCTGTCCATAGGTGCGTTGGGAAGTGAAGCACTGCGCGATGGTGCCGTAACTAGAGCGAAGCTGGCAGCAGATGCAGTGGGAAGCGAAGCGATAGTCGACGGAGCAGTGACCGAAGCGAAGCTAGCTGTAGGATCAGTAGGAAGCGAAGCGCTGCGTGACGGCTCGGTTACGGAAGCGAAGCTGTCCATAGGTGCGTTGGGAAGTGAAGCACTGCGCGATGGTGCGATAACTAGAGCGAAGCTGGCAGCAGATGCAGTGGGAAGCGAAGCGATAGTCGACGGAGCAGTGACCGAAGCGAAGCTAGCTGCAGGATCAGTGGGAAATGAGGCACTGCAAGATGGCTCAGTGACGGAAGCAAAGCTGTCCATAGGCGCGTTGGGAAGTGAAGCACTGCGCGATGGTGCCGTAACTAGAGCGAAGCTGTCAGCAGATGCAGTGGGAAGCGAAGCGATAGTCGACGGAGCAGTGACCGAAGCGAAGCTAGCTGCAGGATCAGTAGGAAATGAGGCACTGCAAGATGGCTCAGTGACGGAAGCAAAGCTATCCATAGGCGCGTTGGGAAGTGAAGCACTGCGCGATGGTGCCGTAACTAGAGCGAAGCTGTCAGCAGATGCAGTGGGAAGCGAAGCGATAGTCGACGGAGCAGTGACCGAAACGAAGCTAGCTGCAGGATCAGTAGGAAGCGAAGCGCTGCGTGACGGCTCAGTGACGGAAGCGAAGCTGTCCATAGGCGCGTTGGGAAGCGAAGCACTGCGGGATGGCGCCGTAACTAGAGCGAAGCTGTCAACAGATGCAGTGGGAAGCGAAGCAATAGTCGACGGAGCAGTGACCGAAGCGAAGCTAGCTGCAGGATCAGTAGGAAGCGAAGCACTGCGCGATGGAGCAGTGACCGAAGCGAAGTTAGCAGCAGGATCAGTGGGGAACGAAGCGCTGCGCGACGGATCGGTGACCGAAACAAAGTTAGCAGCAGGTGCAGTCGGAAGTGATGCGCTTCGCGATGGCTCGGTGACCGAAGCAAAGTTATCGTCAGGCGCAGTCGGAAGTGAAGCGCTGCGCGACGGAGCAGTGACCGAAGCAAAGTTAGCGTCAGGATCAGTGGGAAGTGAAGTACTACGTGATGGCTCGGTGACCGAAGCAAAGTTAGCGCCAGGATCAGTGGGAGACGAAGCGCTTCGCGACGGATCGGTGACCGAAGCAAAGTTAGCGTCAGGATCAGTGGGAAGTGAAGTACTACTCGATGGCTCGGTGACCGAAGCAAAGTTAGCGCCAGGATCAGTGGGAGACGAAGCGCTTCGCGACGGATCGGTGACCGAAGCAAAGTTAGCGGCAGGGTCAGTGGGAGACGAGGCACTGCGCGACGGGTCGGTGACGGAAGCGAAGCTGTCCGTAGGATCAGTAGGAAGTGATGCGCTTCGCGATGGCTCGGTGACCGAAGCAAAGTTAGCGGCAGGGTCAGTGGGAGACGAGGCACTGCGCGACGGGTCGGTGACCGAAGCGAAGCTGTCAGCAGGATCAGTGGGAAGTGAAGCGCTGCGCGACGGGTCGGTGACCGAAGCGAAGCTGTCAGCAGGATCAGTGGGAAGTGAAGCGCTGCGCGACGGAGCGGTTACCGAAGCGAAGCTGTCAGCAGGATCAGTGGGGAGCGAAGCGCTGCGCGACGGGTCGGTGACCGAAGCGAAGCTGTCAGCAGGATCAGTGGGAAGTGAAGCGCTGCGCGACGGGTCGGTGACCGAAGCGAAGCTGTCGACAGGATCAGTGGGAAGCGAAGCACTGCGCGACGGATCGGTGACGGAAGCGAAGCTGTCCGAAGGATCAGTGGGGAGCGAAGCGCTTCGCGACGGCTCGGTGACCAGAGCGAAGCTGTCCGTAAGATCAGTGGGAAGTGAAGCGCTGCGAGATGCAGCGGTGACGGAAGCAAAGTTAGCGCCGGGATCAGTGGGAGACGAAGCACTGCGCGATGGATCAGTGACCGAAGCAAAGCTGTCCGAAGGATCAGTAGGAAGCGAAGCGCTGCGAGATGACGCGGTAACTGGAGCGAAGCTGGCAGCAGGGAGCGTGACGGAGAAACATTTGATAACTGGGGCTGTTACATCTGATAAAATAGCTGAGGGTGCTGTAACAGCGGGGAAAATTGCTCCCGGTACGATTACCTTTGAACACTTGGCCCCGGACGTTTTCCTCGATTCTGTGAGCGGGTATAGCTTGCAAAATCGAAGTGTCGGAGTGGAAAAGCTGGATTTTGCCCCGGTACAAGCGACAACCTCTGCCGCTCTGCAGTTTGGACTGATTCCGTATGACTTTATAGAACAGGGTGAGCAATGCGAGGTAACGGTGAAATTCGAAGAGCCGTTTTTGAATGATCGTTATTCTTTTGTTGCCACTACTGATCATCCATCCTGTTATGCAGTTATTAAAGAAAAATCGTTTCACGAAGTTCGACTGCTCATCGTTCGGACACGGATAGGACCAGAGCCGAAAGGTATTGTGAACTGGATCGTGATTGGAAGTAAATAGGATTACAATAAAACTCCTGATACAGCATTCAAGCCGTGTCAGGAGTTTTTGTCAGAGAGGGTATATGCGTTTAAATCAATATTAGTCCTTACAAAGGCTGATAAAGTACAGACTGGTGAATAATTGCATCTTTAATAATCCATATTAAAATCGTTACAAAAATAAGATTACTTTAAAGGAGATGCGGTAATGCAACAGCAAGTTTCACCGACAAATGCTACACAAGGCGCGATGAACATGAATCATGGCGGGCATGAGCTTTTTGATGTACATGAGGTATTGGGTTGTGCCATTAATGCAATGGATCAGTATATGATGTTAAGGCAGTATGTACAGGATCAGGAGTTGCTTAAAATTCTGGACAAACAATACCAATTCATGCAATCACAGTACAATGTGACAGCTGAATGTTTTAAAACCGGGCAGGAACCAAGTCAAAAAACATCTACATACCTGATAAATGAAGTCCTCCCTCCGGTATACGGTCTCAAACCAAGCCAGCCAAAAAAACCGATGCAGTCCATTTCAGAAATTAATGATGCCGGTGTTTGCGCAGCAATGCAAGGCTTAGTCAAGTCTCATTGTTCACTGCTGACAATGTCTGCTCTTGAAACAACAAACCCTGTTGTGCGACGTGTATTGGCTGCTCAAGTGCAAAATTTTATTGAGATGTCCTATGAGCTTTTTATGTACCAAAATAAAAGAGCTTATTATCAAGTTCCGCAATTGGCTCAAGCTGATATGCAGCAAATGGTTAATTCGTTTGCACCGGCTACTGGAACTCCGCAAATGCCGCAGCCTAACAAAGGTGCCGCACTTCATTAACGGAACAACAGATCGTAGCTGAGAAACTGACCGTAAAATAAATCGTGTAGCCTGTTTGCGAGCTGTAAAGCAATCCAAACAGGCTGCTTTTTTGTGCATAAAGCGATGTGCAAGGGAATCCAGTAACATATGGAACTACGCCGCATATGATAGTAACGACGGGGGAGGGGAAAATATGCAGCATTCGGTAACTGAATTGATCGAGCACATGTCATCCTCACATGAACAAATGGCACGGGTGTTGGAAGCAAAGCGCAGTGTCGCTGTACGAATGGCACAGATGGTGCACATATTGCCTGATCAAAATCCGGATTTCGGCGGGATGGCTGGCTTAATGAGCAGCTCGCAGACGGTTACGGCCAGTGTCGTGGCTTATTTGAACAGCATTGCGGATTTACAGGAGACGATCGCTACTACAATCCACGCTATCATGACTGAGACTGGCGAAGAGGAAGAGAAAGAGAAAGAGGAAGAGGAAGAGGAATAGGCGGGGAGGGGAGATGAGGAATGGGGCGGGAGAGAGCATATGGCAGGATGCTTGATGCTTCTGTTACAATGCAGCAAAATATCGCTTTTATACTAGAAGCGAAGGCACTCGAGACCGAAAAAGTGCGAAATTGGATTTGTAATCATGTTGCGGCAGGATCGCTTGGTGAACAACAAGTACAACTGCGTGAAACAATGGGTGTACATGATCAATTGATTGAAGTCATTGACGGCTTGGCAAAATTGAATCAAGGCATGGCTAATGTACTGCGTGCTGCGCTTCGGCATGATCAGCAACCGGTTGGAGGGCAGTTTGATTTTACTGAAGGAGAGCAGCAGGAGTGAGCTGGCGGAAGAAGGAGCAGGAGGCACGTGTTGAAATGATACGGGCAATTGCTCAGAGTCAGCAGGCTATGGCGCGCATATTAAACTGCGTGGCTGATTCGGCCGAGCGTCTTCCGCTTTTAGAGCAGGCAATAGGTGAAAATATTCGTGTATTAGCAAATATGCAGCAAACGATGGCGGAAATGATTGCCGGCGTTCCGCTCCGAAAACAGATGTATGGAAAACCGAGCAAGCCCTGGCTGCTGGAAGCCGTGGAAGTATACAAGAACAAGGAGCAGTGAACCACAGAATCCTACGTCTAAAAAGCCGCCGTTCGAATCTGTTTCATGATATGAAATGGTACGGACTCGCAACGGCGCTGTGTCATTGTTATACTATAAATAATAGCAATGACCATCATCGTACATATAAGTGAGGTTTATACGGATGTACTATCCGATTCAAAATCTAGAATTGTACCGAGTATTTTATGTCACAGCCGTTACAGGCAGCTTATCGAAAGCGGCAGAGCAATTGTTTATTACTCAGCCGGCTGTATCCCATTCGATCAAACAGCTGGAGGAAAGACTGGGCGGCAGATTGTTTTTCCGCATGCCCAAAGGGGTCAAGCTGACGGCTGAAGGAGAAGAATTATTTCGTTACATTGAACAGGCTTACCATTACATTCGTAATGGGGAACGGAAGATGGCCGACATGCAGCAGTTGCTGGATGGTGAAATTCGCATTGGGGCGAGTGATACGTTGTGCAAGCATGTTCTGTTGCCTCATTTGAGCGTGTACCATAAACGATATTCGGCAATTCGCGTTCATGTGACGAATCGGACGACGCCAGAGACAGTAGCTTTGCTGAAGGAAGGAAAGATTGATTTAGGGATTATTAATTTGCCTTATCAGGCCGACAAAAGAATTTCAGTAGATGAATCAGTGGAGCTGCAGGATTGTTTTGTAGCGGGAAAAAATTTCCGCCGCCTCATTACTGCGCCTGTTACATGGCATGAACTATCCGAGCATCCATTGCTAATGCTAGAGCGCGGAAGTAATACAAGGGCTTATGTCGATTCAGTAGCCGCCCAATTTGAGACCCAGCTCAGGCCCGAAATTGAGCTTGGCAGTCTCGATTTGTTAGCTGATTTTGCCAAAGCGGGATTTGGCGTTGCTTGTGTTGTGCGCCGTTTTGTTGCCGATGAGCTGGCCAGCGGCCAATTGTTCGAGGTGGAGCTATCGCAGCCGCTTCCACCTCGAAAAGCAGGCATTATTACGTTAAAAGACATTCCGTTATCTTCTGCCGCAGAGCGGTTAAGACGAATGTTGCTGGACGAGGTGACTTAGCATGATTGGTCGAGGCTGGCCGATTTTCATATTGGCGTTACAGCGTCCAGCGCATGAGCAGCGCCGCTTCAGTCAGTCCGCCGCCGAAACCGTACAGCAGGACAAGATCTCCGCGTCTAATTCGCTGAGCCTGGAGTGCCAAGTCAAGTGAAAGCGGAATTGACGCGGCAGAAGTGTTGCCGTAATCGGCAACGCTAGTTAATGTTTTACCCAGTGAGATGCCGCTTTTTTCACAGACAGATTCTACAATGCGCATATTTGCGGAATGAGGCACAAACCAATCCAGATCTTCTACACTATAATTGCAGCGTGCTAGCAGCGCTGCAATTCCTTGCGGCAGTTGGCTGACGGCCCATTTGTAAACCTCTCTGCCATTTTGCACCATTTTTCCATTCATCTTAATCGGATGTCCATTGATCGCCGGGGCCAAACTGGAACGGTACAAGTGGTGCCCTCCTGCGCCGGTTGTGGAGACAAACGAGCCAAGTATGCAGCCTTCTGCACTTTGTTCCAGCAATGCTGCCCCGGCTCCATCGCCAAATAAAATGCAAGATGTTCGGTCGGTGTAGTCTGTAATCTTGGAAAGCGTCTCCGCCCCCACCACAAGTATTTTGCGATGAGCGCCAGTGAGCAGCAGGCCATTAGCTAATTGCAACGCTGTAACGAAGCCGGCGCATGCCGCTTGAATATCTGCCGCGCCGCATTGTGCAATTCCGAACTCTCCTTGAATACGGGCAGCCATGCTAGGGAAGTATGTGTCGGGAGAAGAGGTAGCGACCAGAATGAAATCAACATCGCTTAAATCGCAATTATAGCGCTCCTGCATATTGCGTACCGCCGCGAAGCAAAGGTCGCTGCAAAATTCGGTCGATGCTGCAATGCGGCGTTCATGAATACCGGTACGCTGTACGATCCATTCATCACTTGTCTCTACGAGACGTTCCATCCCCGCATTGTCCAGCACTTGTTCGGGGACGTAGGTGCCAAATGCAGTTAAGCTGGCACGAGAGTGAAAAGGTTGTGATTGCATGGTTACCCTCCTTTAATATCTGGTATTAGTACCAGGTGCTAATAAATTAAATGTAATGCAATCCACACCGAATGTCAACTTGATCTTCACTAAAACACATACTGATGAACCCTCCCAAAATAGTTGTATACACCCGATTCAAAAAAAGTTCTCTTGCATACTATAAATAAAGCTAGATCATTGTTTGAACAGGACAAGGACAGAATATGCTGCAGGACGTTAGGAAGGGAGGAATGTTACATGGATCGTCAATGGACCTACCTGGATGCCATAGACGAATTGCTAGTGTCGCTTCCAGCCCGCTCCAAGCTTGGCGAAATGCCTGCGCTTCCGCTGCATCAAACCTTGCAGATCCGGGTTGACCGGACGATGCCCTTTGAATTTGTCGCTCGCTTGCTGCCTTCATTTTGCAGACTGTGGGGGGCTGATCTGCAATTCAGCTACTCTGATTATGATACTGCCTTGCCGCTGATTGGCGGGAATAAATCGGCAGACGGTTATATCATCTGGCTGGATTGGCGAATTTATACGGATTCGATTAGTGCGGATGATGCGGTTCAATGGCTCGAAACGCGTATAAGGCAGTTAAGAAAAGGGACAGACCGTCCGATCTGGATGAATAACTGGCCAGAGGAAATGGAAGAAGGGGAGCTCCTTTTCGGTTCCAGAACGGGCAGTCGTACATGGTTTCGCCAATTGAATGTCCGCTTATCTGAACTGGCCATGTCAGTTGCCGGGTGTGAAGTGATTGATCTGGCACAGCTTGCTCATTATATAGCCGATCCTTTTTATGACGAGCGTAATGATCAAATCAGTCACTATCCACTATCGGCCCAAGCGACGATGAGCATTGCTCGTCATCTGGGGGTTCATCTGCTGCCAGCGCTCTATCTGCCGCGATTAAAGGCGATTGCGCTTGATTTGGATGATACATTATATCGCGGGGTGCTTGGCGAAGATGGGATAGATGGCGTAGAGCTCACAGAGGGGCATTATCGGCTGCAGAAGCTGCTCCTGCGCTTGAAGCAATCCGGCTTTATGCTTACAATTTGCAGCCGCAATGAAGAAGCGGATGTACGTGCCTTATTTGACAATCGCCCCGATTTTCCACTGCAGTGGCAAGATTTTGCAGTTGTCAGTGCGAATTGGCGACCAAAGCCGGACAGAATGGCTGAGACGGCAAAACGACTCAATATCTCCCCTTCAGCGATCCTCTTTATTGACGATAATCCGGCTGAATTGCTCAAGATGCATGCGCGGCTGCCGGAGGTTCGCTTGCTGCGCGCTTATCGTGAAGGGACGCATACACAGCAGGCGCTGTGCCATTACCCGGGGCTCTATCAGATGTATCAAGATACGGAAGCAGCGAAAAGAACAGCTGATATACAGGCCAATCAATTACGAGAGCAGGGCAGGCAACAGTATGGGGATGAGACTGAATATTTGGCCAGTCTGCAGATGGTTATAAGCGTTCATCTGAATGAGCGTTCGCATGCTGGAAGACTATTTGAGCTAAGCCAAAAAACGAATCAATTCAATTTGGCTTTACGTCGTATGACTGAGCTTGAAGCGATCGAAGTAATGGAAGCCAGTGACTGCTTTACGATGACGGTAAATCTGGCCGATGCATTATCGGATAGCGGCATCGTAGGGGCCTTTGTTTGTCGGATTGAAAAAGATCGGGCCGTTATTATAGAGACGGTGTTTAGCTGCAGAGCTTTAGGGCGTGATGTTGAAACGGTTTGTTTCCACTATTTATTGCAATGTCTGGCGAATAAAGGGGTTGAATGGCTTACGATTGATCATAATCAAGGAACGCGCAATAAGCCGGCGCTTGAATGGCTGGAACGGATGGCCGGCGATCAGTCGGTGCCCTATGAAATAGCTCGATTACAGGCCCAAGTGGCAGCCTATTGTATAAAACATCCGGCGAAATTGGAGGTGATCGAATGAGAATTAATCTGCAAGAGCAAATCCATTCGATTTTGTCAGAGGTACTGAACGAACCATCATTAGATGCGAATAATCCGGAGCGGCAGCACACGGCTAACTGGGATTCCCTTCGACATATGGAACTGATTATGCGACTGGAAGAGGAATTTCAAGTGAGGTTCTCCTTTAAAGAAGCAGCTGCGATGCAAAGCTTGAATGATATCGTCCAAATATTAGAGGTGAAATTGTGAATCATTCGATTACTGCGGAACGATTTGGGGTACGGTTAAGACCGGTAGAACGCACTGATGCGGCATTTATCTATGAATTGCGCCGGAAGCCGGGATTAACCGATTATATCGGAGAGTTTCCTGCTGATTTCACAGTTCATCAAGCTTGGCTGGAGCGCTATTTTGATCAGGAAAATGATTATTATTTTTGTATCGAGCTGCTTTCAGGTACGGTGGTTGGTACGATTGCCATCTATGATATCGTGAATAACTCCGGCAATTGGGGGCGATGGATAATTTCTCCGAAAATCCCGGCTGCACCGGCGAGTGTATGGCTAATGTTTCATATCGCTTTCGATATATTGGGACTTTCAAGTGTCTATTCGAATACAGTTGCCGACAACGGCAGCGTTCTTTCATTTCATGATAGCTGCGGGGTGCCTCGTACCGGTGTTGAACGCGGCGGTTTAACCATTAAGGGTGTCGAGCATGACCTCATCATACACACTGCGCATAAAGAACTTTGGCCGGCTATTCAAAAACGGCTGGAAAAATCGGCTGTTTTCGCCGAGCGTATGTTTCAGGAAACGTTGCTTTAAGCCATCAGGCGGTTATCGCCTCAGCGCGTCAATATTGCCAGCATACCAATGCCCAGATCAGCGAATCCTATGAATGGTCGCAAAAGGACTAACTCAAACGACAGGAGTGCGTTGCGAAGATGAAACGACAATGGGCGGTATTGGCGGCTGGTGCGATGCTGGGCAGCACATTGCTGACCGCAGGCTGTATGGAGCGGCAAGGAGATATCGGCAATATCAACCTGCGCAAGCAAAGCGTAAGCTACGAAAAGCATCGGCTTGAAAATGGACGTTTGAACAGCAACAACCTGATGGGACTGCATCGGAACCACAGGATGGAAATGAGCCAGGAGATATCCGACAAGATCACTTCGATGAAGGAAGTTGACGGAGCTTTTGTCATGTTGACCGATCAGAATGCATACGTGGCGGTTACTACCAAAAGTGAAAGAGGAACCAAGGCTCAGTCCCGTCCCTTATCGCGTACTAAAAGCAGTTTATTGCCGCAGGAGTCTAACTATAACATCCGCAAAAGCTACGGCATGACCAGTATTCATGGCGTACCGGAAAATCGCGCACAGCCGAGCGCCAAGGATTATGACATGCTGGGAACGAGAGCCATTGATAGTACACGGAGCTACGATGAAACCAAGACTCATTCGAATCGCCCTTATTATGCTCATCAAAACCAAGTTTATCACCAGCATGCCGATGTGCCGTCAGAGCGTGCCATCGACAGGTCGCTCAAAGATCGCATTGCCAATGAAGTGAAGCGGATGGCTCCGCAAATCCAGCATGTATATGTTTCAGCCAACCCGGATTTTGTCAGCCGCATGACCGGCTATATGGAAGATGTTCGCCAAGGGCATCCGATCTCAGGGTTTATTGTCGAATTTAATGCCATGGTTGAACGCATATTTCCGGCAAAGTCGGGAACAAGCAGCCAGTAAGGACTTAGAGACACCTTGTTCCTGCATAGGAATCGCTGGTGTCTCTTTGTTATTCAGTGACAAGCGAAGAGCAAAACTGACTAAGGCTGACCCCCATATTATTTTTAAACATCCGCCCAAAAGTATGCACGTCTGCATACCCGACAGTTGTTGCTATTTCACTGATGGACATATTGGTCTGTATCGCTAGCTCCTTGGCGCGTTCGATCCGGACGCTGGTCATGTATTCAAATGGCGTCATACCGAAGGCTTTGCGAAATTTGACAATGATGTAGTTGCGGCTCAAGCCTGATAATTGCTCCAATTCCTTGTGCCTGATTTCACGATTGTAGTGGCCAGCGATATGATTGCGGATCAGTACCATTTTCGCCTTTATTTTATGTTGTCCTTCTGTCTCCGTCTGTTCCTGCTTCCAGCCCGATAAATCGGCAAATAATTGCATCAACAAGCCTTGGCAGGCGGCGTGATGGGAAAGCCCTGGCTGATGGTAGTGGGAAATAAGCTGAGACAGCTTTTTCTCAATCTTATGTCCGGCAAAATTGCCGAGATAGCGATCTTGGCCAAGCAGTTCTTCTACAGGATAATGCTGTCTGCCAAAATGAAACAAAATAGAGATGCAAATATAAGGCTCGCCCGGAATGGTGTGCACCTCATGCAATTGATTGGGGGAGTGGTAAATTAAATCCCCTCTTCTCGTCGTAATGGTACGTCCTTCGATTTCATATTCGGCAATTCCTTCGACTACATATTGAAATTGGTAGCTGTTCAGCGTACGAGGCGCGAGACCCCAGCGGTCCGGCGCATGAAACAAATGAGCTAGTGTAATATAGGGCGGAAAATAATATTTGCCTTCTGCATGAGCTGGCAGCGGGAAATGGTGCCCGGTAAAAGGCGCTGTATCCATGGCCGACCTCCTTACATGTGCACTTCCAGTAAAGCGTTTGCACGCATGAAGTTTAGTATAGCCTCTTGAAGTGATTTCGGCAACCAAATTGTTACTTTGAACTAAATACCGTCCGGTGCATTTCTTTTATACTAGACATGAAGGAAATGCCATTTGTAATAGAGGGAGCGATTGTAATGACCCAAATAAACCATGACCCGTTCTTTGCCGATGCAAGGCTAAATCCTTGTATAACCGAGGAAGAAGCAAAGTATTTTCTGGAAAATGGCTTTTTAATTATTCGCAATGTGCTTGGCGTTGATGAGTTGGGCGAAGTACAAAGAGAGATGGCGAGACTGTATGATTATGGTATGAAAACAGTAGTCGACCACCCCGACTTTCGCTATGCAAAGGGGATGAAATCAGGCCAATCGACCTTGCATCGCATCGAGTATGTAATCGATAAAAGCGACACGATGAAGGCTTTGCTCGGACATCCTTATATTTTAGCCTCGGTAGAAAAGCTGCAAGGCCGGAATTTTATTCCGACCTGGGATTCGATGGTGTTAAAAGCGCCGGGCGAGGGGATTGTCGTGCCATGGCATCGCGATGCTGCGTTCCCTGAAGGCTGCAGCGATCCGCGTCCGATCTTCAATGTTGATTTTTATCTGGATGAAGCCGATTTGAAAACCTGTCTCTGGGTTATACCCGGCAGTCATTTATGGTCACAAGCAGAAGCGGATGAACGTTGCCGCCGGGATGGATTTCAGACTGATGATGCGATTCCTGTGCCCATGAAGCCGGGTGATGTGATTTTGCACAATATTGAGGTGCTGCACGGCTCGCCGGCTGGCGATGGCAATCCGTTGCGGCGCACCGTATATTATGAGTTCCGCCCGGGAGAAATTGAAGCGGCGCAAGGGCCGCATACACTGGAATATTTATCGCTGAAACAAAATATGCTGATCGATTGCATCGAGCGGCGCCAGCAGCAGCCCTATGCCGCTGGAGAGACGGCATTCGTCTATCGGCCGGCGGGCGCCTTCGCCATCCCTGAGCCGCAGCAGCCACAGCAATATCGTTTTGCGCACGAGACATACTGGCGGCATGGATAGTCTCTTGTAGCCAGCTTTACAGCCGGTTTCGAAGTTAGCTTCGAAGCTGGCTTGTTTTTGTCTGTGCGCTGGTAAATCTTTAATAAAGTTTTATGTGAAGTGGATTGTTATTTCTTGGGTACAGCGCTATCATCATCATGGGAAGCGATTGATCAGTGCAACCAGAATGACTAATGGAGGTCAAAAGAGAAACCAATCCGGATTATTCGACAGGCGCCCTTTGGAAGTACAGCAAAGAAAGCAATCCTTCTTATTCGACAAGCGCGCATTGGCATTTTCGCACCCAGATTAATCCTGATTACAGCACAAGTGCCATGTGGAAATATAAAAACGCCATCAATCCAAACTATTCGACAGGCACGATGTGGGCTTATAAGAATGACTTTAATCCAGCCTACAGTACCGGCCTTATGTGGAAGCTTCGCAACGAGAGCAACAGCAGCTACTCGACAGGCACAATGTGGGCTTATAAGCAGGGGCATGCAACCAAATCAGACACGCAGACCAAAATAGACCGAATTTTGAACGAGGGTGAAGACGATTTGAAAAATGCGCGCGAAAGCGCCATGTCTTCCATTAACAATTTGCGTACGAATACAATACGTGAGCTTACAGACTTGCGCGACGAAACTTTGCGTAAACTCATCCGGCAGCGGACGGAATCGGTAAATGATATTTCGGATCTAAGAGAACGGTATTTCGGCAAAGGGATCGACGTAAAGCCGCTTCAGATCAGCTTTGATCAGATCAAAGTCATCATTGACGGCGAATTGCAAAGCTTCGTGCAGCCCCCTGTGATGAAGAGCGGAAATACGCTCGTGCCGATGCGGGCGATATTTGAGCGGCTTGGCGCAGAGCTGAAGTGGAACAATCGTGAGCAGTCGGTCACTGCGAAGAAAGACAGTACTACCATTTATTTGAAGGTGGGCAGCAAGCAGGCGAAAGTGAACGGGACAGCAGTAACCTTGCAGATGCCCGCTCAACTCATAAACGGTAATACAATGGTTCCGTTGCGGTTTATTAGCGAGTCGCTTGGCGCCGACGTAAAGTGGGACAAAGCCTCCCAAACGATTACCATTACGACTGTGTAAAATCAATAGCTGCATGCATGAAGCCTCTGACCGATTGTGGGATCAGAGGTTTTTTGGTAAAAAAATCAATGAGCCTCCTGCTGCCCGGGTGGATTGGAGGCAGCGAAGAGGCTCGCCAAGGTATACGATCAACCTATCAAATTTTTAGCTCCCCAAGCTTGATCAGCTCGACAACCGCTTGTGAACGACCCTTAACGTTCAATTTTTGCATCACATTAGAAATATGGTTGCGAACGGTTTTCTCACTTATGAACAATTGTTGAGCAATATCCCTTGTCGTCTTATCCTGTACTAGCAGCTCGAATACTTCACGCTCACGGTGGGTCAATAAAAATTTGCTCTTTTGGTCGCTACCTTTCAAGTTTGTCACCCCTCCTTGCTCGGGTTTTTTGGTGTTTACAAGTGAAGGGATACAGTCAAGTTATTGTATGAAAGGGCGATTACAGTGGTGCGGTTTCCGGGAAAAATGGGCACTGCAATGTATGCCGCGCTGGATATAACGGGTGGAGTCTGATAAGATAGCGGCAAGACCTCTGCAAGGTGACAAAGGTCTGTACAAAAAGGAGAAGGAGGAGAGCGGTATGAACAGCTCTGTTGGAAGTCCCAGCGAAATGCTTCAGCAAATCGGGGGTGATATCTATGATGCGCCTTAGAAAGCAGCGGGTGAGACAAGCAGCGGCGAAAGGGAATAGGTACAACATTTCGGGCGAAAAGAGGCATCTGGTCGCTCTTTTTGGCATGCCTGCGATCTGTATGGAAAAAGGAGGTGAGCAGAGTTGAATTTAAAGGAAACCAACCTGCCGGGAATCGGGCAGAAGTATCGCCTGGAAACCCGCAGCGGCGATACGCTGGTCATGGTTGTTCATAATGATGGGCGGCGCGATCTATTCCATATGAATGCGAATGAACCGGATGAGGTGCAGTCCATGGTGACGCTGGATGATGATGAAGCCAGAATGGTATCGGCGATCGTCGCAGGGATTACCTACAAGCCGCAGGCATTAGAGAACCAGGAAATGGCGCTGGAAGACCTTGTCATTGAGTGGATTCGGGTAGAGCCGACTTCCGCCTGCATCGGCAAGCAGATCGGTGAGCTGAATATCCGGCACAGGACTGGGGCCACCATTATTGCGATCGTGGAGAAGGATAAGAGGAAGCATATCAATCCCGGGCCTGAGCAAGCCTTGGCGGCAGGTGCGACATTGGTCGTAGCAGGAGAGCGAATGCAATTGAAGCAGCTGAAGCAGCTGCTTATGCATGGAGGCGAATAGCCTATGGACAACAACTTAGTGTTTGAAGTAGGATTGGCGGTTGCTCTTATTACGATTGTCGGCCTGATTTCCACGAAGCTGCGCTTTTCAGTCATTCCATTTTATATTTTAGTGGGCATGGCCGTAGGGCCGCATGCGCCGCATTTTTGGATCATTGATCTGCGATTTATTGAAAGCTCGACATTTATTGATTTTATGGGCCGGCTTGGCATCTTGTTTTTATTATTTTATTTGGGACTGGAATTTTCGGTTACCCGTCTAATGAAATCGGGAAAAGCAATTATAGTTGGCGGCACCTTCTATGTAGCGCTTAACTTTGTTTCGGGCTTACTGCTGTGCTGGATCATGGGTCTGCCTATTAAGGAAACGTTAGTAGTGTGCGGCATTATGACGAGCTCATCGACTGCGATTGTCGCCAAGGTGCTGGTCGATTTGAAGCGGACGGCTAATCCTGAGACTGAAGTGATCATGGGCATGATTATGTTTGACGATCTGTTTATTGCCGTGCATATTTCGATTTTGACAGGACTTGTGCTGAGCGGTGCAACATCATTTGTCAATGTGCTGCTTATTTCTTTATCGGCGCTGGTGTTTATTGTGGTCTTTTTAATGATTGGCCGCAAGGTGATCAAATATCTCGATATCGGTCTTAATATTCAGTCGTCAGAGATGTTTTTATTAATGATTATGACAATGCTGTTTCTGGTGGCAGGCTTTTCGGAGACGCTGCATGTTGCTGAAGCAATAGGGGCGCTAATGATTGGGCTGGTCCTTGGCGAATCCAAGCATGTGAAGCGGATCGAGCATCAGGTTTTACCGTTTCGCGATTTTTTTGGCGCTGTATTTTTCTTTGGATTTGGTTTGACGATCGAGCCAGCGTCATTAGGCGGCGCAGTTGGAATGGCTGTACTGGCTGTTATTTTAACCATTATTGGCAACTATGCGGCCGGCGTGATCGCGGGGAAGATTTCCGGCTTGACTAACCGGGCTTCTGTCAATATCGGATTTACACTCGTTTCGCGCGGGGAGTTTTCAATCATTATGGCCAATATCGGGAAAGCAGGCGGCTTGATGCCGATGATACAATCATTTGCCGTCATGTATGTTCTAATATTGGCGGTGCTTGGCCCGCTGCTGACGAAGGAATCGAAAAGAATTTACGATATTTACTTTGTGCTGAAAAAAAGGCTAGGATTTGGCAAGGAGCGCGAAACTATGAAATAGCTTGCGAGCGTCTAAGCGTCCGGCCATTCTATACAAAAAAAAGAGGTCGTCTGCTCTTCCTGAGTGCTTCTGGTCAGAAAGAGCGGACGATCTTTTTTGTCATGATTGCGGGGAAGCAGAAAAGGCAGGTTTCTCCGCCTGTTCCTGGTATGCGACGAGGACGATGTTTTTGCCGGTTTCACGGGAAAACTGCTGTTCCCATTGCTGCAGCTTTTGCAGCTCCTCGCTTGATAATAAAGCCGCTTGATAGGGCATATCGGCCATGAGCCATGAACCTCCTTTAAAGTATTGAACCCTTATCAGGATGCCCTTTTTCGCCTCATTTTAACGTATCGGCTTGGCTTAGAATAGACTCCAATCGAGAGCGGCCGACATCGTTTCCAGCAGATGAATGCCGGCAATGCTGTTGCCTTTCCGGTCGAGGGAAGGGCCGATCACGCCAATTCCCCATCGCTGAGGAACGAGGGCGAGAATGCCGCCTGATACGCCGCTTTTGGCTGCGATTCCGGCTCGGATGGCGAACTGTCCGGAAGCATTATACATGCCGCAGGTAACCATAAAGGTTTTGGCGATTTGTACATAGCGACGGGGAATTAGCGTCCGGCCGTTGTGCGGGTCAACGCCATTATTGGCTAGAACGAGCGCCATACGCGCTAAAGTTGAGCAGTGAACCTCGATCGCGCACTGGTTAAAATAGGTTTCCAGCACGTCCTCGACATCGATATCGTCCCCAAGAACTGCATTATCTTTTAAAAAATACGCTAAAGAGCGGTTGCGATGGGCGGTCTCTGCTTCGGAGTGATAAACAGCCTCATTGATTCTGAGCGGGGCGTTCCCGGCAATTTCTTGAAAAAACTGCATAATCCGCTTTGTCTTTTCAGCGGGGGAAGGGCCATGGATGAGCGAAGTAATGGTAATCGCGCCCGCATTAATAAGCGGATTGAAGGGAATACCGGGCTCGACGAGCTCGAGCTTCAGCATGGAGTTGTAATCATCCCCGCTTGGTTCCATGCCGACCTTGGCAAATACAGCAGCTTCTCCATTATCGATAAGCGCCAGCAGCAAGGTGAACACTTTGGAAATACTTTGCAAAGTAAAGGGAACACTGCAATCTCCGGCCGTTATGCTGCGGCCATCGCAGCCGATCAAAGTAATGCCGAGTGCATCGCGCGGCGCATGGCGCAATTCGGGAATATAGCTCGCTACCTCGCCCGCTGCGGCATATTTGCGGCTGTGATTCAGCCAGGTTTGCAGCTGCTCCGGCGTAATTTCGGCCATTTCATCAAGCCTCCGTGTTTTGGCACATTTGGCTTATTGTATGTAGAAGAATGTCGATCCATGCCGAAGTTTTGTCTTATATTGTCATAACTGTCCGCGAATCGTTAATAAATCATTGTTCTTCACTTGGAAATCGGTCATAATAGGACAGTGATCATACTTTTAAATTAGAGCTTTACAGAGAATTGTAGAGGGGAATCAGAGAGTCGAATGATAATGCGCTTCAACGTATGGTTGCTTGCCATTGTGTTGATTGTTGTATTGTTAGGGGTCAATAACGCATTCTATTATTTTACGACGAAAAAATCACTGGAAGAGAGCTTGAGCCATGAGCTGCTGTCAGTCGCAAAGCAGATCGAAATTTCAATTGAATTGTCCCGGCAAGGCGCAGAGAAGTTTCAGGAGCAAATCGGCAGAGAATTGCGGGCTGCGGCCATCGCCGCGCAAAATGCCCTGGATGCCGACGTTGAAAAGGTAACTGAACATCAGCTGGCTGAAGTAAGCCGCAAGCTGGATATGCTGCACATTACATTATTGAAGCGATCGCATGACGATATAGAGCTGTATAAGTCCTCTGATCCTATAGAGTCAGGCTTGAAGACGAAAAATTGGCGTCCTTGGCATCAAGCGTTTATACAATTGTTTGACACCTACAATGTATCAATTGACTGGGGACAGCGGCTTAAAAATTTTTGGTCAGGCCCGTTTGAATTTGCGCAATCCGAGACAAACAAGGTGCGCAAGTGGGGCTATTATTATGACGGAACGACGAATTATATTATCGATCCCTATGTCAGCTATGAGAGCAGGCAGCAGCCTTATGACGAACAGACAGGTGTAAGCACATTAATAGATAAAACGCTGCGTGCCAATCACTCCTTGCTGGAAATTACGGTTATTAATCCGCGTACTTTGCCGCTTGGCCCATTAACTACGAAGAACGAAAAGGGAGCCGAGCTGAAGCATATTACCCAGCAGCCGATCATTTTTGGAACTCATCAATACGTTCATGATGACGAAGTGGGCTACGTGCAGGAAGCCAATGAGACGAATCTTCCTGTCATGCTTAATGCAAAAATTAATGACGCGCATGTTATTAAGATGTTCATCCCGGTAGATGTAGACAATTCAACCAATATGCTTGACGAGAATGGGGAGCCGATTTCTCGTTATATCTTGGCGCTAGTCGCTGACTACAAATCGATTGAAACGATTTTGAACAAGCAATTTACTCATATTGCGCTTAAAATGGCAGGCATTACTGCGCTTAGCATTGTTTTTGGCTATTTAATCGTTACGATGTGGCGCAAAGCGCGCGATAAGCTTGTACGCCGGACACAAGAGACCTATGTGGATGAAATTAATAGCTTGTTTCGTTCGATGCGGGAACAGCGCCATGATTTTCTGAATCATGTGCAGACGATCGATGCGCTGGCTGCAATGAACAAGATAAAGGAACTTAAGGCCTACACGGCGGAACTAACAGGGGAAATTAGGCAGCTAAACGATATCATACATATTGGCAATCCGGCTATAGCGGCCTTAATCCGTTCCAAGATTTCACAAGCGGAATCGCATAAAATTAAATTTGAAACTGATATTGCCGATTTGCAGCGCCTGGCTTTAGGAGTAAAGACGCTCGATTTGACCCGTTTGCTCGGCAATCTCATCGACAATGCTTTCGATGAAGTAATGAAGCTGGAAGAAGAGCGGCGCGTGGTGCAATTGATCGGCCGCCAGCATCAGACGGTGATCGAATTTACCGTCAGCAATTACTGCGAGCATACGGCCGGATTAAATGAGCAGGATTTGTTCAAGCCCGGCTTTACGACAAAAGCGGGTAATCATTCCGGTCTTGGGCTGGCGATTGTCAAAACGATCGTGGATCAGTATAAAGGATCGATCGAGGTAAGTTTTGAGGAGGAGGAAGGGATCGGCATCGTTACTTTTGTCATTCGCATTCCGCATTGATAACCGCAGTCGCGAGAACTATAGGCGCACCGGAGCAATTTGTGTATACTGTTAATGGATTAATTGAAGAGGAGAATCGACAAATGCCTGATATGTTAGTGAAATTGTACAACTTGCCGGAGGACGAGACGGCAGCGAGCTACAAAGAACGTACCGGAGTTACCATTCGCCGCGCGCTCGGGCCGGAGATGATCGTCATTGGGGAATGGGTCGAGTCGCATTTTGGCAAAGGGTGGCGCAGTGAATGCGAGGTGGCGATTGCCCGGCAGCCGGTCAGCTGTTATATTGCCGTCAAGGACGATAAGCTGTTAGGCTTTGCTTGCTATGATGCAACCTGCAAAGGCTTTTTCGGCCCTACAGGCGTAGCGGAGGATGCTCGCGGGCTTGGCATTGGCAAGCAGCTCTTTTTGGAAACCTTGCGGGCAATGAGGGAAAACGGGTATGGTTATGCGGTTATCGGCGGAGCCGGACCGGTAGCATTTTATGAGAAAGTGGTCGGCGCTACAGTAATTGAAGGCTCTATGCCCGGCATCTATGAAGGCATGCTTAGATCGGCGTTATCTTAATTCGAAAAAGCTTTTTGTTCTTGGCGCGTGCGCTGCAGAGCAAAGAGCTTTTATTTTTGTTATAATGAAAAGATGCTTGAAAGTGATCGGAGGGACGGAGATGATCAGCTATTTTCGGCTTAGTGAAGAAAAAAGGATTTCATTGGAAAATCGCTTTGCAGGCACAATGCCACAACATTTGCTGGAGCGCGGCTGGGATCTTTACCGCCGTGAAAAAGTGCTCTCCGTTCAAGCAGTAGTTGGCCATTCCATCTATGGCGTAGTCAAAGCGCCGGAAATTGTCGCCGTCACGCTCGATACCGAAGACAGTCAATTCAATACTTGTACTTGTCTGTACAAAGGAAGCTGCGATCATATGGTTGCCGTCTATTATGCCTATTGTACGAATGCGGGATACGATGCCGAGGAGGCGCATAATCGGCTGCTTGGCGGCGGTAGCAAAGCGGCCCCTTCAATTAGCGCCGGGAAGGAACTGCCGGCAGATGGGGGCGACCCGCAGCAGTGGCTGGGGGAAATGACAGCAGAGTACGGGCAAAGCTGGCATCAATGCCGTCATTCCCTTCATCCGCTGCAGCAGGTGCTCTCCAGCATCAAAAGCCAATCCAAGGACTGGGGGCCGATTATAAAAAAGCTCCACTGGATCCATGCGATTTTGTTCGTTTTGGAACAGGCCGAAGCAGCCTACCGCATAACGGACAGCTACAATCGTTATTATTATGAAATGGCTTTTTCGCGGATGACGGAGCCATGGATTCAAAATTATAAAGAGCTGATGCAGCAGCTTGATGCCGCCGAGCTGACGGAGCAGGAGCAGAAAGCGCTGCAAAGCTTGATTTATTTTTTTCGAAAACGCGATATGGAGCGTTCGAATCAACTGCACCGCTGGGAGACGCTTTATTTTGCCCTGTGGCGACAGCTGGTGCAGGTTCCGCAGTTTCGCCAGCCGGAGGAGGCTTGGCTGGGCCAGCAAATGGCAGAGCTTGAGCGTTCGGGGCGTGAGCCTATATTTTACCCGTTGGCGCTGGCTTTCCTGACTTTTACAGATCAGGAAGATACAGAGGCTGTAGCTTTAATAAGCAAAGCGCCTTTTACAAGATCAGGTGTGCTTGCCTGCAGCTTTGCTCGCCGGCGGCTGAATGAAGAGGCATGGCCGCAGCTTGAGATGTGGATGGATTATATATATAAGGAGTTAAGCAGGGAAAGGAAGACGCCGGCATTCGGCCCTTTTATTGAGATGTGCTGCGCTGCCGACGAGAAGCAGCCGCAAAATCCGCGCTGGCAGCAGTATTTGATAGACTTTTTGCCGTTTTCCTATTCGGCTTTGGCCGCGCATTGGCTCGGACGGCAGCAATATGATCAATGGGCCGATCTGCAAATTCTGCTTGCCGTCGATCCTGGCGAGATTGATGTCCAGCATTTGCGCGAAGTATCCAAGGAGGCGCCGCGCGTGCTGATGCCCCTATATCATCAAGCGATCGATACAGCGATCCGCAATCGCAATCGTCAGGGCTACAAGACGGCGGTGAAGCTAATGAAAAAATTGGAGCGGCTGTACAAGGCGGATGGTCAGTTGGAACGCTGGCGGCGGTATGTAGCCGGTCTTGTTCAAAAATATCAGCGGCTGCGCGCCTTACAAGAAGAGCTCTGGAGGGGAAAAATCATTACATGAGAGGTTACTCAGGGACGGAAATCATCCAAGTTGACGGTTATTGGGACAATGCTGACGGGGTGGTGTTAACCGTAGAGCCTGCCGCCGGATTGACGCCGCGGCTGCGCCCCCTTCTTTTTGCCTGGCATGCCCCTTCTTGGTACGGCGCTGAGGTGACGGAGCGCGAAGGCAGGCGGAAGGAGCTGGAGCTCGTGCTCGATCCGCTGCTGGCGATGGATTATTTATCTTCGCCGAAACCGGTGCGTCTGCTGCAGATTGTATGGCATGAGAACCTGCAATTGTTAATGAGAATGGCCAGAATTATTCGGGAGGCATTGCTCGGCGGCTGGTTTATGCCGGATTGGCTGCATTGGTCGGAAGGGCAGCGCGCCTGGCGCCTCCGGCTGCCGCAATCTGGCGCCGGATCGCTGCGCGAAGAAACTCTGTCGCTCTTACCTGCAGAAGTCTCAATTTTGCAACAATGGCTCAGCCAGGTGGTTGAACGGCTTATTGCCGAAGATTCGGACGTTAAAATTGAATGGCAGAATGCCGTTTATGAAACAGGAGAATCGGCTCTTTATATGAAGGCGGCCGATGAAGACGATTGGCTGATTGCCATCGGCATGAAGCGCGATGAAGTGCCGTTTCGTTTGGCGCTGCAACTGCTGGAGCCGGATGGGAAGGCTGGCTGGCGTCTCCGCCCGGCTGTTCAGGACAGGACCGAAGGGGGCAAATGGCTCACTCTGGAGGAGGATAATGGCAGGGGGGAGCAGCCGCTGCGCTGGCGCTTGCCGGATGAGATACCGGATCAGTGGAAAGAATGCTTCGCCGAACGGATGCGGAAGGAAGAAGCGAAGTGGATTGCTGCACTGCCGGATTGGGGAAACGGCGCGTCCGATAGTTCCGCCGCAGCTAATGAAGCTGCGATGCTCAAAACCGAGCTGTCGGATAAGGAGGCTTTTCTGTTTTTGGAGGAGGCGGGTCCGCGGTTGCTTGCTGCCGGCTGTCTCGTTCTGCTTCCCGGCTGGTGGGAGGCGGTACGCAGCCGCAAGCTGAGGCTGCGGGCGAAGGTGAAATCCTCTGTTGGCTCGCGGGAGACGCCAACCTTTGGCTTGCAGCAAATTGTTGACTTTGACTGGAAGCTGGCGATCGGCGATGTCAGCATTAGCGAAAGCGAATTTATGCGTTTGGCCGAAGAGCAGCGGCGATTGCTGCATATTGACGGAGAGTGGGTCTATCTGGCTCCCGAGGATGTTGCAAGGATCAGCAAGTGGCTGAAGAAAAAGGGCGGCAAGATGAACTTTACGATGCGCGACGTATTGGAGATGCATTTGCGCGGCGCGGCTGAATTGGAGGCGGAAACGGAGGATACGGATGCACTGGAGGCGGAAGTTGAGCTGAATGCGCATTTGCAGGCTTGGTTGGGGCAATTGAACGAAACGGCTGAGCTGCCGATCGTTGACAAGCCCGAAGCCTTCCAAGGCGAGCTGCGCCCTTATCAGCTGCAAGGCGTGTCGTGGCTGGCCTATTTGCGCAGGTTCGGGCTGGGCGGCTGCCTGGCCGATGATATGGGGCTCGGGAAGACGATCCAATTCACGGCGTATTTGCAGCATGTGTTTGAGCAGGGCGGAGCGCTGGGGCCATCGCTGCTCATATGTCCTACTTCGGTTATCGGCAACTGGGAGAAGGAGCTGGAGCGATTCGCCCCTGCAATGAGCGTCTACGTCCATTACGGCCCGCGGCGGTTGCGCGGCGAAGCGTTTGCCGAAGCTGCTGCAGAAGCGGATCTCGTAATTACTTCTTATGCGCTTGCTCCGCTTGATGAAGAGGAGCTTGGCACGGCCAAGTGGGATGTCGTCTGTCTGGATGAGGCGCAAAATATTAAAAATTACTATACCAAGCAATCAGCGGCGATTCGGACTTTGCAGGCGAATCATCGCATAGCCTTGACCGGCACACCGATGGAAAACCGCTTGACAGAGCTGTGGTCGATCTACGATTTTATTAATCCCGGCTATCTGGGCAGCATGGGCGAGTTTCGGCGGGCGATCATCCTTCCGATCGAGCGCGAACGGAATGAAGAGCTGATTGCCGAACTGCAGCGCTGGGTAAAGCCGTTTTTGCTGCGGCGCGGGAAGAAGGATCCGGCGATCCAGCTGTCTTTGCCGGAAAAAAATGAATCGCAAACCTATTTATCGCTAACGGTTGAGCAGGGGACGCTGTATGAAAATATTGTGAGCGATCTGCTTGCCGATCTGGAGAAGCTCGGTCCGATGCAGCGCAGGGGATTAATTTTGGCGACATTGACCAAGCTGAAGCAGGTGTGTGATCATCCAAGCCTGCTTTTGAAGGAAGAGCCGGGCAAAGCAGCCGGCGCCTGGGACCCAGAGCGCTCCAACAAGCTGCTGCGTTTGCTGGAAATGGTAGAGGAAATCGCCGCGGAAGGCGAGCGCTGCTTGATTTTTACCCAATATGTCGAGATGGGAGCTGCGATCAAAAAGCTGCTGGAGGAGCGGATTGGCTTGCCGGTTCCTTATTTGCACGGCGGTGTGCCGAAGGTGGGCCGCGATGCGATGATTGAGGGGTTCCAGAATGAGCGGGAGCCGGGCTGCGCTTTTGTGCTATCGCTCAAAGCGGGCGGCACCGGGCTTAATCTGACGGCAGCCAATCATGTCATTCACTTC
Organism: Paenibacillus sp. GCM10027626; assembly: GCF_042676285.1. Taxonomy (NCBI): domain Bacteria; kingdom Bacillati; phylum Bacillota; class Bacilli; order Caryophanales; family Paenibacillaceae; genus Paenibacillus; species Paenibacillus sp. GCM10027626. Next base: position 218,713 of record NZ_JBHTHC010000004.1, on the reverse strand, counting down.
GACCGCTGGTGGAATCCCGCTGTAGAGAATCAGGCGACAGACCGCGCCTTCCGCATCGGGCAGACGCGCAATGTTCAAGTGCATAAATATGTAACGCTCGGTACGCTGGAGGAGCGGATCAGCGATATGATTGCCCGCAAGCAGTCGCTCAATGAGCAAGTGGTAGGACAATCGGAAAGCTGGATCACAGAACTGTCAACGGATGAGCTGCGTGAATTGTTTACACTGCGCAGACAGCGCTTGAAGGGTTAGGAGGGCGGATTTTAGGATGGCGCAGCTAAATGACGGAAAAGGGGAGCAAAGCGTGCAGGCGATTGATCGTCTAGGCAGCGGACAGCCTGGCACGGATAAAGAAGAGCAAGAGCAGCAGTCCGGTCAGATGGATGACGGCATCGCTCCGCATTGGCAAGATCTGTATCGCTCGATTGCGAAAGCGGTACGGGAAATGAGATATTGACGCAAACCGGCTGCCCGGGGGCACAAGCATCATTGTGCAGTCCCGGGCAGCCGGTTTTAGTCGTCGTCCTGCTCGGACAATTCATCCAATGTTTTGCTGAAGCTGGGCGCCATATGCGTCAAAAACCAGTCGATCTCAGGCAGCTCCAGCCGGGCCAGCGCCGCTTCGGTTTGTCCTTTGGCGACAGCAAATTCGCGGTTGCCCGAGGAGAGCTCGGATAAGCATTTAATGTAGGCGTCAAGCAGGTCGGCTGCCTTTAACATGCGGAGCAGAAGCAGGTCCTCCCCGTCTGGCTGCTGCTTGCTGGAGCTGCTGATCAACGGCGTATAGGCCGGGAGAAGCTGGGGAGGGACCATGGCCAGCAGCCGCTCGGCGGCCATCGCCTCAATATCGCGGAAGTTGGCGAGCATTTTCGGATTATGATGCTTGACCGGTGTCGGGATATCGCCGGTGAATACCTCGGTTGCGTCGTGGAATAAAGCTAGCGTTACAACGCGGTCAGAGTTGAGCGAGCGCCCAAAAATGCGATTGCCAATCTCGCACAGCATATGAGCGAGCAGGGCGACATGATAGGAATGCTCAGCGACATTTTCGCGGGTCGTATTGCGCATCAGACTCCAGCGCTCAATGTAGCGCAACCGGTACAGGTAGGCCATAAAATGGCTGCCCGCGTTATGTTTATCGTCCAGTAGGATCACCTCTTCTCCATATTTTACTGCCTATAAGGGAAGTGTATATGCTATTATATAACTAAAGATGAAATGCGACTAGAGAGAGGAGCAGGCTGCACGTTATGCAACATTTTGAACAAAGCGTATACGATCTTATTGTGGAAACTTCTACTAATCTGCCGGGCGATGTTCGCAAAACGATTCAAGCTGCACAGGAGGCGGAGGACCGGGCAACGCGCGCGGGGCTGTCGCTTTCGACAATTGCTACCAATATTGAGATGGCGGAGACGAGAGTGTCGCCGATTTGTCAGGATACGGGAATGCCGACATTTATAGTCCATACACCGGTAGGCGCCAATCAAATCATTATGAAGCAGCAGATCCGCAATGCCATTGCCCGGGCAACGAAGGACGGCAAGCTGCGGACCAACTCTGTAGATTCTTTGACAGGTGCTAATACTGGCGATAATTTAGGGCCGGGAACGCCTGTTATCCATTTTGAGCAATGGGAAAATGACGACATAGACATCCGTCTTATTCTTAAGGGCGGCGGTTGCGAGAACAAAAATATTCAATACAGCCTGCCTGCTGAGCTGGAAGGCTTGGGCAAAGCAGGCCGCGATCTTGACGGTATTCGCAAATGTATTATGCATGCCGTGTATCAAGCCCAAGGCCAAGGCTGCAGCGCAGGCTTTATCGGCGTAGGCATCGGCGGCGACCGGACAACCGGCTATGAGCTGGCGAAGCAGCAACTGTTCCGCCATGTCGACGATACGAATCCGAATCCGGATTTGGCCAAGCTGGAAGACTATGTGATGGAAAATGCCAATAAGCTCGGCATCGGCACGATGGGCTTCGGCGGCCAAGTTACGCTGCTTGGCTGCAAAATCGGCGTCATGAATCGTCTGCCGGCAAGCTTCTTTGTATCGGTAGCCTACAACTGCTGGGCTTATCGCCGTCAAGGCGCCTTGCTCGATGGCGCTACCGGCCAAAGAAAAAGCTGGATTTATCCTAGCGGCACAGACACGCCGATGAAGTCGGCAGCGGCCGACGCCGCGGCAGCAGCGGTGGATAATCAGCCGGAGCGCCGCGAAGTGGTGCTGAATACGCCGATCTCGGAAGAGCAGGTGCGCTCGCTTAAGGTAGGCGATATCGTCATCATTAACGGCGAGATGCATACCGGCCGCGATGCGCTGCATAAGCATTTGATGGATCACGATGCGCCTGTCGACTTGAACGGCGCGGTAATTTATCACTGCGGACCGGTCATGCTGCAGGATGAGCAGGGCTGGCATGTCAAGGCGGCCGGACCTACGACAAGCATCCGCGAGGAGCCTTACCAAGGCGATATTATTAAAAAATTCGGCATCCGCGCCGTCATCGGCAAGGGCGGCATGGGTGCCAAAACATTGGCTGCTCTGCAGGAGCATGGCGCCGTATACTTGAATGCAATCGGCGGAGCCGCGCAGTATTACGCAGAATGCTTCAAAAATGTCAACAGCGTCGATTTCATGGAATTTGGCATTCCGGAGGCGATGTGGCATTTGCAGACCGAGGGCTTTGCGGCTATCGTGACGATGGATGCGCACGGCAACAGCTTGCATGCGGATGTCGAGCAGGATTCCAAGGCGAAGCTGGCGCAGTTTAAAGAACCGGTATTCAAATAAAAAAAGAGGGATGCACTACGCGCGCTTTCGGATTAGCTTTTAATAAACGTTTTGAACAATGGATGTTTCTTCTTATCCCCGGATCACTCGTCCTGGGATTTCTTTTTTCAGCGGAGCTGCATCGCTTTGTCCCGTATGTGCCCTATTTGTTCGCCTTTGTTACGCTGACGATGGCGATCGGCTGCGGAGTGAAGCAGCTTGCGGCTGTATTGCGGCGGCCGGGTGTAATGGTATGGACCTTCGTATTGACCCATGTGCTGTCACCGCTTATTGCCTACGGGATAGGGAGCCTGATCTTCGGATCAGACTCGCCCTACGTGGTTGGCCTCGTCTTGTTTACGATTATTCCGCTAGGTGTATCAACCGTACTTTGGGTTGGCATGTCGGGCGGCAGCGTGCCGCTCATGTTGGCAATGGTCGTTATCGATTCGGCGTTGAGCCCATTCGTCGTGCCGGCTGGACTGCATTTGCTGTTTCATACAACGGTCGAAGCAGATACGATGCAGATGATAACGGATCTGCTTATTATTATTGTGCTGCCGACCGTGATCGGGGTGGGGCTGCATCAGTTGTCCGGGGGGCGCATTCAGGCTGCGGTGCAGCCTTACGCCGCGCCGCTCTCCAAGCTTTGCTTTGTAGCGGTAGTCGCTTTGAATGCTGCGGCGATTGCCCCGCAAGCCTCGGCGCTGAAGGGCGATCTGATAACGATAATTCCGATCGCGATTTTGCTAGTCGGGCTCTGTTACGCGGTGGGATTCTTCGGAGCGATCCCTTATCGAAGCCGGGAAATACAAACGACTGTGTCATATGCGTCAGGAATGCGCAACATATCGCTAGGGACTGTGCTCGCATTAGGGTATTTCAGCCCGCTGGCTGCAGTTCCTGTCGTCCTGTCGATCCTGATTCAGCAGCCGCTGGCAACGGTGCATCATTATGTTTTACAAAAACTTTACAAGCCAAAGGCTGGCGCGGAGCAAGAAGGACAGGTACGATAGTGGCGATACCATTCGTAGAGGACGGAGCGAGATGAACAGTTTTCGAACACGGTTGACAGTAATTATGGTAGCAATGGTTGGCATATCGGTGCTTGCTGCGGGGCTCTTTATGGCGAAAACGTATAAAGACAATCATATTGATGCGCTGCAGGATAATATGATACGCGAAATGAACATTATTTTACGCCAGATGGAATGGCCGCAGGGCGAGCCGGAACAATTATATGATTATTACACAGCTCAGGCGAAGGAATTGAAGCAAGTTACGGATGCGCGGGTGACCTTTGTGAGCGGCAGCGGCATGGTGCTTGGCGATTCCGACCACGATCCGCGGACGATGGACAATCATGCGAGCCGCAAAGAGGTGGAGGAAGCGAGCCGGGAAGGGATTGGCCGGACGATTCGCTATAGCGATACGCTTGGCGAAAATTTGCTCTATGTAACCAAAAAAGTCAACCCGGCCGATCCGCAATCGGCTTATATTCGTCTCGCCCTTAGCTTGAAAACGGTCGATTCCAGCATGTGGCATATTTGGACCGTCCTAGGCATCGGGTTGTTGTTGTTATTTGCAGCGGCGGCGGCGGTGAGCTATCGGCTGGCGCGCAGCTTGACAAGGCCGCTCGAGCAAATAACAGGGGTCGCCAAACGGATTCAAAATCTGGATTATCACACTCGCGTCGAGGTGCGCAAGCAGGATGAAATTGGTGAGCTTGGACAGGCTATAAATGCAATGGCTGACAGCCTGCAGGTGCAGATGGAACGTATTCATCAGAACGAGAATCAGCTGGAAAGCGTTCTGGACAATATGATCAACGGCATCGTCATGATCGACCGCTCCGGACAAGTTGTGCTGCTAAATCGTTTTGCCGAGGAAGTGCTGGGCATTACAGCGCAAAAATTGGTCGGGCGGCATTATTCGGAAGCGAAGCAGCAGTATGAGCTGTCGCAAATTATTCAGGACGGTTTGGAGCGCAAGGAGCATTTGCGTGAAGAAATTACGTTTTATTTTCCCGAAGAGCGGTTGCTCGATCTTAATTTAGTGCCGATTTTTGAGGACGATCAGCAGTTCGGCGGCGTGCTGCTCGTTCTGCAGGATGTGTCGGCGATACGTCGTCTGGAGCGGATGCGCAGTGAATTCGTCGCAAATGTGTCGCATGAGCTGAAAACGCCGATCGCAGCCGTAAAGGGCTTTGCCGAGACGCTGCTTGGCGGCGCAGTGAAGGATGAGGAGACGACACGTTCGTTTTTGCAAATTATATTCGATGAGAGTGAGCGGCTGAACAGGCTGATTGGCGATATTTTGGAGCTGTCCAAAATCGAGTCTCGCCGGGTGCCGCTGCAGTTTTCCCCCGTCGATATGTACAGCTTTACGAAGAAGACGCTGGAATTGTTGTCCGCTGAGGCAAGCCGCAAGCATATTACGCTGGAAATGAACGCAGAACCCGGCCTTTATGTAGAAGCTGACGAGGACCGGCTGCGGCAAATCGTGATGAATCTGCTCGGCAACGGGATTAATTATACGCCGGAGGGCGGGAAGGTCTCGATTAAAGTAGGTCCGGCAGGCACGCATGGCAGTGACGGGGATTATGATTTCGTGCGGTTAACCATTTCTGATACAGGGATAGGCATACCTAAAAAGGATTTGCCGCGTATCTTTGAACGCTTTTATCGAGTCGACAAGGCACGCTCGCGCGGGTCAGGCGGAACGGGACTCGGCTTATCGATCGTCAAACATCTAGTTGAGCTGCATAACGGAACAATCGCGGTAGAGAGCGAGGTCGGAGTAGGCTCGACATTTATCATTGAGCTGCCTGTGCTGCAATAAAAGGTTTACCCGATTGGTGTTGGATGATATGATTGATTTGTAAAGCAAGTAATGAAGCGGTTAGCAACAAGCGAGAAAGCTGGGGGTTACATGTCGCAAAAAGTGCTTGTCATTGAAGACGAACCGACGCTGGCGAGGTTGCTTTCGTACAACCTGACGCTGGAAGGATACGATACGACTGTCATCGATCATGGCGCTGAAGGGCTGCAGACCGCCCTTCAGAAGCCGTTCGACCTGATTGTACTGGATATAATGCTGCCTGGATTGAATGGCTTTGAAATTTTATCCCGGCTGCGTCAAAGCGGCAATCGTACGCCTGTCATTGTTCTTACTGCGCGCAATGCGGAGGAGGAAGTCGTGCAAGGACTGCGCCGCGGTGCGGATGATTATATTACGAAGCCGTTTGGAGTAGCGGAGCTGCTCGCAAGGGTGTCTGCTGTATTGCGCCGCTCCAATCATGAGGAGGACAAACTGACCGAATCTACGGAAAAAGTAATTACAGCCGGCGATCTGTCCATCTATCCGGAGAAGTATGAAGTGATCCTGAATGGCGAGACGGTTCCGCTGCGTCCTAAGGAATTCGAGGTGCTGCTCTATCTTGTACAGCGTCCCGGAATGGTCATTACCCGCGATGATTTGATGAACGTCGTGTGGGGCTTTGATTACATCGGCGGCCAGCGTACTGTGGATGTGCATGTCAGCTCGCTCCGCAAAAAATTGGAGCTGGGCCAGGAATCGGTGCAAATCGAATCCATTCGCGGCGTAGGCTACAAACTGGTCATGCCGAAAAAGCTCGGAGCACCGAAATGAATCGGAGCGCCGAGCTTTTTGGGCTTTATTGCCTGCCCCATGCCTGCATACGTTTCTGAAATTGCTTCGGGGAGCAATCATTGTATTTTTTGAACATTTTATAAAAATGCGCCATATTCGGCATGCCAATGCGATCGCCAACCTCGGATACGCTCATATCCTTTGTAAGCAAAATGCGTTCCGCCCATTTGATCTTCCGGTAATTGACGTATTCGGTAAAGGATAATCCGATTGCTTTTTTGAAGTACTTTACAAAGTAGTAGTAGCTCATATTGGCCAATTTGCATACTTCTTCAACCTGAATGCGGTCATGCAGATGCGACTCGACATAATCGAGAACGGAGCGCAGCCGCGCGCGGTCAAAGTCATCGCTTTCTACGAGCGCCTTCTTCGTATCATTGCGGATCATAATGAGCAGCAGCTTTTTGATAATCATGCTCACAGCCAGCTCGTAGCCGGTCTGCTTGAAGGTGACCTCCGTATAGATGGCCCGGATGCAATCTGCCGCTTCATCGCGCGCTTTCTTATTTTCCCGAAAAATATAGTTTGCTTGACTAAGCGGCGATTTTGCTTCTGAGAAGAAACGCATATAGGGCATTGTGCTGTGATCAAAGAAGTGATCAAGATCGAATTGCAGCACAATATAGTTCATCGGCATGCCGAGGCTGCGATCGCGATGCAGCTGCTTGGCGCCGATAATCGCTACGTCTCCAGCGTTAAGTCTAATGACTTCCTCTTCAATGTAGACATCGAGCGTGCCGTCATTGACAAGCAGCAATTCGACCTCGCGGTGATAATGCCAATTGAGAAAAAAGTCGTTATTGCGCTGTGATTGAAACACTTTTATAGACAAAAGAGGGTTTTCATAAGCAACCTTTTCATTATAGACTTCCATCTGACCACCTCGTCAAAAGACAAAATCACATAAAAGCTTCGCCATTCCGAACCTATTCTTGCAACAACGATTTCGCTTATACTAAGTTTAGTGCATTGGATGCTTGCATACAATGTAAAATTACGACTACTTTTTCCCGATTCGAATTGGAGGTAGAACGAAACATGTCTAAAGTTCGTATTGGTATTATCGGCTGTGGCGGTATCGCTAACGGCAAGCATATGCCTAGCTTGGCCAAAGTGAAAGAAGCCGAAATAGTGGCCTTCTGTGATATTGTCGTAGAACGCGCCGAAGAGGCAAAAGCAAAATACGGCAATGAGGATGCGAAAGTATACAGCGATTACACCGAGCTGCTGAAAGATGCATCGATCGAAGTCATCCATGTATGTACGCCAAACGATTCCCATGCCGAAATTTCCATTGCTGCTATGGAGGCCGGCAAGCACGTTCTGTGCGAGAAGCCAATGGCTAAGACGGCCGCTGACGCTCGCCGCATGCTGGAAGTATCCAAGCAAACTGGCAAAAAGCTGAGCATTGGCTATAACAACCGCTTCCGTACGGACAGCCGCGCGCTTAAGCAAGTGTGCGAATCAGGCGAGCTGGGCGAAGTATACTTTGCCAAAGCACACGCGATTCGTCGCCGCGCAGTACCGACATGGGGCGTATTCCTCGACGAAGAAAAACAAGGCGGCGGTCCGCTCATCGATATCGGTACACATGCGCTTGACCTTGTACTGTGGATGATGGACAACTACAAGCCAAAAGTAGTTCTTGGCCGTGCTTACCATAAATTGTCGCAAACCGAAAATGCTGCAAACGCTTGGGGTCCATGGGATCCGGCGAAGTTTACAGTAGAAGACTCCGCTTTCGCCATGATTACGATGGAGAACGGCGCATCGATCGTGCTTGAGTCCAGCTGGGCGCTGAATACGCTTGAAGTGGACGAAGCAAAAGTAACGCTCTGCGGTACGAAAGCTGGCGCCGACATGAAGCAAGGACTGCGTATTAACGGCGAAGAAAACAGCCGTCTGTACGTCAAGGAAATCGAGCTGAGCAGCGGCGGCGTGGCCTTCTACGAAGGCGCAAGCGACGATCCGGCCGAGCTGGAAGCCCGCGCATGGATCGACTCTGTACTGAACGACAAAGAGTTGATCGTGAAGCCGGAGCAAGCACTCGTAGTATCCGAGATTTTGGAAGCTATCTACGAGTCCTCCCAGACAGGTAAAGCAATTTATTTCGAATAGTAGAAGCAAAGTAGTGCCGGAAGAGCGATCTTCCGGCACTACTTGTTTTTTCTGAGCGATCAGTTAGACGTCCATGCCACTATCGCAGCACCATCAGAGGAATGAAGACACCACTACCAACAGGTATTTTTCAGGATAGGGTAGTTGCGTACGTCATTGCCTAGTTGGCAGAGGACAAAAAAGCCGTTCGCGAGTGAGCCCCTGAACTGAAGAGGGGCTTTTTTTTCGCGAGCTGGACTTTCGGTGGGCCTTTGCTTCTAAGGTGCTTGTCAATACAGGTTCATATGCGCGAGCAGCGTCTGCTGAATCTTGACCATGTCTTTCGTTCGCAGGACATCGAGCAAATGCTGGTGATCGCGCACGAATTGCTGCTTGTCGTAAGCGCCGGTGCGCTGGCTGAAATGAAGTTTAATCCGGTTGGAGACGCTCTCCCAAATCAAATGGACCGTGCGCTCAGGTGCGAGACGGATGATGGTTTCATGAAACAGCAGGTCTTGTTCGACCCAAAAGTATACATCGCTATCAGCGTGATGGTGATCCATCTCGTCAATAATCTCTTGCAAACGACCGAGAAACTCGTCATTAATAGCGTCCAGATTTTTTTGAATAACTGTCGATTCGAGGTGATAGCGGATCGGGGTCAAGTAATCCTTGATCTCGTTCTCATCCATTTCGGCGACGACCGTTTCCCGGTACGGGTATGAGATGACGTAGCCTTCCAACTCCAGTTGGCGAACTGCTTCCCTGATCGGCCCCCGGCTGACGCCCATTTGAAGTGCGATTTCATTTTCCTTTATTCTTTCGCCCGCGCTCAGATGCCCTTGCAATATCGCATTGCGGATTTCGACGACAACCTTCTCGCGGAGGGAAAGGTTCGATTGTTGGGTAAATGAAAAATTTTTCATGATCGTGATCCTCTTTATTCATACGATTTATGGAAATGGTAGCTTACTTGCTTCGATAATGCAATTATAATTATTCAAACGTAAGATTGTCAACAATATAATGTTTTAAATAAATCATTGACAAGTTTCGGGAACGTGTTATGATGGCAGTGTCATTACGTGGATAGAGCTTGCTTTTATAAACCTGACAGGCGTATGAGGAGGATCGACAGATGCGTATTGTGGTGGGCGGTATTTTGCAAGAAAGCAATTCGTTCAGTCCGAAGAAGACGACAGTTCAAGATTTCCGCAATTATTTTTACATAACAGGGGAAGAGCTGACCGAAGCGGCTTTTGAAAACGAGGTAAAAGGGTTCTGCGATCAGCTCAGGCTCAATCAGGCAGAGATTGTACCTACATTATTTTGCATGGCTGTCTCTTCAGGCCCGCTATCGGCAACCGCTTTTAACGAGTTGAAGGCGGATTTGGATATCCGTTTGCAGGCAGCGAGGGACGGCGGGGGTGTGGATGGCGTTTTGTTTGCGTTCCATGGCGCGATGGTTGCCGAGGGCTGCGATGATACTGAAGGTGAGCTGATCGCCTTGATTCGCCGGCACATTGGCGAGCAGACGCCGCTTGTTATTACGCTGGACCCGCATGCGAACATGACGGCGCGAATCGCCGGCAAGGTAAACGGGCTGGTCGGTTATAAGACGTTCCCTCACATCGATTTCTATGAAACGGGACTGCAGGCTGCCGGGCTGCTGCTATCCATTGTAAACAAGGAGAGCGAGCCTGTTATCGCAATGCGCAAAGTTCCGATGATCGTCCCGGCTGAGAATGGCCAATTTCACAGCGGGCCTCTCGGCGCCCTGTGGGAGGAAGCAAGGCGCGGCGAACAGCGGGGAGAATCGCTCATCACGTCGCTCTTTCCGGTACAGCCCTGGCTGGATATCGAAGAATACGGCTCGGCGGTCGTTGTCGTTGGGAGCGATCGTGAGCGAGCGCAGCGGGAAGCGGATCGTTTGGCAGGACTATTGTGGGAAAAGCGGTATGAATTTGGTGTGGAACTGTTGACTGTCGATGAGGCGATGGAACTGGCCCTTCGCTGCCAAGGGAGCGGGAAGCCAGTCGTTATTTCGGATTCCGCGGACAGTCCGGGGGCCGGCTCGACGGGAGACAGCAATTTCGTATTACGAAGAGCTCTTGAACTTGGGATGGAGCACAAGCTTTCCGGCATGCTATCAATGGTTGATGCGCCGGCGGTCGATACTGCGATTCGAGCCGGTGTAGGGAGTTCTGTAACGTTATCTGTCGGGTATTCGCAGAGCAGTCAAGGGACCCCGATCGAAGTGTTTGGCAAAGTGCGGACGATCGGAGACGGCGAATTCGTTATGGTAGGCGCCCATGCCAAAAATACAGTCGGCCGCATGGGAAGATGCGTCGTACTGCAAATCGGCGGTTTGTCTGTGCTGCTGCAGGAGCGGGCAATTTTTACTGGCGATCCTGCGATGTACCGTTCCGTTGGATTGGAGCCGGCAACAGCTGATTTTGTAATGGTCAAGTCGGCCAATCAGTTCCGGGCACAGTATGAACGGCTGAGTAACAAAATATTTATTCTGGATACGCCAGGCAGCAGCTCTGCGAACCTGTTTGACATGCCGTTTAAACGGATCGCAAGGCCGATGTATCCTTTCGATGATCATTTTGACTGGCAGCAGTTATCGCTATGAGAGAGGAAGCGGGAGTGAACATGATGCAAGAAAGCCAGAAAGTCCGAAAGATCAGCTTTGAAGGCGATGCCCTCCGCATGTCGATGGATTGGTCGGTCGAGGATTTGTCGCGTATCCAGGTTCTTGTAGATAGTACGCGAGGAGATAGCCACCCAAGCTCCTATCATCTTGGCGAGCTTGTCGACGAGATCGAGAAGGGGGTCTATCAAGCGGGCGGCAAGCCAGCTGTCTATACCGCGACCGATATTTGCGACGGCGTTGCGCAGGCGCACCGCGGTATGCATTATTCGCTGCCATCCCGGGATTTGATCGCCTCTCTTGTGGAAATACATGCGATGGCTACGCCATTCGACGCCACGGTGTTAACATCCGCCGGCGATAAAGCGGTACCGGCGCATCTGATGGCGATCGCGAGGCTGAACATTCCGGCTGTCTTCGTGCCTGGCGGCGCGATGGGGGCCGGACCGTGCATGCGTTCGAATGAAGAACTGTGGCATATGAGCGTCGAAGTCGAACAGAACAAGATGAGCAAGGAAGAATTTCTTGCCTTTCAGCGCAGCTGCTGTCCGACTTGCGGTGCCTGCCAGTATATGGGGACTGCAGCCACGATGCAGGTGATGGCGGAGTCGCTTGGTCTTGCGCTGCCGTGGACGGCGCTTATTCCGGCTACGAATGCCGAGATCAAGCGGGCGGCGCGCGATGCCGGCCAGCAGGTCATGCGTCTTGCAGAGAAGGGCATCCGTCCGTCCGATATTCTGACGGAGCAGGCTTTCGAGAATGCAATCATGGTCCATTCGGCGATCGGCGGTTCCTTGAACGCGGTTATGCATTTGATTGCGGTAGCCCGGGAAGCGGGGCTTGAACTTAACGCCGACAGATTCAATGAGATTCATCGCCGCATTCCGGTGCTGGTGGACACCAAGACAGCCGGAAAATACCCGACAGAGCTTTTCTGGTATGCCGGCGGCGTACCGGCGGTAATGGCAGAGCTGAAGCCGTTTCTCCATCTGGACGTCATGACGGTAACCGGGCGCACGCTCGGGGAAAATCTCGAGCAGCACTTTAAGAGTGAGATGCCGAAGTTCGCCGAGATGTTTCTGGCCAATTATAAGCTGAATCGTAGAGATGTTATCTACCGGTTCGACAAGCCGCTCAAGGCGGAAGGCTCGCTCGCCGTGCTTAAGGGCAATCTGGCGCCTGAGGGAGCGACGGTCAAAAAATCGGCTATCGTCGATGAGATGCAGATGCACCAAGGGCCGGCGAGAGTATATGACAGTGAACGGGAGGCAGTCGATGCGCTGATTGCCAAGGAGATCAAGTCTGGCGATGTCGTCGTTATCCGCTACCAGGGCCCTAAGGCGACGGGAATGCCGGAGATGTTCTTTATGTCCGAGCTGATCGCTTCCGATCCGCTCTTGTCACGCACGACGTCGCTGGTGACAGATGGCCGCTTCTCCGGCGCGACGCGAGGCCCTTGCATCGGCTATCTGGGTCCGGAAGCTTGTGAAGGCGGGCCGATCGCCTTCGTGGAGAACGGCGATCTGATTCGCATCGACATCCCGAACCGGACGATTTCGATCGTTGGCACGGAGGGGATCGAGCGTGAAGCGGCGGAAATCGAGACGATTTTATCGGAACGGAGACAGGGCTGGAAAAGACCGGAGATCAAACATAGAGGCGCGCTCGGCCAGTATACCCGATTAGCGCGTCCCGCTCTGCAGGGCGGATCATGTTTATAAGGAGAGATCAACAATGAGATTATCCAAGCAGGTGGCCATCATAACCGGCTCTTCCCGCTCGATCGGCGCAGCCGTCGCCAAGCGCTATGCGGTGGAAGGAGCGAAGGTTGCAGTCAATTACCGGACTCATCCGGAGCTTGCGGAGAGGGTTGTCGAGGAGATCCGCCGGAGCGGCGGCGAAGCGTTTGCCTTTCAAGCAGATGTCTCCAAGGAAGACGAAGTCGAGGCGCTGGTCGCGGAGACGGCCCGCCGGTACGGCACAGTCGATATATTGGTCAATAATGCGGCAATGGATCCCCGTAAAACATGGTACGAAATCAGCGTCCAAGAGTGGGACCATATTATGGCGACCAATGTCCGCTCGCAGTTTTTGTGCGCCAAGGCCGTATTTCCATTCATGAAAGAGCAGGGACGCGGCAAAATCATCAATGTTTCGTCGGTCACGTTTTTTACCGGGCAAAAAAACTTTTTGCATTATGTAACTTCCAAAGGCGCGATCGTCGGCTTTACCCGGGCGCTGGCGAGGGAGGTCGGTGAGCACAACATCACGGTCAATTGCTTGACGCCGGGCGCCGTCTATACAGAGACGGAGGCGGAGAAGGTAGGTCAGCAGGCATCCGATGAAGTGTTGGAAACGCTGCGCAGCTTGCAATGCTTCCCAAGGCGGGAGCTGGCGGATGATCTGGAAGGGGCATTCGTGTTTCTCGCCTCCAGAGACAGCGATTTTATTACAGGTCAAACGTTGAATGTAGACGGCGGCTGGATGATGCATTGACCAATCAGCCATGGGAGTGGACGGGGCACATTTAGCTAGAAATGTCCCCGTCCAGCTTGCTTACTTTAGTCTGCGGTAAGCCTGCAGCGTTACTGGGCCCAGCAGTCCGGCCGGTGCCGGCTTACCGGGATTACAGTAGTTTTCGATATATGCGCCTAATGTGTTTGTAACCGCCAAACGAATCGTACAGCCTGCTTGCCCGTTAAACATCGATGGGAGCAAATCAAGCTGATAAGGCGGGCAAAATTGCGGCGGCAGCTTTACGCCGTTAACTTCGAATTCGGCTACCCCGCCTATTTCTCCACAATCGAGCACATACTTTTGCTGCCCGTCTGCTCCATCTGCTCCGTCTGCAGCAGGCTGCTTAAGCTGACATTGATAAGTTACCGTTCCGCTGAACTTGGCGCTTGCGGGCAGCGTCAGCCAATCTTGCATGGCCGGAATCTCAGCCGGCTGCGGCAAGTCAATTTCATCCAAGGTGCTGGAGACTGTGACAGCCTGCCAAACTTCATCCATCCGCTTCTTCGCATCGTCGATTGGCTCCCAAACTTGAATAGTGCCGCTTGCATCTCGTGCCGCTTGTACGCCGCTTTGCTGCAGCACAGCATCGTCTATCTCCAGATGATCCAGCTGCTCTACAGTTCCGTCAGGCGCAAGGACCACGAAGGTTGCCGCGAATGGCGCCAGCGACAGCCAGATCGCCGTGTCCGCGGAACCGCAGCTGTAGGCGGCCGCTTGCCGCACTGAACCGTCCATCGGGTTCCACAGCTCGGGAATGCCGGCGGCATGCAGGCGGATCGTCCCGCTCCAGGCGGTCGTCGGACTTTCATTATGCAGGAAGAAGACGTTAATGCCTGCTTTGAAGTAATGGGCATACCGCAGCTCTGTGCAGGGCTGCTCCAGCGAAATGCTGCGCAACTCTGTCAGAATGGCGTCGGAAAGCTGATCAAGTGTAACCGTTGTAACCGTGCTGGCATTTGAGAGCTCGCCCGCAAGCTTGCTAACAGCTTCATGGGCCCCGCGGCACTCCCGGTCAGGTAATGCATCAAGCGCGATCAACTGCCCGCCTGCTTGCACAAAAGCGGCGAGTCGCTCCATGACAGCGAGCGGCAATGTGCGAACACCAGGCAAAATAATCGTGCGGAATGATGCGTCGCGAATATGCAGCCTTCCTTCTGCAATTGTGCTCAGCTGCGAATCTGTTAGCAGATCGCAAGAGACAATATTAAAGTCCCACTGATTTTCCATCAGACTGCGGCATACCTCATCAAGGCGGGTAGGATCTCCGCTCCAATGCGATTCTGCCGGATAGACGACAGCGATCCGGGCGATCTGCTGCGCATCCTGGAGCATGAAGCAGGAGCGGTTGGCATAGTCCGCCCACGGACGGAAAAACGGCCACAACGGATTGCGTCCTCCGGCATAGAAGTGCGGCGGGCAATCAGGATCGGGAAAAATCGGCGAGAAGGCATGCGGAACATACCAATTCGTACCGCGGATCGTCTGCCAGTCAGTTAGCCACTTCATCTCCTTCATACTTAAATCCCAGCCGTACGCCCCAAAGTTTTCACACATAATGAGATCGCTTCCGACCTCCAAATGCGCCGCCGATTGCGCAAGCTTGGCCAGCGTGAAGTGAAAGAAATCCGGATATGGCGGTTTACGATAGGTAGCGAACTGGGGGTAATGTTCGGTATAAGGCTGCAGCTTTTGGCCGGGATCGATTTGCCGCAGGACGAAATCATAGCCGCCCATATCAAAATGCTTCGTAGCGCGGAAAAAATGGCCGACGCCGTAGCCGTGATGCATATGCGCATGGTTATCCTCGACGATATGTCCGATAAATTGCACGCGGTTCTCGTGGCACCAGCGCTGAATGCGGCCGAAGAAATGCTCGGAAAACAAAGCGGTCATGACGTCCATATAGTCAAAGCGAACTTTCATCGTCTCTCTTGCAAGCTCTGGATCGGCAAGCGGCGCATCGTCCCACAGCAGATTCAGTTTCTCGCGCAAGGAGTAGCCTTTTTGCGCCCGAAAGGCGGTGAATAGCTGACGGGTCCATGGCAGGCTTGGCGTTTCGGGACCAAACAAGTAATCATAGGAGCCGAAGTTCTCGAAGCTTGTCTCATCGCCAAAAAAGCCTTGAATGACGGTGCCGAACAAATGGCCGAAGCGTTCCTTGGTCGCTTCATACGTAAGTTTAATAAAGCGGTCCGCCACCTCAGGGTCGATATAATCGACCATTTTATCAATTTCCCGTCCGCTCCAGGTTGGCTTGAGCCCGATGACATTGATTTGCCATGAGCATGCGCTAGCCTCGGTCTTTGGCTGCCTGCTCCATGCGAGCAATTCGTCGCAGTTGTCAAATAAACGGTATTGTCCGGCTACTTCACTAGCGGCATGCACAGACAAACTTAATACCTCGTCCCAAGCCTGCAAGTTGCCCTCGGCAAGCGGAAATGAGGTTACCTGCTCCCAGCTGAACTGCTCGCGGACGAGGGCTTTCATGCGGTATTTCGGATGATCCTGCAGCACCTTGCCGCCTGCAATTCCCGACGGAAAAAACTCCTCATCAAAAATCCATACCTTCATCCGCCGCTTTTCGGCTTCATCGAGACAAATCGCGACATCCCGCCACCAGCCTTCGCCCAGATAGTCTTTATGCGGTCTCGATTCGATGACAAAGCCGCCGCAGCCGCCTTCATCCATAGCGGCAATTTCCTGCCGCAATACGGCCTCGGTCTCACGTTCATCGCCATGCAGCCAAAATAGCGGATACAAGCTCCGCGGCGGCTCCGGCGAGGTGAATTTAGTTTTTATATTGCTGAATTCTGCTGTCGATGCAACCATATGTAGACTCCCTCCCCAATCTGATGCCCTTATTGTATAGGGAAAATGGAAGCGTTGTCGAGACGTTGACAGGTGGTTAGCCGCAACTCCCAAGAAGATGTCCATGAGTTCAAAGATGACGTCCTGTTGTCGCGGAGGGACGGATGCTAATATAGCTACTGTAAGCACGAACAACGGGAGAGAAGGGGGCACACAGTTTTGAACAAAACATCGTGGGCAGTAATGGCTTCATGCATTGTACTTGCAGCAACTATGACAGGCTGCGGCAATTCCGGATCAGGCAAAGAGGCAGGGGGCTCCGAAACCGTCACATTGCGTGTACTGGGATACAAGTCCGGAGAATATATCGGCAATATTGAAGAGGTTAACCGCGAATTTGAAAAGCGCAATCCCGGGACAAAGGTTGTATACGAAGGCAAAGGGGGACCAGAGTTCAAGGAATTGCTGAAGGCGCGCGCAGCCTCGAGGGAACTGGCTGACGTTGTCATGATTCACCCTGGCCTGACCTCGATCGGTTCCTATGCCAAAGCGGGCTATTTGGCTGATTTGAGCAATGAGCCGTGGGCAGGGGACATCTCGGAAAATGCGAAATCGGTTACGACCTTTGACGGCAAGCTGTATGGACTGCCGAACGACCTTGCTGCACTCGGAGTTTATTACAACAAAAAAGTATTCAACGATCTCGGCATCGATATTCCAAAAAATTACGACGAGTTTCTGGCAGTCTGCGACAAAATTAAACAATCCGGCATAACGCCGATTGCCTTAAACAAGGAATGGCAAATCTTTGATACGTATACGTTTGCGCCCGCATGGATTTACGCCAAGCATCCGGATTTCGATGAGAAAATGAATTCCGGCGAAGCGAAGTTCACCGGTTTATGGGAAGAGATGCTGACCGAGTATAAAAACCTGTATAAAAATTATGCTTCCCCCGATGCGCTGGGTTTGTCCGGCGACGGCGCACAGAACAATTTCGTAACAGGGAAGGCGGCTATGCTGATTAACGGCAGCTGGGCGGCCGATCCGATCAAAAAGGCGAATCCGGATCTGGATTTCGGCATGTTCCCGATGCCGAATAAGGAAGGTGAAGTATGGGCCGCCGCTGCTGTAGGCACAACGTGGGCAATCAATAAAGATACGAAATATATGGATTTGGCGAAAAAGTATCTGGAAATTTGGGCGGAGCCTGAATATCAGGCGGTATGGGCAAAAAGCCAGAATTCATTCCCGACAAATCTGAAGGCAAAATCCGATCTGGAGCCGGGCTTTCAGCCGATTGTAGAAGCGATTGAGCGCGACCAGTTTTGGCGTTTTCTTGATCAAGGCTGGTTGAACCCGAATCTGCAAACCGAATTTAACAATGTTGTGCAGAACATGCTGTTTGACAAAATGGATGCTTCTGGCGTAACGAAAGCGCTTGATGCCGAGATGGAGAAATACATGAAACAAAATCAATAAAGCCTGATCAAATTCGGGGCTGCTGCTGTAAAAGCTGCGGCAGCAGCCACCGGGTTGCAAATGGAGACGAGATTATGCTGCTGAGAAAAGGTAAGCCTTTATTTTATGGACTGTTTTTGTTTCCCGGTTTTTTCTTGTTCCTGCTCTTTTTTATGTACCCGAATATAAGCAGTTTTTATTATTCGTTTACGAATTGGGATGGCTTGTCGCCTCCGAAATTTATCGGCACGTCCAACTATGAATATTTGCTGACCGACGATAAATTTGTTCCGGCATTATCCAATACGTTGATGTATGCCCTTGTCGTCACGATCTTTTTGAATTTGCTGGGATTGATTTTAGCGCTGGCGCTTGATACGGGCTTGAAGAGCAAAAATATTTTGCGTACGATCTTTTTTGCGCCTGCTGTACTCAGTATGCTCGTTGTGTCTTATATTTGGATGCGCATATTCGATCCGGAAGGATCTTTCAATTCATTGCTGCGCGCGCTGCACCTAAATCATTTGACGGAGCTGTGGCTCGGCAATCCATCAACTGCACTTTATGCGATTGCGGCGGTTAATATATGGCAGTTTGCCGGCAAGTCGATGGTCATTTTCCTCGCTAATTTGCAAACCATTCCGACAGAACTGAAAGAAGCGGCGCAATTGGACGGGGCAAACGGCTGGAAGACGTTCCGTCATGTCACGTTTCCGCTGCTGGCGCCGGCGGTAACCATTACGACAGTATTGACAGCGATTGACGCGCTGAAGGTGTTCGATTATGTATATACGATGACGGAAGGCGGTCCGGCAGGCTCTACGACTACGGTCAGCTACTTCCTCTATGTACAAGGCTTGCGCGCAGGGCAAGTCGGCTACGCTTCCGCGGGAGCAGTCGTGAACTTTATTGTCGTCATGCTTGTCTCCGTCGTTCTGCTCGGCTATTTGCGCAGAAGGGAGAATCGTTTACGATGAAATACAGCTACCGTACTTTTTCGCTGGAGGCCGGGGCATGGCTGTTCGCGCTCATAATGTCCTATCCGGTGTTTCTGGTCATAAACAGCTCGCTGAAAAGTTTTCAGGAGCTTAGCGCCAGCCCGTTTTCGCTTGTCAAATCGATTACCTTTGAGCATTACGCCCGGGTAATTGGCGAAGCCAAAATTGTTCTGTCATTCAGCAATTCGATTTTTGTTACGGCAGTTATTATTGCAGCCTCGATCGTGCTAAGCTCGATGATGTCGTTTGCGATTCATTTGAATAACGGGCGGCTTGGCAAAATCGTTTTCTTTATTTTAATTTCGTCCATTATGATTCCCGGTTTGCTCGGTATGATCCCGCTCTATAAGCTGGCCAGCACGTTGGGCTTGACGAATACGTATGTTGGGTACTGTTTAATAACAACCTCCGGACAGCTTCCTTTTCTGGTGTTTCTATATACGGGATTTTTGGGTACGGTAGGGAAAGAGATTATGGAATCCGCGAGCATCGACGGCTGCTCCGTCTATCAATTGTTTGTGCGGATCGTTTTTCCGCTGCTTAAGCCGATTACGGCGACAGCTGTTATTTTGCTGACGCTGGGCATTTGGAATGACTTTCTCGGCCCATTATTATATTTGCAGGACGCTTCCAAACAGACCGTCATATTGATGCTCTACAATTATGTCAGCTTCTATACGAAGGACTGGGCATCGATTTTTCCGTTAATTGTCTTAATTATGCTGCCGAACCTGATCGCGTATTTGTCGCTGCAATCTTATATCATCAAAGGGATTGCGAGCGGAGCGATAAAAGGCTAATATGATAATTCACAGCATGTTGTAACAGCATCGGGAGGGAGGTTGAGGATGACGGCATTTTTTTCTAAATTTCCAACTTTATCGCTTCGTAAAAAGCTGCTATTCTCGTTCCTTATTCTGGTGCTGCTCCCGTTAAGCGCAGTTAGTTTAACATCATATCACGTTTTTCGGAATAGTCTGTACGATCACATTTCGACGACGACTTCGGAAGTGCTGCGGCAAACGATCGACAATATCGATAACTATATCTCACAGCTGGAAGCCTTGACGCAAAAGCCCTACTATGAAAAGCAGTTGCTTGATATTTTGGAGGGCTTGCGCTCTGGGGTTCCGCTGCGGAACAAGGAGTATTTTTTTAATAACGCGTCGTACTCATACAGCTCCTACGTGGACAATGTATTGCGGCAAATGATCTCGTTGCGCGGAGATACGGAAGGGGTGTTTCTCTATCCGGTCTCTGGGCAGCCTTTCGTTGTATCCCGCAATTCGGCCATGAATCCGGGCTTCAAGCCTCTGGAAGCGCCATGGTATAAGAATGCCGTAATCAATGAGGGGCGGATGACGCTTACGCCGCGCCATATCCAGGAGCAGATCGGCTACAATCCGGGCTATGTATTTTCTGTATCGCGAATGATCAATAGCTTCGAGAAGCAGCAGCCGTTAGCGGTTATTTCGATTGATTTCAATTTCGACCGGCTGCTTGCCATACGGGATAATGTGCAGCTGTACCCGGAAGGAAAGCTGGGCATTTACACGATGGACGGCCAGGCTGTCCTGTCAGGCGGGGATGAGCAGGACCGGCTGGTGCACACTTATTTGAATACGCCGGGAGAAGCGACGCGTACGGCTGAGGGGTATTGGATGGCCGCCCGCGCCTCTGCCTATTCTGGCTGGCTTGTGTTTTATCAAGTGCCGATTGAGGTGCTGAATAAAGAGATCGATAAAATTAAACTGTATATTTTAATTATTGCGGTTTGTGCGCTGCTGCTGGCCAGTATTTTTTATGGGTGGATCGTGCTTAGGCTGACCGGCCCTGTACTGACATTATGGAAAATGCAAAATCAGGTCGGTGCAGGCGACTTGATGCTGAAAATGCCGCAAGACCAGCGAAAGGATGAGATCGGCCAATTAACGGCCCACTTTGTTAAAGTAACGCAGCGTCTGCGCGAAACGATCGAGGAAACGCATGTGCTGGCCTTAAAGCGCAAGCAGGCGCAGCTCGATTCTTTGCGGATGCAGGTAAATCCGCATTTTCTATACAATACGCTCGAATCCATTTATATGATGGCCATTATGAACGAGGATGAAGAAACGGCGCAGATGATCGGCTATTTGGGCGATTTCTTCAAGATGACCTTGCGGCACCAATCGGAGCTTATTCCGCTGCATGAGGAGATTCACGGCTTTCAAGTGTACTGGGAGCTGCAGAAGATCCGGTTTGCCAACCGGATCGAGGTACAGCTGGATATACCGGAAGCTGTGATGGATGCTTGTGTCGTGCCGCTAATTTTTCAGCCGTTAGTGGAAAATGCAGTGCAGCACGGTTTTAACGGCGCAGCGATGAAAATTGCCATTCGGGTAATGGCTCATCAGGGACAGCTAATTATTCAAATCCGCGACAATGGAAAAGGGCTGTCCGCAGAACGGCTATTGGAAGTGCGGGAATGGCTGCAGTTCGAGCAGGCGGAGCAGGGGCTTCAAGCCAAACAGCTGCGCAGACAGGAAGAGGAACGTAAATCGTCGCATACTGGTTTGCGCAATGTGCAGGAGCGGGTACGGCTGCTGTGCGGCGAGTCGTATGGCCTGCAAGTGGAGGGCACACCTGGCGGAGGATTTCAGGTGGTGGTGCATTTGCCGCTGCGGTTGTGCAAAGAAAAGGAGGCAAGTGAGCATGCATCGGATTGTTGTAGTGGATGATGAACCGGTAGTACGCAACGGCCTGGTCTATATCATCGAGCAGTGCGTGCCTGCCTGGGTGGAGGTAGCGCAGGCGGACAGCGCGCAGGAAGCGATGCGCCTCCTGCAGGAGCAGCCCATTCATCTGATCGTGACTGATATTCATATGCCGGGTATGGACGGCCTGCAATTTTTGCTGGAAGTCCGCAAGACCAATCCTGATTTGCATGCGATTATTATTAGCGGCTACAGCCATTTTGAATATACGAGGCGGGCGATTCAATTGAATTGTCTGGATTACTTGATGAAGCCGGTCAAACGCGAGGATTTGCAGGAGATGGTGCGGAAGGTCATGGAGCTGTGGCGAGCAGAAGGAGAGCTGCAGCGCCAGCGTACAGAGACAGAGGTCATTGCCGATCATTATCGCCTGCATCTGCTGCTCAAGGGGGAATTCAGCTCGCTTGGCGAAATGTACGATTGTGCGACTACGTTAGGCGTTTATCCGAATGTGCCTTATATCGGGGTGCTCACCATCGTTGCCGATGAGCCATCCTTCCAGCTGCCGCTTTACTTATTCGCCAAGGATTTCTTGAGCAGCGCAAACGCAACCGTATGCCGGGAAAACGGCCGGGAAGTAATCATCATTATGAAAGCTGTGGACGGCGAGGAGGAGGAGACCTTTCGGCAGGGCTGCGTCGAGCTGGCCGCCGGCTTGCTCGACGCATGGGAGCAGTACGGGCAAGCAAGCTGTATGGCCTCCTTTTGCCTGTTGCGGGATGTAACGGAGTTTCCGTCTTCACGCCGTCAGGCGCTGCAGATGCAGGCCAGAAAGGAGCGGGGGCTGATCGTATTCAAGCTTGACCGCGAGACGAAAAAGGAGACGGCCGATCCGGCAATCCGCAAGGCGAAGGAACTGATTGAGCGGTCCTTCAATCAAGAGCTGACGGCTGCCGGCGTAGCGAGTGCTGTCCATCTGAATGCCGATTATTTTTCATGGCTGTTTCATCGCGAGGTCGGGAAAACGTATACCGAATATGTAACTGAAATCCGCATCGAGCATGCGAAGCGGATTTTGATGGAGGAGACGATTCCGGTCTATCAGGTAGCGGAGCGGGTAGGGTATCAAAGCGTCCGGAATTTCAACCGGGTATTCAAGGCATGGAACGGTTTGTCTCCGCTCGAGTACCGCAAGCGGCACGGTGTGTAAGGATGCATCGCAATGATCATGATCACTTCACTTGGACGTATAGCCGCCCCAAAAAAACAATCCGCCAACGGCGAGCACTACAACTAGAAACGGAGCAACAAACAAGAGAAAGAAGTCAGCCACAGATGTTAACCACCTTTCGAGATTGCTGTGTCATAGAGACTGCACGGTTATCCGCGCTTGCCCTGCACATATTTGGCATCGAACAGAAACAGCCGCATGAGCAGATAAAGAGACGGAACGAGCAGCATCAAACCGAGTATGAAGACGGTTATTAGCGCCAAAGCCATCGGCTCGTTTGTAAAGTTGTCGTATACCGTTACGTACGGGTATAAAATGTAAGGCAAATGTCCTGCGCCATAGCCGAAAAAGGCGAACCCGAACTGCAGCATGACAAAGATGAACGACAGCCCAAGGCGGCGTTTGGCCCAGACCAAGTAAATGGCGACCAGGAAACAGGCAAAGGAGGCTACGAACATCCAGGCGAGATCGATCATCCGCTCAAAGTGCTCCGGATTATGCTGACGGATGGCAAAAAAGACAAGCAGGCTGCAAAGGATCGTCGGGCCGCTCCAAGCGAGTGCATAACGGCGCACGATTTCAAAAGCCGGACGATCATTAGCTCGGTGTGCGTAGTAGGAAAGAAACATCGCTGAAATGTACAGAACACTCACTAATGCCAGCAATACGACCGCCCAGGAGTAGGTGCTCGTGAACAGTTTGCGGTACATAAAAAGCAATTGGCCGTTCGTATCGGTCCGGATATAGCCGCCTTCGGAAATCGTCAGTACGGTCGACAGGGCGGCAGGGATAAGGAGTCCGCTTGCCCCGTACAAGAACATATAAACAATATTGCTCCGCGAGCCGTACGTATTGAAGGCGTAGTAGGAACCGCGAATAGCGAGCAGGATGAGCGCTACACTGCCAGGGACAAGCAGGGCAGTACCTAAATAATAGGCAGTGTCGGGGAAAAAGCCAACAATGCCGACAAAGAAAAAGACGAGAAATACGTTCGTCACTTCCCATACAGGCGACAAGTAGCGTTCGATAATGCCGTGTATCAGATGGCGTTTGCCGGTAATATGGCTGTAAAAACTGAAAAACCCGGCACCGAAGTCGATCGAAGCAACAATAAGATAGCCAAACAGAAACAGCCATAACACTGTAATGCCAAGTACTTCGTAGCTCACTCTCCACTTCCCCCTTTCTTTAATTGCGCTTCAAGCTCTGCTTCAACCGGATGGTTGCGAAACATTTTCGTTAAGACGCGGACAGCGGTAATACCGAGCAGGACATAGAGCGCACTGAATAAAATAAGCATCGTATCTACATGGCCGGAAACTGTCGCCCCTTCGGCTGTACGCATAATTCCGCGGACGATCCACGGCTGGCGCCCGACCTCGGAAAAAATCCAGCCGTGCTCGATTGTTAACATCGCAAGCGGTGCGGCAGCAATGATCGCTCGGAGCAGCCATTTGCTGCTCAGCCCGCGTTTGCGCCATAGCATAAGCATATAGAGGGCAGCTACAAGCGTTATGATGGCGACAAGCACCATTTTCATATCAAACATATAGTGAATCCACAGTGGCGGTCGTTCATCCTCCGGTATATCATTGAGACCGATCACTTCGGCATTCGGGTAGCCATGAGCGAGGATGCTGAGCGCAAACGGGATTTCTATCCCGTATTTAAGTTCGTTGTTGGCCGTGAGAACACCGCCAAAAACAAGCGGGGCTTGAGTGGAGGTCTCAAAATGCCATTCCACCGCCGCCAACTTCTCAGGCTGATATTTGGCCAAATATTTGCCGGATAGATCGCCGATTACGGCGCTGGCAATAATGAAGACGAAGGCGGACACCATTGTCAGCTTCAACGCTTTTTTATAGTAGACATGATTGCGCCCCTTCAGTAATGACCAGGCTGCTATAGCTGCGAGCACGAAAGCGCAGGTCAAATATGCGGTTACAAGAACGTGAGTGACTTTGGTCGGCATGGCGGGGCTGAGCATTGCGGCAAATGGAGCGATATCGGTTATTTTGCCGTTCTGCACCGTGACGCCGGCTGGGGCGTTCATAAAGGCATTGACGATTGTAATGAAAAAAGCGGAAGCGGAGGAGCCGACAACGACCGGGATCAGCAGCCAGAGATGAACCGTCCGTTTTTTAAAACGGTCCCATGTATATAAGTAGATGCCAAGAAAGA
The DNA here is from genome assembly GCF_042676285.1 of Paenibacillus sp. GCM10027626. Classification (NCBI taxonomy): domain Bacteria; kingdom Bacillati; phylum Bacillota; class Bacilli; order Caryophanales; family Paenibacillaceae; genus Paenibacillus; species Paenibacillus sp. GCM10027626. Next base: position 193,625 of record NZ_JBHTHC010000004.1, on the reverse strand, counting down.
TGGCTTCAAAAAAGAAAGCAAAGGTCTCCATAAACAGCGGCAGTGCAATGGACTGTCCGGCAACGCGCATAAAGCTTGGCCAAAGCAGGCTTAGCTGGAGTCCGATAGCAGTTCCTGTTACGACGCCGATTGCTACCGTTATGACAAATCCGCGCGTCCACCTTCTGGCCAGCAGCAAATAATGCGGATCACGCCGTCTAATTCCCATCCATTCCGCCAGGGCGATCATCATGGGAACGCCGACCCCGAGTGTAGCAAAAATAATATGGAAGCCCAAAGTAAATGAAGTCAAAATGCGGCTGTAGATGACTGGATCATATCCGTTAAGCAGCACAGGCTCATATCCTTCCTTTTTAGAATAAGTAACGGGTTAATGACAACAGCATGACGATGGCGACGACGGAACATAGCAGGATAAGCCGTTTTTCTTGCAGCTTTCCTCGGTCCATAGGCTGGCTCCTTTCCTAATATAAGTTAAGATGGGATGTTGCTGTTATTATTATACAAAGTTAATGTGATTATTTTCACAAGGGATGTGTCGCATATTTGTCATCCATTTGGCAAAATGATGGCGGAAGAATATAGGAGTAAGAGCGGAAGCAAGGGGGGATGCCGCATGAATTTGGTTGTGACAATTGCAAGCGGCGTATCCAAAAGTTTATTCCTGCCGGGAAGGAGAGGATTCAGCGCGATTATTGATTTCACGCTCAAAGTATTGCTGCAGCTCGGCCAACTTTCGAGGGTCCTGCATGGCCGGCTTATTCTTGAAATAATGCTCGACAAGAAGCTCCCAGTTTGGTGTGATTTTTTGGGAGCGCATGCCGCGAATAGCTTGTTTCACGAGGCGGCGTTCCTTGGCGTTAGAATACACATCTTTGTAGTGCTGGGCATAGGTGAAATCTAGCCGCTCAAATATCGCTTTGAAAACTTCAGCAGTCATACGCGCGTCATCCAAGGCGCGATGCGCAGATCCTTCTGCTGGAATTCCAAGCTCGGCCAGCGCGCCCTCCACGCTCACATCGTTGGTCAGCTTGCGGTCGCGCAAAAAGCCTTTTAACAAATCGTAGTACGTTACTTGCAGCCAGTATTGATCATCAAGCTTGTGCATACGGGTATCAAATACGATCCGTTTCATATCCTCCCCGCCCCAAGTAAACAGAATGAATGATTCGCTGCGGTTCAGCCATCCGATAAAATCCTGGATCACTTTCGGAAAGCGGGCGGCACTATCGATCGCTTCCTGCGGGATGCCGGTCTTTTTCTTAATGAAGTCGTTCAGCTTGGCAAAATAAACAGGTTTAATAAAGGCTGCAAATTCATCGATCTGCTGCAGCTGAGCATCCAGTCGAACGGCGCCGATCTCAATGACTTCCATCGGTTTATCGCTGGCGAATTTACGGCCATTAAATTCAATATCCAAAATAATGTAATCCATTGTAGAGCCTCCACATCTTTCAAGTATCTTTCATTGTAGTACAGGTGGCGCAGCAAGTAAATCGGCTGGCGTTTGATTCGGCAACACTTTCACAAAAGCGCTGCCATGTAAAGTGAAGCTGCGGTTTAAAAACACGCCAAAACGGAGGACAAACGGCAAAAAACATCCATTACAGAGCCAGAGGCGCCCAGAATGCGCATTATTGCAGCATAAGGTTTATTATTTACGGATAATGGGGATTGTCATGCGCAAAAACCGCCGCTGGCTGAAGGCTGGCGAAGGCCTGTATCGACTATATGATTGGCAAGTGAAGCAAAAAAGAAGCCGTCTTACAAAGCAGCTGCTTGCTGCTTGTGAGACGGCTTCTGACGGTTTTTTCGTGACGTCGCAAGGTCCGCAGCCCTGTTGTTTTGGCACGATTGTTCACAGATAACGGAATGATGGTCCGTTTGTTCGATTGCGAAATAACTAAGATCTGGAAAAATAACCTAGTCCTTCTCAGCGTCGTTCGGTTGAACGGAAAAATAAGCTCAAATATTGTAGTTTGTGCAACAAACTCCAAAGTGGGAACGAGTATTCCCTGAATTGTTGTATGAAATGCAACAATCTGCTCCTCAGGGAGCTTAAATTAGTGATGATTGTTGCAGAGTGTACAATATTTTCAGCCAATACCGCAGAATTCGGGGTCAAATGTTGCATTTTGGAGTCAATTTCATAATAACAGCTCTGACAAGTTGGGGCTAACGAATCACAGACACGCTATTCGCCTATCCATCGCCTTTTTCAGCGTGTAACGAATCTCAAACACGTTATTCCGGGGAAAAAGGAGAGAAAGCCGCCGATTTTCGGTGATTAACGATCGGTAGATTCGTTAGAGCCCAAACAGCCTCATTTTGAGCCGAATAAGAGTTGTCAGGTTCGTTAGCGTCAAAGCTCAAAAAGAGCAGCGAGCGGTAGCTTTAAGCGGCCTGGTGCCGTCTGCAAACTTTTGAGATTTGGGGAGGTAACTCCTTTTTTAGGTGTAAAAAAGTCAGTAATACCAAGGGTTTCGAATTGTGAAATTAACTCTTTTGTGCAGCATTTGCTCTGCCTATCTCGGAACAATTAGCTCCCTTTTACCGGAAGCTCTTAATCCCGCAGCAGCAGCAGGTTGATAAACTCATCTTCGCTCAATTTGCCGAAATAGCGTGTAAGATCGACAGAGGCCAGCTTCAAGCGTAATGCCGCTTCTTCATAGCGCGTGCCGATAAGCAGCTCTTCCAGCTCGGTGACATCGTGGGCGCCGAAATAGTCGCCGAACAGGCGAATGCCGACAAGATGTCCGTCTTCAACATCCAGCCGGGCGTCGATGATGCCGGAGGTGAATTTGCGGATATTCTCAATGTTGCATTTTGGCGAACGTCCGTAGTTCCAGTCCCAGTTGCGGTAGCGCTCCTCAGCGAGCTTGGCAACGGCGCTCCACTCCGCATCTGTCAGCGGATAATGAGTAACCTCGCCGTCCGCGCCGCCGAACAGCTCGCGCAGCAGGGCAGCATGGAATTGTTCGATCGTCATCGGCTCACGCAAAAACTCCGAAATGTTGGCCACGCGGCCGCGTACCGATTTTGTCCCTTTGGATTCAATTTTAATCGGCTTGACTTTCAGCGCGGAGGAGACATTTTCCATGGCGGAATTAAAAAGCAGGGTGCCATGGCTGAACATTCGCCCCTTGCTGGCAAATTGGGCATTGCCGGAAATTTTGCGGCCATCGACTTGAATATCGTTGCGTCCGCTTAATTCGGCGTTTACCCCGAGCTTATGCAGCGCATCGATGACAGGGCGGGTGAACTTGGCAAAGTTATGAAAGGAATTGCCGTCATCCTTCGTAATGAAGCTGAAATTAAGGTTGCCCAGATCGTGATAGACCGCTCCGCCGCCCGACAGGCGGCGCACGACGTGAATGCCGTTATCGCGCACATATTCCTGATTGATTTCCTCGATCGTATTCTGGTTTTTGCCGATGATGATGGAGGGTTCATTAATATAAAACAGCAAATAGCTGTCATCCATCGGGAGATTGCGCAGTGCATATTCTTCTAAAGCTAAATTAAAAGCGGGGTCGGTGACGCCCCGGTTGTCGATAAAACGCATGGCAAATTACCTCCATATGCAGGCTCGTTCGTTATCTCTTGATCCTAACATATCGGAGGCAGCGTGGGAAGTCATTGGAGCGCGATCCTGCACCTCATAGATCATGGCCCCCTTGTAGTCTTCCTGATATTAATATTAGGGAGATTTTTCTTAGTTTTGCTTGCCGGGGGGCGCAGCGCTCGTTATAATGAGATTAGGTTTATTATTTGAGAATTAGTTCTGTATAATAAACCACGGCATGTTGTTCTGCGGACTTACTGTCAGGCAACAAGGATGGAGGTTCACAGTCGTATGTCAGATAAACCGAAATATTGGGTGCCGGCACTGGAGAAGGCACATGCAGTACTGAACTTGATCGCGGATCAGCCCGGGCGCTTCAAGCTGATTGAGCTGTCGCGCACATTGGAAATCAATAAAAGTTCGATGTTTTCGCTGCTGCAGACGATGGAAGCGCTGGAGTGGGTGAAGCGCGAGACCGGGGACACTTACTCGATTGGCCGCGGGCTGTCGCGGATCGGGTTTTCATTTGCCCAGCACTATGATGTGAAAGCGCAATTTCGGCAGGAGGGAGCGATTGTTCGCTCGACGATCGGCGAAACGCTGCAGCTGGCCAAGCTGGCCGGCTGGGAAGTGCTCTATTTGGAAAAGCTGGAGGTTCCTTCTCCGGTGCGGCTCGTTTCAGAGCCGGGAATGCGCTTTCCGGCCTATGCAACAGGTCTTGGCAAAGCTTTGCTCGCCTTCGAAGCCGAGGAGCGGATGGAGCAATTGCTGCAGGAGAGCGAGTTGAGCCAGCTGACGCCTTATACGCTGACGGATATGGAGAAGCTGCGCAAGGAACTGCGCCTGACCCGGGAGCGCGGGGTGGCGTACGACATGCAGGAGGCGGTTATGGGCTTTAATTGCATCGCCGCTCCGGTATTCAATCAGTCAGGCAAGGCAGTCTATGCGGTCAGCTGCTCTATGCCGGTCCATTGCTGGCCGGAAAAGAAGGATGCGGCGGAAGCGGAAATTCGGCAATTGGCTGAACGGCTGGCGGAATAGCGGCAGGCCGGCTGCGGCTGAATTTATATTTGAGGGAGTTGACCAGAGGCTATGAGACTGAAGGATAAAGTTATTTTAATTACCGGATCGGGTTCGGGCATTGGCAAAAGCACAGCGCTATTGTTCGGCAGCGAAGGGGCAACCGTCATCGTCAATGATTTGTCGGAGGAAAAAGGTGAGGAAACCGCGGCCGAGATTCGCGCAGCTGGCGGCGAAGCGATCTATCGTAAAGCGGACGTAACCGACCCTGCAGCGATCAGCGCCATGGTGGAAGATATTATCAAGCTGTACGGCCGCATTGATGTATTGTTCAACAATGCCGGCATTAGCGGCGTCGGCGCGCTCCATGAGCTGGAGCCGGAGCTGTGGGACAAGGTTGTCAACGTGAACATTCGCGGCGTCTACATACCGAGCAAGTATGTGCTGCCGCATATGATGGAGCGCAAAAGCGGTTCGATCATTAATATGTCTTCTTGCATCGCCGAGATTGGCCTTGCCCGCCGCGCTGTCTATGCTGCCACGAAAGGCGCCGTACTGGCCCTGACCAAATCGATGCAAGTTGATTATGCGGACTACAATATCCGCGTCAATGCGCTGCTGCCCGGCACTATTATGACGCCTTTCGTTGAGGACTATTTGCGCAAATCCTACGATGATCCGGAGGAAGCCTATGAAGGTCTCAGAAAGCGTCAGCTGAGCGGTGAGCTTGGCCGGCCGGAGGATGTGGCAAAAGCAGCGCTGTTCCTCGCTTCTGACGAGTCGAAGTTCATGATGGGCTCACCGCTCTATATTGACGGCGGAGCTGTATTCGGCAAAAAAGCGTAAACGGCAAGGATGCAAAATTCCGAAGGAACGTTATAATACAAACTGCAGGAAGTTTTTGCATCTGCGCAACAACTATATTTAGGAGGTCTCATTTCATGAAGCTCGTAACAATTGTACAAGATGGCAAGCAAGCATTAGGGGTAAAAACTGACGCCGGCATTATCGATATTGCCGCTGCCTTGTCCGTTCAGCCGGCAGCAGGCCAAGTGGCGCAAGATGTAATGGCCGTAATCGAAGGGGGACAAGAGGCGGTAGCCGCTCTGCAGGCTTATGTTGACAGCTTGCCGGCAGACAATGCCGCGTATGTGCTTGACGAAGAAAAGATTGAGTGGGGGCCGTGCGTTACCCGCCCGAACAAAATTATTTGCGTAGGCCTGAACTACCGCAAGCATGCTGAGGAAACCAACTCTCCAATTCCGGAATATCCGATTCTTTTTAATAAATTCAACAACACATTGACTGGACATAAAGCGGATGTAGCTGTACCTAAAGTAACGGAAAAGCTCGATTATGAAGCGGAACTGGTCATCGTTGTCGGCAAGGATGCCAAATATGTGTCCAAAGAGAACGCGCTTGATTATGTTTTCGGTTACGCTGCTGTCAATGATTTGTCAGCCCGCGATTTGCAGCTCCGCACGCAGCAGTGGCTGCTCGGCAAAACTTGCGACGATTTCAGCCCGCTCGGTCCATACCTTGTAACGGCTGATGAGGTTGGCAATCCGAACGACCTTGTAATCAAGTCGATCGTAAATGGCGAAGTGCGCCAAAACTCCAATACATCGGACATGATTTTCCACTGTGACGAAATTGTCAGCTACATCTCCCAGCATATGACGCTTGTGCCTGGCGATATTATTTTGACCGGTACACCGGAAGGCGTAGTGATGGGTTACCCGCCTGAGAAGCAAGTTTACTTGCAGCCTGGCGACGTTGTGACGATTGAAATTGAAAAGCTCGGCAGCTTGACGAACCGTTTTGTTGCTGAATAATACGATGAAGCCGTCTTTGGAGCAGTTGTTAACTGCTGCGCGAGACGGCTTTTTGTTTTCGGAAATTGCCGGACAAAATGCCAGCTCAATCGCTCTCGTCTGCCGCACTATTATCGGGACGCATCGTTTGCCGGTAAATGCCGGGGGAACTGCCGTAATGGCGCTTGAATACCTTATGAAAATATGAATATTCGCCGAAGCCGCAGTTCTCGGCAATTTGCTGCAAGGTTCGCGTCGTATATTTCATCCGCTCGATCGCAGCTGAAAGTCTGATTTCAGTCGCATACGCCATCATCGATTGCCCGGCATACTGTTTAAACAGATGGACGGCCCGCGAGACGCTTAGCCCGGCATATTGTGCCGCCTCCTCGATGCGGAAGCGGGATAAGGCATTTTCCTCAATGTAGCGCTTCATGCGAAGAACGGGAAAGGGGGCGGCAGCAGCCGGCGCCAGCGCCTCTGCAATAGCCCGCTCCAGAGAAAGGCAGATCGAGCGCAGCAAGTAGTCGCATAGCTCCTGATTGCTTCCTTCCGGCTGCCGGCGCTGCTCGACAATGAGATGGCGCCACAACCCAAGCAGCTTCTCGTCGGGATCGATGCGGACAAGCGGCGGTTTGGCCGAGCGCTGCCACCATTCGTCGATCCATTCTCCTGTACAATGAATATAGTAATCCCCGCTGGCTGCCGCCGGTTCATTGCGATTGTCGCTGCGATGCGCCGAAACATGCAGCTCATAGCTGGCTCCAGGGGCAAGCAGCAGCAAATCGCCGGGATAGAGGCGGACTTTTATGGCAGGGGATAAAATAATGGCCTCGCTCATCCCTTCTGTCTGCAGACGAAGCAAATAGGAGGTCAGCCCTGGCGTATGGGTCACGCTGAATTGCTGGGTATGATAGGAGTAACCGCATGTTTGCACGACTGATGCCGATGTCATCATCATCCCTCGCTTCAATAATGGTAGCCAAATCGTCGATGTCGTAATTATATCGTTTATGGTCATTTGGAAACAACTCAGTGTATGATGTAATCAAATTGGCTATAAAGATTTGAAAATGATGGCAGGAGTGTGTTCCAATGAGAAGAATGGGAATCGGTTTGCAATTGTACACCTTGCGCGATGAGCTGGCGAATGATTTTACGGGTACGATTCGCAAGGTAGCGGCTTTGGGTTATGAAGGGGTAGAGTTTGCCGGCTATGGCGGCTTGTCGGTTGAGGAGATGAAATCGCTATTAGCGGAGACTGGGCTTAAAGTGATCGGCAGTCATGTCGGCATGCAGCAGCTCAAAGCTGACCTGCAAGGTGAGATCGACTATTTGAAGGCGATTGGCGGCCAGTATATGATCTGCCCGTGGATCCATCCGAATGAGCGGGGAACGACGGCCGATTGGGAGGGGCATATCGCCTTTTTGCAGGAAGCCGGGGAAAAGGTGCGCGCCAGTGGTCTGCAGTTTGGCTATCACAATCATGATTTTGAGTTTCATCTGCAGTTGAATGGCGAGTATGTGTTCGATGCGATTTATTCGGCAACGACACCTGAGCAACTGCAGGTGGAGCTGGATGTATGCTGGGTAAAATTTGCCGGCGAAGATCCGTTAGCCTATATTGGCAAGTACGCAGGCCGCCTGCCGCTGCTTCATTTGAAGGATTTTAGGAAGGGCGAGCAGGGCGAAATGATTACGCTTGAGCTTGGACAAGGCGAGGTGCCGCTTGCACAAGTGCTTCAGGCTGCCTCGGATGCAGGCGTCGAGTGGATGATCGTTGAGCAGGATAATTGCCAAAATCCGCCGCTGCAAAGCGTGGAGAACAGCTTGAACTGGGTAAAGCACAATTATTTGTCGAGGGCATAAACTGATTAGTCATAATTATATTCGTAAAGGAGCCTATCTGGGGATGAGTAAAACAATTAAAGTAGCAGTGATTGGCTGCGGTTCGATTTCCAAGCACCGCCACATTCCGGAGTATGCGGCAAACCCTCATGTTCAATTGGTTGCCTTTGTCGATCTTGTCGCTGAGCGCGCACAGCGTTATGCAGATCAATATGGAGCGAAAGCATATACAGATTATAAAGCGATGCTGGCTGCTGAGAAGCCGGATGCGGTCAGTGTCAATTTGCCGAACGCCTTGCATGCGCAGGTGTCGATTGACGCCGCCAACGCTGGAGCGCATGTGCTGGTGGAAAAGCCGATGGCCGCATCCTTGGCCGAAGCGCAGGCAATGATTGAGGCTGCAGCTGCAAACGGCGTCTATTTGATGGTGGGCCACAATCAGCGGCTCATGCCGCCGCATGTGAAGGCCAAAGAAATTTTGGATTCGGGCGTTCTGGGCAAAGTGCTTACCTTTCGCACATCGTTTGGACATCCGGGACCGGAGGGCTGGAGCGTCGATGGCCGCGAGAGCTGGTTTTTCAACAAGCCGGAAGCGATTATGGGCGCGATGGGCGATTTGGGCGTGCACAAGTCTGACTTGATCCGTTATTTGCTGCAGGATGAAGTGGCAGAGGTAGGGGCATTTATCGGTACTTTGCATAAGGACGGCACGGAAGTAGACGATAATGCCAATTGCATGCTCCGGATGAGAAGCGGAGCCATCGGCTCGCTGGTAGCAAGCTGGACATATTATAAAGGCGAAGATAACAGCTCGGTATTTTGGTGTGAAAATGGCGTGATGAAGGTGGGAACCGACCCTGAAGATCAGGTCATTGTCGAGCTGCGCAACGGAACGGTGGAAAAATACAAGGTAGGCGCCATTTCGACGAATGAGAAGCAGGAATCAAGCGGTGTAATCGATGCTTTTATTGAATCGATCGTAACCGGTACACCGCCGAGCATTTCGGGCGAGGAAGGCATGAAATCGCTAGCGGTGATTTTGGCGGCATTTGAATCGCAAGCGACGGGACAAATCATTAAACTGTAGCAGGATAGCTCTAAAAAGTCAGTTAGCATTGACTTTTTAGAGCTATTTTTTTGCTTGTATGGGATGGACTGAACCTAATATTGTGAATATAATGTGTATCATATAAACATATATTGCACAATAAATAATTAAGTAGTACAATCTTTCATACGATACTGTAAGGTGTAATGACAGTAAATAATGCCTACAATAAGGAGTGGGGATAGGTATGGAACGGGAATTATCATTGGAAATTGTGCGTGTGACAGAGGCGGCGGCGCTGGCCTCCGCTCCTTGGATGGGACGCGGGGACAAGAATGAAGCCGACGGTGCGGCAACGACCGCTATGCGCCTGATGTTTGACACCGTATCGATCCAAGGTACTGTCGTAATTGGCGAGGGTGAAATGGATGAAGCCCCCATGCTCTATATCGGCGAAAAAGTAGGCGGAGGCGACGGGCCGGAGGTTGACGTTGCCGTCGATCCGCTTGAAGGCACGGAGATCGTAGCCAAAGGCTTGAACAATGCGTTGTCGGTCATTGCGATTGCTCCGAAGGGGCAGTTGCTGCACGCTCCGGATATGTACATGGAGAAGCTGGCAGTGGGTCCGCAGCTGCGCGGCAAGCTCAGCATTACCGATTCTCCGGAAAACACGATAGCGAAGGCGGCAGAAGCGCTGGGCAAAAGCGTATCCGATCTGACGGTCGTCGTGCTGGACCGGGAGCGCCATCAGCAATTGATCCAATCGCTGCGCAGCATTGGCGTACGGATCAAGTTTTTGTCCGACGGCGATGTGGTCGGAGCGATCGCACCTTCCTTCCCGGAAACAGGGATCGATTTATATATGGGCTCTGGCGGAGCTCCTGAAGGCGTACTGGCCGCGGCAGCGATCAAATGCCTCGGCGGCGAGCTGCAAGGCAGACTCATGCCGGCGAATGACGAAGAATACAAGCGCTGCATCGAGATGGGAATTGCCGATCCGCGCAAAGTGCTGGATATGGATGACATGATTGGCAGCGGCGATGTAATTTTTGCAGCTACTGGCGTAACGCCGGGCGAATTTTTGAGCGGCGTGCGCTATTTGCCGGATCAGCGCGCAGAGACGCACTCTATCGTCATGCGGGCAAAAACACAAACGATCCGCCATATTCGGGCAACCCACTACATGCCGAACAAATCTTATCTGTTTCGAGCCGGCAATATGGATTAAACCTCTTGTAGAATGGGATAGATACCATTAAACTGAAGGTTAACAATGATTGGAATGGGAGTGGATCGAGATCGAACTGACCGCGCGTCAACTTGAGATCGTACAACTCGTCAAAAAGCATGCGCCGATTACTGGCGAGCAGATTGCCGAGATGCTTGGCGTTAGCCGGGCAACGCTGCGCTCGGATTTATCGCTGCTCGTCATGCTGAATCTCGTGAGCGCAAAACCGAAGGTTGGTTATTTCCCCAGCGAGTTGAACAAGACAGAGCAGCCTGCATCAAGCTGGACAGGCATTACTGTCAAGCAGGTGCAGGGCATTCCCGTAATTGTGACCGGAGCGCTATCGGTGCATGAAGCGGTCGTTACATTATTTTTGGAAAATGCAGAGACGCTGACCGTAATCGATGATCAGAAGCGTTTTCTGGGCATCGTGACCGCTAAAGATATGTTGAAGCTGACGCTTGGCAATTCGCAGGCAGGCTCGATGCCGGTCGGAATGGTGATGTCGCGTCTGCCGGCGATGGCAGCCGTAAGCCCGGATGATCAAGTAGAAACAGCGATTCGCATTATGCTGGCTCATGGTCTCGACGGTGTGCCGGTACTGTCTCCAGAGCGTGAAGTCGTAGGCTGGATCGGCAAGACGACGATTTTGCGGCGTATGCTGGAGCAGCTGGAAAAGGCGGATGACATCCATGAATAGGGAGGAGCCGGCATTGGGAGTAGGGAGCAATCGGCAAATATTTATTTGTTCGGATGCGATTGGCGAAACTGCGGAAACAGTTGTCCGCGCATCTATGCGGCAGTTTGCCTTCGATCAAATCAAATTAAAGCGGTACGGTCATATCCGCAATGAAGACGAAATCGTCAACATCGTAGAAGAGGCGGCCAGGTGCCGCGGGTTTATCGCTTACACACTCGTTCAGCCGGAGCTGCGCGAGATGATGAAGGAAGAATCGGTCAAAAGAGGCGTTCGCGCTGTCGACGTTATGGGGCCGATGATGCAAGCGTTTATCGATACGTTTAATGATTCGCCCAAGCGGCAGCCGGGTTTGCGTTATACGATGGACGACGACTATTTCCGTAAAATTGATGCAATGGAATTTGCGGTAAATTACGATGACGGCAAAGATATGCGCGGCCTGCAGCTGGCGCAGATTGTGCTGATTGGCGTGTCGCGGACGTCCAAGACGCCGATGTGCATTTATTTGGCGCATAAAGGCATTCGTGCCGCCAATTTGCCGCTCGTGCCGGAAATGAGCGTGCCGGCGGAACTGATGACGAAAAGAGACGGACTCATTGTCGGCCTGACGATGGATCCGGAAAAGCTGGCTTCCATTCGTTCGGAACGGCTGCTGGCGATGGGGCTGCCGCAGGGCTCGCGCTATGCTTCGGTAGAGCGGATTTTGGAGGAGCTGACCTTCGCCGAGAAGGTGATGAAGGAGCTCGGCTGCGAGATTATCGATGTGACGAGCAAATCGATCGAAGAAACCTCGGGGCTTATTTTAGCCCGATATACAGAAGGCGCGCAACATACAACGATTTGAGCGTGATCCTGTTTTTGCCCTTTTCATTTGTCTTCCAGTGTGATATAGTCGGTTCAAAGCAGTTTGATAGAATGATTTAATCTGAATCGAATGGGTTAGAGACGAGGAGAAACCCGGACGGCTTGGCATACTTTAGGTATGCCTGCTGTCTGGGTTTTTGTGCATTTTATAGAATTTATAAGTTTCACTAGGGTAAATTCTATAAAATTTCAGGGGAAGAAACTTGCCTCGCGCCAAGGACGGCTTCAGCCGTTTCTTCTCAGTGCTCTTATGCTGCTACCATGGCAAGGCGACAGGAGGAAAGCGTAAGTGAAAGGATTTATATTTGATCTTGACGGCACGGTTTACTTGGGGGACCAGATGCTGGATGGCGCGTCTGACGCCATTCGTACATTGCGTGAACGTGGAGACAAGGTCGTGTTTTTGACAAACAAGCCGATCGCGACCCGGGCATCCTATGCGCACAAGCTGACGAAGATGGGCATTCCGGCATCTGTTGATGAGATTGTCAACTCTTCCCTGCTAGTAGCTCTTTATTTGAAAGGAAAGGTGGAGGCGGGAGAGCAGGTGCTCGTCATCGGAGAAGAGCCGATTCGCGATGAATTGCGGCAGCATAATATTGCGATAACAGATACGGATTATAATGTGCGGTATGTCGTACTGTCCTGGGACAGAGAGTTCACTTATGACAAATTGAACTTGCTCTACCAAGCGGCGATACGCGGCGCCTTCATTATTGCTTCTAATCCTGACCGGACTTGTCCGCTTTTGGGCGGGGAAGTGCCGGATACCGGCGCCTTGATTGGTGCAATTGAAGGAGCGTTAGGCCGGCCGATTGATTTAGTAGTCGGGAAGCCTTCTCCAATCGCCGCATCGCTCGCCGTAGAGTATCTCGGCCTCGATTATGCGGACTGCTATATGGTCGGCGACAGGCTGGAGACGGACATTCGGATGGGCAACAGTACTGGCATGCATTCAGTTCTTGTTTTGACCGGAGTGTCCACGAAGGAAATGGCCGATCAAGCTGAGGATAAGCCTGCCTTTATATTGAACAGCATCAAGGAGATTGTTGAACTTTAGACAATACTGGCATGGTATAATAGGAAACACGAAAGCATAATTTGAGGTGGACGCATGTATCCTATTGTAGATTTGGTTGAACATCAGACGATTGCCGCTGTTCAATCGGAAGCAGAGCTTGATCTGGCACTAAAAAGTAAAGTGAATATTATTTTTTTGCTGACAGGCTCCATATTTAATATTCAACAATTAGTAGAGCGGATTAAACAAGCGAATAAGCACGTTTTTTTGCATATGGAGTTTATTGAGGGCATAGCGGCGGATCGCAGTGGGGTGGCGTATGTAGCCCAGCATATTCGTCCGACCGGCATCATTTCAACGCGCAGCAGCTTGATCAAAATTGCTAAAGAATGCAAGCTGATGGCGATTCAGCGTCTCTTCCTGATCGACCATAATGCCATTGTCAAAGGAATCAAGGCGATTGAACAAAGCTTGCCCGATGCGGTGGAAGTTATGCCAGGCATTATGCCGCGGATTATTAGTGAAGTAACGGAATTAACGCCGCTGCCGATCATAGCGGGCGGCCTGGTGGACAATCAGCAGGAAATCGACGATGCGCTCGAAGCGGGTGCGCTGGCCGTATCAGCAGGCAAACGCAGACTATGGTAGCACATTATCTAATAATGGAAGGAAAGAATATGCCATGAAAAAACCACTTGTAATTGCTCATCGCGGATGTGCCGGAGAAGCGCCGGAAAATACTTTAGCTGCCTTCAAGCTTGCGATGGAGCAGGGCTGCGATGCGATCGAGCTGGACGTCCATTTCTCGAAAGACGGCGAAATTATCGTATGCCATGACCACACGATCGACCGTACTTCCGATGGCAGCGGAGCGATTCATGAACTGACGGTTCAGGAAATTCAACAAGCGGACGCCGGGCGCTGGTTCGATGAGCGTTATGCAGGAGAACGCATTCCGCTCCTGTCGGAGGTGTTCGAGCTTGTGCCTCCTTCCATTATGATTAACGTAGAGGTTAAAGACCTGCATGGGGAAGCGGGCGAGCGCCGATTGGTGCAATTTCTGCGGGAAACGAACCGTGTGCAGCATGTCGTCATCTCCTCCTTTAACCATGAATTGCTTGTCCGCTTGAAACAGCAAGAGCCGGAGCTTAAGATCGGCATGCTCTATCATCAGCAGGTAGAAAGCCATCACGGTCTGGCAGAGCAGCTGGGTGCCCCTGTATTTTCTTTGCATCCGGATTTTAAGCTGCTGGATAAAGCGGCGGTTGCTGACGCTGTAGACCGCGGTTTGGAAGTATACGCCTGGACGGTGAACAGCGAGGAAGATATGAAACTTGTAGTCGGGCTAGGCGTGACGGGGGTCATTACCGATTTTCCGGGCAGACTGAATAAGCTGCTTTCAGTTGAATAATTGAGCATGCTGAACATGTACATTTAATGTGCATGTTCTTTTTTGTGTTGATTTATAAACGGTTATGGATTAACATGAACCTATATGAACTTATATAAACGTAAAGGGAGTGCTTTTAAGTGGAAATTCGTTACGCGAATCACCCGAATGAAGTGAAAAAGATGGATACAACGGAGCTGCGCGAACAATTTTTGATGGAGTCCTTATTTGTTCCGGATGAATTGAACCTTACTTATACACATGTCGATCGTTTTATCGTCGGCGGGGTTATTCCCGTGTCCAAGGCGGTTGTGCTAGAAGCGGATAAAAAGGAAATGGGAGCGGAATTTTTCCTGGAGCGCCGTGAAATCGGCATTATTAATGTCGGCGGGCAAGGCACGGTAACAGTCGACGGCACGGCGTATACGATGGATTCCAAGGACGGTCTGTATATCGGCCTCGGGGCCAAGGAAGTGACCTTTGCCAGCAATGATGCGAATGCCCCGGCCAAATTTTATTTGAATTCAACGCCTGCACATAAAACATATCCAACTGTAAAAATCGCGATCAGCGAAGCTTCCCCGAATCATCTGGGCAGCATTACGAATTCCAATGAGCGTACCATCTACAAATATATTCACAGCGGCGGCGTACAGAGCTGCCAGCTCGTAATGGGTATGACCTTGCTCAAGCCGGGCAACATGTGGAATACGATGCCGTGCCATACACATAACCGCCGTTCGGAAATTTATTTTTATTTCGACATGCCGGAGGACGGCGTCGTGTTCCACTATATGGGCGAGCCGCAAGAAACGCGCCATCTGGTTGTCCGCAATGAGCAGGCGATTATTTCGCCAAGCTGGTCGATTCATAGCGGCGTCGGCACAAGCAATTACACGTTCATCTGGGGAATGGCAGGCGAGAACCAAACCTTCGAAGATATGGACGCGGTGGCTATGAACGAGTTACGATAAGGGTAAACGATTGAAGAACGGATGGTTTGGATGAACCCGATTCGAAGACATGAGAAAATCATGGAAGCATTGCTGGAAAATAAAGAAGTAACGGTAAGCGAATTGAGCGATTTGCTTGAGGTGACAGGCAAAACAATTCGCGAGGATTTAGCGAAGCTGGAGGAAAAGGGGCTGCTAATGCGCGTTCATGGCGGCGCAGTGCTAGCGCAGAGCGAGCAGTTCGGCATTTTGCCGACCAAGGGGCCGAACGTTAAAAATCCGTCCGAAAAGGCGGAAATCGCCGAACGGGCTTTGCTCTATATTGAGCCGCGCGACATTATTGCGCTTGATGGCGGGAGCACGACGCTGGAAATTGCGCGGCGGCTCGACAACGCCCCGTATACGGTCATCACGAACGACCTGAACATCATTTGCGAGCTTGTGTGCAAGGATGAAATCCGGTTGGTGGTGCCTGGCGGCTGCAGAGTGCGCAATATGCTGGCAGGCCCGGAAGCAGCCAGCTACATTCGCTCGTTGAATATCCAGAAAGCGTTCCTCTCTTCTACGGGGGTTCACTTGCAGCATGGCTTTACAATCTATACGAATGATTTGATCGATTACAAACGGGCGCTCATTGATACGAGTGAAACGGTATACGCTGTTGTCGACCATTACAAATTCGGACAATGCGCCCTGCGCACTTTCGCCGATCTGCCGGAAGTGTCGCGAATCATTACTGACCGCGGCTGCAGCGAAGAGGTGGCAGCACCGTTCCGCGCAGCCGGTATTGAAGTGGAATATTAAAATAAAGAGGTGCCTAGGCAATGAACAGTTTTGATTTGACAGGCAAACGGGCGCTTGTAACCGGCGCATCCGGCGGGCTTGGACAGGCTATGGCTATCGGTCTGGCCGAGGCCGGCGCGGATGTTGTTGCTGTAGCTTCCTCAGAATGCCGCGACACTGTTGCACAAATTCGCGAAATGGGCAGGCAGGCGGAATGGATCGCAGCCGATCTAAGCAAGGAGGAGCTGCTTGAGGGCGTCGTGTCGCAGGCGATCGGCATGATTGGCGGAATCGATATTTTGGTGAACAATGCCGGCATTATCCGCCGTGCGCCGGCCGCGGCGCATTCACGGCAGGACTGGCATGATGTCATTTCACTCAATCTGGATTCTTTATTTTTCCTTTGTCAGCTTGTCGGCAATCATATGCTGGAAAGAGGCAGCGGCAAAATAATTAACATTGCGTCGATGCTGACTTACCAGGGCGGCATTAATGTGCCGGGCTATACCGCAAGTAAGCACGGCGTTGCCGGCATTACGAAGGCGCTGGCCAATGAGTGGGCAGGCCGCGGCGTGCAGGTCAATGCGATCGCTCCGGGCTACATGACGACCAATAATACGGCGCCGATTATTGCCGACGAAAATCGCTACAAGGCGATTACAGAGCGCATCCCTGCCGGCCGCTGGGGAACTCCGGACGATATGAAAGGGCCAGCCGTGTTCCTTGCGTCATCGGCTTCTGACTATATGAACGGTCATGTGCTTTGTGTCGATGGCGGCTGGATGGCAAGATAAAAGAGATGAAAACATGCACGTTTCCGCTCATTAGAAGCGGATCCGTGCATGTTTTGCTTTGCTAACTAACGCACAATACGATATAGTTGTTTCATCCGGGTTGAAACGAGGTGCACGCGAGCGCGATGTGGTTGTATCATAATTACTACATATTCATTACAGTGCTCAACTTATTATTGGCGGCTGTTGTTATATTTTTGGAACGGCGCAATGTCGGCAATACTTGGGCATGGCTGATGGTTTTGCTCTTTTTGCCGGTCGTCGGCTTTTTTCTCTATTTGCTGTTAGGGCAAAATATGAGTAAGGCCAAACTGTACAAAATCAGCAAACGTACCACTGAGGTCATCAAACAGATCGTCGACGGCCAGCGCAAAGCTTATTTGCACAATGAAATCGTTTTTAAAGATCAGGCGATGGTGCCGTACCGCGATTTGATCTATATGAATTTGACCAGCGGCTCGGCACTGTACACGCAAGACAATGAAATTGATATTTACATAGACGGCAAAGACAAGTTCGATGCTTTGCTGGTATCGATTGCGGAGGCGAAATCCTTCATCCATTTGATGTATTATATCGTCCGGGATGACGGAATTGGCCGCAAATTAATGGACGCGCTCACGGTAAAGGCAAAAGAGGGCGTACAGATTCGCTTTCTTTATGATCAAATCGGCAGCTTTGGTCTGCCGGAGTCATACTACAAGCCGCTGGTTGACGCTGGCGGAGAGGTCGCGGCCTTCTTCCCGTCCAAAATTCCTTACCTGAATATTCGGGTCAATTACCGTAATCATCGCAAGCTGGCCGTCATTGACGGAAAAGTCGGTTACATCGGCGGATTTAATGTAGGCGACGAGTATTTGGGGCTGGACAAGCGGTTTGGCAATTGGCGCGATACTCATCTGCAAATTCGCGGCAGTGCGGTGCTGCAGATGCAGGCGCAGTTTTTTCTCGATTGGAATTTGGCGTCGAATAAAGCGATCCCGGAAGATCCGAGCTATTTCCCGGTCGGCTTTGCGCACGGAAAAGTCGGGATACAAATTGTGTCCAGCGGCCCGAATAATACGGATGAGCAAATTAAAAATGCCTACATCAAAATGATTCATGCCGCCAAGGAAAGCGTATGTATACAGACGCCTTATTTTATTCCGGATGAGAGTGTATTGAACGCACTGCGACTGGCCGCTTTATCCGGTGTTAAGGTGAAGCTGATGATACCAGGTAACCCGGATCATAAAATGGTGTATTGGGCTTCGTTTTCCTACTTGGGTGACCTGCTTGAAGCGGGCGGGCATATTTTGTTGTATGACAACGGCTTCCTCCATGCGAAATCGATCGTGGTTGACGGGAAAATCGCCTCGATCGGAACGGCTAATGTCGATATCCGCAGCTTTAAGCTGAACTTTGAAGCGAATGCGATTGTGTACGATAGTGAAGCCGCGGCTAAATTGCAGCGGATATTCGATGAAGACCTGACGCATTGCCGGGAACTGACGCTTGCGCAATACAATGCGAGGTCGCGTACGCAAAAGCTGAAGGAGTCGTTGACGCGCCTGCTGTCTCCAATATTGTAAAGCTGTCGTTCCTTCGCGGCCGGATAAATCATTGCCGCCGCGGGATTGGATAGCCGGCGCTTGGCCAATCGTAGCGTATTGAATAAGATACGCAAATGATTGGCCTTTTTGCGATGTCCATTGTCAGCTGATCGGCGGTGTGGAGTGGGATAACGGGTAAATGTGCTATAATGTTGCTTAAGCATACCAACATTGGAACAGGATGGTGCGTGCAATTGCAAAGTCGCATACAGAGGCTTTACCGTTATATGGAGGAGCAAGCGCTCGATGCGCTATTCGTGACGCTTCCTG
The DNA here is from genome assembly GCF_042676285.1 of Paenibacillus sp. GCM10027626. Taxonomy (NCBI): domain Bacteria; kingdom Bacillati; phylum Bacillota; class Bacilli; order Caryophanales; family Paenibacillaceae; genus Paenibacillus; species Paenibacillus sp. GCM10027626. Next base: position 174,735 of record NZ_JBHTHC010000004.1, on the reverse strand, counting down.
CAAATATTTATTATTTGACCGGCTTTCGCAGCAATCCGCATGAGCGGTTTCTCGGGCTTATTCTTGTGAAAGGGCACGAACCGTTTCTGCTTGTGCCGGCGCTCGACAAGGAGGCGGCGGGGACGGCTGCCAAAGGGATCTCGCGCATCTATACGCATACGGATACCGATAATCCCTATGAAGTGCTGCAAAAGCTGCTTTCAGCGGCTGTAAGGCGCGTCGGACTGGAGAAAACGCATTTGACGGTAAGCCGCTTCGAGGCATTGGCCGCGGCCATCGGTGCAGATGCTTATTTCGATCTTGCGGCCGAGCTGCAGTCGATGCGTATGATCAAATCGGCAGAAGAAATTGCGATGATGCGCAAGGCTGTTCAGGTAATTGAGGACGTGCTGCATGCCGGCGTTGCGCAGGTGAAGCCTGGCGTGACGGAGCTTGATCTTGTCGCGGAGCTGGAATACCGGATGAAAAAGCTGGGCGCTGATGGGCCTTCGTTCGATACGATAGTGCTAGCAGGCGAGAAATCGGCATTGCCGCATGGCGTTCCTGGCAACCGTTCTGTGCGTGAGGGTGAATTGCTGCTGTTTGACATCGGAGTCTATGTCGATGGCTATGCTTCCGACATTACGCGGACGTTTGCGGTTGGCGATATCGCTCCGAAGCTGCAGGATATTTATGAGACTGTGCTTGCTGCCAATATGCGGGCGATTGAGGCAGTCGCGCCTGGCGCTACTTTTGGCAGCCTCGATCGGACTGCTCGGGCGGTCATTGCCGGCAAAGGATACGGCGACTATTTTATGCACCGATTGGGACACGGACTAGGGCTGGATGTACATGAATACCCATCCGTACATGGCGACAACGAGCAGCAGCTTGCTGCAGGCATGGCATTCACAATCGAGCCTGGCATCTATGTGCCCGGCCTGGGCGGGGTGCGGATTGAGGATGATGTCGTCGTGACCGCTCACGGCGTTGACGTGCTGACGACATTTCCGAAGGAATTGACGGTAATAGGTTAATTGAAATGTGCTGGATCTGCAGCGGACTGATCGGTTCGAGGCGGGTCCGTTTTTTTTTAGATGAAGAGGTAAACAATTGGTAATCGACAAAAGCGCCGTATTCCAGTATATTGACGAGTGGAGTGTCCATCAAGCAAAAAATTAATATGCTGCTGCATTAATGTTGTATATCCTTCCGCCTGCTACTTGGACTATAATGATGCCAAATCCATGAAAGCAGGTGCCATATGAGCAAAAAACTTCGTTGGGGCGTTATCGGATGTGCCGGAATCGCAGTGGGAGCGGTTATTCCGGGTATTCAGCAATCGGAGACAGGTGAAGTGACAGCGATTGCAAGCCGTGGAATCGAGAAAGCTCAGCAGACAGCGGCTGAATTGAATATAGCAAAAGCTTACGGAAGCTACGAGGAAATTTTGCACGATCCGGATATTGATGCGATCTATGTTCCGCTGCCGAATCATTTGCATATGGAATGGAGCATTAAAGCGATGGAAGCCGGCAAGCATGTGCTGTGCGAGAAGCCGATTGCGCTTAATGCCGGGGAAGCGCAGCGGATGGCGGATGCCAGCCGCAAGGCCGGCGTTCATTTGGCTGAGGCGTTCATGTACCGCTTCCACCCGCGCTATGATCGCATGAAGGAAATTATCCGTTCAGGCGAACTGGGCGAGCTGCGCGGCATTCGCGGCGCGTTCACGTTCAACAATGCGGCGGACAGCGCCAATGTCCGTTACCGCAAAGATTGGGGCGGGGGTTCCATCTATGATGTAGGCTGCTACCCGATAACAGCCGCGCGCTTGCTGCTGGAGCAAGAGCCGGAGGCGGCGACTGTCCATGCCTTGTTATCGCCGGAGCATGATGGCGTTGATATGATGGCGGCGGGCATTTTGGAATTTGCTGACGGTGTAGCGCTTTCCTTCGATTGCGGCATGTGGGCGGCTTCGCGCAATAATCTGGAGGTTGTCGGCACAAAAGGCCGGATCGAAGTGCCGAATGCTTTTGTCGGCGATGCCAGCTTCTATGTTTTTACTTCAGAAGGCCGCCGCGTGGAGGAGCAGCCGCAGCTGAACCAATATGCGCTGCAGGCGGATGATTTTGCCCGTGTCGCTTGGGGGGAGCAGGCAGCCCGTTTCTCGCCGGATGATGCTGTTGCCAATATGAAAATTATTGACGCTTGCCTGGCTTCTGCCGAAACGCGCCAACGTGTACTCATATAGAAGGGAGAATAACAAACATGATGGATACGATCCAATTACCTGGCTTAAAACAAGGAGTTTCCAGATTAATCATCGGTTCGGACTATTTTTCGCCTAATGTATATGAACTGGTATGTACGAATCTTGATACCTTTACGGCGATTGGCGGCAATACAGTCGATACCGGATACATCTACAGCGGCGGCGATAGCGAGAAGGCGATCGGCATGTGGATGGAAGACCGGAAAAACCGCAGTGAATTTAATGTTTGGACCAAAGGCGCTCATCCGAATCAGGACGGCTCCCGGATGTACAAAGCGGCAATTGAGGAAGAGCTGAAAATAAGCCTGGAGCGCCTGCGCACCGATTATATCGATTTGTATGCGCTGCATCGGGACGATGAGCGTGTGCCGGTCGGTCAAATTTTGGAATGGCTGAATGAGCATGTTGAAGCAGGGCGCATTCTTGCCTTTGGCGCATCGAACTGGTCGTCGGCACGTCTTGAGGAAGCGAACCGCTATGCGGCAGAGCACGGCTTGCGCGGCTTTGCTTTCAGCAGCCCTAATTTGAGTCTGGCCAAAGCGAAGGAGCCTTACTGGGCGGACTGCGTCAGCGTGGACGATGAAATCCTGGCATGGCACGAGCGCTCCAAGCTGCCGATCTTTTCCTGGTCGGCACAGGCGCGCGGCTTCTTCACCGGCCGCTTTACACCGGAGGATCACTCGGATGCCGATTTGGTGCGCGTATTTTATAATGACGCCAACTGGGAGCGCTATTACCGTGCGGAGAAGCTGGGCAAGGAAAAAGGTTTTTCGACGATTCAGATCGCGCTTGCCTATGTGCTTAACCAGTCGTTTCCGACCGCGGCGATCGTGGGGGCAAGAAACGAGGCGGAGATGCGTTCCTGTCAGGAGGCGGCAACGATTGAGTTGACTCAGGAGGAAATTAGATGGCTGGATTTGAGAACGAAGTAGAATGGATAGAATTGTGGCCGGAGGGAGCGCCGCTGGCCCAAGGCAATGACGATGAGGATCGTCCTGCCATTACCCCGTATCTTGCAGCGGGTGGCGGACCGGGCGCGGTCATCGTATGCCCGGGCGGAGGCTACGGTATGCGTGCGGATCATGAGGGTGAACCGATCGCGCGCTGGCTGAACAGCATTGGCATTCACGCCTTTGTGCTGCGTTACCGGGTCGCGCCTTACCAATATCCTTGTGCGCTGTTGGATGTGCAGCGGGCAGTCCGCTATGTGCGCCATCATGCAGGCGAGTGGGGAATTGATCAGCGGAAGATCGGCGTGCTCGGTTTCTCGGCCGGCGGCCATTTGACCTCGACTGCAGGCACGCATTACGATCGCGGCGATGCAGAAGCTGCCGATCCGATTGAGCGGCAGTCCAGCCGTCCGGATTTGCTGATGCTCTGTTACCCGGTTATTACGATGAAGCAGCCGTATACGCATCAAGGCTCGCAGCACAATTTGCTGGGCGCGGAGCCTGATCCGGCCAAGGTAGAGCTGCTGAGCAATGAGCTGCAGGTAACGGCGGACACGCCGCCGACCTTTTTGTGGCATACATCTGACGACGAGGCTGTCGATGTGGAGAACAGCTTGCAGTTTGCTTCTGCCCTGCGCAAAAACGGCGTGCCGTTTGACCTTCACGTCTATGAAAAAGGGCGCCACGGGCTGGGGCTGGCTGAGGAAGATCCGCATGTAGCCAGCTGGACGGCCGTATGCGCCTTGTGGCTGGCACGTTATCAATTTGCCGCCGCCAGCAAATAGAGGAAAGCGAAGGATGGAGCAAACGGGTTGCGCTCCATCCTTTTTCTGCGTGAGCCGAGGAGGCTGCTATACAGCCTCCGTCTTTCCGGCAAGTAAAGGATACCCTGTCAGCTCCAGTCCAGCATCGGAATAATGGTAGGCAGCAGCAGTACATTTTTGATGCCTTCGAACCACAGATGTTTATTGCGCGGCTTGGGCCGTACAGCCTCAAATTCGGTATAAGTGACAGAGTCCGTATAGAAGCCGTAGCCGCCCTGCTGCAAGTAATGCTCCATTTTTTCCGTGTCATTGATTGTATTGATATAGGTTTTGACGCCTGCCCGTTTGAGCTGTTTTAAAAATCGGGCACTCGCTATTGTCTCCGGCATGGTGACGGCTTGAATCCGCGGGTTTTCCCGTACAAAGCTGAGCACCTGGCTGGGCGTGTCCGGAGACTTCGACAGCGTGTATACATAGGAAGAGAACGGATAAATCTCGTCTACCTGCTGGAACATAAGCTGATTGTACACCTGCGGAATAATGCGATCCAGCAGCTGCACATCATCGCCCGCCGCGCGCAGCATGGCGCTGAACTGCTGCTCGACTCGTTTTTGATCGCCGTCCTTCGTATCTGTAATAAAGTAGATATCCGGATATTTGCGCAGCAGGTCAAGCAGGTCCCTAAAATCGAGAATCTGATAGCTGTCCAGCACTTTCATGCTTTTAATTTCCTGCAGCGGCAGCGGCTTGCCTTTCTGCCCGGCGGGCGGAGCTATTTGATTAAAGCGTTTGTACAGATAAGGCTGCCAATTGTTGCGGGTGACAAGATAGTTGTCCGAGGTGAGCACAAGATCGACCTCAAACAGGCGGTGGCCCAGTTTGTAGTTCAGCTCAAAGGCTTCCAATGTGTTGGTATAGGTATGTGAATCGATCGCGCCAAGTCCGTGGGCGACGAGCTCATATTGTGTCCATGCGGGCGGCAGGTCGGTCTTATCCGCCACGCTAGAAAACATCGACATTGAAAATGTAACGATGGCTAGCAAGAGGTGTAAGAACATTTGCTTTCCTCCGGATTAGTAGGGTTTGTAATTGGGCATTCTCTAATGCCCTCTCTCTATGATAATCTAAGAGAGTAGAAGAATGAAAGAAGGAGTCGACATAAATGAGTCAATTTTCTGCTTATAAAGGTGAATATCAAGGCGAAAATGCGATATGGCTGAAGGCCGGCCGGTATGAAGCGGCAATTTTGCCGGAAATTGGCGGCAATCTGATCGCTTTCCGCGATGTAGAGAACGGTTACCGCTTTTTGCATGAGCCGACGCTGGAGGAGATGCCATCCTTCAAGGAGCGGCCGATTATTCACGGCATTCCGGTGCTTTTCCCGCCGAACCGCTATGAGGACGGGCAATTCCCTTGGAACGGAAAAACCTATCAATTTCCGATTAATGAAGAGAAGACGGGCAACCATCTGCACGGCTTTGTGGCGAATACGCCTTGGTCAGTGGAGTCCTTCGGGCAGACGGAGGCAGAGAGCTTCGTTACGGTAGCCGTCAATGTTGACGAGCGGCACGAAGTATACACGTATTTGCCTCATAAATTTACAATTCGTCTGCGCTACGCACTAAGTGCCGACGGTCTGTCCCAGCAGGTATTTATCCGCAACAACGGCGAGGACGCGATGCCATGCCTGCTAGCCTTCCACACAGCTGTCAACGCGCCTTTCGTGTCAAACGGCGATGCCAAGGATTACCGGGTCAAGCTGACGATCGGTAAGCGCTGGGAATTGAACGAGCGGATGCTGCCGACGGGCAATTATTTGCCGCTTGCTTCGGAGGAAGAGCAGCTGCGCGGCGAGGGCGTTTATCCGTTCTATGCGGCAATGGACAACCATTATACGGCAGTGGCGCAAAATGGGCGCAACCGGATGGAGTTGACGGATACGAAGCACGGCGTAACACTCGTGTATGATGTCGGCACCTCCTATAAGCAGTGGATGATCTGGAACAATTTTGCGACGGAGGGCTTCTTCTGCCCGGAGCCGCAAATTAATTTGGTCAATGCGCCAAAGGCCGGGCAGCCGGCGGAGGAAGTGGGCTTGTTCAGCCTAGAACCGGGAGAAATCTGGGAAGAAACCGGAAGATTCTATGTAAAATAAAATATGGAGAAGGGAGTCTGGCGAATATTGTTTGCCAGGCTTTTTTATAAATTTTCGGCTGGTGTGGCCTAATCTAACGGATGCCACAGCCGCTATTTGCGGAAATTCGACCGATTTGAAATTGTAACGGAACTGTGAGCCCTTATTTGATGATGATGAGCCCGATTTCGCAAGAAAACGTCGAATTAAGATCGCTCACTTCCGTCAGAATTCAAAAAGGAAGGAAATTGACGAAATAAGGTCCGTGGCTTCCGTCTAGATGAAATCGCGTTGCAGGTGATCATCTTTCAGAGCTTTTGCCCCTGAACTCCGGTGTTAGAAGAAAAAACTTGGCGATAGTGCCAAGGACGCCGTCAGGCGTTTTTCTTACGCTATCTGAGGTAGCCCAGGCGTTGATTGAGCCCGCCTTTGTGCGATACAAATCTTTTTACTAAATTTCCGAAATTATGTAAAATGGATGTTGAAACCACTTTACATTTCATAAGCAGCATGTGCATTTTGCGCTATAAGTGAATGAGGGGAGAGGGGAATGGAATGGGCGGACTTATAAAGGGATTTAAAAGCAGCTGCCTCATGCTCATCGCTATGGTGTTATTCATGAGCGGCGCAGTTCATGCCGATTGGGCACATGCGTTTGTGGTGTATGACGGGAACATCTATGTCATTTCTGAAGAGCAAGTTGACCCGGGGAAAATTGGATCGAAGCTTGGCGAGGTTACGAGGTATTCAGATCGGGAAGGGACCTATAGCGGGAATTTTTCCAATACGTATCCTAAAGGCACCGAATATTATGAAATAAATGAAACAAAAGAAAAGGATGCTATCGCGATTAAGGAGAAGGCGGGGACATACCGGAAGGCTCTTTACAATGGAAAATACGCAGGAAATCGCTATGATTGGCAGCAGGTGCTGGTGTTCTCTCTCCTGCTGTTCGTGCTGCTGTTCACAGTATCTGCTGTAATCATAAGAAGCCGGCGCAGCCGCGGCTCTTCCCGGTGACTCGATCGATGTTGCCCTTACCTTTGTTCTGACGAGGTGGATGCTGCACCGGCTATTTTTTTGCCTGTTTGCTTGGCCCGATTCGATTTGGATGGCCGCTAACGAACCGGACAACCCTTATTCGGCTCAAAATGGGGACTTGCGGGCTGTAACGAATCTACCGATTGTTATTCACCGAAAATCGGCCGCTTCCCTGCCTTTTTTCCGTCAATAGCGTGTCTGAGGTTCGTTACACGCGGAGCAAGCCGATTTTTCGGCCAATAGCGTGTCTCAGGTTCGTTAGCCTAATCGTCAACATAGGGAGGATGAAGCATCGAGTAGCAACGAACTGCATTTTATGTCGTTAGTTGCTGGGGACGAGCAGATGATTCGCGTTCTAAATGGAAAACCTGTACTTCGTTTAGGCTAATTTGAACGGGATTCGTGATTTTGCTGCAAACTAAAGTGAGAAAATGCATGTAGGTCCTCGTGATTCCTGACATACAGGGAAAGTAAATGCAAAAAATCCCTTTAGTCATCACATTAAACTGTTGTCTATATTTCTTCTCATAAACGGAGATTTGCCAATATGGAATGAAATTGTAGAAAAGGAGTTTGATAGCTGAATCAAAACGATTATAATAGTAAAAGCACAGTTTATTCCAGTTAAGAGGAAAGGAGCGGGAAGAAGGTTTAATGTGAGAAAGAGGAGACTGCCAGGTATGACACCAGAGCCAAAGCCCAGCTATGTGACCCAATCGCATGAACTGTGTAAAAAATATAACCTTGAACCGGATGTCATGCCTATGTATAATCAATTATCCGCTGAAGAGCTGCAAGCGAAAGTAGTAGAGTATGAAGAAGTGCTTAAGGTGACGCAATACTTTATGGACAAGTTGCTGGAATCTCTTCCCGAACAATATCCGCTGCTGGTCGCTGTGTGCGATCATGAGGCAACCATTTTGCAAATTGCCGGCGAGAAAAGCATGGTCAGTATGCTGGACGAGGTTGGCTTCAGAGTAGGGGGCGGCGTTTCTGAAAAGCTGAGCGGGACGAATGTCGTAACTCTGTCTCTGCGTCTTCAGTCTCCGATCCAATTGATCGGCGACGATCATTTCCATACGATTTTTCATGGATCGTCGTGCTATGCGGTTCCGATCAAATACCAGGATGAGAAGACGATTATTGGTTCGATTGCAGTGATGACAGCGGCAGAGCTGCACAACCCGCTTTTTATAACGATGCTGCAAACGACTGCCGATTCGATTGAGCGGGAATTGACGCTGCGCCGGCAAAATAAGCGGCTTCATATTTTGAACCAGATCATTATGGAGACGAAAAAAAATGCCGCCATCATGATCGACAATGAAGGCTTTATTACCGAATTGAATCGTCCTGCTGCGGCCACATTTTTATGCGAGCGTCCGGAGCTGCTGGGCAAATCGGTGTTCCGGCTGCCTTATTTGGGACCTTATTTTCAAGAGGTGCTGCATGCCGGCAAGCATTATGAAGACATCGAAATCAGTCTCGACCGTTATCATCTCGTTGTCGTATTTGACGCTAGCCCGATCGTCGACCGCGGCGGCAAAATTATCGGGGCGTTCGGTCAATTTCGCGATATTACGGAGCGTTATGAGGCCGAGGCGAAAGTGAACTACATGGCTTATCACGATGAGCTGACGACCTTGCCGAACCGCCGGATGTTCATCCAAGTCGCCAAAAACGAGCTGAAGCGCGAAGAGCGGGGCGAGAGCGAGCAGTTGGCCGTTGTGTTTCTCGATATGGACCGCTTCAAAATTGTCAACGATTCGCTTGGGCATTCCGAGGGCGATCAGCTGCTGATGCAGGTGTCCGATCGTTTGAAAAGATGCGTGCAGGGACAGGATCTCGTTGCCCGCATGGGCGGAGACGAATTTATGTTTCTGTTCAAGGGAGTGAGCAGCCGGGAACAGGTGAAGCAGCGGGTATCTTACATATTGCGCTCCTTCGAGAAACCGTTTACAGTAGGCGGCAGCGAGTTTTATATGTCGAGCAGCCTCGGAGTTGCGCTTTATCCCGAGCATGGCCGCGATATCGAAACGTTAATGATTCATGCTGACAGCGCGATGTATCAGGCAAAGTCGGGCGGCAAAAACCGCTTTACGTTTTTTGAACCGGATATGCGCAAAGTGACCAATGAGCAACTGGAGCTGGAGAAGGCGATTCGCAAGGCGCTGGACCGGGGAGAATTCAGCTTGCACTATCAGCCGCAAATCCAGATCGGCACAGGCAAGCTGACGGGGATCGAGGCGCTCGTCCGCTGGCATCACCCGACGATGGGCGACATTGCGCCCAGCCGCTTTATTCCGGTTGCTGAAGATACAGGACTGATTTTGCCTATTGGCGAATGGGTGCTGCGCGAAGCGTGCCGGCAAAATAAAACATGGCAGGATGCCGGCTATCCGCCTGTGCGCATTTCGATTAATTTGTCGGCTGCACAATTTGCCCAGAGCCATTTGATTGATTCAATCAAGAAGGTGCTGGCGGAAACGAAGCTGGAAGCCAAATATTTGGAAGTGGAAATTACTGAGTCGATGACGATGGACGTTGCGGCGACGGTTGAGGCGCTGCATGGCTTGCGCGCGCTTGGCGTACAGATCGCGATGGACGATTTCGGCACAGGCTACAGCTCCTTTAATCATCTGAAGCGTTTTGGCCTACATAGATTAAAAATTGATAAATCGTTTATAAGCGATATTGATTCGGGCAGTCATGATGCGGATATCGTCGGTTCGATTATTGCGATGGCCCATCAGCTTGGCTTGCTGGTCATTGCCGAGGGTGTGGAAACTGCGGAGCAATTGGCGTTTCTGGAGGAACGGCAATGCGATGAGGTGCAGGGTTACTATTTTAGCAAGCCGCTGCCGCCGGAGGAAATGGTCCGTCTGTTCTAAGCAGGCGGATCATTTTTTCCCGCTAAAGGGGTTGTATGCGCCGGCAAATCAAGCTAAGCTGATAAGGTAGAGGTTGAAACGTTTACATTGAAGGGAGGACGGATGGATTAAGGAGAATGAAATGTTAAAAATAGGAAGTGATCGGATTGCAATCACAGCGTCTGCTTTACAATTATGTGAGAAAAAATCAGTTTTGGTACTTAGGTGCTGTTCTATTGACGATGACGGCCAATGTTATTCAGTCTTATTTTCCGCAGGTGATTGGCCGCTTTACGGATGAGCTGCAGCGGGAGCAGCTGACGAGGCAGGCAATTATCGATTACAGTGTGTGGCTGCTGGGCATTGGGCTAGGGTTTGGCCTGCTGGCCGGGGTCGGGCAGTATATGATTATGCGTCTCGGCAGACGCTTCGAGTACTACACACGCAACAGATTGTTCGTCCATTTTACGACGTTGGATGAGCAATATTACTCCAAGCATGGAGTCGGCAAGCTGCTCAGCTTCGTGATGAATGATGTCAAGGCTGTACGGGAATCGATCTCGATGGGGATCAATCAGACCGTAAATGCCGGCATGCTCATTTTCTCTTCGCTTATTATGATGTTAGTCAGTAATATTCCACTCTATTTGATCGCCATCTGTATGGCTCCACTATTGATTATTCCCTTTGTAGTGACCCGCGTCGGCCCCATTATCCGCCAGCGCTCGCGCGTGGTGCAGGAATCGCTCGGAAAAATGACGGAATCGGCGGAGGAACAATTCGGCGGTATCCGGGTGACCAAGAAATTTGCGGTTGAACCGATTATGCGCCGGCGGTTTGGCGAGACGGTTGACCGGATACGCGACGATCAATTGCTGCTGGTCAAAATATCTTCCTTTTTTCAAGCGATGATTCCTTTTCTTGGCGCCATTTCGATTATCGTGACCTTGTTATTTGGCGGCTATTTGACGATCCGCGCTCAGCTGTCGCTCGGGCAATTTGTCGCTTTGACGCTGTACATCAGGATGATGGTCGGGCCGCTGCAGCAAATCGGCAATGTGATCAATACGATGCAGCGCTCCCGCGCTTCCCTGGAGCGAATCAACAAGCTGCTGGGCCGGCAAGGCGACATTCAGGAGGCTGCAAATGCAAGGTCGGTCAATTTGCATCAGCGCGGCCTGCATATTCGCGATCTGTCCTTCGCTTATCCCGGTGCGGCTGATGAGGCTTTGCATCATATCGACCTGCATATTGAGCCGGGACAGACGGTTGGCATTGTCGGGAAAACCGGCAGCGGCAAAACGACGCTCGTCAAGCTGCTGCTTCGCATTTACGATCCGCCGGCAGGTGCCATCAAGTTCGGCGATGCCGACATTCGCGATCTGTCGCTGGAAAGCTTGCGCAGCCAGGTGGCGTATGTGCCGCAGGACGGCTTTTTGTTCAGTACGACAATCCGCGACAATATTGCCTTTTACCGCCGGGATTCCGAGCTGAAGAAGGTGGAGGACGCCGCGCGGCAGGCGCAAATTTACGGGAGCATCGTCAGCTTTCCCGATCAATTCGAGACGAAGCTGGGAGAGCGGGGCATTACGCTGTCCGGCGGGCAGCGCCAGCGGACATCGCTCGCGCGCGGTCTTATTAAGGATGCGCCTGTGCTTATCCTCGACGATAGTGTAAGCGCGGTCGATGCGGTGACGGAAACCGATATTATCCGCACCATCCGCCAGAAGCGCCGCGGCAAGACAACGCTGATCATCGCGCATCGGATCAGTGCGCTGAAGCATGCGGATCTCATTATTGTGCTCGATAAAGGGGAGATTGTGCAGCGCGGGACGCATGAGGAGCTGCTCGCCTGCGACGGAATTTACCACACGCTTCATTCCATACAGGAGGAGGGGAGCGCATATGCCGAAGAAGCATAATGAGCAGCAGCAGTTCGGCACCTTGCTGCGCTATGCGCGGCCGCACCGCCGTACCTTTTTGCTGGTAGTCTGCTGTGCTGTTATCGCGATCGCCGCTGATCTGCTGCAGCCTTATTTGATGAAAATCGCCATCGATGACAATTTGATGGCCGGAAAAAACGACTTTGGCACTATTCTGCTCATCTGCGGCGCGTTCCTGCTGCTTTCGGTTAGCGGTTTGCTGTTCAGCTATTGGCAAAACAATTTGCTGCAGTATGCCGGGCAAAGCATCGTGGCCCGCCTGCGCAAGGAGCTGTTTGAACATATTTCCAAGCTGTCGATGTCTTATTTTGACCGGGTGCCGAGCGGCAGTCTCATTACGAATGTTTCAAGCGATACAGAGACTGTCAGCCAGTTTTTTACCCAGGTGCTGCTTAGCGTCGTTCGTGACGGCCTCACGCTGCTTTTCATTATTGCGCTGATGTTCCATCTGGATGCCGAGCTTGCGGGCTACTGCATGATCCTGCTGCCGGTTATCGCGATCATTGCGGTCAGCTTTCGAACTTATATGCGCAAAACGTATCAAATGTCGCGGACGCAGCTGTCCCGGCTTGTCGCTTTTGTCGCAGAAAATCTGGCGGGCATGAATCTGATTCAGGTGTTTCACCAGGAGAAGGAGCAGCAGCGGCAGTTTGCCGACCGCAACGATTCTTATTTTCGGGCCAATTTGCGCGAAATCCGCACGAATGTGCTGTTCAACCGCTCGTTTGATCTGCTGGGCAATTTGTCGATCGCCTTTGTGACCTGGATCGGCGGAATGGCGGTCTTCGACACGACGATGGAGTTTGGCGTGCTGTATGCTTTTATTACGTATATCCGCTTGTTTTTCCAGCCAATCAATGCCATTACGCAGCAGTGGAACACGCTGCAGGCTACCAACGTTTCCGTCCAGCGCATTTGGGCGATCTTCGCCTTGAAGCCGGAGGTGCGCGACCCGGAGGAGCCTGTCGTCCTGGCGGCCGATCAGGTGCACGGGCAAATCGATTTTCGCGATGTCACCTTCGGCTATGATCCGCAGCAGCCGATTCTGACCGGCCTGAATGTGCATATCCGTCCAGGGGAGATGGTCGGCATTGTCGGCACGACCGGCGCGGGCAAAAGCACGCTGATCAGCCTGCTCTGCCGCTTTTATGATGTGCAGCAGGGAGCGGTCATGATCGACGGCGTCGATATCCGCGAGCTTGCGCAGGCAGAGTTGCAGCGTCTGGTTGGACTGGTGCAGCAGGAGCCGTACTTGTATTCCGGCAGCATCCTTGACAATGTCAGGCTGTTCGATCCGGCGATTTCGCGCGAGGAGGTGGAACGCGCCTGCGCCTTCGTCGGGGCCGATGCGCTCATCCGGAACTTGAAGGACGGCTACGATACCCGTTTGTCGGAGCGGGGCAGCGGCCTGTCGGCCGGCGAGCGCCAGCTGATTTCCTTTGCGCGGATCATCGTGTTCCAGCCGCAAATTCTTATATTGGACGAAGCGACTGCCAACCTGGATTCACAGACGGAGCAGCTGATTCAGAGCGCGCTGCATATCGTCTCCAAGGGGCGGACGACGCTGGTCATCGCCCACCGGCTTTCGACGATTATGCAGGCCGACCGCATTTTGGTCATGCGGCAGGGGGCGGTTGTCGAGGAGGGCTCGCATCCGCAATTGCTTGGCATGCACGGCTATTACGAGCAGCTTTATTTGCATTCGCAAGGGGCGATGAATGCCGGCGCTTAACGGCTGAAGCTCTTTTTGAAGGCGGCCGGCGTCGTGCCGGCAATTTTTTTGAACATGCGGTGAAAATGCGGCAAGCTTTCGAAGCCGCACCGCTCAGCGATCTGACTGATATAATCGTCGGATTCCAGCAGCAATTCCTTGGCGCGTATAATGCGCTTCGTCGTCACATATTCGGTCACCGTCATTCCGGTCAATTGCTTGAAGACGCGGGAAAAATGAGCCGGCGTCACATTCGCCTGCTGCGCCAGCGCGGCAAGGCTCAGCTGCTCCTCCAGCCGCTTGTCGAGATTGGCGAGCATCGCCTTCATCCATTGCGGCCCGATTGTCCCGGCGGCGATGGCGGAGCTGCTGCCGGGCAGCATGGTGCGGGTCAGCCGCAGCAGCAGCTGCTGAACCTGCAGGAGTACGGCCAGCCGGTGGCCGGCTTGCGCGCGCTGCAGCTCCTCCTGCACGCTGTCAAGCGCCGCCTCGGCAAATTGCCGCTCTGCGGCGTCGGCTGGAAGCTTGTAATTTTTGCTGATCTTGGCCATCTCGAAGCAGCCCAGCAGCGTAACGGACTCGCCGAGATAAGTTTGCTGCATCACGGACGGGCTGAAAAAAAGGGCGGTGGAGGTTACCGGGTCGATCGCATCGGGAAAAGCGCGGTGAATCGTATTGCCGGGAATAAAAAACAGATTGCCGGCCTCCATGCTGTACAGCGTTTGATCGATAAAAAAGGTGCCTTTGCCGCGGTATACATACACAAGCTCATACCAGTCATGCAAATGGTCCGGAAGCTCGCTTTGCGAGCTTTTTGTATCTTTGTAGACGAAAGCGAGCGGGAAGGGGGAATCCGCCTCAAAATGTTTGCGTACAGGATTCAAGTGAATCGCTTCCTTTGATATTGAGTATTTGTTTCATTATATCAAAATAGAGTATAAAATTGCATGATTACGCTATTTTAAAGATTGATATTGTGTTGATACAATAGAAGCAATAGTAAATGAGAGGATGAGAATCACCATGTTAATTGGGATTTCAAAATATATATCGCCGGAGCTGTTGAAAATTTTGATGGAAATGGGGCATGGCGATGAAATTGTGCTCGCTGACGCTAATTTCCCGGCAGCGAGCACTGCGCGGCGGCTGGTCCGCTGCGACGGGCACCCGATTCCGGTGCTGCTGGAGGGGATTATGCAGTTGTTCCCGCTGGATCAATATGTAGCGCATCCGGCCGCTCTGATGGAGCGTGTTCCCGGCGATCAGGTCGAAACGCCGATCTGGGAGGAATATAGAGCGATTATAGCCAAGCATTCCGATGTCGCCGAGCCTTTCGAGTTCGAGGAGCGCTTTGCCTTCTATGAGCGGGCAAGCAAGGCTTATGCGGTTGTAGCGACAGGGGAGAGCACCCAGTATGCCAATATTATTTTGAAAAAAGGCGTTATCAAGGAGGGCTAGCCTGCGATGAGAATTGATGCACACCAGCATTACTGGAAGCTCGCCCGCGGCGATTACGGATGGCTGACGCCCGATTCCGGCGTATTGTATCGCGATTACTTGCCGGCGGATCTGCTCCCTCGTCTGCGGGAGCAGCAAATGGACGGCACGATCGTCGTGCAGGCGGCAGCAACGCACGAGGAAACGGCATATATGCTGGAACTGAGCGATGCGGAGGAATCGATTATCGGCGTAGTCGGCTGGCTGGATTTGCACGATCCGGACTATCGGGGGCATTACGAGCAATTCAGCAGCCACCCGAAGTTTGTCGGCTTTCGCGTCATGATTCAAGAGATGACGGACGCGCGCGAGGTGCTGCAGCCGCATGTGACTGAAGCGCTTACTTATTTTGCCGGGCTTGATGTGCCGGTCGATCTGCTGATGCGTTCAGATCAGCTTGACGTTGTTGTCCAACTGCTGGAGCAGGTCCCTGGGCTGCGGGCTGTGATCGATCATATTGCCAAGCCGCAAATTGCAGCAGGGACGCTGGAGCCGTGGATGACGCAAATGGCGAAAATCGCCAGTCATCCGAATGTTTATTGCAAGCTGTCCGGCATGGTGACAGAGGCGGATCATGACAGCTGGCAGGCGGCCGACTTTATTCCGTATGTCCGGCATGTCATTCACTTGTTCGGCGCGAAGCGGCTGCTGTTTGGCAGCGACTGGCCGGTATGTCTGCTGGCCGCGGAATACAGCGAGGTTGTGGCGCTGCTGGATCAGCTGCTCCCGGCTTCATGGACTGCGGAGGAGAAGGCGGCCGTTTATGGCTTGAATGCAAAAACCTTTTACAAATTATAGAGCCTCTTTAGGGCAAGGGAGAGGGAGGGGAATTGGCATGAAGGAGCTATTGAACCGCAATCAGCTGCCGGCGGCGCAGGCTGGAGCCGGGCCCGTTACAGTGCTGCAAATCGGCGAAGGCAATTTTTTGCGCGGATTTGTCGATTGGATGATTCATGAATGCCGGCGGCAGGGGCTGTATGAAGGCAGCATTGCGGTATCGCAGCCCCGTCCTTCAGGCAAAAAGAAGCTGGATGCGCTGCGCGCGCAGGATGGGCTGTACACGCTTGTTACCCGCGGTATGGAGCTGGGCAAGCAGGTAGAGCGCAGCGAAATTATTTCGGTCTTTTCGGAAATGATCGATCCGTACGAGCAGTGGCAGGCTTTTCTGCAAATCGCCGAACGTCCGGAATTGCAGGTGATCGTCTCCAATACGACAGAGGCTGGCCTAAGCTATCAGCCGGAGGAGCTGCGTGAGGGCGAGCCGGTCGCTTCATTCCCCGGAAAAATAACATTATTGCTGTACCGCCGCTATAAAACCTTCAATGGCGCTGCAGATGCCGGGCTGCTGCTGCTTCCCTGCGAGCTGTTGGAGCGTAACGGCGATGAACTGCAGCGCTGCGTGCTGCAATATTGTGCCGATTGGCAGCTGCCGGAAGCTTTTCGGGAGTGGGTCGTCCGCCATAACCGCTTTCTGAATTCGCTGGTTGACCGCATCGTAACAGGCTATCCCGATGATGAGGCCGAGGCGTGGTTCGAGGAATGGGGCTATCGCGATGCGCTGCTCAATACGGCCGAGCCGTATCACTTTTGGGCAATTGAAGGCGAGCCGGCGCTGGATGACATCTTGCCGTTCCGCAAGGCGGGGCTTAACGTGCAGTGGGTGGAGAAGCTGCAGCCCTACCAGCTCCGCAAGGTGCGGATTTTGAACGGCGCTCATACGCTAATGACGCCGCTCGGCATTTTGCTCGGCAAGGAGCAAGTGCGGGAAGTGATGGAGGATGAGCAGCTCGGCGCTTTTATCCGCGATACGGTCGAACAGGACATTATTCCGCAGCTCCCGCTTCCGGCCGAACAGCTGCGGGCGTATGCGGCCGACGTATTCGAGCGGTTCCGCAATCCGTATATCCGCCATCGCCTGTCCGATATTGCGATGAACAGCCTGAGCAAATTTACGGTGCGGCTGCTTCCGGCGATTGCAGCCTATCTCGATCAAGGAGCGCCGGTGCCTGAGCGGCTTGTTCGCGGCTTTGCCGGCTTGCTGCGCTACTATAAGGTTGAACAGGCTGCGGATGGCGGCTATTACGGGTCAGCGCTGCAGGGAGGCGCATCTTATCAGGTGAAGGACGATGCGGCCGCAATTGAGCGGCTGCGCTCGGCATGGCATGAGGCCTTTGCATGTTCTGGAGCCGCCGCGCCTGATTATAGAGTGGCTGCAGAGAAGCTGCTTGGCTGCTCCGAGGTGTGGGGCAGAGATTTGGCGGCTGAGGCCGGATTAGTCGCGGCTGTAGCGGATCAGCTGGCAGCGCTTGAGAAGGAGATGACAAGATGAATGAGTGGATCAGACTGCACGAACGCGATCATGTGATCATCGCTTTGCGCCCGTTTCGGAAGGGCGAGCTGCTGGAAGGTGCGGCTGCCGAGGCGATCGAGCTCCTCGAAGATGTGCCGAAAGGGCATAAAATCGCCGTTCGTCCTGTGCGTCAAGGCGAGGACATTTTGAAGTTCGGCTACTCCATCGGTAGAGCGAAGCAGGATTTGCCCTGCGGCAGTTGGGTGCATACCCACAATTTGCGGACCGGGCTGAAAGGCTTGCTCGATTATACGTATGAGCCGGTTGATCCTGTATTGCCGCCGGCGGGCCCGCTCGCTGGACGCACCTTTCAAGGCTATGTCCGCGCTAGTGGCGAAGTGGGCATCCGCAATGAAATCTGGATTATTAATACGGTCGGCTGCATTAATAAAACCTGCGATACACTGGCGAGGCGTGGCAGCATGATGTATGGCGGCAAGGTGGACGGGATTCACCATTTTGCCCATCCGTTCGGATGCTCGCAGTTGGGCGACGATTTGCAGTATACGCAGAAGCTGCTCGCTTCGCTGGTACAGCATCCGAACGCAGCCGGCGTGCTGATCGTCGGCCTTGGCTGCGAGAACAATCAGATTGAGCTGTTTAAAGAAGTGTTGGGCGACTACGATCCGCAGCGCGTTCTTTTTATGAAATCGCAGGCGGTTGAGGATGAGCTGGAGACCGGCCTGGAGCTGCTTGGCGAACTGGTCGAATATGCGCAGCAGTTCAAGCGGCAGCCGCTGCCGGTAAGCAGGCTGAAGCTGGGTCTCAAATGCGGCGGCTCGGACGGCTTTTCCGGCATTACGGCCAATCCGCTTGTCGGCTCGGTATCCGACCGGCTGATCGGCGCCAGCGGGACGGCTATCTTAACTGAAGTGCCGGAAATGTTCGGCGCGGAAACGATTCTGATGAATCGGGCGGCAGATGAAGCGGTGTTCGGCCAAATCGTCCATTTGATCAACGATTTTAAGCAATATTTTATCCGTCATGATCAGGAAATTTACGAAAATCCGTCTCCGGGCAACAAGGATGGCGGCATCAGCACCTTGGAGGAAAAGTCGCTTGGCTGTACGCAAAAGGGCGGACATGCTGCGGTTGTGGATGTCGTGCCTTATGGGATGCGTGTTCATAAGCAGGGGCTCAATCTGCTTGAAGCGCCGGGCAATGACCTTGTATCGGTCACGGCGTTAAGTGCGGCGGGCGCCCACATCGTCTTGTTTACGACCGGACGGGGGACGCCGTTCGGCGGGCCGGTGCCGACAGTGAAAATATCGACGAACAGCGAGCTGGCAGGACGAAAAAAGAACTGGATCGATTTCAATGCTGGCGAGCTGGTGGAAAGCAAACAGATGGAGCAGCTTACCGACGAGCTGTGGGAGCAGCTTATTGCGATTGCCTCAGGCGAGCATGAAACGAAAAATGAGCGCAACAACTTTCGAGAAATTGCCATTTTCAAGGATGGCGTCATTTTATAGCTGGCTGGAACAGGGGGGATAAGCATGAGAGGGATCGTCTGCCGGGAGATCGGCACATTCGAGCATGTGCTGCTTGACGAGCCGCCCGCTCCGACAGGAGAAGAGGCGCTGATCCGGGTCCGCCGGGTCGGCATTTGCGGTACGGATATTCATGCCTTCAAAGGCAATCAGCCCTTTTTCACTTATCCACGTATACTCGGCCATGAGCTGGCGGGGATCGTTGAAGCTGTCGGCGATGAGGCGGCTGGCCTTCAGGACCTTAAGATCAAGGCTGGGGACCAGGTTAGCGTTATTCCCTACATGGCCTGCGGACAATGCGTCGCTTGCCGGAAAGGCAAAACGAATTGCTGCACGCAAATGCAGGTGCTCGGCGTCCATATTGATGGCGGCATGCGCGAGCGCATGATCGTTCCGGCCAGCCATCTGATCTGCACGAACGGGATGACGCTCGATCAGATGGCATTGCTGGAGCCGTTCAGTATCGGCGCTCATGCGGTAAGGCGGGCAGAGATCGACAAGGGCGATCATGTGCTGGTCATCGGCGGCGGCCCGATCGGCCTCGGCGTGATGGCGCTGGCGAAGCGGCAGGGCGCACGGGTCATTGCGATGGAAGTGAAGGACAGCCGCCTTGCCTTTTGCCGCGAGTGGGCGGGGGTAGACGCGACGATCAACGCAGCGGCAGAGGACCCGCAGGCGCGGCTTGCAGAACTGACGGACGGCGAGATGCCTACAGTTGTGTTTGAGGCGACCGGCAATGCCGAGTCGATGTCGGAGTCGTTCCGCTGGGTGGCGCATGGCGGCAAGCTCGTATTCGTCGGCTTGGTCAAGGCGGATATTTCCTTTCACGATCCTGAGTTCCATAAGCGGGAAATGACTTTGCTGGCGAGCCGCAATGCGACGGTTGAGGATTTTGCCGCAGTAATCGCCGCTATGCAGGAAGGTGCACTTGATGCGGAGCGCTATATTACTCATCGCGTGCCAATGAATGCGCTGGCCGAGAGGTTTGAGCAGCTGTTGCAGCCGGATGCCGGTGTGATAAAGGCGATGGTGGAGTTGTAGGTAATTTGCCGGGATCGTCCCGTTATGGCGCTTGATTTTTTAACAAGTCATCCATAACGGGACGATTTTCGGTTCCAGAATCGCCCTAATGTAGAGCTAGACGGAAGCCACAGACGTTATTTCGCCAATAACCCCCGTTTTTGAAAATCTAACGGATCTGAGCGACCTTAATTGGGCGTTTTCTTGCGAAATCGTGCTCATCATCATCAAATAGCGGCGCACAGTTCCGTTACAATTTCAGATCGGTCGAATATTCGAAAATAGCGGCCGTGACTTCCGTTACCGCTCGTTTATGCATCAGGAGGCTACCAACTCCTGGGTTGGCTGCAGCCGCTTATCGAGAACATTTTGCAGCATGCCTTTAAAAAAGGAGCCGCCGCAGCTGGGGGAGAAGGCTTTATTTACCTTTCCAGCCGCTTAATTGACAAGGTGCTGTATATCCAAATTGAAGACAACGGATCGGGCATCTCTATAGAGCAGGTGAATCAACTGAACCAAACAATGGAATTTGATTTTTTGGAAATAGGGGAGCATATCGGGTTAACCAATGTTAATCAAAGACTTAAATTAGTGTTTGGCGAACAATACGGACTGGAAATCAGCAGTCGCCTTGATAAAGGAACTGCTGTGCGTTTAAAAATCCCCGAAATTCGCAGCGAGGATATGGCTGGATGACAAATAGGCCGGGAGCGTGAAGAACGCTTCCGGCCTATTTATATTCCAGCGGCTTCCAGCCGAATTAACAATATTTACATAATACCTTTATAGTCGGTTTACAAATCTGCTCTATAATCGGTTTTGTACATAACACGGGTCATCAATGGGAGGGAAGCAGTCCGGTACGGAGCGGACCGGGCGATAGATCAAAGATGTTTTGCATAATCTCTAAAAGAAAAATAGGAGAAAGGTGGCTTAATGCCATGTCCATGAAGAAAACGGTAATGCTTTCCGTACTTGCAGCAGCACTAAGCACATCCGCGGCTGTATCTGTGTCCAGCACCGTATCTGCCGCTGAAGCAAAGTCTGCCAACGTTCAGATCCAATCATTCACATTGTTTGTCAATGACGAGTCCAAAACGGTGCGCGTTATCAACTATAACGGTGCCAAACTTGTCTCAGTGCGCGATGTTGGCAGAGCGGCCGGCGCCATGTTTGGAGTGGAAGCGAACGGCAGCATTAACGTCTACTTTGAGGACCGTACCATCCAACTGACGGATTCATCCAACGTGGCAATTGTGGACGGCGAGGCGCTGCAGCTGCAGTCCCCAGTCGTCAATGTGAAAAATAGCTTCTTCATTGAACTCGACGGATTTCTGGAAGCGCTCGGTGTCGAACAAGAAATTGACAGCCAAGGCCAAGTATGGGTCGATGCGGGGAAGAGACTGCTGGATGTGGAAAATCCGCACTGGATAAAGGGCGGCTCGCTGATCGTCAGCACGCTTACAGATGAAGGGCGTATCGATTACAAACTGAATGCGGCTACCGGAGAATTTGCCGAATTGTTCCGCACAGAAGGCGCTTCCGATCTGGTTATCGCTCCGGGCGGCAGCAAAGCGGCCTACACGGATGAGAGCGGTTCGATCTATGTTCTCGATCTGGAGAGCAAATCTTCCACTCAAGTGTCTGCAGACAGCTCGATCAAGCCGGAACTGGTTTGGGCGGCGGATGAATCCGCAATCTATTTCCTGCAAGGCGATAAAGGGAGTGTAATTGCCAAGCTTGATCTGGGAGAGCGGAAAATCTCGAAGGTGCTGGAAGACAAAGTGGACTACAAAGCAGATCTGGCCGTATCGGCGGACGGCAAGCAATTCTACTATACCGTAATCAAACCGGGTGCCGTAACGGCCGACAGCAACCAGCCGGTGGACATGGATGATGTAACAATCGACATGTCGGGGACGGAGCCGCAGGTGTATACCTACAATTCATCCGAAAAGGATGCCAAGCCGGTCAAACTGACTTCAACTTCGGATGACAAAGTTTTCGTAGGCGCAGCTGCCGATGGCAGCAAGGCATTCTTTATCAATATTGAAGATAATAAGCCTTCTTCCCTCGTTTCTGTCGCGAAAGACCAATCGGCCAAAACGATCATTGGCGACAAGGACGTGGCTCAAGCCGTCATGGCTGGCGACAAACTGTTCGTGCTGGCGGAAGAAGGGGCCGGGCAGGCAATTTATGAAGTGGATGCGGCAGCGGGCTCGGTCAAAAAGCTGTACAGCGTCTCCGCCGATGTTACGGATGTAATTGCAACTTCGGCTGAACAGATCGCCATTGTACAGGATGGACAGGTGTTGGTCAACAACAACGGCAAATGGAAAAAACTGACGAAGTAAAGCAAGTTGAATCACTACATTGTATTTTTAAACTTATATAATCCGAGAGGAGATCATGATCAATATGAAATGGTTAAAAATGGCTACTATCGCTGTCCTGACCGCTACGGTTGCATTTGGCAGTATTTCCGGAGCGAGCGCCGCAAGCAAGCTGAGCGGCAAAATCACAATTAATGGTTCTTCTGCTTTGCTCCCGCTGACACTGCAAGCAGCCAAAGAGTTCAAGAAACAAAACCCGAAAGTGAAAATCTCCGCTTCTGCAGCAGGTTCCGTAACCGGCCCGCAATCCGTCCGTAAAGGGATCGCAGACATCGGCGCCTGCGACTGGGACGCTTCAACCGATGTACCAGGCTTCAAAGCATTCGACGGCCAGGTAGCAAATAAAGTAGCCGTCATTCCGTTCGCGGCTGTCGTCAACAAAAATGTTAAAGCCACTAATCTGACGACAAAGCAGCTGCAAGACATTTTCTCTGGCAAAGTTAAAAACTGGAAAGACGTTGGCGGCGAAGATGCGGACATCGTAGTAGTTAACCGGGCATTCGGATCGGGTACGCGCGTCAACTTCCAAATGAAAGCACTGAATGGCACTGATTTTATGAGCAAAGGCGATAATTACAAAGAAGTGAAGTCGAGCGGCGACATGAAAACAGCGATCGAAACGACTCCGAATGCGATCGGCTATATGGACCTTGTCTATGTGACGGACAAAATGCGTGCGGTTAGCATTGACGGCAATGCACCGACTGAAGACAATGTCATTAACGGCAAATATAAAGTATGGGCATACGGCTATTACATGACCAAAGGCAAGCCGCAAGGCGCAGTAAAAGCTTTTATCGAGTATGTCCAAAGCAAAGAGTTCCAGAACGGTTCCCTGAAAAAGCTTAAATTTATTCCGATCTCCGCTATGAAAAATAAGTAATTTGGAGCAGGAATGCGAGCATAGCCAGCCTCGGCGCACCCGGCGCGAAGCTGGCTTTTTTGCGGGAAACGGATACTGAAGTGTGTATTTTTATATTTTCTGGAGGGGGATTTGCCATGCTGGAGGCGCAAACGTCCGGCGGAGCGGCAGCGGCCGGAGAACTGGGGAGAAGCCTTGATTCCCGTTCCGGCAAAGCGTTGGACCGCAGGGCCAGACTATCCTTTTATAACCGGACTTTTCGGATTGTATGTGTGTCGAGTGCCGTTTTCGTCTGCCTCATCTTGTTCTCGATCTTGTTCTTTATGGGCAGAACCGGTCTCTTAACTTTCAATGAAGTCTCTTTGTCTGAATTTTTTCTATCCACAGAATGGGTACCGGAAAACGATCAGTACGGGGCGCTGGTTTTCATCTTTGGCACGTTTGTGCTGACGGCGCTCAAGATGCTCATCTCCGTGCCGATTTCTGTGCTGATCGCGGTCTTTCTCGCCGAAATGACGCCGTCCTGGCTGAAGACAATGCTGCGGCCGGTGCTTGATTTGCTCGTCGGCATTCCTTCAGTTGTATACGGCTTTTTGGGAATGACCATTCTGATCCCTCTGCTGCGGGATATAACCGGAACGAGCATGGGGGACGGGCTGCTCGCTGCCGCCATTGTCCTCACGATCATGGTACTGCCGACGATAAGCCGCATTAGCGACGATGCGATTACGGCCGTGCCGAAAAAATACCGTGACGCCTCCTATGCTCTCGGCGCAAGCCGGTTCCAAACCATTGTCAAGGTCGTGCTGCCGGCTGCGCGCAGCGGGATTCTATATGCGGGCATACTCGGCATGGCCCGGGCAATAGGCGAAACGATGGCTGTCGTCATGGTAATCGGCAATACACCCCAGCTTGCGGATGAGCTGTTCAAGCCGACTGCGGTTCTGACGAGCAATATCGTCATGCAAATTGCCAATGTGCCGTTTGATTCCACATGGAACTATGCGCTGTATATGATGGGCTTTTTGCTGCTGGTCATCTCGCTGTTGATGATCGTGCTGATTCGAATCCTGCAACGAAAAGGGGCGGCCTCATGAGTAACAAAGCCAACCAAACGGTCAATATGTTTGCAGCTAACCGCAGCTTGAACCGCCTGAATGACCGTCTGTTTACGGGAGTTGTCTGGGGGATTGGCATCTGTGCCATTCTGCTGATTTGCTATCTGTTGTTTATTATTTTGGAAAAAGGATTGCCCAAGCTGGATTTCGGCTTCTTGTACGGTCTGCCCAGCGAGATCGAGGAAGGAGGGGGGATTGGTCCGACGCTATTCAACTCTTTTTATATGCTGATCCTTTCTCTAATTATTTCGATTCCGCTTGGCATGGCAGCAGGGATCTACTTGGCCGAATTTGCTCCGGACAACAAGCTGATCGCTTTTATTCGAATTTGCGTTGAAGCTTTGGCTTCGGTGCCGTCGATTATTTTCGGTTTGTTCGGAATTGCCATATTCGTAGAGGCATTTGAAATCGGGCTTACGATTCTTGGCGGCGCAGTCAGCCTTGCCTTCCTCAATCTTCCTGTGCTTACACGCGTCACTGAAGAAGCGATCCGGGCGGTTCCGCAAGAGATGAAGCATGCTTCGTTTGCCCTAGGCGGCACTCATCTGCAAACGATCCGCCGGGTGTTGATCCCGGTGGCGTCCAGCAGCATTATTACCGGGATCTGTCTGGTAGCAGGCCGGGCGTTTGGGGAAAGTGCGGTCATTATTTTGACGGCCGGCGTCTCGACCTCAGGCGAAATGTGGGACTTCGATCTATTTTCTCCAGGAGCTACGCTTGCGGTTCACCTCTGGTACGTCCAATCGGAGGCGATCGTCCCGGATGCAACGGAAATTGCTGAGAAAGCGGCGGCTGTGCTCGTTTTTGTCGTCCTTTTGATCAATGTGTGTTTCCGTCTGCCGCTCTGGCTTAGTAGACGGAAAACAAAGCAGTAGCCTCGTTTCTTTGTCAATTTGCGTCATTTCTAACGTTCCGTTAACATTGCGTTATCTTTCCGATGATTCTAAAGACCTATAATTAAGTGTAGGAAATAGGCTTTTAGAAAGGGAAGGGGAACGACTCATGACCATGTCTGCGATATTGAATGAAAAGAAGGTACGGCCTGGCGGAGGAAAGGTTGTGGCTGCAGAACCGGCAGCGGAATCGGCAGAAGCTGCGGAGACAGCTGGAACAAAATTGCAGAGGACGGGGACGTCGCAGGCTGAACATGGAAACGAACCGCTGCTAATTCAACACTTCCTGCGAAAAGCGCTCATCGTGAGCCCTTCACAAACCTGCCGTGAAGTGATTGAGCAGTTTCTGGCAATGAAAGAAAGCGAAGGCGAGTGCGCCATTGTCTGCGAGGCAGGCAACATACCGGTCGGACTGGTCATGAAATCCCGGCTTTCGCTGCTGCAGACGCACCGCTTTGGCCGGGAACTCTACTATGAACGTTCCATCGCAAAACTGATGGACCGCGAGCCGCTCATCATCGAGCTGTCAGAGTCAGCGCATGAATTGATCGACAAAGCGATGGGCCGTGACGAGTCGACGCTTTATGATTGCGTCATCATAACCGAACATGGCCGGATAGCGGGCGTTCTGACGATGTCCGATCTGCTTCGGATGTCGCGGATGCTGCAGCAACAAAGCCTGCAGTCGCAAATAAGCACGATCAAAGGGACGGATGAGCTGATGCAGCAGATCGACAAGGCGGTTGTCAATGTTCACGAAGCGGCGCAATTCGGGGAACAGATGTCGTTAGGGATGGTCGATCTGACTCATAAAGGAAAAAACGAGCTGGAAAAAGTGACTGTAGCGTTCAAACGGCTGGCGGAAAAGACGATTCGCCAGGAGCAGCAAATCGCGGAACTGCAAAAAAGAGCGGATGCGATCAGCAGCGTATCGAAACTGATCCGGGAATTGGCCGAACAGAGCAATTTGCTGGCAGTGAATGCCTCGATCGAAGCCGCTCGCGCCGGCGAGCACGGAAGCGGCTTTTCCGTCGTGGCGGCCGAGATCCGGAAGCTGTCAGCACAAACGAAGCAGTCCGCGGAAGATATCAACGGCCTGCTGCGCTCGATTGCCGAAGCGGTGGAGCAGACGGTGCAGCTGGTAGCGGAAGGGCAGCAGGACGCGGCCGCGAGCGCAGCATCGGTGGACGAGGCTTCCGGCGTTTTCGGCGAGTTGTTTCACGCGGCTGGCGGAAATCGGGAAAGTGCTCAGCAGATCGGCCTGCTTGCCAAACAGGCTTTTCATCAATCGGAACAGGTCATGGAAGAAATGCAGCGGTTAATCGGGGAAATGCGTGCAGGAGGGAGAAGCGGCTAGCCGACGGGCAGCTGCTTTTTTTTGTAGTCAAAATACGCTATTCCAAAACGGGAGGAATGCCGCGTTGATCATACGAGCAGGGGCATTAAATCGGATAAGACGACCAATGGTGATTGGGTGGTGATCGCAGGCGTTGAGGTAAGCGAAAAAATCGGCTAATTTGTATGTAGCTTTGCTTTGCTTTGTGCTGCGTTGCTTGGATCACATAGTAGTGCCGGTCATAGGAGGGCGAGCGGGAACAAGCGATATCGGCCGATGTTCCTTTCTTACGAACCCTGCAATTGCTATTTGGGTAAAATGGGGCTTCTGAAATTTTTAACGAATCCAGGGACTAAGCTTGCCCCACAACGCTTCCAATTAAATGGAAATAAAATAATTGATCCAATAATGGAACAATAAGGTGATGAAAACGATTACCATCAGGTGTTTTGTTTCGAAAAAGCTGATTTCTATAGTGAAGAGGGTTCTTCTACACGTTCCTTAAAAGGAGTTTTTAAGGATTTTTATTCCACATTAAGTTTTTCGTTGGAAATACTCAATGAATATGGTTTGCCTAAAAGCGCCTAAATAGCAGGTTCTACTCCACAAATAGTCTGCTGGAATTTCATGGAACCGATGTGGGTCAAGCTTAGTTGTCAGGTTCGTTAGCTGCCTGGGCTGGCTCCCTTGATCTCATCGTTGCATTGGATTTCGGCGTTCACACAGGCGGCAGGGCTATAGAACGGTCTGCGGACTGGCCGTTCTGGCTGGATTATTTCTGGCGGTGGTCTATATGTACAAGTGAGCAAATTTGGGGGAGCGATTATGCTTAGTTGCGGATGAAGGTTTCGTAGCGAAGGGGGAGTTTATAATGGTAGAATAGAAAGTGAAATGTGCTGATCGACTGTAGGATGGTAGAATGGATGGTGCGAATGTGAAGTGAACATGATTTTCCCGGGAGATTCGCACCGAAAAATCGATCAAAAATTCCCTTTTCTCGTGTTTCAATTTGAGTTTAATGCGATCTTGTTCGCAAAAAAGAGGCAATCTGCCCGTTTTTGCTTCAAATTCGCTGTCGCATCCTATGCGGATGCGTGGATTGAAATCCTCTCCATCCCTTGTAGCAAAAAGGAGCTGGCAATCGTCGCAGTAATGAAATGATCAAAAAAGACGAAAGACGCACCAATCGGTCCATAAAGGGCCGGGAACGGTGCGTCTGTTTTTACTCTAATAATCTTTACCCAGACGTTATTCCGCCGGTTTCTTCAGCGGCGAATTGCTGCTGGGCTTTATCCACTTCGCTGAAGAAATGGTGCAGTTCTTTTTTCGCCGTTTCGCGAATGAAGGGCAGGTCTTCCCCCATTAAATCCGGTGTCCATTTGCGGCCGAGATTCGCATGAACGACTTCGTCAGCCCAGTCATAGTCTTGAAACTGCGCCATTAACGGATGTTTTGCCTCATCCCTGCACCATTCGAACTCTTTCTTTTTGCCCAGACTCACCATCGCGCCTTCCTCAATTCCGATACTAAGCCATGTGTACTGCGCGGGGGGGATTTTTTCGGCGTTTATGTCGTAGTCCGACGTATACTGGGGGCGTGACATCCACTCATGGCCATCAGCTTCCAGCGCAGCCTGACCGAACATGGCATGGCGCGCTTCATCCCAAATGTGACGGGCAAGGTCGCGATAAAACGACCAAGGCATGTTTTTCTGGCTGTAAAGCACACCGGCGATCAGATCGCAGGCTGTCATCTCCTCTTGGCGCACGCGCATCGTCATTACCAGCCTGCGCTGCACCGGATCTTCGGGCGGGTTGGCAATGCTTGTGCGCGCCCAGGTTGTCGGTCCCATCTTACGCGGGTCCCGGCTGGAGCGAAGCGGCAAGCTGTAGGCGGTATGCGAACGATTGCGCTGGGGCAGGTCGCTCGCGCGGGGCAGTTCTCCGGCAACGCCGCCGGCGGCATGCAAATAGGAAGCGATTGCTGCTGTAAACTCATGCTCGTGTCCCTGCTCATCCTCTGTTGCTGCCGCCCTTAATTCAGTGAGCAGCCTTTTTCCCCAGGCGACCTGTTCCTCCAAATCCAGTATTATCGTACGCAAAATGCGAATGGTAGGCTGATCGACAATCTGCTGAGTCTTGGCTGCATGCAGCCGGTACGTGTCAAGCAGCGCAGGCTTGATTACTTCATAGACGGCAGCCGCCCATTCCAGATCCGTCCGGGCGTGCACCAGTTCATCGAACATGAGCGATAGCCGCGGGTCCGGCTCCTTCGACAGGATGGCCGAGGAGGTCCGCAGCTCAGGAATGCGCGAGCGGAATGACTCTACGGCTTCAGCATCCTCATACATATGCCGGCACATGGCCAGCCGCAAATCCCAATTTTCCCGTCGCGGCAGCTGACCGGCTGCAGCGCGCAGCAACCCGTCGTGGATATAGCGGTACCGCTGCAGCGCAGCGCTGTTTTCGCTGATGCTGTATTTACCCAGCTCATACGGCCTGGCAATTCCGGTAAATTTGATCATTTTCCAGCCTCCCCCAAAAAGGTCCGATTAATCGTTGCTGACTTTATTATGGCAAAAGGAGAAGGCGCGGGAAATGGAATAAGCCGTGCATCTATTGTACAAATTTGATCTCGCGGCCCGAATCGGCCTTATCGGCCTTGTCCGATACTGCGTGACTGGACCGCCGCATTAGACCTCGCCGGCATTGCCCGCGGGTTCCGCATTTGCTGTATTTGCACCGAAAAAGTAACGGTTCAGCGGATAAGAGGTCATCATGTCAGCCGGCGGCGCAAGATGCAAATTGTACAGCCGCAAGTCCATATGACGCTCGCGAAATTTGGCCGGGCTCATGCCGGTGATTTTGACAAATGCACGGCTGAAATATTGCTCGCTCTGAAAGCCTGCGAGGTAGGCGATTTCTTTGACGGATGACGTTTGGTAACGAAGCAAATCGCAGGCGCGCTCTATTCGTCGCTGCAGCATGTAGCGTTTCGGCGAAAGTCCTTTGAGCCGGACAAAAGTGCGCGTAAAATATTCATGCGTCCAGCCGGCGAGCTCGGCCAGCTCCTTGACGGTCAATTGCTGCGGGAGATGTTCTTCTATATATTGCAAGGAGTGGGCGATTTGTATAGGGATGTCTTGCCTGGCCATTGGGGCAGGGAGAGCTGATTTCCCCGCTGGAGATACAGCGTTTGTTGCAGATATCTTCTGGCTCGTACCCCCTGCCGACGCCCCGTTTAGTTCCAGTAATAGAGAGAACAATATTGCAGCAGCCCGCTCCGGCCAGCCGGGCGGCATTTCGCCGGCCAAACCGATTAAATGGCGGATCATCGGATCGATTTGCGGAGCTGCGGTTAATAGGGTAACGGGTGCAATAGGTTTGCAGGCTGCACTGGCCTCCTCCGGCCATGTAAAGTGCGCAAACAGGTGGCGGACCGGCTTGCCCGCGGCAAAACGGTAAGTATGCTCCGTATCCCGAGGTGTGAAGATAAAACAGGCATCGGCCAGCTCATAAGGAGTGTCTTCTGC
This sequence comes from Paenibacillus sp. GCM10027626, assembly GCF_042676285.1. Lineage (NCBI taxonomy): Bacteria > Bacillati > Bacillota > Bacilli > Caryophanales > Paenibacillaceae > Paenibacillus > Paenibacillus sp. GCM10027626. The sequence continues at coordinate 144,580 of NZ_JBHTHC010000004.1, read as the reverse complement.
GATATAAATCGTAGCGGACCCGGCCGGAAAATAAACGATTTCGTAATCGTCATTTGTTCGCGGCCCCAATTCCCAGCCGCCGCGGATCGTAAAATCGCCGCACATGACGAGCTGCGGTAAATGGCCTCTTATATTTTCGAACCAGCCTCTTCTATTCCGCTCATCTATGAACTCATTCATGTTCATCACCTCACAAAATCGCACAGCAAATGATGACGTCTCTTAATTGCGATTATATCATTTGCCAGCATAACGGCAATGTCGGGATTACTACTTACGGAACAGGAATCGTGAACTCCAGTTCAGGGATATATTTTTTATCAGGAGCGTAAATATATGGCTTAACCGTAATCGATTTAGGTTTGCTGCGAAAAGCCTCATATGTGCTCGCAACGGTATGTTCCTCTTCATGGCGCATGCTGCTGAGCGGTTTTGGAAAATTGTCTTGATCGTCCACGATATCAAAATAAGGGGACATGTCTAATGGGAGACTTTTGTCCATGAGCTTCACCGTAATCCGGGTTGTGATGGGTGTCATTTCAATTGTCGTTAATTTCAGTCCAATTCCGTTATGCGTTTTCGTCTCATTTGCCGTCAGCACGTCGTTCCCAGCCATTTTTGTTACCGGCACTTTTAACTCAAACGGCTGCTTGTAGCCTCGCAAGCCCATTTTTACCGACAAATCGAATTGATCGGGGATCTCTCCCGATAAATTTTCAATTTGTACAAGTACAGATTCAGACGGCTCAGTAATCAGGTCTGTTCCTAATGACAGGCTGCCGTAACGGCCAGAGGGCAGTGCTACCGCAATATTGTTAAAGGTACCTTTGCCGGCTGTGTCATTCATAATGGAACGCAGGTGATAGAGTGCCTCCTTTGTTCCTTCCGGAGCTGTACGGGTAAGTTCCAGGGCGATTCGGATCCCGTCATAAGATACTTTTGTAGCTGTAATGGTATAACCGTCATGGGAAGCGCTCTGATTGACTGTTGTTGCCAAGCCCTGCTCTTCAGCCTTTTGCAGCCCGAAATCGCCGGCCAGCTTGAAGATGTTGCCGATAATCGGCATTTTCTGAAGGGATTCGGCCATCGTTGGGGAAATCAGGGCGGAACTGGCAGCTGCTACTCCGAGAATGACTGCGGCTGCGGCGGTTATACCCGCTTTCTGCAGCGGCTTTAATTTTTTTGTGCCTTTGCTGTTATTGGCGGCTGCTATTTCCGGCGTTGCCGCTGCTTGATGCTCTCGACGGATCAGATCATAGGTTTCATCGAACCGGGAACGCATGATTGGTGTTATTTGGTCCGGAAGCAGCTTCCCGCACTCGCGCAAATGATTGTCCAAATCGTTATGTGCCACAACGCATCGTCCTTTCGGGGGTGTTTTTTAACCAGGAAAATAATTGTTTTCTGCCCCTGTGCAGCCGGGTTTTTACGGCCCCGTTTGAAATGCCGAGTACATCGGCAATCTGAACAAGGGGAAGATCATGGAAATAGTGAAGAATAATAACGATCCGCAAGCTTTCCTCCAAATGATCAACCAGCTCCCGCAAATCGATATTTTCATACTCTACTAATCCCGACGGGCTGCTTTGCAGTTCCGCACCGGCAAAAGAGGGCGTTCGCTTGTTCAATAGTTTGTTGCACTCATTGATCAGAATCCGGAATATCCATGTTTTAAAAAAAGCAGGCTCTCTTAATGTGTGTAGCGATTGGTAGGCTTTCAAAATCGCTTCCTGGACGGCGTCGGCACAATCTGCATCATGCCTCAGCATGGACCAGGCCATCCGGTACAAGTGCAGCTCGAACTCTTTCATTAACATAATGAAGGCTTCACTGTCACCGGCTTGGGCCTTAAGCACACACGCTTCTGTCGAATCCAATGTATATATCCACCTTTCTTCTTAACCTTGACACTAGCAATCTTCAATTGCTGTTCGAATATTAGATCAGACAGTACCGGGAAAGGTTACATGAGAATTTTTTTTAACACTGCCTTAACAATTTGCATGCTTGCAGTTTACATTGACGTCTTAATATATGAAAAGCAGAGTGAACCATCATATGTTCACGGATTCGGAGGAGAACGCCATGCAAGCACAAATGACGCAAGCGAAAACGTTGATCGAGATCGACAAGCTGAACCTTTATTATGGCACGTTCCATGCCCTGAAAAATGTATCGATGAACATTCCGGAAAAAGCGATTACCGCTTTTATCGGTCCGTCAGGCTGCGGAAAATCCACCTTGCTGCGTACGCTCAACCGGATGAACGATATGATTCCCGGGACGCGAATCGAAGGCAAGATCGTGATTGGCGGCGCGAATATTTATTCCAAAGAAGTTGACGTTGAAACGCTGCGGAAAAAAGTCGGCATGGTGTTTCAACAGCCCAATCCTTTTCCAAAATCGATTTATGATAATGTTGCTTACGGGCCGCGCCTTCACGGTATCCGCAGCAAGCAGAAGCTGGATGAGCTGGTTGAGTCAAGCCTGCGCTCTGCGGCGTTGTGGGAAGAAGTGAAAGATTATTTGAAGCGCTCTGCGCTCAGCCTGTCAGGCGGACAGCAGCAGCGGCTGTGCATCGCCCGGGCGCTGTCCGTCGACCCGGACGTGCTGCTGATGGACGAAGCAACATCGGCGCTTGATCCGATTTCGACACTCAAAATCGAAGAGCTGGCTCAGCAGCTGAAGGAGCGCTATACAATCGTCATGGTTACCCACAATATGCATCAAGCGGCGCGCATATCGGATCAGACAGTGTTTTTCTTAAATGGCGAAATGGTGGAATATGCTGAAACAGAGCAATTATTCTCCAACCCGCGCGATCAGCGAACAGAAGACTATATTAGCGGTCGCTTCGGATAAATTAGAGGAGGTTCTAATAGCTATGACGATACGCAAAGAATTCGATCAAGGTTTGGCCGAACTGGATGATTTAATCGTCGATATGGGCAAGCGGGTTGAGGTTGCGCTGGGCGATGCAATGAAGGCTTTGCAAAAGCTTGATACTGCCGAAGCAAAGCGGATTATTGCCGAGGATACACAGCTTAATCGGCTGGAGGAACATATTTTTGATATCGGTTCGCGGCTGATTGCCACCCAGCAGCCTGTCGCCAAAGATTTGCGCCGTATTCTTGTCGCCTTCAAAATAGCCAGCGATCTGGAGCGTATGGGCGATCTGTCGGTCGATGTGGCCAAGGTGGTTCTGCGTTTGGATGGCCAAACTTTGATCAAGCCGCTGATCGATTTGCCTCGCATGGGCGAGATTTGTCAAGCGATGATCTATGAATCGATCCAGTCGTTTGTGCAGGAAAATGTAGATCTCGCCTACAAAATGGCCAAGGACGATGATCTGGTCGACGCGCTGTACAGCCAAATTATTCGCGAGTTGTTTGCGCTGATGATGGAGCAGCCGCAAACGATTGCGCAGGCCAACCAGCTCAGCTTCGTCGGCCGGTATATCGAACGGATTGCCGATCATGCGACAAATATCGGTGAAAGCGTCGTGTACCTGGTAACGGGAACCCGTCCCGATTTGAATAGCTAACAATTGTGGGCAATAAAGCCGTCTCCGCAGCAGTTGCTGAAGGGGGCGGCTATTTATATTAACCGTCCGATTGCGAAAAAGTAGCTCCAATGTTGCAGTTTGCGCAATAAATCCATGGCGGATCGTTTGTATTTACCGGAGTTGTTGTATGAAATGCACGTCTGTTGATTATGCAGAAAAAGTAATACATAGGGCTCAACCTTAAAATCTGTGCTTGATTTCCTTTCCCCACAACTATCTGGATTTTATGCAGGTAGAATACCCGGAACAGGCGATTTTTGCAGTCTAACTGGAAATCATCCAGCTAGTTCGGGCCAAATCGAGTCTATCCATCTCGATCTCCCATTCTAACTGTAGGTTTTCCATCTAGTCCGACTATCTAGCGAACAAAACAAAAAACGAACTGTAGAAAATCCATTTAGTCGACCAATATGAATAAATCCCCACCCGCTTCTCTACACTACGAATTATTCCCGAATCCGGACTTTGCGATTCGCACAAAACGTTCAATAAACGCCTGCTCCGGGGTATCGCCGCGCCATAACGCATATAGCGGGCAGACCGCCGGTGTGCCGGGAAGCGGAATTGTAATTAAGCCCGCGGCCGAGTCAACTGGATAGCGCCCGGGGATTATGCTTACGCCTTGCCCGTCTGCGACAGCTCTAACGATCGGTTCGATCCTGTCCGAGCTCCAGCTTGTCGACAGTTGGGTATCCTCGCGCTGTTTCCACCTGCTGACCGCTGCTGCAACACAATCGTCGTCCAGCATAATGAGCGGATATTGCGCAAGACGGTAGGACGACAAATTGGGCACAGCTGCCGGATGGCTGCCGGCAAGCAGCAGAACAAGCTGCTCCTCACCGATCTTTTGCGTTATGCAGCCTGGCAACGCGGCGTCATCTCCTGTAACGATCAGATCGGTATGGCCGTCAAGCAAGCTTTGCTGCAGCTCCCGGTCCTTGCCGGAAATAAAGGCGAGCTGCAGCTGCTGTTCGGCCGCTGCGGCGAAAAGCTGCGAATCGTGCAGCAGCAGGCTGCCAGCCATTGCGGACAAGCCAATTGTAAATTTGCGTTTGCTGCCGCCGCTGCGCATGACCGCCAGCCGCGATTCCGCTTCCTCATATAGCCGCTCTATCCGCACTGCGTAATGATGCAATGTTTTACCAGCCTCGGTCAGGATGACCTTACCGGTTTTGATTTCAAAGAGCGGAAGCTCCCATTCTTCCTCCATTTTGCGCATATGAAAGCTCACTGTCGGCTGTTTAAGGCCAAGCTCCTCGGCAACAAGGGTGACCTTTTTTAACCGTTCCAGCAGCACAATGATTTTGATTTTTAACAAATTCATAATAATACAGCTCCTTATAGAGAGAAGTATCTATTTTTTCTATAATGATAGCTGTTTTTATTTAATAAATCTATGTATGTTTATTATTCCGTTAACATTAAGAAAATATCAGATTAATAACATGCCCTTACAATAACAAATGTAAACATAAAACACCGTGAATACGGAAGGAGAAACCAGAAACATGAAAAAGATGTTGTTGGTTGTTGTAGCTTTGATGTTATCCATTAGTTTGGCAGCATGCGGTTCCAGTGGGTCTGATTCGGGTAAAAACAGCGGCACTAATGAAGGAACGAAGCAAAACAATACGACGCAAGGCGGCAAAACAGAAGGCGACAGCAGCGATCTGTCCGGATCGATTTTGGCTGTAGGCTCCACAGCATTGCAGCCGCTTGTCGAGCAAGTGTCGAAAAAGTTTATGGACAAAAATCCTAAAGTGAACATTCTTGTTCAAGGCGGCGGCAGCGGTACAGGTCTGACTCAAGTATCGGAAGGTCAAGCGCAAATCGGCAACTCCGATATTTTTGCCGAAGAGAAGTTTACAGACGGAGACGCGCCTAAAGCTAAAGAGCTTGTCGATCATCAAGTGGCAGTCGTAGCGATGGCAGCAGTCGTTAACAAAGATGTAACAGTTGATAACTTAACGAAGCAGCAACTGGCTGATATTTTTACAGGTAAAGTAACGAACTGGAAAGACGTTGGCGGTGCAGACGAGAAAATTACAATTGTAAACCGTCCAGCGAGCTCCGGTACACGTAAAACTTTTGAAAAATATGCATTGGGAACTAAAACAGAAGATCTGCAAGGTTCGATTCAAGAGGAATCGTCCGGTACAGTTAAAAAGCTTGTAGGCGAAACGCCAGGCGCAATCGGTTATCTGGCATTCTCTTACCTCGATGATTCGATCAAAACATTGAAATATGAAGGTACTGAAGCAACAGAAGCAACTGTAATCGACGGCAGCTATCCAGTATGGGCTTACCAGCATATGTACACAAAAGGCGAGCCTGACGCAGCAACTAAAGCGTTCCTGGACTACATGGTATCCGAAGAAGTGCAAAATGACAAAGGCGATGTTGTTGAGCTTGGCTACATTCCAGTCAACAAAATGCAAGTAAAACGCGACGTTGATGGCAATGTGACAAAATAGAAGGCAATAAAGGCGCGCGTTGCTAAAATGGCGGCACCGGGAGTATGAGTCGGCAAGCCGCCCCTTTGGCACCGACGCGCTTTATTAATGGGTTGAGGAGAGGTCATATGGAACGATCGGCCGTAAGTAAAAAAGCCGCAGCACCAATTACGCGATCATCCGGCAAGCAGCATATTCGGGAGGAATGGATCGGTCGTATATATACGGCGCTCTGTATTATTGTACTGATTGCGACTATTATTGCGATTGTCTACTTTGTTGCCTCACGCGGATTTGCTACCTTTATGCAAAATGGTGTCAGCATCGGGGAGCTGTTGACGGGATTAAAATGGGCGCCAGAGGGCGAACCCGCCTTTTTCGGCGCATTGCCGTTTATCGTCGGCTCTTTCAGCACTTCGCTGCTTGCAGCCTTGATCGCTGCGCCGCTTAGCTGCTGCGCCGCCATCTTTATGACGCAAATTATGCCTGGAGCCGGAAAGAAATATATGCAGCCTGTCATCGAGCTGCTGGCCGGCATCCCTTCGGTCGTCTACGGTTTTTTCGGGCTTAGTATCATTGTGCCGTTCATGCGCAGCATCTTTCCGGGCCAAGGGTTCGGCCTGGCAGCCGGGGCAATCGTCTTGTCGATTATGATTTTGCCGACGATTACGACGATTGCGGCAGACGCGCTCTCCTCTCTCCCTAATGGATTGAAAGAAGGATCATTTGCGCTCGGAGCTACCCGCTGGCAAACGATCTCGAGAATCGTGCTTCCGACCGTGCTGCCTGCCTTACTTACAGGTGTCGTGCTCGGCATGGCGCGCGCCTTTGGCGAGGCGCTGGCGGTGCAGATGGTCATCGGCAATGCGCCGCATATGCCGCATTCATTGTTTGAATCGGCTTCGACTTTAACGAGCGTCATTACTTTAAGTATGGGCAACACGATCGCAGGGTCGGCTCATAACAATGCATTATGGTCGCTGGCCTTAATCTTGCTGGCTATGACGTTCATCTTTGTCTTTATTGTACGATTTTTGGAAAGGAGGAAGCCGAAATGAATGCAAAGCTGGTCGACCGGATTGCTACAATTGTCATCGTTGCTGTTGCCGCCTTTATTGTGTTGGTCCTCGCCGGGCTGCTCGGCTTCATCCTGTTCCGCGGTTTGAGTCATATTAGCTGGGATTTTCTCACTTCTGCTCCACAGACGATTAAAGCAGGAGGCGGAATTGGCCCGCAGCTGTTCAACTCGCTGTTTCTGCTTGTTCTTACAATGCTGATTACGATTCCGCTTGGTCTTGGCGCGGGCATTTACATGAGCCAATATGCAAAGCCAGGACGAGTGACCGATTCCATTCGCCTTGTGGTGGAAGTCTTATCTTCCTTCCCGTCCGTTGTAGTCGGCTTGTTTGGTCTGTTGGTCTTCGTTAACCTGTTTGGCTTCGGCTTCTCCCTGTTTGCAGGCGCAATTGCCCTTACGGTGTTCAACTTGCCGCTAATGGTACGGATTACTGAGCAAGCATTCGCCGGCGTGCCGCGCGAACAAAAGGAAGCATCGCTGGCGCTTGGCTTGTCGCGCTGGAAGACGATTACTTCAGTCATGCTGCCTATTGCTCTTCCTGCCATTATTACCGGCACCATTCTGGCAGCGGGCAGAGTATTTGGCGAGGCGGCAGCGCTGATGTTCACGGCAGGGATGAGCTCGCCGCGGCTGGATTTCACCGACTGGAATCCGTTCAGTCCTTTTTCACCGCTTAATCCGTTCCGTCCTGCGGAAACGCTGGCTGTGCACATCTGGAAAATCAACAGCGAAGGACTTGCGCCGGATGCGGCCGAAATTGCTGCAGGAGCGTCAGCTGTGCTGGTGATAACGGTACTGCTGTTTAACTTTGGCGCACGCTGGCTGGGCAGATTGCTTTATCGCAAGTTTACGGCGACGAAGTAAGAAAGGGTGGAATAATAGTGGAAAAGAACAATCGCTTGTCGGTGAAAAACTTGAGTGTTTTTTATGGAGAGAAGGAAGCGGTCAAAAGTGTATCGCTCGACTTTGCGCCTAGTGAAGTAACCGCCTTGATCGGCCCTTCAGGGTGTGGCAAATCGACCTTTTTGCGCAGCTTGAACCGGATGAATGATACGATCGACAGTGTACGAACTAAGGGAGAGATTTGGCTCGACGGCGTCAACGTTAACGATCCCGGCGTCGATGTCGTGCTGCTGCGGCAAAAGATCGGCATGGTGTGGCAGCGGCCGAATCCTTTTCATAAATCGATCTATGAAAATATCGCTTTTGGCCCGCGCTATCACGGCGTGCGCGACAAGCGCGAGCTTGATGCCATCGTCGAGGACAGCCTGCGCAAAGCGGCGCTATGGGAGGAAACCAAAGACCGGCTGCATCGCTCAGCACTGGCTTTGTCCGGCGGCCAGCAGCAGCGGCTGTGCATCGCCCGTTCAATTGCGGTGAGCCCGTCCATCATTTTGATGGATGAACCGGCCTCGGCGCTTGATCCGGTATCGACGGCGAAGATCGAAGAATTGATCGCCGAATTGAAGCAGGAGTATTGCATCGTCATTGTGACGCATAATATGCATCAGGCCGCACGCGTGTCTGACAAAACCGCCTTCTTTTACATGGGCAAACTGATCGAGACCGGCAATACGGAGCAAATTTTCACCAATCCTGTGGAAAAGGCAACGGATGATTATATTACCGGACGGTTTGGATGATATGGAATATTGTGGATGGTTCTCTGTTGAACAACCCCGAAGCTTGTACATGATGTGCAGGAAGCGGGGTTTTTGGTTATGCGTTTTTTTCCACATTCCGATTGGGCGTAATTAATGGTATCCTATATATAAGGAAAAAAGAAAGCAAGGGCGAGGTGCAGCGGATGGACAAATGGATCTTAATCGACGGCAATAGCATTATATATCGGGCATTCTTTGCTATGCCGCAGCTGACGAATTCAGCGGGCTTGCATACGAATGCGGTATTTGGCTTTACAACGATGCTGCTTAAGCTGTTAGAGGAAGAAAAGCCGACGCATATATTGGTCGCCTTTGATGCAGGCAAAACAACCTTCCGTCATGAAGGATATGAAGAATATAAAGGCGGCCGCGAGAAAACGCCGCCAGAGCTGTCCGAGCAGTTCCCGGTATTGAAGGATTTGCTTCGTTCATTCAGCATTGCTCAATATGAGCTTGCCGGATATGAGGCTGACGATATCATCGGCACATGGACGCGCATCGCTGACGAGCGGGGTGTGGAGACGGTTGTCGTAAGCGGAGACAAGGATATGCTGCAGCTGGCCTCCGACAACGTTACAATTGCGCTTACCCGCAAAGGCGTAACTGAAATTGAACGTTTTTCGCCAGCGGCGATTATGGACAAGTACGGATTGTCGCCGCTGCAAATTATTGATCTGAAAGGATTAATGGGCGATACCTCTGACAATATCCCCGGCATTCCCGGCGTCGGCGAGAAAACGGCGCTCAAGCTGCTGCATGAATATGGTTCGGTAGAGAATGTGCTGGCAAATGCCGGCCAATTGAAGGGCAAAATGCGGGAGCGTGTGGAAAATCACCAAGAAGATGCAACGATGAGCAAAAAGCTGGCGACCATTTATCGCGAGGTACCGCTGGAAAATGAAAAAACAGAGCTGACCTACAATGGGTATGACCCTGCAGCACTGGCTGAAGCGTTCCGCAAGCTGGAATTCCGCTCGCTGATCGACCGGCTGGAGCTCGATGCAGCTGGCAGTGCGGCGGCGGCCGTAGAAATGGAAGTTACCTATGAGCTGATTGAAGTAGGAAGCGCTACGGATGCCAAGGAGCTCGAAGCCGCCTTATACAGCAGTGACGGCGTATATATTGAAGCGATTGGCGAAAATCCGCATCATGCTATGATCATCGGAATGGCGGTCGCGAGCGGAGAGCGCGTCTACGTCATAGGCGAACAGCAATTGCTTGGCGGTGGAGGAAACGAGGAATTGCCAGCCGTACAAGCTGTGCTGCGCCGCTGGCTGGCCGACCCCGAGGCGCTAAAGCAGGGCTATGACTGGCATAAGGCAGAGCTAGCTTTGAGCTGGGCGGGCATTGAGCTGCAAGGGGTTGAATTCGATGTGCTGCTTGCCGCTTATTTGCTCGACCCTACCGAATCCGGGCAGACGCTGCCGATGCTGGCGGCGCGCTACTCGCTGCCGGGAGCTGCTTCAGACGAAGCTGTATACGGCAAAGGGGCGAAGTTCAAAGTGCCGGAAGCCGAAATATTGTACAAGCACTTGGCAGCAAAAGCCCAAATGGTGCGGACAATTGCGCCATTGCAGAAGCGCGAGCTGGAAACGAACGGCATGCATGCGCTCTATTACGAGCTGGAGCAGCCGCTCTCTTTTGTCCTTGCAGGCATGGAGAAAAGAGGCATTACGGTGCTGCCGGAAAAATTGGAGCAGCTTGGCGCCGAGCTGGAGCATAATCTGACGCAAAGCATGAATCAAATTTATATGCTTGCCGGTGTAGAATTCAATATTAATTCACCGAAGCAGCTTGGCGAGATTTTGTTTGAAAAGCTGGAACTGCCAGTCGTGAAAAAGACGAAAACCGGCTATTCGACCGATGCGGACGTCCTCGAAAAGCTGGAGCCATATCATGACATCGTCAAGCTGATTTTGCACTACCGCCAGTTGTCCAAGCTGCAGTCGACCTATGTGGAAGGGCTGCTTAAAGAGATCAGACAATCGACGGGCAAAGTGCACACGTATTACCGCCAGACGATTGCGGCTACAGGACGTTTATCCAGTCAATTTCCGAATCTGCAAAATATTCCGATCCGGCTGGAGGAAGGACGGCGGATTCGTAATGCATTCGTTCCGTCGGAGCCGGGTTGGATTATATTGGCCGCAGACTATTCGCAAATTGAGCTTCGCGTGCTGGCTCATATTTCCGGCGACGAGAAGATGAAGGAAGCTTTCGTTAACAATATGGATATCCATACCAAAACGGCGATGGATGTGTTCGGCGTCGGCCCTGAAGCTGTAGATGCAGAAATGCGCCGCCAGGCAAAAGCGGTCAATTTCGGTATCGTCTATGGCATTAGCGATTTTGGCTTATCCAACAATTTGGGCATTACGCGCCGCGATGCGGCCCGGTTTATCGAGCAGTATCTCGATACGTTCCAAGGGGTGCGCAGCTACATGGAAAACATTGTCGAGCAAGCGCGCCGCGACGGCTATGTAACGACATTGTTGGAACGCCGGCGTTATTTGCCGGAAATCAAGGCGTCAAACTTCAATTTGCGGTCATTTGCCGAACGGACAGCGATGAATACGCCGATCCAGGGTACCGCGGCGGATATTATTAAGCTCGCCATGGTCAAAATGGACCAGCAATTGCGAGAGCGCGGCTTGCGCAGCCGAATGCTGCTGCAGGTGCATGACGAATTGGTATTTGAAGTGCCGGAGGAAGAGCTGGAGACGATGAAGACGCTGGTGCCGGAAGTAATGGAGCAGGCCTTGCATCTCGATGTGCCGTTAAAGGCCGATGTCAATTTTGGCGTCAATTGGTATGAAGCGAAATAGAGGAGTGTAGAGATATGCCGGAATTACCGGAGGTGGAAACCGTTCGGCGGACGCTGAACGAACTGGTAGCGGGTAAAACAATTGCAAGCGTCTCGGTGATGCTGCCGCGGATTATTCAGCGTCCGGCAGAGCCGGAGCAGTTCGCCGATGCGCTTGCCGGTCATACGATCCAGCGGGTGGAGCGCCGCGGCAAGTTTTTGAAGCTGATGCTGGACGGGCTTGTGCTTGTCTCGCATTTGCGCATGGAAGGGCGCTATGGCGTCTTTCCGGGGGACGAGCCGGTAGAAAAGCATACACATGTCATTTTTCATTTTACGGACGGTATGGAGCTGCGTTACAAGGATGTGCGGCAATTCGGTACGATGCATGTGTTTGCTGACGGTGAGGAAGGGGCGCTGCCGCCGCTGAACAAGCTTGGCATTGAGCCACTCGCGGACGATTTTACACTGGAACGGCTAACGGGCTTGCTGGCCCGCAGAACGACCAAGATCAAGCCATTGCTGTTGAATCAGTCGTATGTCGTCGGATTGGGGAATATCTATGTGGATGAAGCGCTGTTCACAGCAGGCGTGCATCCTGAACGGGCAGCGGATTCCCTGCAGCCAGAGGAGTGGGAAAAGCTTCATTCGGCTGTACGCATAACTTTGCAGCGGGCTGTAGAAGCAGGCGGATCTTCAGTCAAGTCTTATGTTAACGGCCAAGGCGAAATGGGCATGTTTCAGCATGAGTTGCTCGTCTATGGCCGCAAAAATGAGCCGTGCCATACATGCGGCGCGCCGATCGTCAAAATCGTGGTAGGCGGGAGAGGCACGCATTATTGCGGCAAATGCCAGCCTTAATGCACGCCACAGCCAGTGTGCTGCATATGATGTACCATTATAGGCGAATGTACGTTGAATGGACTTCGCTTGCAAATGGAGGGACATCTGTTGCTCGCACATCTGGCTTCATTATTATTGCTAGCTTTCGCCGTCAGTCTGGACGGATTTGGGGTAGGCGTTACTTACGGTTTGCGGCGGATTCGCATTCCGCTGTTATCGATTGCGATAATTTCACTATGTTCAGGCTTTATTGTTTGGCTGGCCATGCAGGTAGGCGCTCTGCTTTCCCGTTTTATGTCGGCTGATATAGGAAGCTGGGTTGGCGCTGCGCTGCTGATATTGATTGGAATGTGGGCTTTGGTGCAATATTGGCGGGGCAGGCAGCGGCGCCCGGAGGATGAGGGCCAGGAGCCGCCGCCAGCAGCTATGCAAGCAGAAGAGCAGGAGAAAGAGCCCGATACAAATGCCATTGTCAGCTTCAGCTTTGAATTGCGCTCCTTCGGCCTTGTCATTCAAATTTTGCGCAAGCCGCAAATTGCCGACGTGGACCGTTCAGGCATCATTACCGCTTCGGAAGCGCTCTTGCTCGGCTTTGCGCTTTCGCTGGACAGCTTTGGAGCAGGTTTTGGCGCGGCAATGGTGGGATACACGCCGCTGCCGACCGCATTGCTGATTTCCATAGCGAGCGGACTGTTTTTGCTGGCGGGGATGAAGCTGGGCTTTCGATTTTCTACCTTTCGCGTTATGCAGTCTTTATCGATTTTGCCTGGCATGATGTTGATTGTGATGGGGATATTAAAACTGTTTTAAATGAGCATGGAATAAATGAGGTGAGGTACCATGATACTTGGATTAACGGGCGGAATCGCCAGCGGCAAAAGCACGGTGTCAACCATGCTTGCAGAGCTGGGCGCGAAGCTCGTCGATGCCGATCAGGTGGCCCGGGAAGTTGTGCTTCCCGGCGAGCCTGCGCTGGCGGAGCTGGTCGAACGATTCGGCAGCGCGATTTTGCATGAGGACGGGACTTTGAATCGCGCTGCACTCGGACAAATTGTATTTACACCGGACAAGGGCAAGCTGAAAGAATTGGAAGCTATTATGCATCCCGCAATCCGCAAGCGAATGCAGCAGCAAATAAAGGCGTATGCGGCCGCGTCGCCAAAATCGCTCATAGTAGCGGATATTCCGCTGCTGTATGAGACCGGACAAGCTGAACAGTATGAGGCCGTCATGGTCGTCTATGTGCCGCGGGCGGTGCAAATTGAGCGTCTGATGGCCAGACAGGGGATAACAAGGGAAGAAGCTGAAATGCGTATCGATCTGCAAATGGATATGGAAGAGAAAAAAAGAAAAGCCGATTATTTGATTGATAACAGCGGTACGCTTGAGCAAACAAGACAGCAAGTCGAACAATTTTGGCAGGGAAAAGGTTTTTCATGAGACGCTTATTAAAGAAGCGGGTTTTTCTCGTGCTCGTTATCGCTTTGCTGGCCGTTATGTTTTGGCGGTCAGACTGGATGGGGCGATGGATGTATCCGGTGCAGTACAAGGAGGACATCCGAATTAGCGCGAAGAATTACGGGGTCGAACCGCAATTAATAGCTGCGATCATCAGAGCGGAATCAAATTACCAGACAGGGAAGGTTTCAAAGAAAGGCGCATTAGGCATTATGCAAGTGATGCCAGATACGGCAGAATGGATCGTCGAGCAGGGGAAGTTTACCGGTGTTACAATGGACAAGCTGCATAACCGGGCAGATATTGGGATTGAACTGGGAAGCTGGTATTTGCAAAAATTAAATCAGCAGTTCAAAAATAATAAAATAGCGGTTATCGCCGCTTACAATGCCGGGCCCGGGACAGTAAAAAGATGGCTCTCCGAGGGGCAATGGGACGGCAAGCAGGATACGGTATCGAATATTCCGTACGGGGAAACCAGACACTATATACAAAAAGTCATTTATTACTATAATAAGTACATGGACTTATACCCGGATTTTGATACATAATGGGAAGAAGCCCCGATCAGTTCCGGTTAGGAACTGATCGAAGCTTCAGTTATGGCCGTATTATTTAAATTGTCCGGCGAGAGATTGCTCAGCGATTTGTACCAGGCGGCGAGTGATTTGACCCCCAAGGTGACCAGTGTCACGCGTTGCCATGTTACCGTAGTATCCATCTTGAGGGATAGCGATACCCAGCTCTTGAGCTACTTCATATTTCATTTGATCAAGTGCTGCATTGGCTTGAGGGACAACCAGTTGGTTGCTGCTGCGATTTTGGCTCATGTCTTTCACCTCCTTGCGGTTGGTAACTGTATTATGTGCGTTTAAGCGAGTTTCATAACAAAAAAGATGTAGAAATTTTTTCCTCTTTTTGCCGGATAGGAGAAGCCGCGTCATTACTGACAATCACGTCATCTATTTATCAAAATAAAGCACCAAGATGGAGGTTACCAACGGGATGAAATGTCCATATTGCGATTATTCGGGAACGAAAGTGCTTGATTCACGCCCTGCTAACGAGAACAAGTCCATTCGCCGACGTCGCGAATGCGAAAAGTGCAGCCGCCGCTTCACAACCTTTGAAATGATTGAAGAAACGCCGCTGATCGTCATCAAGAAGGATGGAAGCCGTGAGGAATTCAGCCGAGACAAGATATTGCGCGGACTTATACGGGCATGTGAAAAACGCCCCGTCTCGGTCGAGCGCCTTGAGGTTATTGTATCCGAAGTGGAAAAGGAACTGCGCACGACGGCGGTCGCTGAAGTCGAGAGCCGCGAAATCGGCGAATTCGTCATGGCCGTGCTTTATCCGGTGGACGAAGTGGCCTATGTGCGCTTTGCATCCGTATATCGCCAGTTCAAAGATATCGATATGTTTATGAAGGAATTGAATCACTTGCTGTCCAAAGATTCGTTGGCGAGTCCGAAACAGCAGGATTAGGCGAAACGGCAGGATTAGGCGCCAGATTAAGCGAAACAGCGGGATTAAGGGAAACAGCAGGATTAAGCGAAAAAGCAGGATTAGCAAAACAGCAGGATTAAGGAAAAAAGAACAGCCGAAGCGGACTGCAGTACAGCCAGCTTCAGCCAATTTCGCAGCTTTTGCTGGTGAAGTATATATAGGAGACGGTTTTGGACAAAATTTATTAGGTAGAAACCTGATTTTATAGAATTTATAAGTTCGCCGGATAAATTATATAAAATTTAAGGGGAAGAAACTTGCCTCGCGCCAAGGAACGGCATCAGCCGTTTCTTCTCATCATGCGTTGTACTTGTGCAGTTGTATGATTGTCCGAAACCGTTTTTTTGCTGTTTTGTTTGCCGCGGCGGGGAGGGGGAGAAGGGGCGAATATTGTTTGGTCAGGTTGGCAAACATGAATGCTCGTAAATGCCTTATAAGTATGGCTATTTCCTCTAAAGAGTCTGCGTCTGTGGATGATCTTTAATCCGTAAGTTCTGCAAGTAGGAGCTCATTGGGAACCAAACAAAACTTCACTTAAAACTTCCTTTTGTTTCCTAAGCTGAAAAGAAAATCAACAATATTGCGATTGCAATTTTTGGGCGAATCTTAATAAGACTATACAAGTGCTATTTAACCATGCTGAGGGCTTAGGTGGTGTGATTTGTTGTTGGTTAGAACAGGAAATTGAAGAAAAATAAGGGGATACGTACTCAATAGACTTAATGAGTAAATGATATCATTATAAAGACATTGCTATGCTAACTCTTTAAGTAAACCCTAAACTAAAACTAATATTGCTACTTATTCCTTTTTTCTCTTTTAAACTAACGAGGATTCCTGTTAAATAGTCTGCCGCCATAAGAATAATTAGAAGTGTCCTGGCGACCAACCTCCAAATGCATGTCAAATGATGCTCCCAATAGAAGCAAAAAGGCCGTAAAATGAAAGTTTTTATTTCAAACAATTAATACACCCCCAAATAAAATAAAAAGACCCCGCGTTTAAGCGGAGCCATTGGTTATTTCGTTAATCCATGACCAAGGTCATTACTCTACTACCTGTTCTAGCATACTCTTGTTAATTAACCATTTTCCTGTATAAAGCATATGCTTATACCCCCGTGTTTAAATAGATATAAAATCAATGTTTGCGGTGAAGTCTGTAGATATGGGAGCTTTTAAGACACCCCCAGCCACTTCACATCGGATGTCTAGAACATAGTAGTTTCCGCTTTCATAAAAGCGAGTCTCAATCATTCCCCATGCAGCCCGCGCAACGTTGATTTGATTATTTGCTATTGCCTTAGAAGAAAAGTGGACTGTCCAAGGGTCGGTATTTTTCCCTAGAATCCCGCTAATCGAACTGGGTACGATGGTATTATTTACCCCTTGATCGGTTTCGTATCTGTTCTCTATAACAATATCAAAGCCACTATTTCTAGTGAATACGAAACGTTTGGGCACAAAACCAACTTCCTGTTTGGTCACATTAAACTGTGTGAAATTGTCCACTACGGATATAGGAGAAATACCCACCTTGCGATAGACCATACCCGTTTCCGCTGTTCCTGACATCCCAAAAAGGGATACTCCTTTCTTAATATTCTCAGGTTTGAAATTTAGCTCGGTCAAAATAATCCCCGAACGATCGTCGTAATATCCCGTTTCCGGTGTTACAATTAGTCCTGGGTTTCTATCATCAGGCGTAACACTCCACGGACCAATACGCTCATCGGAATAATTGACCATACGACCCGACTGTTGTCCCTCATCATTCGTGAATGTCTTCCCCTGTATAACATCCCCAGGCTGCGCATTACCACCTGTGCCACCGCCGCCTCCAACGTCTGCTGTTCCCTTCATGCCAAATATTGTTACATCTTTTTTAATATTGCCGGGAATAAAATTCTCATCCATCGCAACGAGCTTAGTTGTCTCGTCTAAAACGCTATCGCCATCCGTATACTTAAAGGTTGCTTTTCCATTAGCAGCTTCATCGGAGTCGATAACCATTTGATCCTCGCGCTTATCTTTTATATTGCCTTCTTGGGCAACATACCCTGTACGGGCGCTAGTAAATTTAGCGCCCTTCACAACGTCATATTTTGTTGCGTTACCCTGTGGAGGTATTACTGGATTTCTGTTATTCATTAAACGCCCCACCCCGATATTGAGTATTCAGCCTCGTTACTATTATCTAAAGTGGGGTTGCTGAGGTTCAGCCTACATGCACCATCGATGTAAACAACCATCCCAGGCAACAGCCATCCACCATGATTACTACTCGAACCACCTGTCACTGCATATTTTATATGTCCGACATTTGATGGACTAGCTTGAATCATATAATACCCCTTAGCAGGGACTGTGTAGGACTGAGAAGTATTGTTCTTCATCTTCACGTTTATGGTTTCCAGGATAATCCTCAAGTTACCACTTGGGAAGTTCTGCACTTCCACCTTCTGCACCGCTGGAAAATTATCAACTATCACATTCTTTGAACCCGAATCTGAATATACCTCATTGATTGCATCAACTAAATTATCTTTTGATGTCGTTTCAAGTTCGCTTAAATCTCCAATTTCATCGAAATTCTTTATGAGCGACTGATCTAGTTCTTGCTTTTTTATTTTACCTGCCACTTTCTGTTCTCCTTTCATGTTAGGTAATTATAAAGAAAGCCCCGCATTAAGCGAGGCTATAGAACAAATATCAAGCAGCCAGCGGCTTACCGTTAGTGTCGAGTTCCATAACTTCCAACTCAGCTTTTACAGCAGGTTTCAAGTTAGCTGGTACTTGTTCATAAGTCTTAGCACCTTTGATAATCAAAGTAACATATACAGTGACCATAGTCTCTTCGCCTCCCTTCAAGAAAAACAAAAGCAGCCGAATGAAGATATTAACCACCATTGGCTGCTGCCTTCAATTGATCTATTTCAACTTGCATTTGCTCGATTACTGCTTGTTGCTGCAATAATAATTCATACACTTCTGCTGTTGCCAGCATTGCGTTTGTGACCTCAGTTTCTTTTTCCTCATATACTTGTGCCAATCCCAACATTGTCACAGTTGATTCTTCTTCCAATGCTTCCAGTCGTTCCTGCGGCGATTTGGTTGGTGTAGGTATCTGTTCATAAGAGAATTCGCCATCTATATAATTAAGGTAGTATCCTGAACGTGGGTGTGAAACTTCGGGTGGGTATTCGCCAAATACAACTAATTCATACCCTGTATCCTCCAGCTCGGACAACTCCTCCACTTCAATAGTTCCAACAACGTAAGTGTTGTTTACCATCATAACTTTTAACAACAAAATCGCCACCTTAAATGTAATCGAACTTCACTTGAATATTTTTATGAGCTACCCGAGAACCGTCACCCCAAGGACGTGCTTCTATATACACATAAAGAATACCCGGCTCCGTCACTCGTACAACACTTGATACATTTTTGTAAGGCACGGAACCTCCTTGAGAAGACGCGGAACCGATCTGCGCTCCAGAGCCCCCTCCCCATCCGTCGATACTGTATAGGCGTGTACCTATTGGGGTTCTCCAATCCAAAGAAGTTGAACTAGCGCTTAAAGTTTTATCAGCTGATCCAGAGATAGATGTATTTAACCTGATATAGGATTCGCTGTCCGAGATAGAAGATAGTACTGCTATATCCGCGCTTATAGTCAGCTCGCCTACAGAGTTTAATGGTATTTTCAAAAATAAGTAGTACCCTGATTCAGACGAATAAATCTTCTCAGCGTTGTACGAATATCGTACAGTGTTACTTGATCCGATCAATGAAATACCAGCTCCTTTCCATGTTGATCCATCATAATATTCAAGTTGTCCGTTGTTCACTCGTGTTCTAGCGTTACTACCTGTATGAAGAACCTCTTGCCAACCAGATAAGTCGTGGTAATACAAGAGTCCATTTGCTCCGTTAGCATACATTCGTCCTTTCTTCGCTCCGGGCACAGCATTTGCCTCCAAATCCACGCCTCTGCTCACACCGAGGAATCTGGCGGTAACGTCACCATCAAATCTTGCAGCACCATTTTCGTCGATATCCGCGACATCCCTCGAACCGTTATTTACACGATACCCACCACGAGTTGCCCAGCGTCCCGCTCTAAAATCGTATACCCCGTTAATGGAATCATCATAAGACTGCATCCCCAACCCCCACCAACCTTTAAAGATGGTGTTATGTTGTGTAAAAGATGCAGCGTCAGCATTTCCTTTTTTAAAGGCAACTTCACCGTTAAAAGATGGAAGATCGTATTTTGTAGCAATGAAATTACCACCAACACGCATATGACCACTAGTTGTAACAGTACCAGCCGTCTGAAGCCTAATATCGCCTCCGGCGGCATTGTTAATCGTAAAGTTCATATTATCTGATTTCTGACCATACCCCACCCATGCAGAGCGGTTATTACCATCATTGTAAAACTCCATGTAAGCGTGTTGATCAGTAGAGTTTCCTCTAAGTTTCAACATGCCACCATATGAACCGGAAATGTTAAGCCAGCGATTAATCCACATATCTCCGTTAGGAATTACGTCAAACGCTGTTTGTCCCTTAGTATAGTCGTAGAGTCTAAATTGATCGCTAGGTGGATGTACTCCCATGCTCCATTTTCGAACATCTTGGTTTTGGTAAACGATCCCTGTTATATTCTGGTTTGTATTGTCCTTTGCGCGCAAAATCACATGAGTGTCATTCTTGTCTACAGTAAGTGTTCCAGTCATCGCCTTGCTTCCGTCCAGTGGCAAGAATACCCCATCCACCGCGCTAGTAATATCAACTTTTCGGGCAACATGTTCATCCTCAGTCGGCACGCCTACCTTAAACTGTCCATTTGTATCTCGGATAGGTATCCGATTGGAAGTAGCATCACTTGTTGAACCATGTACGTTAGTATCGCTTTTATGAGAGTCTAAATCTGATTTTGTAGACTGTGCTACTGCTAAGACAGTATTAAGATCGACAAGTCGTGCAACATGTTCATCCTCTGTCGGTACCCCCACTTTAATCTGCCCATTTGTATCCCGCCGCACAATTCGATTTGGAGTTGCTTCAGCGGTAGCGCTATGAGCAGCTGTTGCACTTCTATGTGCTTCTAATGTATTGGCTGTGTCTAGAAGGGTGGCGTTGATTTCATTAATTGCACTGACAACACTATCTTTATTTGATGTCTGAAGTCCTCCAAGGGAACCGATTTTAATGTCAGTTGACAATTTATTATTTGTGATTGAGTTATCTAGAATAAACGCTCCATCAACTTCTCCAACCTCAATTTCAGGTACATTTTTAAGTACCACGAAGTTAAATATCGTACCTGTTTCCCATTTCTCAGTGCGAGTTATAGACTGATTATTTTGAGATATTGTGTAGTCTGCACCCTCTGCAATAAACACTGAGTTCTGATAGACCAATAATAAATCTGATAGTTGATTAAATTGTGGGATTGCTATATTCACAGTGTTTGCAGAATCACTAAGAGTTACAGTATTTATGTAACGCATTAATTTTGCTTCCCCACCTAAAGCAAATGGTCTCCAATAGGATGAAGCGGTACCTGGCTCATTACCTACAGAATCCTGAACACAAATCCATGTAGTTCCATTGTATGTGACTTGATTATTCACCTTATATTCTTTCGAGGGATCATAATCACCCATATACTCGAAACTGTCAGCCTTGTTCTGTGCGTTATCAGCGGCAGTATTTGCATGATCAGTTGCAACGTCAGCATTATCGGCAGACATATTCGCGCTATCAGCAGCTTTGTTTGCATTCTCAGTTGCAGCAATAGCATCTATTGTTGCTTTTATTGCATCTTCTGTAGCTAGATCAGCGTTCTCTTTAGCTTCGATAGCTTCTTCAGCTTTACTCTTTGCATAATCACCTTGTTCTTTTGCATAGTCTCCTTGAGTCTTGGCGTAATCACCTTGAGTTTGAGCGAATTCGGCTTTATTATTAGCGTTATCAGCAGCGGTATTTGCATTTCTAGTAGCAGTATTAGCCGCTTCAGTGGCCAAGTCGGCATTAGCTGTGGCTGCATTAGCGCGTTCAGTTGCTTCATCTGCCCTAATCGCTGCCTGATGGGCTAATTCAGCGCGTTCGTCCGCATGTTCCGCGGCGCGGTTAGCATTGTCAATTGCAGGCTGGGCATCAATCAAGAGCATCCATTTAGTTGAGTCGGATAAGGGGTTGCCCTTGTTATTGCTGATTAACGAATAGTATAAGCTATTGTTACCCTCATTGCTCACGATGTCGCCGGCAAGATAGGAGGTAGCGGCATTATATTGGCCAGTCATTTTGAAGCCGGAAAGTCTGCCCCAAAATCCGGTGTGAGTAGGGAGGGCGGTAGCGTCTCTTTTGGCGATGTAAGCGGCGCCTTGGTAAGACACGATGTTATAACGCTTGTACTGTTGATTGGAAGCGTACTCGCCGACGTATTTGAATTCAATGACGTTATTTATAATATCTTGGAGATTTTCAGTAACTGTGCCCCCGACTTCCTTAAGCCAAATTCGTGCGGCTGGAATTAAAGCCTGCCCACGGCCAAAATAGGAGACGGAGAGTGTTTTTCCGTTAGCCGCGGGATTGAATCTCACGAAACCAATCGTATAGTTTACTTTAAATTCATATTGACCAACATCATCATACTCCACTTCATAGTAGGTTTGATTTGTTGCAGGATCGTGGATTTGTACGCGATTTACAGGATCAGGTAGCTCTTCGAGTAAACATACATTGTCGACCACTTTATAAGGGTAGTTGGTAAATGGTCTGAACTGATCGTTTGATGTGCCAGCCCGTAAATTGTAGATGATGGGATCTTTATACTCGAATATATTGGACAATTTATTCCCGCCTTTCTTTTTAGTAAATGCAAAAAAGACATCAAGTAGTTGATGTCTTTGGTGAAGATTGTTTTGTTAGAAATACTATTTCATAAGCGAGTCATTTAAGAATAGCAAAAGACGTTCCTAGAAAGAAAAGGGCTACTGATTGTAATATGCATGACTAAATCTTCATCATATAAATCCAAAATCATTGTAACAATCTCTGACGGTTTACGAACATCCTCTTCGAAAAGGTAGTTGAACCCGAATCTTTTATACCATTCCCAACGCTCGTATAGCGAGTCAAGTGTAATAAAGCGTTCATTTACTTGGATGGCCATATTAATGATATATTTAATAATGTAAGTCCCTAATCTATTATTCTGAAAATCACTACAAACAGCCAGTCTGGCTATGTCAAGCGAGGAGCTGTAGCTGCTTCCGTCTAACCAAGGTGGATAATTCGTTTCCTCATGTTTAATGGTAAAATAACCGGCTAACACATCTTCATAGTATACTAGCGTTGTACTTGATTCACGTTCTATATGAGATGGATAGGCTCGGTATGCAGGAATGTCTCCATAGAACCATTGCCACATCTAAATTGCTTAATTGCGCCTATGTCGTCAATCGAAATAATTTTATAGATCAATCTCTGTGGGTCGATACTAGGACTTAGAGAAACGGTCATTATATTCTTTAACCTTTTTGGCGGCAAAATTTTTCATAAACTCTTCATTTTTTTTAGCATTATATAAGAATCTCTCCAAATCTTTACCTTGCAGTTTTGGTCTTTCTCTCATGTTAACTGCCATCTTCTTCACTCTCCTCTTGTTCATCATCTCCACCTCCTAGAACTATTCTAGTGGTAGTATATGATCACAAGTAAATTCTCATGTATACACTTTCATCGAAATGGATAAAACGCAAGTTTGGAAAAATACCAATTTGTATACATTCATAATAGCACTTTTTCCAATATCGACAAGAACGTATACATGTCAAGTTCGGGAGTCGGATCAAAGTCAAAAATTGTATACATTTTGCTCGACAAAAAAGACCCGCATAAGCGAGTCTTATGAATTCACAATTTTCTCAAGTTCAGCTTTTTTCTTTTCGAGTTCGGCAAGTTGGTTTTGGATTGATTTTATGTCGTTTTCAGTACTTTTAGCTAATCCTTCTACTGATTTTACTGATCCACTAGTAACTTTATATCTATCACTTTCCTCAAACGGCTGATTTGGGTAATTCTCTTCATGATACTTTTTAGCCTGCTCATAATTTTCCTTCACACCTTTCAAATTCTCTTTCGTTAATTCAAGTATTTCTGTCTCTTCCGCAAGAGCTTTATTTAACTTATCTATTTCCGAGTTTACTTTATTCAATTCAGTTTTAGCTTGTGTTTTATCCATTGTTGTAGTCACACTAGTTCCTCCTTTCGCTCCACTATCACCTGAAAGTGAAATTCCTTTATTGTTCGCACTATTAACCTTTAATCCAACTTCATTAGAAGCAACTCTTAAAGGAATGTAAGATGTGTTATTCACAATAATAGCATCCTGAGATAATGCTTTATTATTGATTGTAACAGGCACCTCTGCTTGAATTTTCTGTCCAATCATAGATTTAATACTTGCCGCTGATACTGAAACACCAATACTTAATACACATCCAATAGCAACACCAGTCACTAGATATCCAATTTTTTTCATTTAAATCCCTCCTATTATGATTCAATTATAATTGTATCATATTGGAAATGATGATGGTAGAACATTAAATTGGTTCTGATGATGTCCAAGTGCCACCGCCACTGTTCGAGTTTTGTGTATTGCCGTGATTGTGGTCATTTGTTTTAACTGTGTGCTTGTGAGTGTTGCTTGCCTTGGTATCTAACTTTCTCTCAACAGCGGAAATTCTTGTATCAAGTCCATCTAATTCTTTCAACAGATCTCTTTTACGAACGGTCAAATCAAACTGTACACTTGCATTACCCATCATTTTAGTTGTCCCTTGTAAAGTTATAGGGTTTGTGGTGTCATTTGAACCCATAAAAATCTCGTTTGATGAGAGATGGAATTTAGTCGCTCCAATACCAAGTCTCTGGTAATTATTTTCTGTGTACGTATTGATCTCACCCGCAAAGTTGCCAAGCTGGTCATAAAAAGTAATCCCAGATATCCCTTTATCATCACTAGTATTAATACTAACTCTTAATTTATTCCCAGAATCAAATGTCCTAAATCCATTTGAATCCATTTCAATTCTTCGTCCAACAGGTATTGGAGAAGTAATGAACAATGAGCCACTTATTGTTGAACCTGAAATAGTTCCTGTAAATCTTCCAGATGTAGCAGTCATACTACCATCTTTTTCAACTTTGAATACACCATCGTTAACATTAATTGAGCTACCTACTATTTCTCCATCCTTGTATTTACCACCTGTTATTGTTCCTTTAGCAGTTATATTACCTTCAAATGATCCATTTGTTGCTTTCAAGAATCCCGCTGGAGAAACAGAAAAAGGAGCATTTGCAAATGAAGGACTTCCTAAGTAAATCCCCTTATCATCAGCCTTAAAAATCTCATTTCCTGTACCAATAGAGATATTACCAGTCATTATCAGGTTTCCTGTAGTATCTGCATACAGCTTATCTGTCCAGGTTGTGCCATTACTAGAACTTTGAATCCTAAATCCACCTGTTGTGGCATCATTTTTAGCATTTATAACGATTCGTGATTTCTTATCATCTCGCGTTATGGTAAGATCCATATTTGTAACAGTTAAACCGTCATTATCTATCTTGACTGAACCTGCTTTATTCTGAATAACCAACAGTTCGCCAGCGATAATTTTACCTATAATCAATTCACCAGTAATACCATTCGAAGTAATGGCATTCTTATAAGTATTCCCGCCATCATTGGTGATCGCTAAGACAGAGTTTACAGCCCTCAGAAACTTGAGTGGATCGTCAGGCTTTTTGATGGTCAGGCCTCTGCGGTCGAGCAAGTATTGGAGGTTGTCGCCGCCTTCGATGGCGTTTTTGTTGGCGTTCCAGGCGTTGTTCAATATTTTATCGATTTCGGTGTTGTTTTCTTCGGATAGATCCCATTTGTAGCGCGACATGTCGACTTGTGTGCTTGTATTGACGCTGCGATTGAGCAGGTCTTTGATTTTATGGAAACCGGATTTGATGTCCTTGGAATTGGCGATGGTAAGGGTCAGGCCGTTGTTGCGAATATCGTGATCGATGACGATGATTTTGGCTTGAATGTCAATTCCAAAATCCGGATAACGGATTGTAATGATGCTCCCCAATTTAAGACGATCGCGATCGTAGGTAAGATTAAGCTGATTGATAATGTCGATGGCATTGATTTCATAAGCGACTTGCGGCTGACTCCACAGCAGCAAATTCTTTTTGGCCTGCTCCAGCAAATCTTCGGGCGAGGAGTAGTTGGCATCGCGCCAGACGCGCTCGCGAATATAGTAGTTGCGTTCTTTGATTTGCACGGAAGTAAAATTGTTCTCGATCGCAATTTGCTTTCTTAGCGATTGTTTTTGGGAATCAATCGATGCGAGCTTGTTTTGGATCGCGGTAATTTCCTTGTTTTTGCTGTCAATTTGCGCTTGCTGCGCTGTGATTTGCAGGTTAATTTGAGTAAGGTCTTCGCCCAAACTGACCAGGACATCTTTTCTGTCTTGCAGCTTGTAAAGCTCCGTTTGCAGTGCTGTCAGTTCATTTTCCCGCTTTGTGCGCTCGTTGACCTGAGCTTCTTCGTCGGCGAGCAGCGACTGGAATTGTTTTGATTTCTCATCCAGCAGCTTGTTATATTTCATTAACGCTTCGCATAGTTCGTCACTCAAGTAGCGGGAATGCTGAAAAGTGTTGCCGTTCGCATCTTGAGCGTAGGGATGCATGTAATAATCCAATGACTCGATATAGTCAGTTCCGGCCGGAGTAAGCCGATTAATTGAAATTTCATCTTTGCCGTAGACATACAGGCGGGTCACGACATCGTCAAAGTTTTCTTTGCCGTTGATTGATTTTAAATATTTTCCGTATTCGATCGTGAGTCCTTCATCTCGTCCGTAATTCTCGTCCAAATAAATCGAAAGACGTTTGTTGACCGTATCGACAACCGGAATGTAGAAGCCGTAAGTATCGATGGCTTCGAAGATGAAAGAGAGCAAATCTTTTTCGCCAGTATCGAATGTGCGGTATTTGGTAAGCAGGGAGCCATCCATATAGTCGATGGTCCAGTCTGTTTTATACAACAAGGTCTTGTTGAGTACACCATTGTCTCCGACCGGATCGTACAGGGGCATGGTGCCTTTCAAAATGCGGACGAGCTTGTTTTTCCACTCATAATGAAGCTGGTAGCAGGTAATCGTCTTATCTTGCTGATCATCTTCGGAGGCATGATCTTCAGGATTGGTTATGATGTAATAATCGATGGTTTTTCCTTTAAAATCATGCCGGACCAAATAGTCGCCGGTAATCAGATCGATAATTGGATTGCGTTTGCTCTGGCCTGTCTCTGTGGTGATCGAGTAGGGGATGGTCAGCTGCAATTCATTGACTCCGCCATAGTTCATAATGATTTTTTCATTCAGCGTGAAATGCAATTGAGCGATTGGCTCCCGATTCGGCTTGCACAGAAAAAAACGAGTGTCTTTATAAGAAAGGTCATTAAAATTTATTTCATACAATGATTTCTCCCCCTAAAAGACCTTGATTATTGCGACAGGAATTCATAGCGATAATCAAATTTGATTTTGCATGCACCGTTAATTTGGATGCGGTTTACGCCGTAAACCAGCGAAGGGTAGTTGCCGTTGAAGTCTTTGTAACGGTACGTATTGGAAATTGATGATTCTATATATTTTTCTTTGCCATTGATATAAAGCAGTTCTTTGTCCAATAAGCCGTTAATGGAACTTAAGCTATTGCCGTTGGAGCGATTTCTGATTTCAATCTTTCCGGTGCCGACTTTATGGATGTGAAGATTGGGAAAGATTGTTGTATCGCCCAGATTAGTTATTTCAACTTCTATGGCGCCCGTTGTATTATGATAAATTTTTTCCATAACAGGGCTTCTTACGTAGCAATCTATATTGGAAAATTCAACTTCGATATAGCCTTGATTCAGCGCGGTCGTAAATAGGGCAGGGGAGCCGACATAGGTTACAAAGTAGCGCCGGTTGATATCATCGGTTGAATAGAACTCATTAAATTTCCCGTTGTTTAACCAGCGGGCTATTTTCGATTTTAATTCGCTTGTCCAGCAGCCGTCCAATGGAGAGAGCTGCAATTTGATCCGAAAGGGCTGAATCCTTTCCCCATAAATATAAGGAGTATGGTTGCCGGGAACAGAGGCGGATATAATCTCGCGGTCGCCAAAGAAGGACTTTTCGATAAACCCGGAAGACATACTAATAAGCGATACGCCCATCACATCGTTGCGAATCCCGTCATAAGAGAAGTTCATACTGTTAAAAGACATGTTATCACCACCTGATCGCGAAGGGAGCTTATTTTAAAACGAAGCCCCATTGTTTAAATTGTGTATTGATTTTGTCGAGCAAATAGTCGACGTCGGCGTTTTTTTCTATTTTGTCGATATGAATCAGTTTGTTGAACTGCAGCGTTTGGCTGGAGCGGCTTTCAAAATCCGTTTTTTTGAACAGATTATTCAGGTCAAAGGTTCTGATTTTGTCGATAATATTGCTTGCAATATTAAAAATGCTAAGGGCATCGGCCGTCTGCTTGTCATTAAGTACCAGCTCTTTCTTGTCCAGCCAGGCCAATCCTTGTGAATCACCAGTGTAGCCGCCTGTGTTGAATTTTTGCAGGTCTTTCAAAGTGTTATAAGATCCGTCTTGAAAGCCCCAAATTTTCCTGAGCCCATCATTCGCTTTTTTCAGTTCGTTAAAACGCGGATCTTTATTATTTTTAATCGCTTCTGCTTCTTTTTTGTTGTCAAGATAGGTCTTCCAGGCATCTTCTCTTGTTTGCTTCTGCTGCTCTTGCTGTTGGAAAAAAGGAGTGGAAGTTAAGTGGTCATCCAACTTGCTTTGATCCTGATTAAAATCATATTGCCAGTTGCTTAACGTTTTTTCGCCAATTTTTAAAACATCCTGGTTGTTTCTTACAAACTCAAATAGTTTTTCATACTCGCCTTTGATATCACCGATAACAGTTTTAACAACATTCAGATCGCCGCTCATTAGATCTTGCTTCATTTGATGAAATTTCTGTTCATCATTGAGCATCTCTTCGTAAGTGGTGTTAATATATTCTCGAGCTTGTTCAAAGGCCTTTTTCATGTTTTCATGGTTGGTATTGGCCGTTTCTTTTTCAAGCTCAATTTCCCGCCGTTTTTCTTCCAGCTTGTCATTCAGGGCATCTTTACGAAGTTGTTTAATTCTTTGATGATTGAACTCTTCGATTTCCAAGACTTTGTCGGCGAGTTCTTTTTCAAGTTCTTTTCTTTTTTCCTTCGCTTCAATAGAATCGTCGAGAGATATTTCGGAAATTTTACGTTCGATATCCTGTTTTTCATTCTGTTTTTTACCGCGTTCTTTCTCAAATGTATCTTCTTCGTCTTGACGGTCAATGGTTTTTAGCTGATCGGCCGTCGCTTGTTCGAATTTTTTAAGCTCATCATCAAGACGCTGCATATTGTTGCGATGAGCCTCGTCAAGCATGTTTTCGCGTTCTTGAAGGGCTTTCAGTTCAAGCTCTTTGCGCTTGTTCAGCATTTTTTTGTAGTTGTCTATAATTGCATCTGCTTGATTTTCTCGCGCTTTTTGCTCATTACGAAGCGAATTGACTTCGATTTGCTGAAAATGCTTGGACGATTCGCGGTGCGCTTCCAGCTTTGCTGTTATTCTTTGACGTTCTTCTTTGGAGAGATCAGTCGTCAATTTTCGTTCCAGCTTGGTAATTTCTTTGTTCAATTCTTGCTGAGCGGCAGTTATGATTTCCCGTTTTTCACGATTGAGCTCTTCAATTTTTTTTAGATCTTCATCTGAATCGCCCAGCAAGGAAATTTGAAAATCAATATCTTCGATTTTTTTGTTAAAGCCAAACGTGGTGGCATCGGATTGTTCCTTGCCAACCTTTTCAGCTTGCTGCATCATCTCTAAATTGATGTTGTTTGCGGAATCTTGATATTTGGTAAGAGCTTCTTGTGCAGCTTTTTTCTCTTCATTCGTACTTTTTTTGGAGCTGATTAATTTATTTAAACGCGCGATTTCTTTGGCAATATCGCTTGCTTCTTTTTTTAAGGAAGCTAGAATGGATTGGCCGTAGGCGGCTACTGCTTTTTTCTCTTCTTCAGTATTAATCTCGCCTAGCAGGGAGATATTCCGATTGAGCCGGCTGCGATTTGTTTGTCCGGTAGATTGTATAAGATCGAGCGGCGATGTGAGAATTTCCACCATGCCAGCGATCGCTTGGCTAAGATCCGATTTCGTTTTATCTATTTTATCCGGCAATGAAGTATATTCGCTTAAAAGGGTTTCGATTTGCTCCATGGAATAGTTCAAACGTGTTTTTTGGTCTTTCTTGCTAAGCTCGACTAACTTGTTTTGGACTTTATCGACTATATTGCCATCTTTATCGAGCAGTTCCAGACTTGTTAATACTTTTTTACGGTTATCCAATTGTTTCTCTTGTTGCTTTAATTGCTTGGCCAGCTCTTTAGACATGTTTTCATAAATTTTTGTTCTGTTTTGAAGCAGTTGATTATAATCTTGACCAGTAGCTTTAGCTTCATCAATTTGTCTTTGGTTTTCCTGCAGCTGACGATTGTACTCTTTTAATGCTTCCTCGTTTTTGTCGTAGTTGAAGTTTGGTTTGTAGACTTCAACTTCTTTTTTTGGTGGCGTACCATTATTACTATTAGATATTCCTGAAGAGCGAGGACCCGAGCTGGAATTTGCTTTTCGTGGTTCAATCCCGTAATTCGGATTATCCATATTTTTCTTATATATTTCTAATGCTGCTTCAATTTCATTAAGATTTAATATTTGCCTTTGGGCCTCTTCTATTGTTTTGTTATGTTGAGTTGCAGCAGCATTGTACATAGAAGTTGCAGCAAATTCAAATGGATTAATAGCATTTATATTGATATCAATTGTTTCTCGTTTATTACTATCTAAATCATCATATGCTTTTTGTCTTCCTTCGGGGGTAGCTAATGCTTTAGCCTCTAGGCCGTACATTTGGACTCTTGCTAGAATATTGGTAAGTGTTGCGTAAGTAGAAGCTTTTTCATTTTCTAAATCCTGAATTGCTTTTTCTGCTTTTGCTTTACGAACTTCATCTAAAGCATTTTTTTCAATGGTCCACCCGTTGGATGTTTCTCGAATTAAAGGCGCCAATTCTGGATACTGACGTATCAGGTCCTGTACAGCCTGACTACTCAAGATTTGTCCATCTGTTACCCCTCGGATAGCGTTATCGAAATTTCTCATCTCGTCAGCAATCGCTCTGGTTTTCTCAGAGTAGTTGTTTGTTGCCTTTGAGATTTCTTCCATAGCGTCTTTTAACTCATAACCCTGTTTAGTTGGTTTATCGAGCCCTACTTGTGCAATTACTTGTTTTAGTGCAGCTAGTTCGTCTCCAGTTAATTTAAGATTACCTGGAAGCTGATCAAATACCCTTTGAATATCGTCTAATGAAGTAATCTTAGCAGTGTTAAAGATGTTAAAGATGCTTTTTAGTTGCTCTGCATCAAATTCGATATTACTTTTAATCGAAATTGTGGATAGAGCTTCGAATAACGGACGTGTAAAATTGTTTATTTTTGTGCCATTTTGTTCAATATTTTTGATATAATCTTGAAACATGACATTGAGATACTGTTCCTTCGGCTTAATAGAGGATGCGAATTCCTCATTAGCTGATTCCCATTTTTCTTGTGCTTTTTTTACAGCTGCAGCTAGTTTCTCCCCCATATTTTCGATTTCTTCGGTGTCTTTTGCAGGGTCAAGTATAGTTTGCACATTAAATGCTCCAGAAGCTGTAAAAGTATATTTGTCACCAAGAACAGGAGTATTGGCTTTGACTTTTGCTGAGAATTCATTATACTCTGCCAGTGCCTTTTCGTACTCTACTTCTGCATCGTCAGCCTGTGAACGCTTTTCGGTGATTGTTTTTTCAATTTCTTTTTTATCAGCCTTATAGTTTATTTCAGCTTTCCGTTGTTCACGCTTATATTCGTCGTCTAACAAGTTTATTCTATCTTGTATTAATTCATTATTTTTGGAATACGCGTCTGAGTTTTCATTTAACGAGGTGATATTAATTCCATAGGTTTGTTGCAACTCATTTTCAATTTCACTGAGACGGATTTTTTCATCCGCAGTTAGAGAAACAACATCTTTATATTTACTATACTCGTCAGACAGTGATTGCAAGTGATTTAGGTTGGCACTTTTTTCTTGTAAATTTGTAAAAGAATCCGCTAAGTCGTCACTGGAGTTGCTCGCATCGCCAAATTTTCCGATTAACCATTCAACACCAGTCCCGATAGCAACGAGGAGCAGACCAATACCTGTTGTGGCAAGTAATCCTTTAATACTTAACTTAAGACCGTTAACAGCAACAGTAAGGCCTCTAACGCCACCGGTTGCAGCTGTTGCAGCAGGAGGAGTCTGATAGAATCCTTTTACTGTACTTATTAATGACTGGATAAGCACCTGAAGTCCTCTAGTAAGTGCAAACACAGCTGTTGTTGCAATACCAAGAACTGCCGGCCATTTACCGAACTTTTCGGTAAACATCGTCAGATTGTTAATGAAGTTCGTTCCGAGTTCAATAAGTATTATTAAGGCGTCTTTTAGAGCACTATTCCCAAGTGCAAGCGAAAACTCCTGCCAAGATGCCTTCATCGCATCTATTCTTCCTTGCAACGACTGCATGTACTCTGCATTTTCCCGAGATGCGGATCCATTGGAGTAAACAGCCGCTTCAGTTGCCTGCACAGCTGTATTATAATTTAGCATCAACGCAGTAAACTGCCGGTAATGCTCTTCGCCCGCTAATGTTAAACCGATATTCTCACGTTGCGTATCGGATAGGGAGGACCATTTGGCCGCGAGGTCAGCGATTAGATCGCCGGCTTTGCGGATGCTGCCATTTTGCTCGAAGTCTATGTTGGCCATTTTAAAAGCATCTTTAGCTTCCGGCGCTGTGGCAACACGAGAGTAGATCTTGCTTAATCCATCCCCGACTTCGGTTCCGGATTCCTTCGTAAGAGACATAATAGCGGTACTATGGCCGATGACTTGGTCAATATCTACTCCAAAAGATTTGGCGGCTTGTCCTGCTTGCTGCAGTGAGTTGGCAATATCTTGCGATGTGACTGCGAATTTTTTATCCCATGCTGTTACTTTCACCTTGCGGCTACTGACTATCCCTGAGGAGGAATAGCGGAGAAGGTGCTTCTCGAAAGTGTCTTTACACTTGACCTTCTCTCTACACCTTCATTGCAACTTGAGTTATACGTGTAGTTCAGACTATGTCTTGTTCTCTTATGAAGTTCGGCTTCTAAAGAGACTCTAGCGTATAGTCGTTGCGGATTCATATTTATCTTGATAAATATGTCTTTCCTCAAGATCATCCACTCCTGGACTTCCCTTGATATAGCTAGATTTGTCTAACATGTCGCCATGCTAGGAGGCCAGATTGTTAACCTCGGTGATCTTATCCGCAATCTGCATGCTGTTGCGTGCTTCAATATTGAAGTTTTGCAAAGCGCTGGTAAGGGTTTTCATGCTCTCGTCAGCGTTCATGCCGCTAATATTTTGCATGGTAGACGAGACTTGAGCAAGCGCCGTGGCGTCTACAGAATTAAAGCCTTGTCGGGCGAAGACGGTAGTGGTTTCCAAAACGCTTTCGATGGACATGCCCAACTCTTTAGCCAGGCTGATACTGTTTTTTAAGACGGCATCTGTATTGGTGCTATCCGACAATGTGCGTTTAAGCTCATTCATTCTACCATCGACAGAAATAATGGTGTCGACGGCGGATACAAGCCCGTTTTTAAGCGTGCTATATATGGCCTTAGCTGCCTCTGCAGCCGGAAATTTGATCAGTTCACCGGCAAAAGCTTTTTCGAACTCTGGCGGTTCTTCGATCGCTTTTCTTACATTGTCAATATTCTTTATAATTTTATCTGTATTAACGATGTTTGCTCGTATATTGACATTTCCTTTGGTGGAAATATTCTGCTGAATCTGTGTGATACTGTTCGGATCAAGCTTTGCGCCAATCGAAATTTTTTTTAGCCCGGAATCGTTTGCCAGCGCGTTGATTGCAATATTGATATTTTTGATTGATCCGGCATGATCGATGGCAAGTTTTAATTTCAGAGCAGGCAAACTAGCATCTTTGGATAGTGTTATAATATCACTTTTGAGTTTACCTGTTGAGTTGAGATCCAATTCTGGGGTAAGAGAGATTCGGCCTTCATTTTTCTTTTTACTCATTCATCTCGCTCCTTTCTATTAAAATTACATTTGTGCAACTTCCCTTATTCCTCATACTGAATCGCTTCGACAATATCGCACCAGCGATTGTAACGGATGGCGTCGTCGCCTTCGAACACATCTTCGCAATCCAGCACGGCATCGCGGACGCATTCCAGCATCGCCCGGCGCTCGGCGGTCAGATCGAGCACGATTTCTTCTTGAGCCAGCTCCTGGTATTCCTTGTTGAACTGCTCCATATTGGCGATTTTGTAGTAGCTGCCTTTCTCTTCTTCGACGATGAATGGCTTACCTTGCTCATCCTTTTCGGCATATTCCTGCACCAGCTTGTTCACTTCGGACTCGTGACGCTGGGCCAGCTCAGACAGGACGGCGAGCAGGCGGCTGCGCATTCTGCTTGTTTTGCCAGCCAGCTTCAGGTGATACAGAAATTCGATAAATGGATTTAATTCATAGGCAAGTAATTTCATAGCGGATTAATTCTCCTTTGTAATTGGGTTTGTCGGGTTGTCTTGCGATTCATCGGAGTCCGAAGACGGATTCAACGGTTGATTCCATGGCTGGCTGGCGCCGCGCTTGATGGCCAGGTCGCCGAGATATTCGCCCAGCCTGGCCTGGAAGGCTTCGAATTCCTGCTGGAAGCGGGTGATATTGTCAGGATGGAAGGCCTGTACAACTTCTTCGAGAATGCCGTTATCGAGCAAAACATTGGTCATATGAATGAGACTGTTCAGATCGGTTTTATTTTTCGGAAAGGGGATATCGGTAAACGCCTGTACTAGCAAGGTGTCGATCAAGGCGACGGAATTGGCGATTGTCGTGTTGGTAATATCGTCCTGCTGATTTAATTGCTGCAAAATATCAAGGTAGTTCAAAATGACGTCGCGAATCGCGCTTTTGCGCCACGTTTGCTGCAGGTTGACTTCGTATTCCCCGAGTACGATAATTTTTTGTTTTTCATCTAATTTAGCTGCCATTTTGTTGAGGGCGGTGGCGCTCAGTTTTTTTGGCTTGCTGCTTTTCGGAGTGATGCTTTTGCTATTGTCGGCCATTTGTTATGCCTCCTTCGGTCTTTTTATTTTTAAAACAGACGTTGCGCTGCGGCGCCTGACAAGTGCCGCACAATCAAGCAGGCTGTTGGTAGTCGTGAATGACCGGCTGTAAAGTCTGCTTGAAAAATAAAAAGAAGGGAGAGGGGACCCGCACAGGAGTCCCGCTCTCGCGAAAAAAACGAATTAGTCCTCGTACAGCACGAGATCGGCGATGGTGTCTTCGCCGTTGACTTTGACTGGGAACAGGTCGAAGACGAGGCTCAAGCTGCTTGGGTCGCCCGAGCTGCTGGAAGCGATTGTGAAGTTCGGCTGCAGCTTGGCTTTGTAGTAGACCAGCTGGGCATCGATCGCTTCGCCGCGCAGTTCATCCACATACAGCGTGTCGCCGACGAGCTTGACGTATTTCGGAAAGCCGTTCGCTGTAAAGGAAACCTTTTTGGAATCCATCACTTGATATTGGTAGTACACCTGCACTTCATCGCCAGGCTTGACGGTTGCGGCGGCATCGAGCGTTACTGTTTTGTCGGTTACACTTTCAATCGCTTGGCTGTCGTGCGTGATGACACCATTAATGTACGGGAATACGGCAACACCGTTCTCCGCGCCGATCGGGGTTTTGCGCAGCTCGAGCTTTTTGTCGGCACCGACGACCAGCGTTTCCACCTCATAAATATCGCGGGCGCCGCTTACGATGCTTTCACCTGTAATAAGGGCCAGATGCTCCAGGGAGAACAGTTGCGTCTCGACGGTCAGCGTCAATTCTTTTTCGCCGTCCCAGGCGATCCGTTTCGTGCCGGCGCCCATGGCGAATACGCGGGTCGATTTGCCTTCGTATGTACTTGTGTTGGCGTAGTCAAAATGCATCAGCGGCTTTTGCGTTACGTAGTCAAATACTTGCAGTTTTAGTACTTCGCGGGATCCCAAACGTCCAATATCGATTGTCATAATAAATGTTCCTCCTCATAATTGAATCCGCTTTGGCGGATTATAGGGTTGTTTTAGTGAAGAGCTCGGGCAATTTCTCGCCTTCGCCCAAGTAGCCATTCGCCCATACTGGCAGCAAGGTTTGCCGCTTGTAGTTCAGACTCAATCGTTCGAACTGCTCGTAAACCTGGTAGATGGTCAAGCTGCCGACATTAAAAACGCTGACCGCGTTGCCCTCGACACTGCACAGGATGGACAAAATGTCTTTCAGCTCCAGCGCGTCCTGCTGATTTGCGCTCAGCTTTCTTTTTTGCCTCTGCATCTCGTTGTAAAGGCGCTTTGCCCGCTCATTTTTGAACTGGAGCTCCGTTTTTTTGCTGCTGTCGGTCATGCCGTTCAATTGCTGAATGAGTGTGATCCATTCCTGATAATTTGTTTTGTCCAGAAACAGCGTGCCGTCGCATGCGAACGAATTTTCCTCCGGAAGATAGGAGACATCCGCTTTAACAAAGAAGGAGAGAGAATCTGCAATGTGCTGGGCAATTTGCGAATGAGAGGTTAGCAGGTCAAAGCTGTCTTGCTCAGCCAGCGGCGCGTAATCCTGTTCCGAGATGCCAAACAGGTGAAGAAGCACGCCTTCTTTATCAAATGTAGCTAAAATAAGATGAATTTGATAATGCGCATATCCTTTATCGGCAATTTCGTCAATTGTTGGCGAATGGACGCTGACCCCGTGAAAGGGGAGCGGTTTGCCTAAAAAGGCGGACAGTCGGTTAAACATCGCGTTCCATCACTCCATCCGGACTATCTGAATTGCAGCGGACGATATTGCAGCACATTGCCCATGAAATATTCGTTGACGACAAGCTCAGTCATGCCGGCAAATTCTAATGAACCGACGCCAATGCCGCGCAGCTCTGCGAGCAGGTCGTAGATTTTGGAGACAAAATAGTCCGGGCGAATGCAGTCATAGTCCGTGCGAAACAAGTCGCGATGGGTGATGGCATGGATGAATAAATTGCCGGCCATAAAAGCGCCGCCGCCTGCCTTGGCGTAGTCTTTGAGCGAGACGGCGATGTAGCTTTTTTTCAGCTGCGGCGACTCTTCGGCCGTCGGGCTGTAAGCATAAGGATAAAGATGGCTGTACATAATTTGTTCAGGCGCGACGTCGGGCTGGGCCAGAAAGTCGCTGTCCGTATAGAACAGCGCTTTGCGCAGCTCTTGATCGTTCGCCAATTGTCCGGCAATGAGATTGCGGCAAGCGGTTAGTTCGGCTAGTCTGGACAAAGCAAAATCCCTCCAATCGTCTGCAGCTTTCGGATCAGGGGCTGCAGTTATACACGTTCACGGCCGCCCGCAGGACGCGGAGCGGCTTGAATTTGACCGCCCGGCGAGCGGCGATGGCCACCTCTGCGCCGGACTTGATATTGCGGCCTTTGCGAGGTGCGCGGCTGCAAATGATGAAATGGCCGAACCCGGCGATTTTTACAGCCTCGCCTGCCGCAAGTGAGGTGGAGATCGTGAGCACAATCGCATCGACGATCTGGGCGATATCCTTCTTTGAGGCGTCAAGCCGGGCTGCGACAGCTTCTGTCAGTTCCTTCTTGTTCATTTTTCTTTCTCCTCCTGAAAGAGCGAATAGATCAGCTGCATCTACTCATATTAGTATTTTATTAACGAACACATGTTCCTGTTGGTAATTCTATATATTTTTATTTTAAATACCGTCTAGTCCTTGTAATTCGCTTTATTTCGATGCCAGGATTCCCGTTTGGCTTGCTTCTCTTTTTCCTTGCGGCAGGCGAGGCAATACTTGGTACGGCCGGTTGTTGTGCGCACCCAGTCATTGCAGGCGGGGCAGCGGGCAACCGCTTTGTAGCGCCATTCCAAGTAATAGTTCATATAGTGATTAAAATCGTCAATGCGGAAAACGGCCGGGCTATGCTCGTCGGCGAACAGCACCGTTTTTTTTGTGTTTTTGCCAATTGAGCGGGTTTGCTCCAAATAGCCTGCCTGGACAAGGTCGCTGATGGCCAGCAGCGGGTTTTCCTTACGGACCGCTCGTGCCAGCGTCCGCTTGCCGGAAGGGGGGCGGACCGGCTTGTTGCACTCCGCTTCTTTTATAATGTCGGAGGTCGGTGTGTAGACATCATACAGCTCATTGTTGTATTTTTTATTATTGATCTTGCTGTGAACCAGATAGGAGAAGGCCAGCTTTTCCCGGTTGTCGTTATTCAATGCGCTAATGCGCTGCAGCTCTGTCTCTGTAACGGTTACATGGTCGATATAGATCAGCTTGGGCGAATGCTTGACTGTGTAGTTGACGGCGCTGGTCAGCCGGCGGCCCCAAACGAGCGGGTCGAGGCGAAGGGATTCCCGGTGGCTGTCCATATATTGCTGCAGGGTGGCCTCAATTTTCGGCTTATCGCAGCCGTACTGATGCAGATATTTGGCCAGGATGCGAATGGAAGTGAGCGGGTTGTGCGGATCGATGGCATTTTCCAGTAAAATTTGCTGCAGCATCTCGATTTCATTCGTTACGGTTTTCATCAAAAAGCTCCTCCGCTTGCAGATAGTAGGTGTTCAGCTTGAAGGATTCGCCATGATAAAAGAGATCGCCATCCTCTGCGCGCTCCGGAATAAAAATGCGTCCGCCGGCATGCCGCAGCAGGTTCAGCAGCATTTGCTCGCCGCACAAATCCCAGGCAAACTGCTTGGACGAGCTGTTTTTCGGATAGCAGAGCTCAACTGCGATGTCAGCCAGCTGCTCACGGTCAGGGCAAAGCGCCAGCGCCTTTTGTTGGAAAATGGAGGCGAACAGCTTGCGTTTCTGCGACCGCTCCTCTTTATCGATGCGTTCATAGCTGCTTTTTTTGGCAAACTCCTTCGTTTGCTGCAAATACTGCTCATATAAATGCTTGATTGCCTCCATACGGCATGGATCAATGACCCGGCCCGATTGCAAAAGGCTGTAGTCAAAAGCTGCGCCCGCAGCGGTTGCCGGAAGCCGGTCATGCTGAAAGACTGCCTCGATATGCCGGCACAGGCGGTTCATCGTGGAGGGGCTCATCGATACCGGACTGGTCAGCTGAAAATAATGTAAAAAGCTTTCCTCTTCCGGGGTACGCGCCGGTTTATCCTGCAATTCGGCAAGGGTCAGCTTGAAATTGACGAGACAGTTTTCTTCGGCATTTTTAATAAAGCTTTTGAACTTGCGCATTAATTGCGGATAAATATAGATGAAAAAATAAGGCTGCTTGTCCGCGGCAAGCTGCTGCTGTTGTTCTTGCTGCTCATTGTCATCTTCAGGCGCGGCGCTCCGGTAATCGTACCAGTGCTTCGGCATCGGTTTGCTCACAATGCCCTTCAGCTTGTCGATGGCATTTTGCTGAAAATGCTGGCCGCACATAATGCGGTATTGCATCTCTTCAAAAGCTTCGCTCCCCGGACTGAACCTGGCGCGGACGTCGAACATGGACGTAATGACATTCGTAATCGAACCGATCGCATCGCCAAAAGCGCTTTTATTCGCTTTGATAAAATGCTGCTCTGCCGGAATGATCTTGCCGGAGCTGCGCTGCTGGCAAATGATCGCGTCAAGCGGGCGGAGATTGCGCAGCAAAATCGGGTTATCCGTGGTCAGCACCGCATCGCCGTCTTTGTCGCAGCCATTGAGCGCATGGGCGGTCGTGTCCCAGGAGTTGAAAATGGTTACCGTCTTCATGTAGCGGTACCAATAGCGCATCTCCTCATTGTGCACGAGATTGAGCAGCCTGATATTGTTGTGGCAAGTCATCGGCGCACGGAAGCAGGCGATCTGATTGACCTGCCGATCCTGCCAATACTCCGCGTAAAATTGTCCGGCCCGGAGCAGCCCGGTCACTTCCATCCCGAATATGCTCTGGCACAGACTGTAGGGATCACCGGATACGGTGGAGAAATTGCCCCTTACTTTAAGGACGCCGATCTTGGCGTCGTTGATCCGTTTTTTGATCGCATAATGAATTTTCTCCCTGACAAAAGGATCATCAATCATGCGCGGCTCGATCATTAACGCTTTGGCATAATCGGGATCCATGCGCTGGAAGCCGTCCAGATGTAGGCGGGTTCCTTTCAAAAATAACAGGCTCATGCGCCAGTCGCCGCCCAGGCACGCTTTAATTTCTTCAATCGTTGGCCTGGCCAGTTCGGCAAGCTCCTCATCGCTTAAATCGAAGGACTGAAAGAACTGGTAGTTCAGATTGCGCTCATGTTCAAGCTTCTCGGGCAACAGCTTGGTTACGCTGTATTTGTACCCGTTCTCGCGGCAGCAGGCGGTATAATGCTCGAGACTCCGGTAGCTGTCCCACAGCTTGAGCATGGAGGTCGTTAAAATAAGCCGGACGCGGCGAATATCGCGCTCGCAGCCCCATGCGTCCTTGACGATATAATGCCCGGCAACTTTGTCCGCGAAATCGATAAAGTCGAAGGTGAACACCATCCCTTTGGCAAACGCATTGCGGATGCAAAAGCCGCTGCTGCGGTAAGCTGCGCCCAGGCTGCGGCTCCATTGCAAGCTGAGGTCAGGGTGGATGAGACCGTAGCCATCGCTTTCATTCAAAGCAACCTCGGCCTGCTGCTCATAGGAAAGTGTCGGGTTGTCGCCATCAGAATCGGAAATTCTGATTATATTTGTTTTAAATGATGTCCAGCAATCGGGCACGACAAGCACGCCCTCAGGATCGGGAACCGGGATGCTGGAGCTGCAGGCGAGCGCTTTGTAGGCTTCCAGCTTGGCCGGGATGAACGGTTGCTGCGGGTTGCGGCCATTGTCCAGCCGTTTGGCGAGCGGTTCGTAGACATCCTCGGATACATAGATGACGGTGCTGTTTTTGGCGCCGCCGGGCGTCGCCAGCAATCTGCGGAACAGCTTGCCGTTGATCATAAAGCCTTTTTTAAGGTTTAAACGGTCAAAGTCCTTCATCGTATCCATGACAATGGCGGCATACTCGGGAACAAAGAGCAATTGATAAAGCTGCAGGTAGCTTGCCTGCCTGTCGGGTGCGGGCGAACGGTCCTTCTCGGCATCCAGGGCATGGCGCAGCCGGGCGGCCCGGCGTTCTATTTCTTGCTCGCGGCTTTGTTCTTTATGCTGAATTTGCCGGATAAATCGGAGCAATGTACTATCCGCCAAGGCGATCAGCTCATCGCGGGCGATGGCCTCCTCAAGTGTAAGCTGCAGCTGCCAGCCGGCTTCCCTGATGCGCGAGGAGTGAAACTTGAAGACAAAACGTTGCAATTGGCGTGAAGCGCTCATCGCTTAACCTCCTTGTAAAAATCAAGTTGCTCAATGAATGCGATTATTATAAAATAAAAATATACAAAAATCAAACGAATGTTCGCATTTGGTTGTTGTGTTGTGAAAATTGTTGTGTTATCTTAGTGTTGAGGTGAAAGGAATGGGAGCAGGTCAGCTTACTTTCGGTCAACTGCTAAGAGAAGGGCGCAAGCAGCAGCAGATGACACTCAGGGATTTGGAGGCGCGAAGCGGTGTCAGCTACTCGCAGTTAAGCAAGATCGAGCGGGGAGAAAGCGTGCCGCTGCGTACGAATGTGGAAAAGCTTGCCGACGCCTTGGGAGGCAATCGGGATGAATGGTTATATAGCGCCGGATATTTGCCGGATATCGATTATATTTATGCATTGAAAAGCAGCTGCGACATGAGCGGTCCGCAGGCCGAAAGTCGTACCATTCAAGAGCAGGATGGGACATATGCCGGACAAGGGCCGGACATGGAACAATTCAATGAATGGCTGGCCGGAGCACTGGATGGGATAAGGGCAAGCGATCAGCGGCAGCTGCTGGAAGAATTGAAGGACTATGTCGAATTTAAAAAATACCAGCTTAAGCGGGGAGAAGGCTGGCGGGGCGGTGAACATGTATGATAAGGGAGCGATCAGGAGTGAAGATGCGGCTTATGCCGGTCATGCAGTCGCGTACAAGCAAGCCGGGAGCAGCAAGCCAGCGTGAACAGATTCAATTTGCAAACAGGTGCAGCGATAGAGGTGAAGCCGGATGTCTAATTTGACCTATGAACAGGGCTATTACAATGAGCATCACAAGCGGCTTTTTTTGAGCGCTGCCGGAGATCCTGCAAGTGCTGCCGCATACGGCCGCATATTAAGCCGCGCCAAAATTTTCGAAGAGAAACACGGCAAAGATTTATACGACTTCAATTTGCGCGAAATTGAGGATGTTTTTCGTTATTTGGATCCGACCTCCTATGCCAGCGCCAAAGGAGCGTTCTGGATTGTCCAAAACTATATTCGCTGGGCAATCGAGAACGGCTTGACCCGTTCTGCTGCTAATCCGCTTGATCCGGTTGCAGGCATTGAATATGTGCAAAAGATGGTTAGCAATTCGAAGAAACGTTTTTTTACAGAAGCAGAAATGCTCGATTCATACAAGGATTTAGTTAACGACCAGGATGCGGTCATTCCTGCGCTCATATTCGAGGGGGCGCTGGGCAAGCAGTGCGCAGAGCTTAGAAATTTGAAAATGTCCGATGTAAACATCGGGCAGCGCCTGCTAAAGCTGACTGACTATGACGGATCGGTAAGAGAACTTAAAGTTTCGCAGCGGCTGATCAAGCTTATTCAAGGCGCGTATACGCAAAGGGAATACTACAAAAAGAACGGCAATGCCGACAGTGACATGAAATCTCCGGCAACCTCGCAACTGCTGGACTACGGCTATGTGCTGAAATCGGTGAACAACGGCAGGATCAAGGCGCAGCAGGTAGCGCAGCACCTTATTTTGCAGCGGCTTCGCGGCATTGCGGAATACAGCGGCTTTCCAACCTACACGGCGATCAATATTCGCAATTCCGGCATACTGAAAATGATGCGCGATATTTATTTGGAGCAGGGTGATGTTACCGTTCGCGAACTGGAGGCGATCTTGCAAGCTTTCCATGTCATCAAGTCTCCTTCCGAATATATGAATATTACCAATTACAAAAATGATTTTTTAAATATCGAAAAAATGAAACAGGTCTATCAGATCGATTAAAGGAGGAGCGCGGGCTCTTCCTTTTTTATTTACAACAAATAAATATAAGCAAAAATGAATAAAAAGCTAATGTTGTAAAATGTGGCAACCTCATGTATAATGAGAACTACCTGAAATGCGAACAAACGTTTGTATTTTGGGTATGTGGAGATATAGAGTAGTACTTAGGAACTGTTCGGGGGGTGGATTCATGAACTTGACAATGGAGCACTGTATGTTACAAGAGCTGGGGATTCCGCCGACTGCACAATCCATTGCAAGCGAAATCGCGTTCTTATATCCGACAGATAAGGAAAAGGAGGAATTTGCGAAGCGGGTATACGGTTTGAATTTTTTTGATGTACGCAAAGAGCTTCGACGGGAAAGAGAAGGGAGAATATTTGCGTATAACATGGATCGGCCTACATTTTTGGCCCTTATGCAGAAGTCTCCAAGGGAGGCGCTGACAGCATTATTTCAGGAACCGATTTGCGATTTAAAGCTTAAACGAGCATTGACGATTGACCCGGACAAGCTTTATCAGCTTCATGTGGAACGTCCATTCGAATGGCTGCTGAATGCATGCCGGCTGCTGACATAGAGAAGGTCGATTTACGGCCTAATCTTTGATTTTATAGAATTTTTTAAGTTTCACTCGATAAATTCTATAAAATTTCAGGGGAAGAAACTTGCCTCGTGCTAAGGACGGCGTCAGCCGTTTCTTCTCATCGCTTGCGAGCTTGCAAGCTTCATTGAACCAATACAATCCCATGCTTGATGCATGTTGATGATATATAAAACAAATATATACAAAACTTTGAATGGGTTTGGAGATTAGCGCATATATGACGCATGCTAGCCAATTTAACGTATGGCGGTATCTTACAGACCTATCGAGCAGGGGGAGCTTATGACAACTGACACAATGGTATTATTTCTTTGGATTATGATGGGGCTCTTTCGTGCGGCAGGCTGCGGGGAGCCG
Source organism: Paenibacillus sp. GCM10027626 (assembly GCF_042676285.1). Classification (NCBI taxonomy): domain Bacteria; kingdom Bacillati; phylum Bacillota; class Bacilli; order Caryophanales; family Paenibacillaceae; genus Paenibacillus; species Paenibacillus sp. GCM10027626. The sequence goes on along the minus strand of NZ_JBHTHC010000004.1, from coordinate 100,859 downwards.
CTGCCGGAAACCGAACAAGTCAAGCCGCCGCTGCCGATCGTCCAACTGAGCGAACAGCAGGATGCAGCGGATGAAAATAACGGTTATGAGATTTTTACAGTAACAGCTTATACAGCGGGTAAGGAATCAACGGGCAAATCACCGGGACATCCCGAATACGGAATTACGGCCAGCGGAGCTAAAGTAAAAGAAAACCATACAGCGGCATGCCCGCCATCGATGCCCTTCGGCACCGAGCTGTACATTCCCTACTTTGATCAACAGTATGTCTGCGAGGATCGGGGGGGAGCGATCAAGGAAGGAAAGCTGGACATTTATATGAAAAACCTGGATGATGCTTTAGAGTTCGGAAGAAGAAAGCTTCAGGTGAAAGTCATTGAAGGGTGAGCAGGAGGGGAGCGGTTGTGCGAAGTGAAGTAACGGAACTGAGGGAAATAACGCGGCTGGAGCAGGTTGTCGTCTCGTCCAGCATCGTCTGCAACAAATGCGGCAAGCAAGCGATGTACCGGCCGCTGCCGGACAAGACGGCAAAGGATGAACAGCAAATACAAATGCAATCCTTCGAATGCAGCTTCGGTTACAGCAGCCGGTATGACAATGAGAATTGGAGCTTCGAGCTGTGCGAAGAATGTTTGCTGGAGCTCGTTCGTTCCTTTAAGCTCGTGCCGCAAGGCTTTCGCAGCAGCGACTACGACTTGTATGACGAGACGAAGCACCAAAAAATATTCGAGCATTGGCAGCGGACCGGAGAATGGGAACCGTTCAAGTTTCACTCCTATGAAGAATTGCTGGAATACAGGAAATTGTTTAACGAGGACTATTTTGCTTCGCTAGTCGGAAAATATTATCCGGAAAGACTGAGACAATACCGCAGGAAGTCCGAGGCGATGCATGCTGCACGGGAGTTCGGGGGATGTGACCCGGCGCTTTGAGGCACGCAAATGAGCATAGCAGGCGGGGAAAGGACCGACAAATTGTCAGAGAAGCATTAGCGCTGCAGCAAAATGAAAAAATGGACTGGCGGGGTGAACGGCAGGACATGAGATGGAAATATAGCTCGGATGAGCTGAATATGCAAATCGCCGAGATCGATGCCTATAACGAGCCAGGACTGGCAGGATGCGGCGGGACAGACATGCCGATCCCTTATCATGGCTGGTATTGGCGGGACGTCTGTTTTGATGCGGATACGATCATGTTCGCCTACGGGCGGGGATATGTCGGATTTTGCGAGCAAAACAAGCGGGGTTTTCCCGAGTATTATACAACTCAGGAGCAGACGGCCATTATCCGTACGATGCTGGAGCATATTGTGGACCAGCCATCGGATGAGAAGTGCCAGGCATTATATAGCTATATTAAGCTTTGCTACTTGGAATCAAATAAAAATAAACAAAATAAATTTATTAATTCGGAGGAGTGAATACAATGCAGCTAGTTATTGAGCATGAAGATGGAGAGTCGTTGCACTTTAAAAATGTAAAGCTGGCCGCCAAGCATTGTGAGCGGGAGTTCGGCTATAGCGGACCAGCATGGAACCGGGTTAAACGCGGCGGCTTGCTGGAGCTCCACAGCTTTTTGATTGAGGACGATATTTGGGCTTACTTGGAATAGCAGTATGCCGGTTGCCGCAGCTGAGGGACAATGTCAGCATCCGTTGAGTATAGAAGGCTCCTGTGAGTGATTGCGGATCACCTGGAGCCTTCTATTGGGACTGAACCGCTGGCCTCATCTTGTAACCCGGGCAGGCTTTTTCATTTGCCTGGGAATCCGGAAACGTATTGTTTTGGTATAGCAGTTTCTTTTTTCAGTACAGCAGCAGCCTCCAAACCCCAATAAGGATTTCTCAGCATGCCTCTTCCAACCGCCACAAGATCTGCATCTTCGTTGCCGATGACAGCATTTGCCAATCCCGGATCATCCAATCTCCCGACGGCAATAACCGGAACATTCAGGGCGTGCTTGATTTCTCTTGCCAAAGGCACTTGATAAGCGGCATGTGTACCTGGTCTGCCCCAAGCGGCAATTGGGCCTTCTCCTCCTGCACTGATATGAAACATATCGACGCCAGCTAGTTGATATTGTTTAGAAAATGCCACGCTTTCTTTCATTCCATACCCGCCTTCCACATATTCAATTGCGGATATTCGCATAATTAATGGCATGTCATCCGGCATCTCACTTTTGGCCGCTTGAATCGTTTCTATACCAAACTTGGTCAATTCATTGCCGTATTCGTCGGTTCTTCGATTCGTAAGCGGCGAGTGAAACTGATGGATCAAATAGCCATGAGCGCCGTGAAGCTCAATCGTATCGAATCCGGCTTTTACGGCACGCCGTACGGCCATTCGGAATTTCTCAACCATTTGTTTCACTTCGTCCGTAGTCATTTCTCGTGGTGTTTTTGAATTTTCGTCGAATGGAACAGCCGATGGTGCGACCGGAATGGCGGCATCCTGCGCTTTACGACCTGAATGAGCGATTTGAATGCCAACTTTCGCTCCATAAAGATGACAGGCATCTACAATCCGCGCCAACGGCGGTATTTGATCGTCGGACCATAAGCCCAGATCATAGTCCGAAATGCGACCATCGGGCTCTATATCTGTCATTTCAATAATAATAAGGCCTGCTCCGCCCACAGCCCGGCTTACATAGTGCTGATAATGCCACTCTGTCGCAATTCCATCCTTGGCGGTTACCGAGTATTGGCACATGGGAGGCATAACGACCCGATTTTTTAGATCTAACCCTTTATGCTTGAACGAACTAAAAAGATGATTCATGACGTTTAACTCCTTTTCGGTTTATAGCGGCAATGAAAAAGCCTTTCTTAACGCATGATGAGGCTGCGTGAGACAAAAACGTGCGGATACTATAGAAAATACATGCATGTGCATGCATTTATGATAGCGCGACTCTGCCAATTCGTCAAGGCAGACTGTCTTTACTCGTTCATGTGGACCAAATATTGCAGCGAACTTTGAATCTCTTCTTTCGAAAACTGTTGCATTAATACCGATTGGAATGTTGACAATGCTTTTTCGAGCTTTTCCACGCCTAACGGAGTTAAAGAAGTATAAACGCCCCTGCGATCATTCTCGCAAACGTATCTTCTCAAAGCCCCGCATCCCTTTGCTTCAAATCTGCTAACTAGCCTCGAAAGGGCGCTCTGGCTTAAGCCGATCATACTTTCCAACTGCTGCAATCTTAACTTTTTGTCCGGAGCTTCATATAAAAACAAAAGCATATAAAATTCATTTAGCGACAATTGATGTTTATTCTGCAGAGCGGCTTCGAGCTCATTCGAAACATTCATTTGAATTTGAGACAATGTCAACCAACCTGATAGAAGATCCGTCCCGCGGTCCCTTTCCATCTCATGATCACCTGCTTCGCCATCGTTGTAAAGGTGTTACATTTCTCATTATACCACTTGTTCTTCATTAGAGTATGAACATTTATCTTACACTCTATCCATAAAAAATCGGCAGTATCGCAGCATCTCAATGTTCTGGCGGAATCAGGATTAGTTACCGTCCGCCGTGAAGGCAGCAGGAGGTATTACGGCCTGAGAAAGGAGGGCTTGGGAGAAATCAAGGCATTTATTGATCAGTTCTGGGATGATGCGCTATTTTGGGGTACGCCAAGTCTTTACCCACGAGCTGCAACGGGATGATTAACCTTATCTCCGATCTGGCGGAAATTGATAAATCCACTGGCAGCGCTGTCCTTAGCATCATGGACGGCTCGCTTGTACTAGCGTGATCGGTTAATGATTCCCAACTGATGACAGCCTTTTTACACTTAAGGTCATAAACCTCAACGTTCTCTGATTAACCAAAAAGAAAAGCCCTCCTTGATAAGGGATAGGCTGGTGATACAATAAATTGTTTTACAAATCTCTATGAACTAACCTCCTCCAGCCCACGCAACCGCCGATCAAAAATACGGCGAGCGCTCCAATCACAGAGCCCCATGCAAGCCCGGTGCCCTGGCTTATTGCGTACACATCAAAAAGGTTAAAGAGTGATACAGCCCCCAGCCATTCTAATGCTGTCAAATCAGAAAGCATGTAAAGCAAGAACATGAGAAACACGATTCCGATTCCTAGCGATAATGCACTGCGTTCGGAAGGAAGCCAAGACGTTAGCGCATAACCGATTCCCATAAATCCGAGAATAATCAACAGACCGGCCGCCATGACGCTGCTTACAGCCACAACGTCATTCATCACGCCTAAACTTTTGCCAATCAGCAGCACAATACCAGTGGATATACTAGCGATAATCACGACTTTCACGACATGCGCCGCACATTTTGCCAGATAGATATTCGTTCTACTGCGAGGGGTTGCGAAAAGAAATTCGGCAGTATGACGATCCCGCTCCTTTACAATGGATCCTATTGACCAGTTTATGGCGAAGCATCCTAGAAGAAGTACGAAAAACATAAACGGTTGACCGGCCATCCATCCTTCAAAAGTTGAAAGTGCGGTGGAACCCGTATGATCTGTTCCGCTGGAGATTTGGCTATCTAAATAAGCCTTAGATGCGGCGGCTGGGATTGCTTGAAGCGCTGCAATAACACAAAGAGCGATCCAAAAACTCCGTTTATTTTGACGCCACTCTAACTCAAACAACTTGCTCATCATTGGGCTCCTCAACTTTCTTTTCTTTGTTTCGACTGTAATTTTCCATAAATCTCTCCTCAAGAGACAATTTTCTGAGGCTCAAATCTTTAATGGGCTTATCGGCAAGAATGGAAAGCAATTTATTTAGGCAACCATCCTCAACCCTTCCGCTACAAGCCCCATCTCTATATTTTGAATGGGGATCTATATTTAGCAGTCCATACGTTTGCCTTAGATCACCTGATTCTTTAAAGGTCACCTCGTAAAGATGAGCCCCTCCTTTGGTTAGTTCGGGAACAGAAGAATCTTGAATGATTTTCCCGTCTCGTATAAACACGACCCTGTGGCAGACCTTATCCACTTCGGTTAATATGTGAGTGGACAAGAATACCGTTGTACCGTTTGTCTCATTTAATTCCTGAACGATTTCAAAGAAGCTTTGCTGAGCGAGGGGATCAAGCCCGGAGGTAGGTTCATCCAGGATAAGCAATTCAGGCTTATGGAGAAGTGCTAGCAGTATGCCTAGTTTCTTGCGATTTCCTAATGAGTAGGTTCGGATCCGAGGGTTCATCTCCCATTGCAGTCTCTGCGCAAATTCGGGAATCCTTGTTTTTTTCAAATCAACCCCATGAATGCCTGCTGCAAGCTCCAGCATCTGTTTTCCAGTTAAATCCGGGTAAAGTCTAATCTCGGAAGGCAGATAACCGATTCGGCTGCGTATCATTGGATGATCCTTCTTTATTCGTTCGCCAAGAATCGAGATATCCCCGGACGTAGGGCTGATCATCTGCATAAGCAACCGGATCGTGGTCGACTTCCCTGCACCATTAGGCCCAATAAATCCGACAATTTCACCTTTTTTTACGGTTAGATTTAAATCTGTAACCCCGCGTTTCGAGCCATAAGATTTATTTACTTTGTTCATAAGAATAGCTAACGTATTTTGGTACTCCAACACGATCACTTCCTTTCCGCAATTGATTAAGACACAATTCCTTTGTTTCAAGACTCGTCCTGGCGTTTTTGCTCTCTACTGGGCGGGATTTTAAAAGATCATTGAAGTTTATTTATTATGAAATTAACTTTCATTTGGTAGTTTATATCTTTTTAATCTTACTGTCAATATTTTGTATATCGAATGTTCAATGATACAGATCGCTAAAGTAGAGTTAAACGCTGTACTCATCCGCTTCACACCATGCGCGCAGACGAACCGCGTTCAAATACGGGCCGTCCTGGCCAGATACCCGGATTGGATACAATATGTTTGAACTGCAAAAGAATTTGTTAAAACAAAAAAACGGCATTTCTGCCGTTTGTGTTAAATGTTGGCGGAGAATAGAGGGATACAGCTAGCTAACCTAGGCTCGATACGCGACCTCTACTTCCATTTTCGTGTGCAGACGTGTGATGTCGTTGTTTGACCATTGTCAACCTTGTCCGCCGGACGGCTGTTTTCTTTATTTGCTGCCGCAGCCTGTTTCGTTTTTGTGTATTGATGGAGCCAAGGGGGGGGGCTGAATCCTTCATTTAACCCTACAGCAGAAGCACACTCGACGAGGACAACCTTAGCAATAGAAACATCATGCTCGTCCGGCTTTGGCTCTAGCGCATGCACCTCTTCGTCGTCTCTAAGAGTAATAGCACCCATGATCGATCAGACCGTTGATGCCGAAATACCTATAACAAATCGGGGCTTTGGATCGATCCCAAGTATTCGTAACGATAGATCTTTCCTGTTGCGCCGGCTGGTACCGGTCGAAGCCTATCTTTCTGAACAAGCATGCGGCAATATTTAATAATAGTTTGTTTATGAAGCTCCAGCTCCCTTGCCGCCTCGGGGGGACGAATGATTCGATTGTGACGGATGGCGAAACGCATGAGCTGTCGTTCAATTTTGCAAAACGTACGCGAAACCATCGCGTTTTGCTTTGTAGCTGAAGCCAGATATGGAGCCAACATATTCCGAAGTATAGCTTCAATGAATGAAGGGTTTTCTTTCATCTCGTCGAATGAGATCGCTATAACTTGATATTGTTGGGACTGGAGAAACAACCCGCGGTTCAGATCCAATCGATACTTCGAGCGGTCTTTGCCGTGCGAACCGTAATCCATGATTTCGAACGCAAAGCGGTTTCCTCCCACATTCCACATAAAGTCCAAAAAATAAGATCGCCCCCGCCAATCATTCACCTCGTACTCCGGATGCAGCCCGACAAAATGTCCCATGAGCGACCACCAAATCTTCTCGACAAACATTTGATTCCCATAACCGTGTCCCCGCATCAGTGCGTCCTTTCGCTCTCCACGACGCCTGCTCAAATGCCATTTCATCCACTTTGCATGTTCGATTTCGAAGCTCACTCTCTCTTCGCCTCCTGGATTAGAATAAAAAACGCCCCGATTAACCCTGCGTAGTGCAGATCATCGGGGCGTGCTTCGTCACTTTGAGTGAAATATCGTATAAAACTCAACTGGTACCGGTCAATTCAAGCCTATTCAAACGATTCTTCGTACAAAATCCATGATTTCGTCGCAATCCGATCGCCTTTTGTGTGATAAATCGTACAAAATGGCTCCAACACACATCAAAACCAGGGGCACTTGTACGTTTTATCGTACAAACTTAACGTAATTACAAATACCATTTACCATTACCATCTTTGTTGCAAAAAAACAGCCCGACAAGGCTGCCCGTTGAATAATTATGGTGGAGCCAAGGGGGATCGAACCCCTGACCTCATCGCTGCCAGCGATGCGCTCTCCCAGCTGAGCTATGGCCCCATTTTTGCGACAAGATAAATATTACCATAGCACAAATAGCTTGTCAATTCTTTTTTAAGCATTCTTAATCATGCCATGAAATCAGCAAAAAAGCCCGGCACTTACGGTTTTATCGCAAGTACCGGGCTTGCCCTAATTAGGTCTGTCAATCGGAATTGACAAGAGGCATAGAAATTACTTCCATTCCGGGCCAGAGTAACCGTTCGCCTGGAGCGCCTCGTTCACTTCCTTGATGATTTGGGCGCCGCCTTTATCGGACCATTCCTTCACCATTGCATCCCAGTCGGAAAGCGGCTTTTCGCCGAAGATCATTTTTGTCTGTTCGGTATACAGGTATTTGGACAACTCGCTGTCCTTCACCGCACGGGTCTCCGAGAATACCGAATTGATCGGATTGATCAGATGCTTTGTTTCCCCGTGCATTTTTTCAAGGCTGGCTGCCAGCTCACGCAGCAGCGGTACGGTGTATTCCTGCGAGTAGCCGTTGGCTGCATCGTTCGGAGCCCACATCGTTTTGTCCGGCAAGTAGTTGATCGGCGCAAGACCTTTCTCCTCGACCTCGCGGCGGACGCTGCCATCCTCGATCTTGTAGCCTTCGCCTTCTTTGCCGTTCAGCCAGTCGAAATCGGCGTTGCTGGCCGTTCGCTCCTCAAGCGGCACGAATGTCCGGCCATAATCGAGCATTTCCATAATTTTTTTTACTTTGTCCGGCTCCTTCGCCAGCTTCGCGTTCAGCATTACGATGCCGTAGAAGCCGGGGGAGGAGACAAAGCCTTGCGAGCCGTCCGGTGCCGCGAATGGAGGAATCGGGACGATCTCCGCATTCGGGTTCACCTCAACCAGCCCTTGCATATAGGTCGGGTTCATGCCGCGAGGCGTTCCGATAAAGATGCCCGCTTTTCCGGAATAAAATTCCTTATTCGTCTGCGCCCAGTTCAGCAGGGCGAAATCCTTCGTAATCGCGCCTTCCTTGTACAAGTCCGCCAGCCAGCCGATATGCTGCTTCCGCGCTTCGGAAATGATGCCTGGAATGAGCTGACCTTCGTCGTTTTTATGGTACCAGGCCTCAAAATCCCAATATGCGCCCATCCCGAAGCTCGGGTTTATATTTTGCGACATGGCGATTCCGTACGTATCGTTTTTGCCGTTGCCGTCAGGATCGTTTTTGGTAAAGGCGATCGCGACTTGCTTCAACTCTTCGTAGTTGGTCGGCATGGCAAGTCCAAGTTTGTCCAGCCAATCCTTGCGAATTACCGGGGTGAGCTGGTAGTTCTCGGTCAAATATCTCTGAACCGCGTAGATGTTGCCGTTTACCGTAACTGCTTTGCGGATGTTGTCCGGAATTTGCTTCATTGTTGGATAATTGTCCAGCAGATCGTTCAGCGGCAGAAAGGCTCCCTGCTTCGCCCACTTATAGAAATTTGAATCCGGCGCCTCCATGAGGATGATATCGGGAATTTCACCCGAAGCGACGACGGCACTCAACTTTTGGTCGTAATCGGAGCGAACGACGTACTGCGGTTTGAAATCGACGCCGAATTTCTCGTTTATCATCTTGAGTCCTTTGCCATCTGTTGGAGGAATCGCTCCGTAACGGAAGTCGATCATCGTGATCGTATGCTTCTCCTGTTGCTGCTGCGGACTTTCCGGCGTTTCGCCGGCAGCGCCTCCAGTATTCGGGTTCTCGGTCTTCGTGCTGTCGCCGCAGGCGGACATCAGCGCAATTCCTCCGATGAGCGCTGCTGCAATCCAAGTCTTTCCTCGTTTGTTCATTGACAAGCCCCTCCCATGATTGGATCATACTTCGAAAGTTTTCCTTGCGCAAGAAAGCCCGTTCCGGCCGGATGAACCGGTATCAGCCTTTGACGGATCCGAGCATCACCCCCTTGGCAAAATGCTTTTGCAGAAACGGGTAGACGATCAGAATCGGCGCGGTCGCCACGATGATCGCCGCCATCTGAATCGTCTCCGCGGGCGGAGCGTGCTCCAGAAGAATTTGGCCGCTGCCGAGCGCCGTCTGCGCCTCGCCGACGACCACCATCTGGCGGAGTATAACCTGGATCGGCCATTTCTCCGGCTCGTTCAAGTACAAAATGCCCGTAAAATAGTTGTTCCAGTGCATCACCGCATAAAAAAGGGCGAAAGCGGCCAGCGACGGCTTCGACAGCGGCAGCATAATGTTCCAGAACACCTTCAAATCATTGGCGCCGTCGATCACGGCCGCTTCATGCAGCTCAGCGGGAATGCTCATGAAAAACTGCCGCATGACGATCAGATTGAACGGATTGATGGCGATCGGCAGAATAAGCGCCCAGATCGAGTTGATCAAACCGGTCTCCTTGACGACGAGGTAGGTCGGGATCATCCCGGCGCTGAACAGCAGTGTAAACAGCACCAGCATCACCATAATCCGCTGCCCGATGACCGGGCGGGCGAGCGTATACGCGAAGGTAGAGGTGAAGGCCAGGTTGACGATCGTGCCCACAACGGTGACGAACACCGTGACGCCGATCGAGCGTACAAATGAACTTGAGGCGAAAATAAATTCATAGGCGCTCAGCACCCATTGTTTCGGAAACCAGATAATTTCATTTTGCAGAAATTCTTTATATGATGCGAAGGATACGGCCAGCACGTACCAGAACGGCACCAGCATGACCAGAGCGATCAGGCTAAGCAGCAAAATGTTGGCGATATTGATGAACCGGTCTCCTAGGGTTCGATGATGCAAGTGAATCATCCTTTCCAAAGCGGACGGGTTAAAATACGCCGTCGTCGCCGAGTTTTTTGGCGATGTAATTGGCCGAGAGCACGAGCGCGAGCCCTACGGCGCCCTTGAACAGGCCGACGGCCGTCGCGAAGCTGTAATCCGACTGCCCGATGCCTTTGAAGAACACATACGTGTCGAGAATGTTGCCGACCTCCATATTGAACGGGTTGAGCAGGAGGAAAATTTGTTCGTAACCGGCATCCATCACGTGGCCTAGTCGCAAAATGAGCAGGATGACGATCGTATTGCGGATCGCCGGCAGCGTAATATGCCACATTTGGCGAAACCGTCCGGCGCCGTCCATCGTTGCCGCTTCGTAAAGCTGCGGATTGACGCCCGCCAGCGCGGCGAGAAAGAGAATCGTCCCCCACCCGGCTTCCTTCCAGATGACCTGCAGGACGACGAGCGGCTTGAAATAGTCCGGATCAGTCAGGAACGGGACAGGCTGCGCGAGGCCGAACCATTGCACAAGCAGGTCGTTGATGACGCCGTTGCCTTTCAGAAAGATCGTAGTGATGCCGATGACCACAACCCATGACAGGAAGTGGGGGAGATAGATGACCGACTGGACGATGCGCTTGAAAATTTGATTGCGCAGCTCGTTCAGCATCAGCGCCAGCACGATTGGAATCGGGAATGCGAAGACGATCTGCAAGAATGAGATCGCCAAGGTGTTCCACAGCACCTGCACGATTTCCTTATCCTCAAAGATGCGGGAAAAATGTTCCAGGCCGACCCATGGGCTGTCCGCAATGCCCTGGAACGGGCTGAATTCGATGAAGGCCATGTACAGACCCGCCATCGGAACGTAACGATAAATGAGAAAATAAGCGATACCCGGCAAGCCCAGCAGCAGCAGGTACCGATCCTTCCACAGCCGGGCGCGCAAACGGCCAAGGCGGCTAACGCCCGGAGCCTTGCTGGCGGCGGAAGGGAGGTTCGGATGAGGGGTTAATGCATTCAAGCGCTTTCCTCCTTAATTAAAGCCGCAACGAACTGGACGATGTGAAATTCCGGATCGTTGCGATGAAGTAGTTGATCTGATTATCGGGGGACGCGGCGCGACACGGCAATTTTCCATTTTCGCAAAGGGAGGGAAGAAAAGATAAAGATCCGCAAACAAAGAAAAAAGCCGCGTCCCGAGCGCCCGAAGCGCCGCGGCCGGCTTGAAAAATGCGCAAAAAACGCCGGCTTCAGGAGGAAGCTCCGAAGCAGCGACGTCAGTAGAAATATTGGCAGTGAGCAGCGGACTTTCATTCGCCGCGAAATCGCTTGCGATACTCGCCCGGCGGAAGCTGCTCGTATTGTTTGAATACCCGCGTAAAGTTCTGAACGGAGGTGTAGCTTAATTTTTCGGCGATTTCTTTGATCGGCATTCCGGTATGCGCCAGCCACTCCTTGGCCTTGTCCATCCGAAAGCGGATAAGGTAGTCGATGAAGTTCATACCCGTCTCGTCCTTGAACATCCGGCTGAGCTGGGAAGGGGAGATGCGGAACTGGTCGGCGAATTGCTGCAGCGACAAATCGGTATCGAAATGGCCGTGGATAAACCGGATGATTTCACCAATCAGACGCTGCTGCTTGCTGGTACTTGCCATCTCCAGACGTTCACCAATTGCAGGGAAAATTGAATCCGCCAGCCACTCCGCCGCTTCGTTCATCGTCGCTGTCTCGTACAACCGCTTGTAGGGGTCTTCACCGAATACCTCGTAAGGGGCCAATTCCAGCTCCTGCATATAGAGAACCAGTTCCCCGATCAGGTGGGCGAACAGTCCAAGCGCCGCATTGAAATGATGCACAAACGGCGGGATGTCCCGTGCCCATTCGCGGAGCAGCGCCGCGGCCTCAGCTGTTTTGCCCTGCATAACGGCGGAGACGATCTGTTTCTCCCGCTTGAGAAGATCGCTCGCAATCCGGTTCTCTGCCGGCTGAATCTGCTGCGGCAGCAGCAGATTGCCCGGTCCGTGCAGCAGCCGGTAGCCGAGCACGTCCCGCGCTTCCCGATAGCCATCGTTAATATCCCGATAGGCAAGTACGGGATGGGAGCAGGCGAGCGTGACCGTGAACCGAAAGTATTCCGACGAGGTTGCGAGAAACGAACGGGCGGTACGGTGCAGACTTTCCAACGCGGGATCGCCCTTTTCAAGCCCTACAATCATGGCGATCTGCCCAGGCAAGGAGATGCCGGACACGCAGGAGAACTGCTCCTCGAACATCTCCTCAGCGAATTTGCGCAGGGCGAACATCATCAACAGCCGGTCTTTGTCAGAATACATCCGCTGAAATGCGGCATAATCGTCGATGTCGATCAGGCATACCGCATACCGGCTTCCCCGGAGCTGAAAACCGAACATTTGCCGAATCCGTTCAGCCTCGTTGCTGTTGATCTCGCCCCGCAGAAGCTGCTGCACGATTGTCTCTTTCAAATACGGCGATTGCTCGTGAAGCTGTTTACGGAGCTGCTCGTTTGTCTGGAGCATTCCGGTCACGTAAGCGTCAAGCGTGCGCCACTCGTTCTTGAAGGAGGGAGAGGCCTCGCTGCGCGCTGGCAGCAGCCGGTTCAGCAGATGCTGCACAGGACCGTACATCCGCGTGGAGCCGAAGCGGGCAATCAACGCCCAGAATGCGGCAAGCAGCAGTACGATGCCGAAGGTCGTCACTTGAATCCGCTTGGCCTGGCGCGTCAGTTCTTTTTTGGGCGTCATGGCCGCGTAAGTCCACCTCGTATATTCCGATTGCCGGACAGTCAAACTGTACGTCTCGCCGTCCAATTCCGTCTCCGCCGCATCATCGGCGCCGTAACGGGGCAGCCCGCCGGAAATCAGCAAAGGACGGGTGCCGATTTCCTCGGGCTTCCGGCTGATCAAGGCGATGCCCTTCTCGTCGGAAACGTACAGCTTGCGGCTCGTGCCGAGCGGAACATGCTGGGCGAAGTCAGCCAACTTGTCCTTCTGAATATGAAGCATAAGAATGCCGCTTCCCTGAGTATCGGAGAAGATTGGCACCGGCCTCAGATAAAGCAGCTCGTGTTGTCCGGGATAAGTATCCGGCGGAATGATTTCCGAGCGGAAATGCGACGGAATCCGGTCGATCGCGTTCCGGAGCGGGAATTCTTCAAGATCAATGAAGCCAAGCTTGCTGGAATAGACTTTTCCGAAATGAAGAAAGACGACAGATACGTCGTAGGGAAATGTGGAAATGCTTCGCTGTTTCTGTATCGTATCGGTCAGCTCGAGCATTTCATCCAAATATTTGCCTGAAGGTCCAACCTGCACCGCTTTCTCCAGCGCGCTATGATTGGCGAGCTGAATGGAAGCTTTGTCGAGCTCGGCCCAGAACGAATCAACCTGCCGCTGCATTTCCTGCAGGATGATCTGATGGTTCTGGTTCACTTCGCTTTGGATGGCAGAGGCCGCCATTTGAGCAAGAACGCTGCCGATCAGGACGACGGGCAGCAGGCTGATGACGAGGGAGTATATGAACAATTTTCGTTTGAATGATGTATCGCGGAACCATGGGATTTGTCTCCACATGGATGTGCACCCCCCGGGCTTGTCTAAGATGCTTTAAGAGTAGTCTCTCGGAATGCGGGATGTCAAGAAAGTCCGCAGGAATTTTTCTTCTTCTTTTATATTGTACAGCGGATTATTCCTCCTTAATATGATATAGTGATGGAGACGGCCGTCAGAGGCTTCTACGAAATTGGTGATTCGACAGAAGGGGAGATGAGCAATGAGCACTAAAAAGCGAAGCGAAGCGATGTTCGCCTCGCATTACGATTGTGATATCGCCGTCATCGGAGGCGGAGTCGGCGGCTGCGCAGCCGCCCTGGCCGCGGCGGAAGCCGGAATGCGGGTCGTGCTTACGGAGGAGACGGATTGGATCGGCGGGCAGTTCACGAGCCAAGCTGTACCGGCAGACGAGCACCCCTGGATCGAGCAGTTCGGCTGCACAGCCAAGTACCGGGAGTTCCGCAATCGCGTCCGCGGCTACTATAAGGCGAACTATCCGCTGACGGCAAATGCGATGCGTGACAACCGGTTTAATCCAGGCAATGCCATCGTCAGCCGCCTGTCCTGCGACCCGCGAGTCGCCTTGTCCGTGCTGGAAGATATGCTTGCCCCTTATATCCATGCCGGGCGAATTACGCTGCTGCTGCACGTTCGTCCCGTTGCGGCAGATACGGACGGGGACGTGGTTCGCGCGGTTATGCTGGAGCGGGCGGAATCCGGAGAACGTATCACCGTCTCGGCGCACTATGTGCTTGATGCGACGGAATGCGGCGACTTGCTCCCGCTGACCGGAACCGAATATGTCACGGGCGCCGAATCCCGCCGGGATACGGGGGAGCCGCATGCGCTCGAGGGCGAGGCGGAGCCTGACGACATTCAATCGATCACATGGTGCTTTGCGCTTGATTACCGCGAAGGGGAGGATCATACGATCGCGAAGCCTGAGGTTTACGACTTCTGGCGCAGCTACCAGGCTCCGTTCCAACGGGACCGGATGTTCAGCTGGACGCCGCTGCAGACGAACGGGGCGGTGAAAAGCTTCTCGCTGTTCCCGGAAGCAGGGGCCTTCTCGCTCTGGAACTACCGGCGCATCGCGGACCGTACGCAGTTCGCTCCGGGAGCCTTCGACAGCGATATAACGCTCATCAACTGGCCGCAAAACGACTATTGGCTCGGCAGCATCTATGACGTGACGGAGGAGGAGCGGCAGCGGCATTTGGAAGGGGCCAGACAGTTAAGTCTGAGCTTGCTGTACTGGCTGCAGACCGACGCTCCCCGGCCGGACGGCGGAACCGGGTACCCCGGACTGCGGCTGCGCGGCGATGTGACAGGTACCGCGGACGGTCTCGCCAAAGCGCCGTATATTCGCGAATCCCGCCGTATTCGGGCGGAATTTACGGTGAAGGAGCAGCACATCAGCCCTGAGGTTCGCGGCGCGGGCGGCAGCGAGGCGTTCAGCGACAGCATCGGCGTCGGCTGCTACCGGATCGATCTGCATCCGACTACCGGCGGCCGCGAAGGCTTCTATATCCCTAGCTTTCCGTTTCAAATTCCGCTCGGCAGCCTAATCCCGATCCGGATGGAGAATTTGCTGCCCGCCTGCAAAAATATCGGCGTTACCCACCTGACGAACGGCTGCTATCGGCTGCATCCGGTGGAATGGAACATCGGCGAGTCCGCGGGGGCTTTGGCCGCCTATTGCTTGCAGCGGGGCGTTTCCCCGCGCCAAGTGCGCCGCGATCCCGCCAGGCTCGCCGACTTCCAGCGGGCGCTGACGCAGCGCGGCGTGGAACTGGCCTGGCCGTCGATCGGTCAGGTGTAGCTCTCAAGCGGTACGTGCTCTCGTGCAAGGCAAGCAAAATAGAAGAAAAGAGCCTCTTTCGTCCTTACCGGACGCAAAGAGGCTCTTTTTCTTGATAATTGAGCCGGTCCGCGAGCCAGCCGTTTCAGCTATTTTGTTTATAGATAACGGAACCACGGTGCGCCACGGCCCACTTCGACAGATGTCCACAATGAATAGATAGCCTCCCACGGTCCGTTCGGGGGAGGCTTTATGGCGGCCGCGGAGTTTGACAGCGGCCTGGCGCATGAACGAACGCTAACGGAAGTCACAGCCGCTATTTTCGAAAATTCGGCCGATCTGAAATTGTAACGGAACTGTGCGCCGTTATTAGCTGATCATGAGCACGATTTTGCCGGAAAACGTCCAATTAAGAGCGCTCTCATCCGTTAGATTTCAAAAAGGAAGGTTATTGACGAAATAACGTCTGTGGGTTCCCTTAGATGAAATCGCTTTGCAGCTTGCCTCCTTCGGGGCTCAAACCCGTGACCTTCGGCGATGCATGCGATAACGTTTCAGGGGAAGGAACTTGTTTCGCGCCAAGGAAGCCGTCAGGCGCTGCTTTACTGGCGGCGCCCCGTCCCCACCCCCGCACCCTGCTCCCATCCGCTCCGCGAGGGACAAACTAAATACATTTGTGCAGCTAATTTGCTGCTTTAGGGAGAAAAACGAAAAACTAAGAAGAAAATCTCTCTCTAGTTAGGGCAAAAAGGGCGATATAAGGGTAGCGATCACCCAGTCTAAATGCCATTTTTGCAGCTAGTTTAATCCCTTTCTACAATTCGCTCGAATCTAACTGCATAAAATCCAGTTAGACGCCTATGCCGCTCTCGCAGTGCCATCAGAGGAATGAAGATGGCACCAAACCAAACCGGGCAATTTTCAGGATAGTTAGTTGCCCCTGTTAGCGGGCTCATCGCCCCGGACGCAGGCCGTTGCGATCCAGAAACGCCATATAGTCTTCGTACAGGCGGACGGATGATTCATGTCCCGCATGGACGGGGCTTCCCGGCTTGTTCATCATGCCGAGATATTGATAGCCGAGCACTTTGTCCACCAAAGGCGAGACGGCCTGCAGTTGGCCTTCGATCCGTTCGAAGTCAGGGGGCATGAGCACCTTTCCTTGAAACCGGAACAGCTCCACGTCCGCCCACAACGGCTTGCCGGCGCGGTCATGCGCTTCCCGGAGGGCGGAGAACGTGCGCGTTGCTTCCTCGCGGGTCGTCCGGCCTACGCCAATTTCGTCCTGATAAGCGATAAAATCGACCTCCAGCGAGCGAAGCTGCGCCGTGAAGCGGTCATCGGCACGCACGGTGCGGGTTCCGTACGGGGCGATCAGCACCTTATCCGGGCCGGACCTGCGGCACCAATCGGCCAGATCGTTCACATAAGTAATATATTTGTCCGGAAAATATTCGCGAATCGCCGCTTCCACGGGAAAGTACCAGCCCGCAAAGGAGGGATGATGCCCGTATTTCTCCGACAATTCTTTCGCGATGTCGATGCGCAGACGGGAATAGTCGCCGTCGATGGACAGCTGGCCCATGATTGGCGTGGTAAAGAACCCGAGTCCAAGGTATAACGAGACGTTCAGCTTGTCTCCAGCGGCTAGTACGGCTTCGAGCGGATCGGGACATACTGTGTCCCAACGCAGGGGCATCACTTCCGATGGATAGAATGCTTTGCCGTGCAGCGCCACGCTGAGCAGCACGAAGGTGTCCATGCCGGCCTCCGCCATTTCCGTCAGCTTCAGCTCCCAGTCGCGGGCCGTGAACTGCTGCGTCGCCGCATTCCAGGTGTCACCCTCGTATGGATTGCAATGATAAAAATCGAACCACGTGCCTGTTATCGGTTTCATCGCCGTTCCTCGTTTCTCTTAAAATTTTTAACGCGCCGTTCCCGCCAGCAAGCGGATCACTCTACCCGATCACTCCGCCGCTTGTGCGAGCCGCAGTGCAGCCCGCACATTGCCGTCCGCCAGGCGGAGCAGCTCGCTCGCCCGGCCGGCGTCTCCGACGGAGCCAAGCAGCATTACGATGGCCGGCTTCACTTCGCCCCCGGTCTGCTGCATCGCGCGGTCGGCCTCTTCCGGCGAAGCGCCTGTCGCCATCTCGACGATGCGCTTCGCTCGGCGAAGCAGCTTGCTGTTTGTCGGTCTCATGTCGACCATCAGGGTGCCATACACCTTGCCGAGCCGGGTCATGGTGACAGTGCTCAGCATGTTCAGCACCAGCTTCTGGGCCGTACCTGCCTTGAGTCGGGTGGAGCCTGTCACCACCTCTGGTCCTACCGGCACTTCGATCGCGGTTTCGGCGATCGCGCCGATGGCTGAGCCGCGCACGCAGCTGACCGCGACTGTGGCCGCTCCGACCTGGCGGGCACAGTGCAGCGCGCCAACGACGTAAGGTGTCCGGCCGCTGGCGGCAATGCCAACAACGACATCCTGCGGAGTGAGCCCGCGGGCTCGCAAGTCTTCTGCGCCGGCAACGGCATTGTCCTCGCCGCTCTCATCGGCCTCCGCGAGACTGCCGCCTCCGGGCATGATCGCTTGAACCAGCTCCGGCGGGGTGCCGAAAGTAGGCGGGCATTCGTACGCATCGAGCATCCCGAGCAGGCCGCTCGTTCCTGCGCCAACGTAGAACAGCCGTCCGCCGCGGCGAATGGCGTTGACGATGACGTCTGCCGCGACGGCGACATCCTCCAAGGCTTCTCCGACACAAAGGGGAACCGATCGATCGGCTTCATTCATATAGCGGACCAATTCCGCCGTTTGCATTAGATCCAGTTCGGGAGCCCAAGGGTTACGCGTTTCGGTCTCGAGCCGATCCGTTTCATGCGCGTTCATAGGTCACCTTCCGTTGTCGTTGGATTGAATTTAAACTCCAAAAAAATAAAGTATTCCGGAGAACATCTCCATTATATAAGAAGGGGTAGCTGCTGGCAAACTGTTTTTGGAGGATTATTCCGTATCCGTGATAAAAAAAGAAGATTTCCTCTAGGCGCTTATAGTATAATAATGCCAGTCAGATACAGGAAAAGGAGGAGCACCGCATGAAAATATACGTTAGCTGCGATATGGAAGGGATTGGGGGTGTGACGCTAAGGGAACAACTGATAAGAGGTGAATTGCTGTACGAGGAAGCCCGGCGGCTGCTGACGCTGGAAACGAACGCTGTTACGGAGGCGCTGCTGGCAGCCGGCGCAACGCACATCGTCGTCAAGGATGCTCACGGGAGCGGTTTCAATTTTATTCCCGAGCTGCTGCATCCGAAAGCCGAATATGTGATGGGCGCTACGCGGGTCGAAAACCGCTTCCCCGGCCTCGACGACAGCTTCGCCGGCGCGCTCCTGATCGGCTATCACGCGATGGGAGGAACGGCTCTGGCCGTACGGGATCATACGATGACCTCCCAAGGCTGGCAGTCCTTGCGCCTGAACGGGCGCCCGATCGGCGAGATCGGCCTGGACGCGCTCCTGATCGGGCAGCGGGGCGTTCCGGTGCTGCTCGTCTCCGGCGATGACAAGACATGCATGGAAGCGGCAAGCGAGCTGCCCGAAGTGGCCGCATATGCGACGAAGACAGCGCTTGGCCGCCATGCTGCGCTGCTTAAGCCGCCGCAGCGGGTGCGCAGCGAGCTGCAGGAAGCGGTGCGCCGCGCAGTCGGGAATGCAAAGAGCGTGAAGCCGCTGCAGCTCGCCGGACCGTACGAATTGACGATCCGCTTTCTGCATACCGAGCAGGCCGATGCGCGCCGGTACGATGGAACGCAGGCCGAGCGGCTCGACGGATTGACTGCGGTTTACCGCGCGGACGATCTGACGGAATTGCTGTCTATCGCCTTCTAAAGAAGCTTCCGGCCAGCGAGCAGTTTTACGAAATTATTTTTATGAGGTGGCTGCATATGAACAATCAGTCGACGGGCGCAAAGACGCTGCTATGGATCGAAAGCCATTACAATTCGCTGACCAAAACGGAGAAAAAAGTAGCCGATTTAGTGCTGCATAACAAAGAAAAAGTCGTGTACAGCTCCGTTACCGATCTGGCCGAGATGGCGGCGACCGGAGAGACAACCGTGCTGAGATTTTGCCGCAAGCTCGGATTTCGCGGGTTTCAGGAGTTCAAGCTTGCCGTCGCTCAGGATCTCGTCAGCCCGAACGAAAACGTACACGGGAAGATTGACGAGAACGACAAGATTGAAGACATCGCCCAAAAGATGACCTCCAGCAACAGCCAGGCGCTGAAAGACACCTTGAGTCTGCTGCAGAGGAAGGAATTGCAAAAGGCAGTCGACGCGCTGCTATCCAAAAAGCGGATTTTTTTCTTCGGCGTTGCCTCTTCCGGCGTGACGGCGATGGATGCGCATTACCGCTTCATGCGCCTTGGCTTTCAAACCTTCTGCGCCAGCGATTCCCATGTCATCGCTATGAATTGCGCTTTAACAGGGCCGGAAGATGTGGTGTTCGGCATTTCGACCTCTGGGAGCACCAAAGATTTGGTCGATGCCATCCAGCTTGCCGATGCGAATGGGGCGACGATCGTCTGCCTGACGAACCATGCCCGCTCGCCGATTACCCAATACGCCGATGCCGTGCTGCTCGCTTCTTCCAAAGAAACACCGCTGCAAGGAGGCGCGTTCGCTTCCAAACTGGCGCAGATTCACGTTTTGGATATTTTATCGACCATCGTTGCGCTGCGGCGGAAAGAAGAGACGTTTCAGGCGATTGAGAAAACAACCAAATCGGTTGTCGGAAAGCTTTATTGAAAAATAAATTCATAAAATTAAATAAAAAAGGAGGAAATCTCCTCTCGAATGTTGTATAGTATTTTTTGAAGACAGCATAAGGGAGGGGTTTTCTTTTTTGCCTTTATAGAATGGCTCGCTAGGAAGCAGTTTACGGCGGTGCTAATCTGACGCCCAAGACAGGGACCAATACGGTCATCCTGCAGCACAATTAATTGCGCCTGTCGTTGAAACCGTTTTCGTCAAACGTTTATTAACAGGAGGGAAGCAAATGAAATCACGATCCAATATTTTGTCAGCTTTTTTATCTCTGATACTGGCTGGAACACTGCTCTTGCCGAC
Source organism: Paenibacillus sp. GCM10027626 (assembly GCF_042676285.1). NCBI lineage: Bacteria > Bacillati > Bacillota > Bacilli > Caryophanales > Paenibacillaceae > Paenibacillus > Paenibacillus sp. GCM10027626. The sequence goes on along the minus strand of NZ_JBHTHC010000004.1, from coordinate 80,236 downwards.
TGCGTCGGCTGCTCCGGATCTTACGACAGCGACCTCATCGGCACCGCTCGTCAATCTGGCGCTGAATCTGCCGTATACGTTTGAAAGCCCATACCCGCGCGATTCGCATTTCGGACCGACAGAAGACGCTTATCCGGATGACACCGGCAAGCAGTTGACGGACGGAATTTTCGGCGGGATGACGTTCTCGGACAAGGCATATGTGGGCAGACTGTGGCAGGGTTATCGCACCTTCAAGCTCGATCTTGGCGAGCTCGCGACGATTCAGGACATCCGTGTCAGCACGCTGCAAGATATAGCGAACGGCATCTATTTTCCGGAAGAAATCTCGTATTCGCTCTCGGCGAACGGCAAAACGTGGGAGGATCTGGGCCAAGTAAAAAGCGGACGGCCCACGACGGAAAAAGGTCCGGTAAAGCAAACGATTGCCAGGACCGGGGTGAATGCCGTCGCCCGTTACGTCAAAGTGACGATTCCGGTAGAGAGCTGGCTGTTCCTCGACGAGATCGAGGTTATGGGTACGCGTGACCAGTCCGGCCGGAAGCTGAAAGCTTCTGCAGAACCGAAACCAAATCAGGGTTATCCGCGCCCGGGCTCCGAGCAGACGGGAGGCATCCAGAACGAAGTACTTATCTATACCGGGGAATGGCAGTACCAGCCAAGCGACTGGATTTCTTTCAGCAAGGAGGATTTTAAGCCTTACGTATCTTATGTGGACACCAATATGAAGCGCAAGGACTTCATGTTCGATGGCTTCCTCTTCCTGCCGTATGCACCTCTAATGGACGGAGCCAATTACGGTCCGACAACCGGCAAACCGACTAGCAAGGCGCATTTTGAGCAGTTCCTTGACCGCCTGTTTCGCGACGATTATGAGTTGGGCGCGCTGAACGAAGCGGTGAAAGAAGCGAAGGCGGACATGCCGGGGAAGAAATACGAGGCGAAAGTCGTTATCGCGATCCCGTATCCGCGCACGGATCAAAGCGACTTCGGAGATGTGGACGGCGACGGCATCAGCGAAAACTTGAACGTTAGCGAAGTTGGGGAAGCGGCAGCGCTGGAAAACCGGCTGAAAGTAACGAAGTGGTTCGTCGACGAAGTCTATAAACGGTGGAATGCAAAGGCGTACAGCGACCTCGAGCTGGTATCCTTTTACTGGTACAACGAATATATCGCGCATCAGTTAAGCGAGCTCGACCACGAACTGGTCAAGCAAACGGGCGATTATGTCCGCTCCAAAGGCGCGACGTTTCAATGGATTCCGTATTATTTCGCCCGTGGCTGGAACGATTGGCAGGCCAATGGGTTTGACAGCGCACTGATGCAGCCAAATTATTTCTTCCATGCCAATGCAGGCGTCGATCGGCTGGACACCATCGCGCAGGCTGCCTTTAATAACGGAATGGGCGTGGAGATCGAACTTAGCGACACGGTGCTGACAGACGAGAAGCTGCGGGAACGCTACTATGCGTATCTCGATGCGGGCAGGGAATACAAGTTTATGAAAAAATCGCTTAACGCCTTCTATCAGCAGGTCAAGACGCTGCTCAAGGCGGCACAGTCCGAAACGGCGGCTGGGCGGGAAGTATACGATCGTACGTACCAATATATAAAAGGGAAATATCCGCAGCATCCCTAGACGCGGCAAGCGGAAGTAACGGAAGAACTGGCATGTCGCTGACATCATTGCCAGCCAACTCGGGCTCAAAAGGAGAAGGGTGCCGCCACATGGCCACATGGGGCATCCCTCCCGAGCCGCTTTAAGGGCCGGATAAGTATATTGAAGCCGCACAGGCTCAGCAGAATTCTCACGTTATTTAGGCAAAATAATTAACAGCAGTGCAAAAATCAGAATCATTTTGGACAAAAACTCGACCTGACGATGACCGGCATTCTGTTCTTTGCTTCCTACTGCGGCGGCTGCGTCAACGTTAAGACGATCTTTCATTTGTTTATCGATGGCGAATTTTCTAATCAGCGCTATAACCATCAATATTGCTAAACCAATGTGCCAATAGGCAAAAGAGAAGCCGCTGCCTAGCCGGATCAAATCTACAGCAACGATTAAAAGTGTTGCAAAAAAGGCAAAACGGTTGTATTTGTTCCATGAGCTGATGGAAATCCCCTCGATTGCAGCAACGAGATTCGGATCTGAACGCTGCGACAATTTTTCCAGCAAAAGCGGACGAACGCCTGCAGCCATTATGACACCGCCGCCAACGATGAGTGCTAACGCGAGGTTTTCAATAGACAGTAAAATGAGGTTAAACAAATTGATAATCATCTCCTCTGATTTGGTTGTATGACCAACCAGTACATTTCAAAGAAATAACTCCTTGTTAGGGAGTATATTTCAAAGAACTTGCCATTTTCTCCAGTTGCGAGTAGGCACGCTCCAAGTCGAATTCGGGGTTCAGCAGCTTTTGCAGCGCAAGCCCATCGAAGCAAGCAACCAAGATCGCAGCAATCGAAGCCGTTTCTTCCTGGGAACTGCCAAAAATCTTTTGCAGAATATCGGAAATACCGTTGCGGGCATTTTCTAACAGGTCATTAACTCCTGGCGAAATATTCGGGTCACGCAATCCTAATGCAAACAATTCATATCTGAGCATGTACCACTCGGGTTGCTGTTCTACCCGTTCCTTCGGTTCATTTAAGGCTGCTTTGGCGATCTCGGCGGGAGGGACACTGGATTGAAGGGTTTGCATAGCGGTTGTGTATTGTTTGGACGCCGACATTAACAATTCCGTAAGGATTTCTTCCTTGTTGCGGAAATAATAGTGAACCAGTCCGGGCGCTATTCCCGCCTCCTGGGCAATGTCTTTGATTGAGGCTTTTTCATACCCTTTGGCAGACATCACTTTGTAAGCTGCGTCAATAATCTGTTCGCGTTTTGGTTTGGCCATTCTTCGCTGCATTCACCCCCTCTAATTTGGTTGGTTGACCAACATATTTCTAATGTAGCACAGCCAACTGAATTTTACAAGGATGAGTGAATTGATGTTGGACATTGAAATCCAAAGGAAAAGCGAGTTTACCTATGGACACTTTTCTAAAAATTGTGCACTATAAGTACTAAAGTTAATACACCGGCATAGGGGGTAACATAAACATAGCTTAACAAACGATATAAATCGCACAACAAGAATAGGGGGAATGAGTGCAATGTTTACGAAGAAAACAGTAATCGCAAGTGCAACAGCGCTTGCAACAAGTGTAATGCTATTAAGCGGCTGCGGCAGTTCCGATGACAACGAAGGCAGTAAAAACGGGGATTCCGTTACATTAACGATGATTGTTTCCGGCAACAAGGCGGCAGACGGCCAAGACTTTGAATTAGATGTACTGCCGAAGCTGGTCAATGCCAAGTTTCCGAATATTAAGCTGGAAGTGCAGAAGCTTCCGGATGATCAGTACCATACTTCTATTAAAACAAAGCTGGCAGCAGGGGAAGCGCCTGATATTTTCCGCGTGTGGCCTAGAATGGGGAATGCGGCCAGCATCATCGATTTGTCAAAAGGCGGCTACTTGGCCGATTTGTCAGATTTGACTTTTATGAGCAACATCAGTGACGGCGCCCGCGAGGACATGTCTTATGACGGCAAAGTATACGGCATTACCAAGGGCATTGATATGCTCGGCACTTATTACAACAAAGATCTGTTCGCAAAAGCAGGCATCGCAGATGTGCCAAAGGACTGGCCGTCGTTCCTTGACGCTTGTCAAAAGCTGCTCGATTCCGGTGTCACGCCGATCGTCATGGGAGACAAAGATCCTTGGTGGATTCAATTTGGCTCATACCAATTAGCAGCGAACACGGTGTATGCTGCAGATAAAGATTTCGACCTTAAGCTGCAAGCCGGCGAGAAGAAGCTTACGGATGAAACCTGGGTAAAAGCTCTCTCGATGTACAAAGAGCTTTATGACAAAGGCTATATCGCCAAAAATACGCTCGGACTGGGCGGACCGCAAGCAACCCAGATGTTCATTGACGGCAAGGCGGCCATGGTATTTGACGGCACATGGGACTACCCGACGCTGACGGCCAAAGGTGCGGCAGATTTTGAACGCGGCTTTTTCCCGCTCCCGGGCAATGAGCAAGGTGAGCCGGTATGGCAAGCCGTTTCGACAGCAGCAGGCTGGGGTGTTAATGCGAAATCAAAGCATCTGGATGAAGTGAAGCAAGTGCTAAACTATTGGTTCGATAACAGCTCCGATCTGTTTGCAGAGTGGGTCAAGCTAAATCCTTCCATTAGTGCGTTCAACGGAGTTCCGCTTAACAACGAATTGTACAAGGATGCTTACGAGCTCTATCAATCCAGCGGCAATTCGATCTACTTCGCCAACCAAATGTGGCCGAACGGCGTTGCCGATACACTGCAAGTGAAATTTGGCGAGATTATTGGCGGACGCAATACTACGCCGGAGGAAGTAACGAGCGCGATGCAAGCCAAGTTTGATGAGCTTTGGAAGGAATAAGTTAGGCCAACTCCGCCAAGAGAATTGAAGGGGACTGAACCTGTCCCCTTCTCATTCCATTCGGAAAGGAATTTTCAGCATGAATTCAGCGGTTATGAAAAAAACGATGTACTGGTTCGTTCTGCCCGCACTAACGATGTATCTTGTCTTCTGGATCTATCCGATCTTCAAGCTGTTCCAATACAGCTTCTCCGATTACAACGGGTATGTGCAAAATTTTAATTATGTCGGTTTCGATAATTTCTCGTTCATTTTCAAGGACGGCGTAGCCGGCACATCCTTATCCAACACGTTAATTTACACGTTTGTTTTTGTCGTGTTCAGCAACTTGATCGCGTTGGGTCTGGCATTCCTCTTAAATATGAAAATAAGAGCCACTGGCCTTTATCGTACAGCTGCTTACATTCCAACCTTATTTAGCGCAATCGTCGTCGGTTTTATTTGGAGCTATGTCTATATGCCGGACAGCGGCTTAATTGCCACCGTACTGAGCTGGTTCGGACTTGACGGGGCAAATCTCAATTTGATCGGCAGCTACGATTCTGCGCTTTATGCGATCACTGCAGTAGACGTCTGGAAGCATATCGGGACGAGCACCGTTATTTTCCTAGCAGGTCTGCAAACGGTTCCTGTTGATCTTGAGGAAGCGGGCCGTATAGACGGAGCAAGCTCCTGGCAGGTGACCCGCTTTATCCGGCTGCCGCTCCTTGCCACATCAATGACGATTAACGTTACACTCAGCTTAATCAACGGCTTAAAAGCATTCGACTATTCATTCATCATGACGAACGGCGGACCGGGTAGGGCGACCAGTACACTGCTGTTTGAAATTTTTCGCATGGCCTTCCGGGAACAGCAATTCGGTAAAGCTTCTGCGCTTGCAGTCGTATCATTCGCCGTCATTATTGTCATTACAATCTTCTTCGTCTTGCGCTTGAATAAACGGGAGGTGTCGGCATGAACGGCATTGCCAAAAAAACGCTCACACATATCGGCATCTCAGCAGTCCTGCTGCTCAATCTGCTGCCCTTAGTCATTGCGTTGTCCAGTTCGTTTCGTTCTGTCTCCAACATGACGAATCCGCTGAAGCTGTTTAGCGAATTTACACTGGAAAGCTATCGGGCTGCATTTGGGAAGATGCACTTCATGCAAGCGCTCGGGAACAGCCTCTTGCTGACGGTCATCTCCGTTGTCGTCGTCGTGTTGTTCACCTCGATGGCTGCATATCCGATCGCGCGACTTAACAATCGGCTCAGCAAAACTTTGTATTTGTTTTTTCTGTGCGGACTGGTCGTACCCAGTCAAATGGTCATTATCCCGATCGTGCAGACGATTCAAGAGCTTCACATTCCAGGCTCAAAATTTACACCGATTCTTATGTTTATCACCTGCAGTATTCCGTTCTCTTCCTTCCTCTATACCGGGTTCATCAAGAGCAGCATTCCGATCGAGGTCGAGGAGTCAGCACTGATTGACGGTGCAGGTCTTTTGCGCCGGTTTTGGCAGATTGTCTTTCCTCTGCTGCTTCCGGTCACGGTCTCGGTTGTCATTACGCAAGGTGTATGGATCTGGAACGATTACTTTTTCAACATGATCTTTATTTCCAAAGCTGCAGACTCTCCGCTGCCACTGGCAATGCTCGGCTTTATGGGAGACCAGACGAACCCTACCGCCTGGAATGTCCTGTTCGCGGCGTGCTTTCTGTGCGCTTTGCCGCTGCTTCTCCTGTTCGCATTCCTGCAAAAATACTTCATCGGCGGTCTTACGGTGGGTTCAGTCAAAGGCTAAGTTAAGGATCGGCAATGGGAGAGACGCCAAAAAACCGTTCTTCGGGAAAGAGAAGCCAGGCTTCTGCTTTCACGAGGAACGGTTTTTCTGTGTTCGATACTCCTCAGGCGTCAAGCCTGTCAGCTTCTTAAACACGCGAAAAAAGTACTTGGTGTTGTCATACCCGAGCGCTTTCGCAATTTTGTACACTTTATCATCGGAATTTTCGAGCATGGCCTTGGCGTTGTCGATCCGGACCTGGTTCACATAATCGATATAATTAATCCCAGTCTTCTCTTTGAACAGAAAGCTGCAGTAGCTTGGATTCAGAAAAAATAAAGAGGAGATTTTCTCCAGTGTCAGCGTCTTGTTGAAGTTGTTGCGAATGTACGCTTTAATATTGTCAATGATATGCTCCGATGAATATACATGCTGTTCAAGCATCATCTCGGCAATGCTCGGCAGAATGGTCTGTAGATGAGCCTTGATCGCCTCCAGATCGTAAAATCCGGACAAAACCGCTTCAAAGCTGGAGGACGGCGATTGATTTCCGTCGATCTGAAAGTTGCGGTTCAGGATCGTACGAACTTCCTGGACGAGCAGCCGGCACTCATTCTTCACTTCAGCCAGCCTCATATCCGAAATTTCCGAGTAATAAGCAAACATCATTTCCGTCAACTCGGCCGTCTTGGCCACATTGCCCGATTCGATAAAAAACAGCAGTTCATCCGTCCGGTCCCAAGTTCGCACTGCGGACGCAGAATATTCAGAGTCGTCCCCATGGCTGGCAACGACTGTTCCATTTTCATCGATGCGAATGCTGTTGAGCGCTTCCATCGTTTCCTCATAGCTGCGGAACAGTTCGCTCAAGGCGCCTTTCTCGCTGCTAATCCCCAGCTTCAGATTGCCGCTCGCCTTTGCCGCGATCTGTGCGGCGGCCGTTATAGCTGAAGCTCGCAGCCCCTGATCGCCATGCCCGTCATAGAACAGATAGAAAGAGAGATGATCGTGCTGGGTATGCGGTACATAGACGCATGCAGCATTCGGCTCTTCAATGAACGAGTCCAGATTGGATGGGTCGGACCCGTTCAAGGAATAGACAGTCAGCAGTACATACCGCTTCGCTTGAGCAAGCGCCAGCAGCTTGCTTGAGCGGAAGCCCGGCTCCTTCTCTTTGCGGTGAAGCCCTATAATGAGGTGGCTTAATAGCTGCAAATCAGCATCATAGCTGATTTCCTGTCTCTCTATCTCCCGATGCTCAAGCTGCTTCTGAACTGAACGCTCCGAATCCAGCAGTGTGATCGCTTTGACAAGCGCATCTCGAATTTCTGCGCGGCTAAATGGCTTCAGCAGGTAGCTGACTACTTTGGCAGAAATCGCTTCCTTCATATACTCGAAATCGGAATATCCGCTGACGACGATCACCTTTTTGTCAGGGAAGTCCTGCTGCAAAGTCTGCAAGAGCAGCTTGCCGTCCATCTCCGGCATTCGCATATCGGTAATGATAATGTCCGGGCTGACTGCGTTTATTAAAGCAAGCGCATTCTCGCCATTATTCGCTTCTCCGGCAAAGTTCAGCCGGCCATCCAACTTGGCCGCACGGATTTTTTTAAGCGTCCCGCGCCGGATCAGCGCCTCGTCGTCCACGATGATATAGTTATACATCCGAAACACCTCAATTCAGAATGGGAACGTTGACAAAAACCTTCGTTCCCTTGCCTTGTTCGCTCTCAAGCGTCAAGCCATACTCAGAGCCGTAGTAAAGTGAGATTCGCGAATGAACATTTTTGAGCCCTATACTTTGCTTATCCCGCCGTCCCAATTCGCTGAACGCAGGAGGCGCATCTAATAGCGTCTGCAGCTCCTGAAGCTGCTCGGGGGCCATTCCAATGCCATCATCCGCGATTTCGAATAGGATCTGTTCGTTGCTTCGGTACACTTTGACAGTGACGGTTCCCTTGTTATTCGTGCCTTCCAGCCCATGATACAACGCATTCTCAATGATCGGCTGCAAAATGAGCTTCAATACGCGATAGGATGACACTCCTTCTTCGATTTCAAAGCGAAAATCGATTTTTTCCTCATAGCGGATCTTCTGGATCGTCAAATAGTTGTTAACATGCGCGAGCTCATCCTCGATCGCTACCAGCTCACTTTCCGTCTTAATACTATAACGGAACATGTCCCCCAGCGCTTTCGTCATGACGACGATGCTCTCGACTTCCTCGATCTCGGCAATGCTGTTGATCGATTCAAGCGTATTGTATAAAAAGTGAGAATTGACCTGCGCCTCCAAAGCTTTCATTTGGGAGTCGAGCGTTATTAGCTTGTTCTGGTAGCTGTCCTTAATGTAGCTGTTAATATCCTGGATCATCTTGTTGTACATCGAGTAGAGCGCACCTATCTCGTCTGACCTTTCCAGATGCTTTTTCGCCGAAACGAGATTCAGAAACTTGCTCTTTCTCATCGTCTTGCTGAGGTCGATAATCGGCTTCGTAATCAAGCTCGACAGCAGCACGGAAAGCAGAACAAAGATCACTGTACATGTAGCCCCAATATAAATCAGCAGGCGCTTCGAGACACCGTACTGCTTATATAATTCGGATAAGGTGATTGAAGCGACAATCTTCCAGTCATTGTCCGGGAATGACCTGATGACGGTCAATGTACCGTCACTGTTTTTCTCCGCCGTCTTGCCGTCGAAGCCGGCCAATCTTTCCGCGAGCGGCTCGGGAAGCTGCTCTCCGATCCTTGCCTTGTAGTTATCGTATAAGATTTTGCCGTCGCCGTTCACAAGAAACATGTTCGTAATATTGGGAACGATATCTTTATCTATTCCTTTGAAAATATCCAGCCCGCTATCGAGCATCAACACGCCGAGAAGCTGACGGGTATCCACATCATACAGTGCCCGCGAAAAAGTAATAGAAGGCTCTCCGTTCAATAAAAAATCCTTCTTATCCGCGTCGCTTATATACAGTCCGCCCCCTTTTTCCAGCGTTCGCACGTACCAATCGTCCTGCAAGGGCTCATAATCGATGACCAGATCGGTGCCGATTCCATAGCTGATCGATTTGCCGTCCGGCAAGAAGATGTAGATGCCATTCAAGTAAGGGTTGCCAAGAATAAGATTATTGAAAAAAAACAGCATATTGGAACGAGCCATGAACAAGTCGTATTGGTCAGCATTCGGATTATTGACCAGCTTGTTTAATTCCTGAGATACAGTTACAGCACCCGGTCTGGTGGAAAACTGCTGAAAGGTCAAGGTGATGCGGTCAATGTTTTGGAAAATGTGGTCGATCCGTTCGACCGTATTGTCAATCGTATTGGTTGAGACGAGTGAAACCTGCTTGGCAACGAGACTAGTATAAGCATTATATGAAATTAAGGTCACGATAAAAATAGGGATGATTGAGATGCCGAGAAAGACGAAAAACAGCTTATTCTTAATATTGCGCTTGATCATCAGCAATCCTCCAGGTACTCGAATCTAAAAATAGGATAACACGATTGCCTGCGGTAAGCCAACAGCATTAGCCATACAAGGATACTGCGTGTCTAAAAATAGTGTACTTTTTTCACTAAAGTTAATGCACCGTCCCCAGGGTTATAATAGCCTCGAAACGTTATCCGTGAAGGATTCATGTCGTGCCATAGCTGCAATCAACAAAAGGAGAGCAATCATAATGAATATCCCTGCAACGATGAAAGCAGCAATTATGACAGAACCGCGTACAATTGTAACAACAGAACTGCCGGTTCCCGAGCCCGGCGAGCATGAGGCGCTCATAAAGGTGATGGCGGTCGGAGTATGCGGTTCCGATGTCCATTATTATGAGCATGGAAGAATTGGGAGTGCGATCGTGCAATATCCGATGATCCTCGGTCATGAATGCGCAGGAGAAGTTATTGCTGTCGGTCCCGGGGTTACCCGAGTCAAGGCGGGCGACCGCGTGGCGATTGAGCCTCAGACGACCTGTGGACGCTGCTCCGCCTGCAAATCCGGCAAATACAATCTTTGTCCTGAGGTCGAGTTTTTCGCCACGCCGCCAATCGACGGAGCATTTGCCCAATATGTCAAGGCAAGGGAGGACTTGCTGTTCCCTATTCCCGACACCTTATCTTATGAAGAGGCTGCACTTGTCGAACCGTTCTCCGTCGGCATTCATGCTGCCAACCGGACGAACCTGAAGCCCGGCTCCTCTGTAGCGATTATGGGGATGGGGCCCGTCGGGCTGCTTGCCGTCGCAGCTGCCAAAGCTTATGGGGCAAGCCGGATCTATGTTACCGATCTGGAGCCTGTCCGGCTGGAAGCTGCCAGGAAGCTGGGAGCGACACACGCGATCAACGTCCGCGACCAGGACGCGGTGGAAACGATCAAAGCGCTGAACGGCCGCTCCGGCGTAGACGTCGCATGGGAGACAGCGGGCAATCCGCTGGCGCTGCAGTCGGCTCTTCTGTCATTGAAGCGCGGAGGAAAGCTGGCGGTCGTCGGTCTGCCCGTACAAGCGGAAGTCCCGTTAAATATTCATTTTATAAGCGATCATGAGGTCGATATTTATGGCGTATTCCGCTACACAGACACTTACGCTGCGGGAATCGAAATTTTGGCGTCCGGCATTTGCGATATCCGTTCGCTGATCACCGACCGATATTCGCTGGGCCAGACTCAGGAAGCAATGGAACGGGCACTGAACAATAAGAGCGAGAGCTTGAAAGTCGTCGTCTATCCGCATGAGCAATGAGAGGAGGAAACGGAAAATGGCGGAATTAAAGGTCCAATCTTTAGCTTGCGAATACCGCGAAAAGCTGCTTGGAACCGATGTAAAAGTCCCCCGCTTCAGTTGGAAGCTGGATGCAAATCGTAGAGGAACGACACAACTGGCTTACCGGATTCAAACCGCGGAATCGATTCACGGATTTGACTCGCCGAGCTGGGATTCCGGACGGATCGAATCCAGCCAGACAATTCTCGTAGAGTATGGCGGTCCGGAAGTCCGTTCACGAACGAGATACTACTATCGGGTAAAAGCATGGGATCATGATGGCCGCGAGTCGGAATGGAGCCTTCCCTGCTGGTGGGAAACCGGCCTGCTGTCATCGGAAGAGTGGAAGGCAGATTGGATCACACCTGAGTCGCAAGCAATCGATCCGGATGCACCGGAAGCGTTCCTGCTGCGGTCGAGCTTCCTTGCAAAGCAAGGGATTGAAAAGGCGCGAATCTATGCCACAGCCGCCGGGGTTTATGAGCTGTATGTCAACGGTTGTCGCGTGGGAGAGGATGTGCTGGCACCGGGCTGGACAAGCTATCATGACCGCCATCAATACCAGACCTATGATGTAACCGATTTGCTAAAAAACGGCGAGAACGGCATCGGCATCCTGCTTGGCGACGGCTGGTATAAAGGCGAACTGACCTGGCTCGGCAAGCGAAACATCTACGGCAATCGCAGAGCAGCTTTACTGCAATTATGGATACAGTATACGGACGGAACGGAAGAATGGGTCACCACCGATCGTTCATGGAAAGCTTCGACGGGCGCCATCCGTATGTCGGAGCTGTATGCGGGCGAGATCTACGATGCCGGACAAGAGCGCAACGGTTGGAGCGACGCGGCTCTCCCTGACGGCGACTGGTTTGGGATAGAGATCCTTCCCCTAGGATACGCTCAACTGGCAGCGCAAGAAAATGAACCGACACGTGTAACCGAAATTTTGCTTGCCCTTTCCATCGTGAGAACCCCTGCAGGCGCAAGAGTGCTCGATATGGGACAAAATCTGGTCGGCCGCATGCGAATGACGCTGGATTTGCCCGCCGGAGCTCATATTCGGCTGCAGCATGCAGAGGTGCTGGACAAGGAAGGCAATTTCTATACAGCCAACCTGCGCAAAGCCAAGCAAATCGTCGAGTATATGGCTGGGGAAGGCGGCAAAGTCAACTACGCCCCGCATTTTACTTTTCAAGGCTTTAGATATGTGTTGGTAGAAGGATTAGAAGAATGGTCGGACGAGCAATTGCTTGAAGCGTTCACCGCAGAAGTTCTCCATACAAATATGCAGCGTACAGGCAGCTTTGAGTGCTCCAATCCGCTGGTCAATCGGCTCCAGCAAAATATTGTCTGGGGACAAAGAGGTAACTTCCTGGACGTCCCAACAGATTGTCCGCAGCGAGACGAACGTCTGGGCTGGACAGGAGATGCACAGGTGTTCATCCGCACGGCCGCCTTTAACTATCATGTAGGTCCTTTCTTTACAAAATGGCTGCGCGATCTTAAAGCAGATCAGCGCGAGACGGGCAGTGTTCCATTCGTCGTCCCGAATGCATTGGGTGATTACACTTCACCCCAGTGGGGAGACGAAACGTACACCTCCTCTGCCTGGGGAGATGCTGTTACCGTCTGTCCTTGGACCGTCTATCTGGTTTATGGGGACCGCCGTCTTTTGGAAGAGCAATACGGGAGCATGAAGGCATGGGTAGAATTTATTAGGGCACAGGGCAATGACGAGCATTTATGGAATACCGGCTTCCACTTCGGTGACTGGCTGGCGCTGGATGCCCATGAAGGCAGCTATTTCGGTGCAACCCCAGTCGAATTGGTCGCTACCGCATATTACGCACTGTCAACCCGTATCTTGAGAGATGCCGCTGCTGTACTGGGCAAAGAAGAAGACGCCCGCCAGTACGGGCAACTGCTCCAAGGCATTACAGCCAGGTTCCGTGAAACGTTCTTGACCGCTGATGGCAGCATGATAGCTGCAACCCAAACGGCAAATATTTTGCCTCTTGTATTCGGATTGGTCGAAGGCGAGGACCGCAAACAGATTGCTTCCGATTTGAATGAGCTGGTATGGAAAAAAGGCTGCCATCTCGATACCGGCTTCGTCGGAACGCCATACTTATGCCTCGCACTATCGGAGAACGGTTATCACGGGACGGCGATGAGGCTGCTGCTTCAAGAGAGCTACCCTTCTTGGCTTTACTCCATCTCAAAGGGTGCGACTACAATTTGGGAGCATTGGGACGGCATCAAGCCTGATGGATCGTTCTGGAGCGACGATATGAACTCTTTCAACCATTACGCTTACGGAGCAATCGGCGACTGGATGTACCGTTATGTGGCCGGGTTAGACATGGACGAAACGATCCCGGCATATCGCAAGCTGCGAATCCGTCCTGGCTATGACGGAGGGGAACTAACCTTTGCCCGGGCAAGCCTGGATTCGGCTTATGGCAGAGTTTCTGTTTGGTGGAATATTATGGAAAATAATATTGAGATCTGTACCGAAATACCCGCAAATACAAGCGCAGAGATTTGGCTGCCCGGAGCCCGTCTCGATTCAATGACTGAGAACGGGATAGCAATCCAGGACGCAGAAGGAATACTTGCCTATACCGAAACTGAAGAAGGGGTACTTCTTGAGGCTGGTTCCGGTACGTATCGTATTAGCTTTAGCAAAAACGCCGATCAATAAGCGGTCAAAAAAGGCTGAATCAGGGATGAAATATGCTCCTGTATTCGGCCTTTTTCGTGTACCGCGGCACGAACCTGTCGCCTCCTGGGCATTGCAATAACGATTTTTTGCCGCAGAAGCGGGCAACTGTGAGTCGTGCGGACATAGGATCCGTTATTTTGTGGAAAGCCAGCTAATTTGGAGGTTACGCGGACAGACGTTCCGTTATTTGCCGATTTTGTTGGGGTTTAGCGGCGATTTGAGACCAATAACGGATCTACGGTCCGCGAGCAAGCCGTTTTTGCTGTTTTGTTCACAGATAACGGAACCACGGTCCGCTCAGGTCGGCTTCGCCCGCGTTTACCAAAGGAACGTCCTTGGACGTGATTTTTTTGTATGGAAAAGCGTTCATGGGGGAATTGGAATGTTATTTAAAGCTTTACTAAATCTAAACATACAGTTGATCCCCGGCAAATAATTACTTGCTATCCTTAGCTGACGCACAGATGAATTCCATGGAATTTTGGTTCATCTAAGGAGAGGAGTATTAAGTAGTGATTTTGACGAGGAAATTGAAGAAGTGGGTATCGATGCTCACATTGGGCAGCTTGCTGCTGGGCGTGGCCGTCCCTGCGGCGAGTGCGGCAGGGGAAGGCGAAGCAGGTGCAGCAGGTATTGCAACAGAAGCAGCTGTAAGGGAACCTGCTCAGGCGGCAGGTGCGGCAGCTGAAGAAGGTGCTGCGGGCGTGGCAACAGAAGCAGCTGTAAGCGATCCTGTTCAGACAGCAGCCGAAGCAGGCCCTACCGGACCCGCACTGTTAATTACAGAGATGGTGCCGGACACGAATAATGTCAATGGGGCAGATGCTTACGAGTTTGTTGAGGTTTACAACAATACGGATCAACCGGTCAATTTTGCTGAGAACTATTATTTTTTCTACAATAATGTTGATCCTTGGTCCATGACCAATAAAGAAGCTCCTGTTGTCATTCCGGCTCAGAAAGCTGTTGTCTTCTGGATCATGAACGGAAAAAATGCGGCGGAAACAGTAGACGGCTTTGTGGCGAATTTCGCCACGGACGTTGCTCTTCAGGAAGGCGTCAATTTGTTCCGCATTGAAGGCGGCGGAGGCATGGCGAATACAGCTGCGCGCAATCTGCAAATCAGGGAGCGGGGAAGCGATGCTGTAGTGGTATCGGCTTCCTATGAGGCCAGTCATGTCAAATTGAACAAAGGTATTTTCTTCAGTCATCCGGAAGGCGCAAGTAAAAATATGAACGTTATGATGCCTGACTCGGGTACGTTGGCAGCGACTCCAGGCACAGTAACAACACAGCAAATTACGCCTCCGGCTACTACGGAGGTAGAGCCTGTAATTGTACATACGCCGGCTTCCTCCATAGAGGCCGCTGATTATGTGGTAGCCGCTTCTGTCCAGAACTTCTCCGACTTCGAGGAAGGGAAGCTGCCGGCAATGGAGCTGCTGTACAAAACACCTTCCCAAGCAAGATATACGGTTGTATCTATGATGGACAAGGGCGCAGGGCAGTTCAGCGCCATGATCCCTGCAGCAGCCTTGGTTGAGCCTGTGCTTGAATACAAGCTTCGGGTCAAGGATACATCGGTCAGCTATTCGGTTCAGGTTAACATGCCTGAATTTGATTCTGAGAAGGCGCCTGATCTGCTTGTCACCGAACTGCTGCCTAATTCAACGAATGTGTCTGGCACGTCTTCGGATGCTTACGAGTTTATTGAAATTTATAACAATACCGATCAGCCGTTAAACTTTAACGATTATAAGATTTATTACCGCTATCCCGATAAAGGCCCTTCTGCGGACGTAAAATGGGCATCTACGAAAGAGGATTTTATCATTCCGGCCGGGCAGTCTGTTGTGTTCTGGATTATGAACAGCGCGAACAGCGATTATACGGTCCAGGATTTCAATTCATTTTTTAATACCGCTTTGGTAGAGAATCAAGAGCTGTTCATCATTAAGAGTGACGGGATGGCGAATTCAGGCCGGCGTGCAGTTGTCATTAAGACGAATACCGGCACGGAAATTTCAGCTGCCTATTACGATGCGGACCAAATGTATGACGGCGGCGTGAAAAGCGACGAAACGAAAGAGGATCGGGGCATTCAATACAAATATCCGGTCAACGGCAGTTCGACGATGATCAAAGCAAGCTCAGGCATGGCAAAGGCATCGCCGGGCAAAGTAGATCCGTCTCAAGTTCCTGCCGAACCTAAGCATGTTATTCCCGATACGGCCCCGCCAGTGGTTACCGAATTTACAAACGTAACCCAGATCGATCAATCCAAAACGCTCGATCTTAAGGTTCGTGCCGAAGATGACAAGCAAATTACTTCGGTAGAAGCCTTCGTCCGTTCCGACAAGCAGCCTGTTTTTGTCAGCCAGCATTTAACGGAGGATTATAACGACAAACTGTACCATTACAAGCTTCCTTCTGCTGATCTGATCGGCAGAGCTTATGTGGAGTATTACTTCCGTGTGTCCGATGGAACGAATATCGTAGAAACCAATATTAAAAAAGTGGAGATTGTTGGCGGGCCGGACCAATCGCCGCTGAGGCTTAATGTGAAAGACGGAGACATTATTAGCGGTACTGCCATTATTAAGGGCACAGCACAAAATGCCGGCCAAGAGCAATTAACGCTATTCATTGACGGCAAAGAGATTGCTGCGAGCAGCACAACACAAGCGCTTGAGAATGATGCATACTTTGTATTTGAAGCCAAAAATGTAGACTATTACTTTAAAAACGGCATTACGATGGGGCCGCCAGAGCTGGGCGATGAAACGATTCTGTATACGTTTATGGACCCGATTCCGAATTATACGACGCTGTCCTTCCCGATTCCTGCGGAGCGCCTTCAGCTTGGCAGCGACAATGTCATTTATATCCGCGCAGGGTCCAAGTCATCGCCTTTTGATCCGCGCCCAGAGGAAAATAAAGACGATTTCGAAATTAAAAATATTCGGCTCTTGCTGGCGGACGGAACGGAAATTAGAGATCCGCTCTATGCTGAGCGCGACAAAGAAATTAAGATGGGCGACAGTGCGGGCAAGCATGAGTGGCTCGGTTTCCAATTTACTTTGACGCCCGATATGCTGAAATCCAAATCGTATGCATGGAACACCGCAGAACTGGCGGATGGCAGCCATGAGATTAAGGTGAAGCATGGGGCTGGTGAAGTAACCGCTAAGGTGATGGTCGACAATACAGCTCCATCGATTAAGACAAGCGTGGAGGAGGGCAAGCAATACCGCGGCAATTTCGAGATTAACGCTGATATTTCCGATGCGCTGTCTGGCGTGGAGCAAGTGGAAGTGAAGCTGGACGGACAGCTTATTGCACTGCCGTATGCAACCTCGTCCGGCAAATTGGATGGCGGTTCTCACACATTATTTATTAAAGCAATAGATAAGGCCGGCAATGCGGCCGAGAAGACGGTTCATTTCGAGGTACCGGATGAAAATCCGAACGCGCCGCTGCTTGTAGGGCCGAAAGACGGCCAAAGCGATGTCGGCAGCAATCCAAGCCTGATCGTGAAGGTGGAGGACCCGGAAGGAGATGCGCTAAACGTCTCTTTCTACAAAGGATATAAATATGACGGCCAGCATAAAACAGGGTTCAAAGGCTTTCAGCATGCCTCCGATACAGAGCCGCCTAAAGTGATGATTCCGGGCGGTGAGCAGGCGCTTACTGAGGATGATTATGTCAAAATCGGGGCTGCAGACGGGCAGTACTTGGTTAATGATAGTGTCGAGCAATTCCCGTACCAGCGTTATGAGATCAAACTCGATCCTACAGTGAAAGCAACCGACCAGGCTGTTATAGAGTGGAAGGGCAATTCGCTTGAAGGGCGTAAAGTAAGCTTGTATGCATGGAGCTATTCAAGCGGAAAATGGGAGCTGCTGAACAGCCAAATTGCCGGAACAGAAGATTTTGAGCTGAAGGCGGCTGTAAAAGCTGGTGATTATGCCAAAGACCATACGATTCAAATCCTGGTTCAAGATGAGATTGCTGCCTACTCATCGCCATCGCCTGTTACCGAAGACCGATATGATTTTACGATCGGATGGATGTCAGATACGCAGTATTATTCCCAAAGCTATCCTTATATTTACCAGTCCATTGTACAATGGTTCGCGGACAACAAGGACCGCATCAATCTGAAATATATTGTTCACACCGGCGATATTGTGGACAAGGAATATCAGGAGTACGAATGGATAGAAGCGGACAAGGATATGAAAGTGCTGGAGGCTGCCAACATTCCGTACGGCGTATTGGCAGGCAACCATGACGTCGGCCACCAAAATAACGATTATACGAAGTATTATGAGTACTTTGGCGACTGGCGCTTCAAGGATATGCCAACATTCGGCGGCTCCTATAAAAATAACCGCGGCCACTATGATCTGGTGTCGGCAGGCGGCAATGATTTCATTATCGTCTATATGGGCTGGGGCCTTGCAGACGAGGAAATCGAATGGATGAATGAAGTTGTCTCCCGTTACCCGGAACGTAAAGCGATTCTGGCCTTGCATGAATATTTGCTCGTATCGAACAACCGCGCGCCGATTGCGGACAAAATTTACGAGAAGGTTGTCATGCCGAATAAGAACGTTTTTGCAACGCTGTCAGGCCATTACCATGATTCGCAGCTAAAAGTTGATGAGCTGGATGATGACGGCGACGGCATAGCGGATCGCAAGGTTTATCAGATTCTTGCCGATTACCAGGGAGCGGCGGAAGGCGGACTCGGTTATATTCGGCTTCTGCAGTTCGATATCGAGAATAATAAGCTTCATGTGAAAACTTATTCACCGTATTTGAATCAATACAACTATTATGATCCGGCTGAATTCCCTGGAAAGGATGAGTTTTCACTTGATCTTGACCTGCAGCCAAAAACGAAGCGCGTTGCCACGGACTATATCGGCGTAAAAATATATACCGATCAGCTGATCGGCAGCATCAAAGATGTGCCGAGCGGCACTGAGGCTTCGCTGAAATGGGAGAAGCTGAGCCCCCAAACGAATTATCAATGGTATGTAAAAGCAGAAGATGCGAACAGCGGCATGGTGCTATCAGATATTTGGAGCTTCCAGACGGGCGAAGCTGACGCGCCGGGCGGAGGCGACGGTGGCAGCGGCGGATCTGACGGCGGTTCAGGCGGCTCAGGAGGATCATCAACCGGTCCGGTTGACCCTAAGCCGGTAACGCAGCCAACTGTAGAAAATGGCATCATCAAATTTGCGCCTGGAACAGCTGATGGCAAGTATATCGCGGACCGTGCAGCTATGGAGAAGGCGATGCAGCAGGCGAATAGCGGAAAGATTGGCGTTCGTATCGACGATCAGGTGCCAAGCGGCTCCAAGCAGAGAGTGGAGCTGGATGCGGCCGCATGGCAGGAAGCGGTAAAGCGCAAGCTGCTGCTGGAAATTGTGACGCCGTCTGTAACGGTGAAGGTTCCGGCTTCATCATTGCCGGATCAGGCGGCTGATGCTGAGACCGTTGTGCTGGAGCTTGAGGCGCTGAATCAAGATTCCGAGCCGCTGCACAACCCTTGGGTCAAAGCAAAGGATAAGCTTAGGCCAACCGGCGTTGCATACGGATTAACGCTTCGCATGATTAAGGATGGCAAGGAGACCTTGCTTCAGCAGCTAAAAGAACCGGTGACAATTGTGATCACCTTGACCGCTGACCAGCTTCGCCAAATAAATATCGATTATGCCGGCGTATATTCGTTGGCCAAAGGAGAAACGAACTATGTTGGCGGCAAATTTGAGGGCAGCAGGGTAACCTTCACTGCCGATCAATTATCGCAATATGCAATTTTAGAGTTTTATAAAGCTTTCGAAGATGTAACGGGCGGATGGGCTGAGCCGTACATTAAGAAGCTCGCGGCGAAGCATATTATTCGCGGCATAGACGACTATCGTTTTGGCCCTGCACAGAACGTATCGCGTGCGGATTTTGCGACGCTTGTCATTCGCGCATTAGGCATGCCGGAGACGGACCACCAATCCCGCCCTGCATTTGGCGATGTACCGGAAAGTGCTTATTATGCCGAGTATGTGGCCAAAGCTGCAGCCCTGGGAATCGTACAAGGCAGCGGCGGCAAATTCCGCCCGCTGGTTACCGTTACCCGCGAGGAAGCTGCAGTTATGATGGCCAGAATGGCAGCTTACATGGGAAAAACGAAGAAGAATGAGGTCTCGAGCGCTTCTTTCGCAGACATCGGGCTTACATCCTCATGGGCAGTTGATGCTGTAAATGAAGTGAAGACGCTTGGTATTATGAACGGGAAAGGCGGCAATCGTTTCGATCCGAAAGGCCATGTAACGCGGGCGGAACTTGCCAAGATGTTGTATCAGCTTCTGAACAGTTAACAGTTTAATAATGAGAAAAGCAATCCCCGCCAGATGTAATGTACAGCTTTCCGAAGTTGTCCATTGCTTGGCGGGGCTTTTGTTGGTGGCGGATGATGGCCATGCTAACCAGAAAAGGAGCGCAGAGGCTCGATAAAATGTTGTATGTTATTTGATGCATTATTTACGGGCAGCCAAGGCGATTTCCGCGGAATTGCTGCACGCAGTACAACATTCCTGGGCGTAACCCCCTTTTATAGGCGGAAATGCTGTATGCCGTGCAACAATTTGACGCTTTACCCCTGCACCTCCTGGTCATTGTTGTAAAAAATACACGTCTGTTGATTATCCAAAAAAAGTAATACATAGAGCTCAGCCTTAAACTCAAAACTAACTGGATTTTATGTAGGTATATACGCCAAAAACAGACGATTTTGCAGTCTAACTGGAAATCATCCAGCTAGTTTGGGCCAAATCGAGTCTATCCATCACTAACTCCCATTCTAACTGTAGGTTTTCCATCTAGTCCGGCTATCTAACGAACAAAACATAAAACGACCTGTAGAAAATCCAATTAGTCAGCCAGTATGAATAAATTCCCAGTAAAATAGAGCTACGAACCAAAACCCATATTGTGGTAAACATCGCGTCGAGAGGTTTAACTGATTGGATATTTCTGTGTTGTGATATAATGAAGTCTCGGATAAGTCATATAAATGAATCAAGTCCCTGAGTGGTTTGAACGCTAATGACCGGGCTAGAGCTAGGAAAGAGGTTTACGGTTGAGAATGAATAATGAGTTTATGCGTTACTATGTTTATATGATCGTTTGCCATGAGGATGAGCGAGCGCTTTGTGAAATGGAGCTGCGCAGTCTCCTTGGTGGTGAGCATTCCCTGTCTTCAGCAAGCAATTATGTCCTCAGCTCGCGAGAAATTGAGCCTAGCCGGAGCCCATTTGTCAAAAAGAGGCTCGAGGTTCTGCTCAAGGCAGATGCACTGGGAGAATTGATTGAGCGGGTTGAGGGGCTTGATACACAGGGGAAGAGCTTCAAGGCAGCTCTACTGAATCCGGTGCATGTAGGGGCAGATGGGAAGTGGATCAAGCTGTCAAGCGAGGAAAGGCGGAGCATCGAGCGCGAGGTGGGCAGCCGCATTCAAGGACGTGCTGAGCTTCGCAATCCTGCAGTTGTGTATGGTTTTTTACAACTCGAGGGAAGCTGGTATTTTGGTAAAGTTGAGGAGTCTGTCCCAATTTGGCTGCAACATCAGAATAAGCCAAGACAATATTCAACGGCATTAAGTGCGCGCGTCGCTCGAGCTATTGTCAACATTGCTGTGCCTTGTATCGAGCAGGTCAAGGTAATTGACCCTTGCTGTGGGATAGGTACGGTCTTGCTCGAAGCTCTTTCGATGGGCATCGACATCGTGGGCAATGAGATCAATCCGCTCGCAGCCATTGGAGCACGGGAGAATCTGGCGCATTTTCAGTACAAGAGCATCGTCACATTGGGCGACATGAGATCACTCCAAGGGCACTACGATGTTGTTATTTTGGATATGCCATACAATCTGTGCTCTGTGCTGCCTGATCTGGAAAAGTTGCAGCTATTATCCAGTTCCTGCAGGCTGGCACAGCGGGTGCTTATCGTAACGACTGAGCGAATGGATTCGATCCTTCCACAGGCAGGACTTGAGATTGTCGATCGATGCACGGTAAAAAAGGGGAAATTTGAGCGACATGTGCTTGTATGTATTGCGAGTACTGATCCCCACCCTGTAAGCAGATCGTTGACCTGATCGTATTAGTGTTTTGAAAGCGGTTCATTAGCCGCAGGATCAAGGACTGGCGTTCCTCCAAGCGACTTTTTTGTGCATCCATCCCGTCCCTACGTGGAAAGAGGCGTGGACTCTTTCGGAAGAAGCCACTATGAGGAAACCAATTCCATGGGGCCTGATACGGCCATGGCTGTGGCGGCGGCTGCCGAGAGGCTCTTTGAGCGTGTCAGGAACGGCGAAAGGTAGCATTCAGACATGAGCGAGCCTAGACCAAGTTTGCCATTATCAGAACCATAATCAGTCCTTGACTTTGAGAGGCTTCCATGACAGATCATTCTTGGCCTTGGCTAACTAAATGTAATTTCTGCAGTTCGTTCTTGCATGGTTTGGCTAGAAAGCCAATCTAAATGGAAAAACTGCCGTTAGAATTGGGGAACGAGATGAAAGAGATCGATTTGGTCCGAACTAGCTGCATTATTTTCAGTTAGATTACGAAACATCATCTAATCCGGCTTATTTACCTACATAAAATCCAGTTAGTATGGCGTCAGAGGAAGTCAAGCACTGATTTAAAGGTTGAGCCTGAATAGATAGGTTATAAAAGATTTATAACTGATTAGTCAGATTTTCGCATTTTCGTATGCCGCGGCGCACTCGAACGGAGAACATCAAACGCTGAAAAGCCCTGTCACACAGGGCTTTCAACACAGTGCAACTTCGAACGGAGGAGTACGGCGTCTGTATCTGCCGCTAAAAGTCTTCGTCGAGTTGCTCATCAGCATACAATCAAAACTGACTAGGGCCCCCGAGGCGCAAGGAGCGAAGGTACAGAATCGAGTATAATCTTACATTGGTGTATGGCAAATGCCACCTTGTACGCTCATTCCCCTTGGAATGCTTTTTGCAATTCATCAATGTTGAACTTTTTCATCTTCAAGAACGCCTGCGTGACGCGACTGCGTTGTTCCGGCGTGCCTTTGGTCATCATTTCATCCAGCCGGGCGGGAGAGATCTGCCACGAAACGCCATATTGGTCTTTTAGCCAGCCGCATTGCTCGGCCGCGGGTACGGCGGAAAGCTTTTCCCAATAGTAGTCAATCTCCTCCTGCGTTTCGCAACTGACCAACAAGGAAATCGCCTCGTTGAAGTTAAACGAATGTTCCAGCGCACTGTCCATTGCCGCAAACCAGGTCTTCTCCAAAAGAAAATCGGTGAACATAACCGTTCCTTCTTTGTTTGGCTCTTGTTCGGGTCCATACCGGTGTAAGGCGCCGGGTTTGGCAGTGCGGAACACTGAAAGATAGAACTCGCGGGCCTCTTCCGCTTTGCCGCAGTTGTCGCCCGTGAACATCAAGGAGGGGACAATCGCAGGCGGCGGCTCTTCACCGGGATTCGTCAGCATGAGCTGCCATGAAACACCGTACTTGTCCTGAACCCAGCCATACCGTTCACTGAACGGGTACTTGTCAAGCGGCATAAGCGCGATGCCGCCATCGGACAACTTATTCCACACCTCATTTATTTTATCTCTCGCAATCTTTTCCCGGGACGGGTCGAAATTAACAATGAACGAGATTGAAGGATTGAACTTAAAGAATGGCCCCGCCGAAATAGCCATAAACGGCTGCCCCCGGACGTTGAAAGAAACGAGATCGCAATCGCCTGAAGGCGTATTGTGAAGGGTCGCTGTGCTCGTAATACCGGAATCCGGAAATACGGAGCAATAGAACTCCGCGGCTTCTTTCGCCTCCTTGTCAAACCACAAATGCATGGTAATGGGGTGAATCATTTTTTCATCGCTCATGATAGCTTCCTCCCTTAAAGACATTTGTTATCCAATTATTGTTTGGATGGGACAGAAAGGGGATGTCGTTGTCGCCTTTTTACAATACATCAGAAGCATGTACCCCTATAATGAAGACTAGCAAATGTTAGTCGATTTCACAATACGGAATGCGATGCAAAATCCGGATCAGATCGGCGGCGATTGACATCGACTTTACTAATTGGAGGTATGGAAATGACCAATAATCGAAGCAATGCGGGTGTGACAGGGGAGTATACCAACAATGGGACGCCTAATGGCTACACCGCCCTTACGCCATTTATCGTCGTGAGCAACCCCTCCGAGGCGATCGCCTTTTATGAAACCGTATTTAAGGCAAAGGCGAAAAGTGTGACAGAAATTGGCGATGACGGCAATAAACTTATTGTTCATGCAGATATCGATTTTGGCAACGGATTTTTGCAGCTGGGAGCTGCTAATCCTGCATATCGGTTAGTTTTGCCGCCGGGGGAAGGCAATGCGTGTTATTCTTTAGGAATTTACGTGCCCGATGCAGACCAGACATTTGCACTGGCCGTAGACAACGGAGCAACAGTCAGAGAGCCGCTTGCGAACTTTGTTTCAGGGGATCGATACTGCAGCATCCTGGATCCGTTTGGAATTAGATGGTCGATTATGACTCGAATTGAGGATATTTCCGAGGAAGAAAGTTACCGCAGAGTGGACGAATGGAGCAAGAGCCTGTAAAGTGACAACCGAGTGAGATGTATTCGCATATGGACGATTCAACGAAGAGCAAAATAATAAAATACAAAAAGCCACGTCACAAGGCTTTTCGGCGCAGATGCCTTCAATTACAAAACCCTCACGCGCCACTGACAGTGTAGGGGTAGTCAATGACCATATTTTTACAACATCGAAAAAAGGCTTCTCACAGGTTCGGATTCAAACTTGGTGAGAAGCCTTTTTGTTATCCATTGTATAGACCGGATGAGCTCGTACTCGTCAACATAGAGCGAAGCCTGTATATGGCAATGCGAAGCCGTTGGAGCGGATTGGCGTCAAATCGGAAAGATAGCATAGTTTGATTACGCTCGAGTTCAGTATCATAACCCCTTATATATCAAGGAAAAGGGGATCTCCCGGGATCCCTTTTTATACATGAAAAACAGATGCGCATTCGCTCTTAGGATTGCTTTACCTCTTTGCGATAATAGGAGGGAGATTTTCCGGTATGCTTTTTGAAGATGCGATGGAAGTAGGATTGTTCACAATAACCCAAATGATCGGAGATTTGGGTTACCGTCATTGTCGTCTTTGTCAGCAAATCCTCTGCAATTGCAATTTTTATTTCGTTAATGTATTCGATTGGCGTCTGTCCAAGCACTTGCTTGAACACTTTTGAAATATGATTCGGAGATTTTCCTGCGAATTGGGCAAGGTCCGTAAGCCGTAAAGGTTTGGTATAGTTGTGAAAAATATAATCTTTAATTTTCAAGATCAGCTCTTCTGCCTGTGCAGATATCTTTTCATTATCGGTTTTGCGAAAAGCTATGCCAAGCAGCTCCAATAGAATACCGTCGCATATGAAAGATTGTTTGCTGTAGGTATCGTACCACTGCAAAAGCAGAATGGAGAATCTTTGCCGAAAATAGCCAGTATTTCGCAGCTTCATTTTCAGAAAGCCCTCTGCCGGAATCGCTAATTTGGACAGAGGGATATTAGCGGTAAAATCAAAATGGGCGGCGTATTTTTGATGCGCCCCGCTTTTGTCATTGTGTGCAGCGCGTAAAGTGCCTGCTTGTACAAATAAGACGTCTCCCTTACTCAAGATAACGTCGGTTCCATTTAATTGATAGACTACTTTGCCATGTACGATGTAAATGAGAATATTATGCGGCGCAGGTTCAGCAAGAAACCGCCAATTTTCAATCATATCGTCATAGACGATATTTCGGATCTCCAACATTAGGTTATTCCCCGTTTCGCGTTCGTAGGAAACATGATTTTCTTTTTAAAAATGATTGAATAGTTCAAGTGTGACGCATTAATTCATGGTTCTTTGATTTTGGTTTTATTATAATGGCTATACATTCTTGTGACAACTGTAGGAGGGGGATAGGAAAAATAGTGGCAGAAAAGATGAAAATTATTGATTGTGATGTTCATAATGCTTTAAAGAGCCATCTTGATTTGCTTCCTTACTTGCCAGAGCATTGGAAAAAGCGGGTAATAGATGAAGGGCTCGGTTTAATGTATTCGGGTTATTACTCACCAGTTGGAGTCGGTAGAGCAGATGCAGTGCCAGCCAATGGGGGGCCTGTCGGATCTGATCCGGATTTCATAATCAGCCAGCTTATTGAGCCTTATCATGTAGAATATGCGATCTTAACCGGAAATTTGTTCAGTGTATCCGTCGGACATGACCCTGATTATGCAGCAGCGCTTTCAAGTGCTTATAATGATTTTATGATCGATCACTGGCTGAGCAAGGATCCAAGGTTTAAAGGCTCATTGCTCGTATCCTTCCTGGATCCGCAACTAGCAGCAAGCGAAATCGACAGATTGGGCTCACACCCAGGCATTGTACAGGTTGTATTAAGCAGCGCAACGCGGATGCCGCTGGGACAGAGGTTTTACCACCCGATTTATGAAGCTGCAGAAAGAAATGGGCTGCCGATTGCGATTCATCCCGGTGCAGAGGGAGCAGGACAATCCAATCCCCCTACTGCGGCAGGATATCCGAGCTGGTATATCGAATGGCATACGAATTTGTCTCAAAATTTCATGGCGCAGCTGACAAGTATCGTATGTGAGGGCGTATTCGAGAAATTTCCCAAGTTGAAGTTTGTATTTATCGAAGGCGGAATTGCCTGGCTGCCACACTTGATGTGGAGACTGGACAAAAACTTTACTGCCCTTCGTTCACAGGTGCCATGGCTAAAAAAATTGCCAAGTACATATATTCGTGAGCACTGTCTGTTTACGACACAGCCGATTGAGGAGCCTAAGAAACACAGTCATTTAAAGCAAATATTCGATATGATTGATGCGGAACATGTTCTTATGTACTCCAGCGATTATCCGCATTGGGATTTTGATGCGCCTGATCAAATTTTGCGGTGGTTGACACCAGAAGCACGAGAACGAATTTTCTACTCTAATGCAAAGCAGCTGTACGGCCTCTAGAAAGGGAATTGTTATGAATGTACATTACGTAGCCGAGATTAGCGACTTTACAGCATGCAGTCAAAAGGTCGTAGAGGTTGCCGGCAAATCGATCGTTATTTATCGCATAAAGGATCAGTACTATGCTCTATTGAATAACTGCCCGCATCAAGGGGCGGAGATTTGCAAAGGGCCGGTGGGCGGAACCAACCTGGAATCCGGGGTGTATGAATATAATTACGGCAGGGTTGGTGAAATTGTGCGATGTCCGTGGCATGGTTGGGAATTTGATATTATGACAGGAAAGAGCTTGGTGGAAGGAAAGCCACGGCTGCTCAAATATGAAGTAGTCGTAGAGGATGGGAAGGTTGGCATCGTTAAAAAATAGTAGCCCAGGGCTCTCTTTTTTTGGCTTGAAACGGATGATTATTCCTTTAATTTTATTTGAAAAAAAGAAAATTTCCATTTATTTGTTTTAATGATATTTGTTACCTGTTAAACGGAGCAACATGCTTCTACCTCGGAGGGATAATGTGAGGCGACTTTCCCGGATGATTCTGGCTGTGCGGCGTTGCTATTTCCAGGTGGGACCAGTACACTTTAAGGAAGACACGCTCACCATGGAGGATCATGTGGATGGCAAAGAGGAAACAAGGTTATTATGACCGCGATCAGATTAAGTTTCAATTCGATCATTCATACTTTCACAATCCCCAGCTTCATGAATCTGTACTGCTCTACCAGATTGGCGATGTTAGCTGTGCCGCCGGTTTTGCTACTGGTCCGCATCATCAGTTTTGCTATGAGATTTGCTACGTTGTATCTGGTAAAGGCTCCTTTTCGACGAATGGCCAGACCTATGCCGTACAGGAGAGGGACATCTATTTGAATGTACCGAATGAAGTGCATAATGGCGAGGCAGATCCGACCGATCCCTTTCGATTTTTTTATATCGGGTTCAATTTTGATGATCAGGCAAGAGAGGGATACTCCTTGGCGCATATTCGGGAGCTTTTTGATCATGTGCAGCATCCTGTGGCAGTGGACCGCTTCGACATTGAAGCGCCCTTCGTTCGTCTATTGGATGAGCTTCACAACCTGAACGAATACTCCGCAATTATGATTAATATGTATCTGCACCAAATCATTGTGCTCGCCTACCGCAACTTTGTCGAACAACAACGCCATACCTTAAAATCAACCTCATATGTGCAGATGGATGCGCAGAAGAAAACCGCTTATGAAGTTCTCCAGTTCATCGATGGAAATTTGCTTCATATCTCGGAATTGAGCAAGGTAGCAGAGGAACTGCACTACAGCTATCCTTATTTGTCTCAAATTTTCAAGAAGGAAGTGGGGATGACGATTAAGGAGTATTTCGATCGCAAACGTTTCGAGCAGGCGATTGAATGGCTGAAGCGGGGAGAGATGACGATTACCCTGATTGCAGATCGCCTTCGCTATCAATCGATTCATACCTTTAGCAAAGCATTTCGCAATAAATTTGGCATATCGCCTTCCGAATACCAAGCGTTCCTGCGCAGCAGAAAAAAATGACAAAAGCAGCGCAAAAAAAGTCAAAGTAAGGGAACTGGCAGCTTGTTATGATGTAACTGATCTACCGCGGTTTGAACGAAAAAACATACAGGGGGAAGTAATATGAAGCCAAAGTTTAGTATTGTTGCTTTGCTTATCTTTGTTCTCATGATGGGTCTAATTGGATGCTCCCAGTCCGGCAAGTCGGCCGAACAAAACAATCAGCCTGCCAAGCAGGGAGAGGAAACGGAAAAGCCGGATGGAAATTCTGATGAGAAGTCAAATGAGAAATTAGATGAACAACCAGCTATCGATATGAACGGTGAAACGATTAAAATTTCTCACTGGGTTGACATCACGCCAAAGGCTGGTACTGAGGTTGGAGACCGGATGATCGCCCATCAAAAAATGATCGAAGAAAAATATAATACCAAAATCGAATATATTACGATTCCCTGGGGAGAAGAGACGATCAACAAGCTGACTGCAGCGGGACTATCCGGCGAGCCTGTGGCTGACATCGTACGCTTGGAGGTCCCTTGGGCGCTTGGTTTTATGAAGAGCGGTATTGTACAACCGCTGGACAATATTTTTGACTTCAACGATCCGAAATGGCCTGCCAGCTTGAAGCAGATGGGCAGTTTTGAAGGCAAAGTATACGGTTTCTCTGAGGATAACATGATGAATGCATCGGGTATTTTCTACAATAAAGCCATTCTCGAGCGTGAAGGCTTCCCTGATCTGGCGGAGCTGCAGAAAAAAGGCGAGTGGACATGGGATAAATTTCTGGAAATCGCCAAAAAAACGACAAAAGATACAGACGGTGACGGCAAAAACGATCAATATGGCTTCGCAGCAAGCGCTAACGTTTTGGCGAAAGGTCTGATCTATTCCAACAAGGGTACAATCGTGGAGACGGTAGACGGCAAGCCAACCTTCACCGGTACGAATGAGAATACATTGGAAGCGTTGCGTTTTATGGGAGATTTATACAACGTGCACAAAGTGATGAAGCCAAACGAGACGAATGCATGGGATGATTACATCACTTCGTTTAACACAGGCAAAGTAGCCATGACTCATGGCGACATCTGGGAAGGCGCGGATCGTAAAGCCAATATGGCGGATGATTTCGGCTTTGTAGCTTTTCCGAAAGGTCCTAAAGCAGACAGCTACACCAATGCGCTAGTAAATATTAACTTGTGGTACATGCCTGCAAATGTTAAGCGCGCTGCTGATGTGGCTCACATCTGGCAGGAGCTGGTTCTGTGGGATACGCTTGATACAAAGCATGAAGAATTTGCTGAATCCAATCTGAAATCAGAAGCTGAGGTTGAAATGGCGCTCGAAATGATGAAAAATCCGGTTCCTGTTTTATACGGATCCTACCCGAATGTAGACTGGCAAATTCATAACGCTTGGACAGCCATTACGACTGGGGAGCAAACGGCAGAGGTGGCCATGGAATCGATTAAGCAGTCTGTACAAGGCTCAATCGATGAGGCGATGAAAAAGTAAAGAGGCAGCACAATGAGGAGGCTCCATTAGTGGCTGGAGGGCAGCCATTAATGGAAGCGCTTCTCTTATTGCACTCCTTGGGGAGCGAGGGGAACAACTTGAAGGTAAACAACGTAACGAGGTCTTCAATACGTAAAACAACCGTTACGATCGCAATCGGAGGCATTGTATTACTATTGCTTGGCGCGGCATCGATGCTGTACGGCAAGGGCCAGGGCAATTCCGCAAAATGGTTGTCGGCTGTTGCCAATGCGCAAGAACAAGACATGTGGCTTGAAGAAGGAAAGTACAGCGATTATATTCATCGGTACATCGGGAAGGAGCAGCCAAAGCGGACCATCAAGCTTGGTGCGGAGCAGGTTACGGCCAGCGAAGGGGCCCAAATACTTTCAAACTTTGAGCAAGCAGACGGCCAGGTAATTCAAACGGATGAAAATGGGTATGTTTCGTGGGAAATCGATGTGCCGGAATCAGGCTTGTATAACATGAGCATGAAGTATTATCCCGTTGCAGGCAACAGCGCAGCAATTGAAAGGGAATTAAGGATTAATGGCAAGACTCCTTTTGTAGAAGCGAAGAAGCTTACCTTTACGAGAGTATGGGAAAATAAAGGACCGATCGAGAGGGCTAACCGCGGCAATGATTTGCGTCCTTCGCAGATCGAAAGTCCGCAATGGCAAGAAGCTATATTTAAAGATCGCGACAGCAGCTACTCGAAGCCCTATCAGTTTTATTTCGAAAAAGGCCTTAATCAGGTGCAGCTTATGTCTGTCAGAGAGCCGCTTGTTATTGCGTATGTGCAGCTGCATCAGGAGGATGTGCCTCCATCCTATGCTGAGCTGGAAGAGCAATATCGCTTGAAGCAGTATACCCCTGTCAAGGATGCTCAAGTAAAAATTCAAGGCGAAGATGCCCGCTACAAATCAGATCCTACCTTATATCCAATTATGGACCGGACTAGTCCGACTACTGAGCCTTACCATCCATCAAAAATCCGTTTGAATACAATCGGGGGTATGAATTGGAATACAGCCGGGCAGTGGATGGAATGGGAAGTGGAAGTCCCGCAAGAGGGGCTGTACGAACTTGTATTCAAATACAGACAAAATCTGCTGCGGGGATTAAACGTGTCAAGAAGATTGACCATCGACGGAGCTGTTCCATTCAAAGAGGCGGAGAATCTTTCTTTCGGTTACGATGCAAATTGGCAGATGGGCGTGTTAGGTCAGGAAGAAAAGCCGTTTCTGCTCTATTTCACGAAAGGCAAGCATTCCATTAAGATGGAAGTGACGTTAGGAGAGCTGTCGGAGACCGTTCCTTACGTAGAGTCGAGTATTTTAGGGCTTAACCAAATCTATCAAAAAATTGTTATGGTAACCGGCGCAGTCCCTGATCCTTATCGCGATTATCATTTGGAAAAGCTGATTCCGGATCTTTCAGAGCAGTTCCGCAGCCAAAGCGAGCGGTTAAATGAAGTTCTGGACAGACTGGAGAAAATCGCCAAGGGCGGAAGTGATAACGCCGCTGTCATTAAAACGGTTGCCTATCAATTGAATGATCTGGCTGACCATCCGGAATCGATCATTAAAAGGCTGGAGCAATTTAAAGCGAACTCGGGCGCGCTTGGGACATGGCTGCTGCAAATGAAGAGCCAGCCTCTGGAAATAGATTATATGCTGCTTTCATCTGCAGATGCCGAGCTCCCGGAGGTTAGCCCGTCTTTGCCGCAGTCGCTGAAGCACCATGTGTTGTCGTTTATGGGCTCCTTTGTAGAGGATTACAGCAATGTAGGCAATGTGGACGAGCAGACCGGCGCTTTGGAGGTATGGATTAACGAGGGGCGCGATCAGGCGCAAATTTTGAAAACGATGATTGAGTCTGACTTTACGGCCAAAACGAACATTCATGTCAATTTGCGGGTCGTTGATCCCGCCGTATTATTATCTGCGACACTTGCAGGCAGAGGCCCGGATATTGCTTTAAATGAGGTTAACGCTGTTGATCTTGCGATGCGTAACGCATTGGAGGATCTATCCCAATATCCCGGCTTTGATGAGGTGAGCAAACGATTCAGAGAGAGTGCGTTCACGCCATTTCAGTTTGAGAATGGAATCTATGCGCTTCCGGAAAAACAAATCTACCCGATGATGTTCTACCGCAAGGATATTTTGCAGGAGCTTGGGCTGAAGGTGCCTCAAACCTGGGAGGATCTGTATGCCATTATTCCGGTTTTAAAGAAAAAGCATTTAGATCTGGCGATGACGCCGAATGTCATTATGGAGATGCTGCTGTTCCAGAATGGGGGCCAGTATTACAGAGATGGCGGCAAAGCGACGGATCTTGATTCGGAAATCGGCGTTCAGGCGTTCAGCAAGTGGACGGAGCTGTATACCAACTACAAGCTGCCGCAGGCATTTGATTTTAATAACCGGTTCCGTCTGGGAGAAATGCCGATCGGGATTGCGGATTACACGGCCTATAATCAATTGATGGTATTTGCTCCGGAAATTCGCGGTCTGTGGGATTTTGCGCCAGTACCGGGCATGAAGGGCGAGAATGGACAGATTCACCGCGAGACGGGCGCAAGTACAGCGGGGGCGATCATGTTCCGCAAGACAGCCAACAAGCTGGACGCTTGGGAATTTATGAAATGGTGGACGAGCAAGGAGTCACAGCTTACGTTCGGCAGAGAGATGGAGTCCCTTATGGGCGCATCGGCCCGCTACCCGACAGCAAATCTGGAGGCGCTTCAGGAATTGCCTTGGAGCTCCGAGGATTATGTCAAGCTGGAGGAGCAAGGAAACTGGGTGCAGGGCATTCCGAATGTACCGGGCGGCTATTTCACGGCCCGTCACTTGAACAATGCATTCTTCGAAGTGCTGCTTAGCGGCAGCGATCCGCGAGAGACGATTGAAGAATATGCCAATACGATCAATATGGAAATTGCGATTAAGAGGAAGGAATTTAATCTTCCTACGGAATAGTGAGGCAGAGGCTTGATGAATCGATTAATGAAGCAGATCCGGGCAAACCGTCAACTATATGCAATGCTTGCTCCCTACTATTTGATTTTTTTTGTATTTACGCTGCTGCCGGTGCTGATGTCTATCGTTATCAGCTTCACAAACTTTAATATGCTGGAATTTCCAAAGTGGGTCGGCTTGCAAAACTACGCCAGGTTGTTTGTGACAGATGACGTTTTCCTCATTGCCATGAAAAACACCTTTTTATTTGCGGCCATTACAGGACCCATAAGCTTTATGGCTTGTTTTATTTTGGCTTGGCTGATTAATGAGCTTAGCCCTAAAATGCGGGCGGTTGCCACGCTGATTTTCTATGCGCCTTCCTTGTCCGGCAGCGCATTTGTCGTGTGGCAGCTCATGTTCTCTAATGATGCTTATGGCTTCATTAACTCCTTCCTGCTGAAATACCGCATTATTTTGGAGCCGATCATGTGGCTGGCCGATCCGAAGTATATTCTCGGCATTGTGATCGTGGTCCAGCTGTGGCTAAGCCTGGGGACAAGCTTCCTGGCCTTTATTGCCGGCTTGCAAGGAATTGACAAGTCATTAATTGAGGCCGGCGCGATTGACGGTGTACGCAATCGATGGCAGGAGCTATGGTATATCGTATTGCCATCCATGAGACCGCAGCTTCTTTTCGGTGCGGTTATTCAAATAACGGCGTCTTTTGCCGTTGCTGAAGTTGCCATTCGAATAGCCGGCTTTCCTAGCGTCCAATATGCTGCGCATACAATCGTTACCCATTTGATGGATTACGGTTCTATCCGGTATGAGATGGGCTACGCCTCCGCCATTGCAACCGTATTGTTTGTGATGATGCTGGGTACGAATCTGGCCGTGCAGAAGTTTCTCAGGAAAGTCGGTGAATAAAACAGATGAAGTTCAGGCTTCGCAAACAAAAGAAAATCAATCGCTCAAGATTCGTTGACTTTCTGCTGATGGCGCTGTTGTTTACAGTCGGCGCATTTATGGTATTGCCGCTTCTATTTGTGATAAGCAATGCCTTCAAGCCGCTCGATGAGGTGTTTTTGTATCCGCCCAAGTTTTTTGTAAGGCATCCTACGCTAAACAACTTTGTCGATTTGTATCATTTGCTGTCAGCGTCGTGGATTCCGTTCACCCGTTACTTGTTTAATACGTTTTTTATTACCGCAGCAGGCACGGCGGGACATATTTTTATTGCCTCAATGGCCGCTTATCCTTTGGCCAAACGAAAGTTTCCGGGCAAAAACATTTTATTTTCGATCGTCGTCATGTCATTGATGTTTTCAACACAAGTTACGGCGATCCCTAACTTTATGACCATGTCCTGGTTAAACCTGATTGACACTTATTGGGCCATTATTGTCCCGGCCTTCGGGATGTCTCTTGGCTTGTATTTAATGAAGCAGTTCATGGAGCAAATTCCGGATGCGCTGCTGGAGGCGGCTCAGCTTGACGGCTGCAGCGAATTCCGGATTTATTGGTCTATTGTAATGCCTAATGTGAAACCGGCTTGGTTGACCTTAACGATATTTTCCTTTCAAAGCCTGTGGATGATCAGTAATGAGGGAGCTTCGCCAGGGCGGCTTTATCTTTATAGCGAGCAGTTGAAAACGATCGATTATGCGATGGGACAAATTCTTGCCGGAGGAATTGCGCGTGTAGGTCCTTCGATGGCGGCAACGCTTATTTTGATCTCTGTACCGATTCTAATCTTTGTGTTCGCACAGAGCAGAATTATTGAAACGATGTCCACTTCCGGGATGAAGGAATAAGAGGTGAATTTAACTACATGAAACGAGTTGGGAGCATACTGCTTTTATTGGTTGTCATGCTCGCCGGAATGAATAATACCGTAGCCCTTGCCAGTACCCCCATGTATCAAGGCTATAATTATTCTTACTGGGGAGAGGCAGAGCCAGCACCGCTTCCTTATTTGCCGGCAAGTGTCATCCGCGGAGATCAAACGAAGGCAGGCGCCTGGCAGTCTCCGGAAGACTTTTATACGATGGGCAAGCGGCTTTATGTATTGGATACGGGCAACAATCGCGTCATCATCATGAACCATGCCGGAGAGGTTCAATTCGTTATCGATCACTTTATGAATAACGGAGTGAAGGATACGTTTAATGGTCCGCAAGGCATATTTGTAGATGAAGCTTTCAATCTGTACGTTGCAGATACATTAAACAAGAGGATCGTCATTCTTTCTCCGGAAGGCGAATTGAAGCAAATTGTCGGACCGCCGGAATCGGAAATGTTGAAGCAGGGTTTTCAATACGTACCCATCAAGGTGACGGTGGATCATGCTAAACGTTTGTATGTGGTAAGTAAAGGTACATTTGAAGGCATTATCGTCTTCGATGAAAGCGGCAGTTTTACTAATTTTATCGGGCAAAACCCCGTCAAGTTTGATGCGGCCGATCTATTTTGGAAGCAAATTTCGACCAAAGAGCAGCAGGATAAGATGATCCAGTTTATTCCGGTAGAATTTAACAATGTAGGTATTGATGATGAAGGCTTTATTTATGCTACAGTAGCTGATCCGGGCTCGGAGAAGCCGGTCAAAAGATTGAATCCTTCTGGTGACGATGTGCTGCGCCGCTGGGGGAATTTTTCTCCTGAGGGGGATATTCAGTACGCCAAAACCGGCAGTATGGCGGGGAAATCTGCTTTTGCAGCGGTAGAGGTGGAGAGTGACGGGATTTATAGTGTGCTGGATTCCAGAAGGGGAAGAATCTTCACGTATGACAGAGACGGCAATTTCATGTATCAGTTCGGCCAGCTCGGCAATCGGGCAGGTACATTCAAAATTCCCGTTGCTATTCATATGTGGGAAGATAAAATGCTTGTACTGGATAAAGAGCTTAATCAAATCACCGTATTTGAGCTAACCCGCTATGGCCGGCTTATCAAGACAGGTGTAACGGCGTACAATCGGGGCGAGCATGAGATTGCCGCCGAGGCATGGAAGGAAGCGCAGCGCATGAATGCCAATTTGGAGCTTGCTTATATCGGCATCGGTAAAACCGAGCTTAAGGAAGGCGCCAATCAGGCAGCGATGGAAAGCTACCAGCTCGGAAATAGCAAACCGCTTTACTCCAAAGCATTCGAACGCTTCCGCAAGGCATATATGATGGAGCATTTCACCATGATTGTTGCCGGCCTGTTTGCAGTCCTGGCAATCGTCATCTTCCTGGCCAGAAGGCTCGGAAAAACAGAGGTTGATGATTATGGCGTACTGCGTTACAGCATCTACAATGCGTTTCATCCCTTTAAAGGCTTCTGGGAATTGAAGTATGAGAAGCGAGGAAGACTTTGGTTCGTTTTTGCATTACTTGGCGTGCTGACGCTCACTTTTATTGTCAAGCGTCAATATGCCGGCTTCGTTGTGAACTACAATCAGACCGACAAGCTCAACAGTCTGATGGAAGTGCTGTACGTACTGCTGCCGTTCTTCCTATGGTGTGTTGCTAACTGGGCGCTGACCACGCTGATGGAAGGCGAAGGGACATTCAGGGACATCCTGATGGCGACGGGCTATGCCTTAATTCCAGTGCTCGTCATCTATATTCCGCAAATTTTGTTCAGCCAAGTCATTACGGAGCAGGAAGCAGCCTTCTATTATTTCTTTGAAACAGCAGCTTATGTATGGTCCGCGGGCCTGCTCTTTGTAGGGATGATGACTATTCATCAATATTCCGCCTCCAAAACGATATTGACCATGCTGCTGACCCTGCTTGTGATGGGGATTATCATTTTCCTAGGTTTGCTGTTCTTCACCTTTATACAGCAAATCATAAACTTTGTTACAACCATTTATGAAGAAGTTGCTTACAGGCTTCAGGGGGGATGAAGAAATGAAACGGTTATTCCAATCTATACTAGCTGCTGCGCTGGCAGGCTTTTTGCTGCAGGCGGCATCCCAGCCTGCCGGGTGGTCAAGCCTCTCTGCTGCTGGCGCTGAACAGCCGGTGTCCATACCCCCTGCGGCGAAAGAGGAGCAGGAAGCCTTGTCCCCCGGCATGGAGCTTGTTGCGGAGCAAGGCGAGCTTCAGCTATTTCTAAACCATGAAACGACAGAAATTGCCGTTAAAAATACGAGAAGCAAGCAAATGTGGTTCTCCAACCCGCCGCAGGCAGCTAAGGACCCGATCGCAACTCCGTATCACCAGGGGAAGCTGATGTCCCAATTATCGCTGACCTACGTGACAAAGACGGGGCAGGAGAAGGAATATGACAGCTATCATGACAGTGTAGCGTTAAAGCAATTTGAAATCGCAAAACTGGCCGATGGCGTGCGGGTTGTATACACGCTGGGGAAAATGGAACGCGGCATTGAAGCTGTGCCGGCCAAGGTCAGCAAGGACCGCTTCGAAGGTATATTAGAGAGGCTTACAGAGGACAAGGATAAGGCAGAGCTCAAGAAGCGCTTCAGATTTGTGGAGGATAAGCAAATTTATGAGCGCCGGGATATCGCCGATTTTGTTCTCGCGAAGGTCATTTCCATACTGGATAAAGCGGGCTATTCCGAAGAGGATCTGAAAACGGATAATGAGCAAAACAATATTGCCGCTGAGGAGAGCGGTCAAGCCTCCCAGTTTACCATTCCGCTCGAGTATCGCTTGGCCAATAATCAGCTTAGGGTGACAATTCCGGCGTCAGAAATCCGCCAAACAGGAGATACCTATTTGTTGTCCGTCTCCTTGCTGGAATACTTCGGAGCAGCGGGAAAGAGCGAAGAGGGCTATATGTTCGTGCCTGACGGCTCAGGCGCGCTGATCCGTTTGAATAATAATAAGCTCTATGCGGAAGCGGCTTATATACCGCTTTACGGGGAGGACAAGCTCCTTACCAGGGAGGAGAAATTAACAACCAATATCGCCGCGCGCATGCCTGTATTCGGGATGAAGAAAGGGAATGATGCCTTCATTGCCATGATTCAAGAGGGGGATGCCATTGCGGCCGTTCAAGCGGATATTAGCGGAAGAGTAAATAGCTACAATGCGGTTTTCAGCAGTTTTTTGTTAACGAATAAAGATACGGTAACCTTGCGCGGCGGGGAACGGACCAATTCCTCGACGCTGTTCCAGAAGAAGATGCATCAGGGGAATCTGACGGTAGCCTACGGCTTTCTATCCGGCGGCAAGGCCAATTATTCCGGAATGGCGCAATACTATCAGGCCGAGCTGGTCAGCAAGAACAAGATGAAAAGGCTTGATGTGCAGTCGCAGGCAGATATGCCTTTCTTTCTGGAGCTGATCGGCGGCGTAAGTGCCACTAAAAGATGGCTTGGCATCCCTTACAAGACAGTCCAGCCCTTGACGACCTATGAGCAAATGAAAGAGATTGTTCAGCAGTTGAAGGCTTCCGGGGTGAGCCATATGAAGGTGGGATTAAACGGCTGGTTTAATCAAGGGGTAGAGCACACCCTGCCGCATAAAATCAAGCTGGACAGCCAATTGGGCGGCAAAAAGCAATTTCAGGAGCTTCAGCATTTTCTGGAGCAAAATGAAATCGGCTTTTATCCTGAGGCGGCTTTTTTGGATGTATACAGCAGCGGGAGCGGCTTAAAGGTTAGCGACGATGCAGCGCAAACGATAGCGAACAAGCCAGCTAAGCTGTATGCCTATAATCCGGCGACCCTTTTATTTGATCGGGATCGTTTTTCTCATTATGTGCTGTCCCCATCCAAGCTGCCGTCTGTCGTCGATCGTTTTCTGGCACAGTATCAGAAGCTGGGGGCTGCCGGTTTAACGTTGCGGGATATGGCCGATGAAATAAACGCCGATTATAGAGCCAAAAAGCTGTATGACCGCCAGGGGGCTGCAGAAGTTATCGAGCAGGAACTGGCCAAAATCCAAGGCCGGATAACAGATCTTACGGTTCGCGGAGGCAATGCCTATACGCTGCCGTATGCTTCAACGATTCTGAACGCACCCATGACAAGCAATCAGTTTATGATCGAGGATGATCCCGTTCCTTTCTATCAAATGGTGATTAGCGGCTATATCGACTACGCGGGAGAGCCGTTTAATCTGGCTTTGAATCAGGATTATAACTATAATCTGCTTCGCGCAATCGAGACGGGCTCTATCGTTTACTATCAATGGATGTATGAGAAGCCGTCCTCACTTAAGGGAACCTCGTTTAATTCCTTATACTCCAACTATTATGCGGACTGGATGGAGGAAGCCGTTGCGATGTATCAAGAGGTTAACGAGGCGCTTAAGCCTATGAGAGGCCAAAGAATGATTGCTCATGAGCAGGTAGCCCCTAACGTCTACAAGACTGTCTATGAGAACGGCATTGCATCGGTTGTGAATTTCAATGATGAGGCTGTTACCGTAGAGAAACGGATCATTGACGCAAAGAGCTATTGGGTTGGGAGGAATAAGGAATGAAGTCAAAAGGTTTTACTTTAGAGCAAAAAAAATCATTCCTTGGCATCCTATTTGTAACCCCTTGGTTGATCGGATTCATATTTTTGTTTGCCGTTCCGATGTTTCAGTCCTTTCAGTTCAGCTTGAGCAAGCTGACAGTTACACAGGACGGTTTCTCGCTCACCGGCTTGGGATGGGAGAACTATCGTTCCGCCGTTTTATCCCATGCTACGTATAACAGGGTGTTGACGGAATCGGTTGTCAATATGGCGCTCAACGTACCGTTGATCATTATTTTCAGTCTATTTTCCGCGGTATTGCTGAATCAGAAGTTTCGCGGCAGAGCATTGGCAAGAGCGATTTTCTTCCTGCCGGTCATTCTCGCCTCGGGTGTTATTGCAAATTTGGATGCCAATGACTATATGGCTCAAGTGATTGGCGCAAGCAGTCCGGATACGAGCTCCAGCTTTAATCTGATGAGGAATATGAACATCATAGAGCTTCTGCTTGAATCCGGCATGAGTCCTGCGGTAGTAGGCTACCTGCTGGGAGCCGTTAATCGCATTTACGAGATTATTAGCGCCTCAGGAGTTCAGATTCTTATTTTCCTGGCCGGTCTGCAATCGATCTCGCCGACATTGTATGAAGCGTCCAAGATTGAAGGCGCAACAGGCTACGAATCATTCTGGAAAATTACGTTTCCGATGATGTCGCCGCTAATATTGACCAATGTCTTGTATACGATTATCGACTCCTTTCTGAATAATAAAATGACGACACTGCTGTATGACACGGCGTTTAAAAACCATGATTTTGGTTTGAGCGCAGCCATGTCATGGATTTATTTTATCGTGATCGCCATGATCTTGGTTGTTACCACCTATGTGCTGTCAAAAAGAGTATCCTACCAGGATTAACAGTGAAAGTTGGTGAAGCATGAGACGCTTGCTATCAGTAAATAAAGACCGGCTGCGCTTTTACCGCGCGGGAAGAATGCTGCAATCCGGGATCTGGTCGATCGTTCGTATGGTGATGATCGTCGGCATCTGTTTTGCCATTATTTATCCCATTCTGGTCAAAATTTCGGTTTCGCTGAAAAGCCGGTCAGATATCTTTGATCCAACCGTTGTCTGGATTCCCAGAAATATCACCTTGGACAATATTCGCGTCGTGATTGATCATATGTCCTACTGGGTTTCTTTGCTCAATTCGGTGGTATTGTCAAGTACGACAACCGTGCTTCAGGTAGCCTCCTGCGCACTGGCCGGATATGCGTTTGCGCGGCTGAAGTTTAAGGGGAGCGGTATTCTTTTTACGTTCGTCATCTTCACGATTATGATTCCGCCGCAAACGATTATGATTCCGAACTATTTGAATTATCGTTTCTTTGATTTCTTTGGTTTGATCGGCTGGCTGACAGGAAGCAAGGGAATTAATTTGCTGGACAGCTATTGGCCGTTTATTTTGTCCTCCGCATTAGCTATGGGACTGAAGAACGGGTTGTATATTTTTATTTTCAGACAGTTTTTCCGTTCTTTGCCCAAAGAAATTGAAGAGGCAGCTTACGTGGACGGGGCGGGCGCATTTAAAACCTTCTACCGGGTGATGCTCCCTAATGCCGTACCGGCAGCGATTACGGTTCTGTTATTTTCGTTTGTATGGCAGTGGAATGATATTTTCTATGTCTCCCAATATTTATCATCCACCAAGGTACTATCCTTGCAGCTGGTTATTATGCCGAACTCAATCCGGTGGATTACCATGGACCCGCTGTATTCCTCAATTTTGACGAATGCGGGTGCGCTGCTCGTGATGCTGCCGCTGATCATTATGTATTTTTTTGTACAGAGATATTTTGTGGAAGGTGTAGAGCGTACCGGCTTGGTGGGGTAGGTAAGATGACAATGAATAAACTAAAGGATGCGATTATATGAACAAAACGTACTTAACCGCATTAGTCATTCTATTAGTAACGATGATGTCATTTCAGCAAAGTTCGGTGATCTATGCAAGCGGACAGCTTGTTAATCTGGCGCAAGGCAAGCCGTATAGCATTTCGGTGAAAAGCCCCAATCAATCGAAGCAAAATCAAGAAGCAAGCTATCCGGATACAGGCGGTGCCGAATTAACCGATGGTCTGCTGGCTTCCTCCAATAATTTCTGGGATCCCCGTTATACCGGCTGGTACAAACAGGGGGAACGAACCGTAACGATCGACTTGCAAAGTGCCAATTTCATTCATGGCATTCACATTCATTTGCTTCAGGACCCTGCATCCGGTGTGCATTTTCCCGGGAAATTGACATTCGAGGTTTCAAACGATGGAACAGTATGGACAGGTGCCGGGCATGTATCGCCTGTACAAACCAATCAGTTGAAGGCAGATTGGTTTGTACTGTCCGGTCTCAAGGAGCCTGGACGATATGTTCGCATCCATATCCCTGTAAACATGTGGGTGTTTACCGATGAAATCCAGGTATGGGGAATTAACAGCTTGTCCGAGGTGAATGTCGCTTATGGCAAGTCTTATTCGACGACAGCATCAGTGCCGAACGGAGGCGATGCGGCGACCGAGGCCGCCTATGCGGACAACTCTTCCAAGCTTACGAACGGCACGCAAGGAAGTGATGCCAATCCTTTCGATCCTGCCTATGCAGGCTGGTATAAGCAAGGGCAGCGAACCATTGTAGTAGACCTTGAGCGCAATGCTGCTATTAAGAAGGCGCAAATGCGCTTTATCCAAAATGGGGAAAACGGTATATATTTTCCGGAATGGGTGAGATTCGAGCTGTCGGATGACGGTCAAGGCTGGTCACTGGCAGGCGAGGTGCCCAGCGCTGTGCCTGCGGCGCAGCCGGGAACGCATGTACAATGGTTTTCCCAAGACATCGCTAATGTAAAGGCCCGATATTTAAAAATCACTTTTCCCGTAAACATATGGGTGTTCAGCGATGAAATCAGGATCATCGGTTTTGCAGGGCAAGAAGAAAAGCTCTCCTCCTCAAAGCCGTATACGATCAGCGCTACTTTTCCCGACAGTCTTTTGACGGCAGATGAAGGCGGCTACCCGGATGCCGGCGGAGAGTTGACCAATGGCGTGCTTGGAAGCAGCACGTTATCTGATCCGGCCTGGCAAGGCTGGCTTAGACAGGATATGAGACATATTACGCTTGATCTGCAAAACGAAAGCACCGTCCATCAGATTCGTATGCGTTTTTTTCAGAATAAGGGAGCTTCGATTGTATTTCCTGAATATGTTCGCTATGACATCTCCCATGACAAGATCAATTGGCGAACTTTAGGTGAAGTGCCTACGGGCATATACCGCAGCGAGCCGGGAGCGTTAACACAATGGTTTACGCTGGACAATTTAAATGATTCCGGCCGTTATATACGTGCAGTGGTGCCTTCAGGTGTATGGGTGTTTGCAGATGAGCTGGAGGTCTATGGCGGTTATGGGGTGCATGAAGGCTCGACTCCTGCGGGCGGTACCCCCGATGTTCAGGCGGATAAAGGATATCCGGCCGGGAATATGAGACAACTGCTGGTGTATGCAGGACACTATCCGCAAGACCCGTCCTTCGCGACATGGACGCAGGAGCATTTTCGGCGTTACGCGGGTTATGTAAATACGAATGGCGATATTGTGGATACGATGTTCAACAGCTTCCTGTTCCTGCCGGCGGAAATAACGGCACCTTCGGGAAGACGCTTCGATGAATCCGGTACGCCATCCAACAAAGAAGATTGGGACTACATGCTAGACCGCTTCTTTGCCGTGAATCAGCAGATCGACGCCTTGAACAAGGCGGTAGGCGAAGTAAGGCAGGCGACAGGTCAATCCGGCTTCAAGCCAACGGTATATATCACGATTCCATACCCTTCGCCGGAGCAAACGCGGTGGGGAGACATTAACAATGATGGCGTGATCAATGACGCTGACAGCTTTGGCTCCGGGACGGACCGGCAGACGGCTCTCAATAACAGGAAAGCGGCAGTGAAGCAGTTCATTGATGAAGTCATTCTTCGCTTCAACAGCGGCGGCTATGAAAAGCTGCAGCTTGAGGGCTTTTACTGGGTGGCAGAATCGATTCCGCACAGCAAAAGCCCGGATGAATTGACCATTTTGCAGGAGATCGGGCAAGAGGTAAGGAGCCGCGGGCTGAAGCTGGAGTGGATTCCTTATCATCAGGCCGAAGGATTCAGGGACTGGGATAAGAATGCGGTTGACTTTGCCTTTATGCAGCCAAACTATATGTTCACCAATTCTCTGCCTTCCCGTATTGGCGAGACGGCCAAGCTTGCAAAACGCTACGGCATGGGTGTTGAGATGGAGCTGGACGGCTATGTCTCGATGTATCAGGAGCATAGAAACAAGTACTATCAATACTTGAACGGCGGCGTTACCTACGGCTATATGACGCAGTCAAAAGTAGCCTGGTACGATTGGATCAAGACGCTGTACAGCGCATCAAGCTCGATTTATTTAGATGTGCGGGAAGTGTATGACGCAACTTACCGCTTTATAAAAGGCACCTATACGGTGAAGCCAATTCCATAAAAGGAGATATGCATTCGTGAATAAAGTTGTATTTGTCCCCTTGGACGAGCGTCCATGCACCTTTC
This sequence comes from Paenibacillus sp. GCM10027626, assembly GCF_042676285.1. Taxonomy (NCBI): domain Bacteria; kingdom Bacillati; phylum Bacillota; class Bacilli; order Caryophanales; family Paenibacillaceae; genus Paenibacillus; species Paenibacillus sp. GCM10027626. The sequence continues at coordinate 36,328 of NZ_JBHTHC010000004.1, read as the reverse complement.
ACAATCCCGTACAGCTTGCTGCCAGAACAGATATGAATCTCGTTGTGCCGCCGCAAAGTCTATTCGGGCTTAAGAAGAGGGCCGCCGACTGTGCCGGCCTGGCACGATGGCTGCAGAAGGAAGCTTCAGATGCGGATTATTTAATTGTATCGCTTGATATGCTTCTGTATGGCGGTATTGTGCCTTCCCGTCTTCACGAGTTGTCTTCCGCGGAATGTAAAAGCAGATTGCAGGTGCTGAAGGAGATCAAACATAAAAATCCCGGACTGATTATTTATGCTTTTAACTTGATTATGCGCGTGCCCGGCTACAGCTCCGCAGAGGAAGAGCCGGATTATTATGCCGAGCATGGCTATTCCATCTACCGTCATTCCTGGCTGCAGGATAAAGCGAGCCAAGCAGGTCTTACAGCCGGAGAGCAGGCGGAAATGGAGAAGCTGTCCGATATTTTGCCGCACGATGTTCTCGCGGATTTCACGGGAAGAAGAGCGAAAAATAGTGAAATAACTGCTTTGGCGGTTGAATATACGCGTGAGGGCGTATTAGATGCGCTTTTAATCCCGCTCGATGACAATGCCAAGTACGGATTTTCCGCGCAAGAGCAGGCAAAGATTCGCAGATTGGCGGAACGTTACAATCTGATGGACCGTGTGCTGCTGCATTCCGGAGCAGACGAGGCCGGCTGTACACTGATGGCGCGTGCTTTCTGCCATATGAAGCAGTATACGCCGGAAATTTTCGTGCGTTATTCTTCGACCCTGGCGCCATCATCGATTCCAAAGCTGGAAGATCGTAGTTTGCACGAGTCGATCAAATCTCATTTATGTGCGGCTGGAGCCTATGCGGCGGATCATTCACTTGAAGCCAATGCCGTATTGGCTGTACATGGTACTGCTGCGGGCCAGGAGCAGATGGTTGAAACTGTGCACAATCTGGAGGAGCGCCCATCCTGTTATTTTACAGAAGCGGCGGCCACGGAATTTGCAGCGTACTTGAAGGGCTGCTTGCGCAAAGGCAAGCCCGTTGCCCTTGCCGATGTTGCCGTGCTTAACGGAGCGGACCATTATTTGATGCAGCTGCTTGCCAAGCAAGGAATATTAAAGCAGCTGAACGCTTATGCGGGCTGGAATACCGTTGGAAATTCTCTGGGTACCGTCATTGCCCATATCATTATGGAGGCTTTTTACAAAGAGCATCCGGAGCAGGACAGCGAAGCAAGAAGAAGGGCCAGCCGCGAGTATTATATTTCCCGTCTTATTGAAGATTGGGGTTACCAGGCCATGACTCGAAATCGAATCTATCAAAGCGACTTTATCTCCTTTCAGGGCAGCAATCATGTGAACATTGCCGACAGGAGGGCGGAATTAACGGCGTATTTGCAGGAGCAGCTCGAACAGTTTGCCGCAGAGTGGCTGCATGATTTCGGAGAAGACAGGATTCATATCACCGACCTTGTATTTCCTTGGGACCGGGTCTTTGAAATTGGCTTCCGGGTCCGGCTGGAGGGTGCATCGGAGTAAGAAAGGGAGGAAAACGAAACATAGTGACCAAGCTGCGAAATTTAGCATTCAGACAAGATTATGACTGTTCAAGGCTTCCTGAAAATATAGCCGCCGAGAAATGTTTGACACAAGGGGAATATGCTGCCTGTGATGTTTCCGATCCGCGCTGGCAAAGACATCTTTCGAAGGTTGATCGCAAGTTTGCCTTCCATTTTGATCGTGCGAAATCGATTCGATCGATCAAGCTGCGCTTCTTTCAAGGGATTGAGTATGCGGTGTATTATCCGGAGTTTGTGACCATTTACGTCTCCGATAATGGCGAAGATTGGTCCTCTCTGGCAAGGATTCATACCCGAATTCCTTTGTACGATGAAGCTGAATCGGTTCAAACATATCAATGGGACGGGAAGACAGACGGCGTCCCTGGTGAGCCTCAAGCGGATATGGTCTATACCCGGCATGTTCGGATCGATGTTCCGGTTGACGTATGGGTATTTATGGATTCCATTGAGCTATGGGGGACGGATGAAAAAGCAGAGACGGCTGTTGTTTTATCCGGGCTATTTACTGAAGCGGCTGGGCCGGCTATGCGGGGCTATCATGCTGCAGGTGAATCCAGCGGCGGTGTTCACAATATGGTGCTGCTTTACAACGGATATTCCAAGCATGACGATAAAGGGGACAGGGTTCCCTGGAGCAGGGAACAGCTGCTGCCATTCGTTGCCTATACAGATTCGGCGGGCCGGATTAAGGACTGGATGTTTGACAGCGTGCTGCTGCTTGAGCTGTGGGCGCCTAACGGCAACAGCTTTATCGATCATGGCACCCCCGCAGATGTAAATGACTGGCGCTGGTATCTGGAGCACACCTTCTGCCGCGGCAGCATGCTTGACATGATTAACGATCATGTAAGCCACAGCGCGGAGCAACTGCAGAACGAAGATTACCGCATGAAGGCGGTTCTGATGATACCATATCCTTCCGACCGGCAAGCAGCGTTCGGAAAGCTGGCTGAAGATGGAGAAATGATGAACTTCGACCACCGCAGCATTGATCCGATGGAGGCTTACCGGCATAAATGTACCGTTATCGATTGGTATATTCACGAAGCGTTGAGCCGTTGGGAGGCGGCTGGTTACAGCCATTTGGAGCTTGCGGGCTTCTATTGGATGAATGAAAATGTCAATCATAAGTCGCCTGGAGAGCAGGATCTTATTCGCTATGCAGGAAGTGTTGTCCATGAGCTCGGCTTAAAGTATTACTGGATTCCTTACTTTGAAGCGCCCGGCTTTTGGCGATGGAAGGAGCTTGGCTTTGATGCTGCGATCCTGCAGCCTAACTACTTCTTCGGCGATTCGGATGCCGGCCGGATTAAAGCGGCGGCCGATTGGGCGGCTTTATACGGTATGGGTGTTGAAATTGAAGTGAATGAGTCTGCTCTTAAGGGCGAGCACGCATATAACAAATATGCGGACTATCTGGAGGGAGGCGCCAAGTACGGCTATAACTCTCGAGTTCTGAAGGGCTACTATCAGGACAGGCTGACTTTTTATCATGCTTCTCTTGCACAGGAAGGCTTGGGGTATGATCTCTATCATAAAACCTATCAGTTTATAAAAGGGGCGCGCAAGAAATAAGCTGTTTCTTCTCTTCTTCGGAGGAACGCCGTTTGACCACAATTTGACCTCATCGAAATAAAAAGGCTTCTCACAGGTTTGAACTTGGTGAGAAGCCTTTTTCGTTGCCATGCTTAAAAGGTAACATTTCTTGAGTTTCCCCCACTCCTTTTAAAAGCCTGAGTCTTGGTTGTCTTGTTGTAGACCAGAAAGATGTATGTCAAATCCAGAATAAAGATGAGTATGTACATGATGGAAAGCAGTATAGACGGCATTAGAATAGTAATCCCCCGCTTTACATTTTGAATAATTACTTCTATAACAATTCTTCTATATCTTCAGACAAGAATGAGTTTGCTGAAAACAACGAATCACTTAAATGTTGTTTATCCGATAATATATGATCTACTTTTTCTTCTAATGTACCAAGTGTAATCAGCTTGTGGACTTGAACTATTTTCTTTTGTCCGATTCGATGTACGCGATCTGTTGCTTGATTCTCCACTGCCGGGTTCCACCATCGGTCATAATGAATCACATGATTAGCAGCTGTTAAATTGAGTCCCGTCCCGCCTGCATGCAAGGATAAAATAAATATACGTACTTGTTCCGTCTGAAATTTATCCACCATCTCCCTGCGAGCTTCTTGTGATGAACTGCCATTCAGGAATAGTATCTCACTGTTGTATCGTTCGATTAAGTGTGTTTTTAACCACTCGCCCATTTGAACATACTGTGTAAAAAGCAGCACACTTTCATTCGATTCAACTATTGAATCAATGAGTTCTTCAACAAGAGTAACTTTATTTGAGCGCTCCGCAAATTCCTTTAGACCTTCTTCTTTCAGGTATAGGCTAGGATGATCACATAATTGCTTGAGCTTTTCCATCATCATCATGATATAGGGCGTTCGCTTTTTCTTCGTTAGTTTTTTTGATTTTTCCTTAACCTCTTTAATAATCGCTTGGTACAGGTTTTGCTGTTCATCAGTTAATGTACAATATTGCTTTTGTTCTATTTTTGCTGGTAAATCATTGATTATTGCTTTATCCATTTTCGTTCTTCTTAAAATGAACGGATTCACGAGTTGCTGCAGCTGACTTCGCTTATCCACATCTTTCTTCTGTTCAATCGGAATGACAAATAACTGCTTAAACACTTGCTTTGTTCCTAAAAATCTAGGGTTTAAAAATTCTATAATAGCCCAAAGCTCCATTAAGCGATTTTGAATTGGGGTACCGCTCAATGCCAACCTGCTATTGCACGTGATGGAACGAATCACCTTTGAGCGTTTTGTATCAGCGTTTTTGATATGCTGTGCTTCATCCAGACAGATTATATTCCACTTCGTGCTTTTGAACAGGGCTGCATCATTAGTAATTGTCGTGTAAGTTGTAACTACTGCATCGTATCTTTCTCTATATCCTTCAAAACTTTTGCTTTCTCGATCATTTCCATAATGAGTAAGCAGCTTAAGATGAGGAGCGATTGCTTCAAATTCCTTCTCCCAATTAGCTAATAATGAAGTGGGCACCACAATTAGCGACATTTCAGCTAAGCTATTTACTTCATTCAAAAATGTGATGGCTTGAATGGTTTTCCCCAGGCCCATATCATCAGCAAGCAGCGATCCCAGCTGGTTTTGATATAAGTTCACAAGCCATTTCACACCATATTGCTGATACGGCCTTAGGTTACACTTGATTTGTTTGCTTCGTTCTAATGAAATAACAGCGCTTTTCATGTGCTTGATTCGTTCCGTATAGAGGGGATTACCCAGAGTTATATGGGAAGTTGAAGCGCCTTTTTTTCTTTCCATTTCCCTCCACATTTGAAATAACTGACTCATCTTTCCTGGGTGATATAAACTTTCAGCATAAAATAGAACCGCAGTAATATGTTCGCAAAACGAATCGCTTGAACAGGTACAAGAGCATACCCCGCTCTCTTGAATGGATACTTCAAGGCTGCCGCTTTTATCCGCTACTAGGGCTGTCATCAATTGTTCTTGATCGAAAAAGTTATATACAGCTCCCCTTAATTCTCGTCCAACTTTGATCGTTTGCTTTATATATTGATTACTACAATCGATATGGCTTAACTTCTCAGCCCAAATCTCAGTTATATCCATATGTCTCACCTCCGCTCTTCATTATATGGAAGTAAGAACTCTATTTAAAGACTTGTCATTTTATGAAAAGTATAGCAAGCGGGATCATACATGATGTGTAAAGGACAAGTGCTTCCGATTGAAAGGAGAAAGAAGGTTTATCCTTCCCCTAAGAATTGTTATACCGATATACAAGTTTTGCTCTACAGGTTCAGATTTTGGGTGTGATACAATGAAAGGTACGGCTGGAAGACATGAATACGTTATAAGGAGTGAATAATCATGGTGCAGACCAGGCGAAAATGGCTCCCAAATACGTTGAAACATAGACTATTTATCGCGTACATCACACTTCTGCTGCTTCCTTTGTGTGTGGCCATTTATTATTTGTTCCAGCATTTCGAATCGAGTCGGCAGCAGGATATGATCGACCGCATGTCTGAACGTATGCAGCAGGTGTACATCTCTTTGACGGATATGATGGCCTTTGCTTACAAAGCGGGTACGATGCTGAGCCAGGACCAAAGTTTGATCCAGATTATGCACAGCCCCGATCAGTATGATCCGATTGAGCGAAAGAAAATAATAGAAAGCAAAATGTTCGGCATAAACAACAGCTTTTTTTTCCATCAGACGGAGCTGTATTTTCGCTTTATCGACCGCAGCGGCAATGTATACACCTCCTATGCGCCCAATGATCAGCTGACCAATGAACAGCAGGAATTGCAGCACTGGCAAAATGAGCTGAAGAGCGGTCCCCGTCCTTACCGCTGGGTAGAGGATGACTGGAACGATGTAAGCGGAAGCCAAGGAAACAAGCTGCTGAGTCTGTACACGATGCTGGATGACGAGCTGCGGGGAAGCTACGGCGTGGCGCGGATCAGCATCAACATTGAGGAATGGTTCCGCAATACGCTGAAAGATAATCCGGCCAACCAGGGCCTGACGATTTTTACCGGCCGCGGAGAAACCATTTTGCAAAATAAGGAATCTTCCTTCAGCCCGGAAAGCATGAACCGAATCATTGCTGCACAGTCGCAAAACGGCTATTACAAGGATGAACGCGCCCTGGCGCTTGTCCATTACAGTTATGTGGAAGAGCTGGACTGGTATGTTGTCAGCCAGATGCCGTTAAGTGAGCTGCAGCAGGAGGTTCAGCGTTTAAGGCTGATCATCTATCTATTTCTTGTTATTGTAGTAACCGTTTTCATGCTGGTAACCTTCTTTCTGACATCGCGCATGACCCAGCCGCTAAATGTTTTGAAGCGAAGCATGGAGGAAGCGTCGGACAAGAAACTCAATGTTAAAATCTCCATCAACAAAGGAGCAACTGATGAGATTCGTTCGCTTAGCGAAAGCTTCAATCGGATGATTGATGATGTTGTTGGGCTCATTGCCATGCTCAAGCAGGAGGAACGGCAAAAGCAGGCGGTTCGTTTTCAGATGCTGCTTTACCAGATGAACCCGCATTTTCTGCTTAACACCTTGAACACAGTCAAATGGATTGCCAGAAAAGAAAAACAAGACGCCATTGCTGGCATTTGCACCTCATTGGGCTTAATTTTGGAGGCGAGTCTCAATTCGGATATTGAGCTGATTCCCCTTAAAGATGAGCTCCAATTGCTGCGGTCCTATGAAGCGATCCAAGCGTTTCGGTTCAGGGAACAATTCACCATTCATTATGATACGGAGGAAAAGGTGCAATACGCGCTTGTTCCCAAGCTTAGTTTACAGCCTCTGGTGGAAAACTGTATCGCCCATGGCTTTAATATGTTTGAAGGCCGCGGCACGATATGGATCAGGGCGCGGGCAGAGGAAAGCGCACTTATTCTGGAAGTGGAGGATAACGGCATCGGTATGGAGGAAGCGGTCCGCAAGCCGGGAAGAGGCACCGGGCACGGGATCGGGCTGGGCAATTTAAAGGAAAGACTGCAGCTGCTCTTTAAGCAGGAGGGCGTGCTTGAGCTTATATCGGATACGAACGGGACTCTGGTACGGATTCGCTTGCCTCTGCTGATTGCAGCGCCGTATTCGCAGAAAGGAGATGGCGGGCATGTGGACGATTTTATTAGTGGAAGATGAAGTGTTTGTCCGTGAAGCGATCAGAGAGCTGCTGGATTGGGAACGCCACGGGTTTTATGTGGCGGGAGAGGCGGGCAATGGCCACGAGGCGCTGGCGGCTATTCTTGAGCTGAAGCCGGATGTCGTTATCGCCGATATTGTGATGCCGGGCATGGACGGGATTGAGCTGTTGAAGGAAACGCGGAAGGCGGGCATACGCAGCCGCTTTATTATGCTGACGGCGATGAGCCAATTTGATTATGCACGGGACGCCCTGCAATTCGGGGCCTTCAATTATTTGCTGAAGCTGTCCCTGAGTGATGATATTTTGCTGGAAAATTTGGCGCGGATCAAAGAGGAATTGCTGGCAGAGCTGAAAGGGGCGGGAGAGGCGCTTTACCCGCTGTATCATCGTATTTGGGCGGCGATCTGGGGAACGGGAGCACCGGTTCAAGCCGATTCGGCTGAGCTTGCCTTGTCGATGGAGAAATTCCGCAATCTTCGGCTGGATATTGTAGCTGTGTTAAGCGGCGCTGTACCCGCTTATGCGGAACAGGCCGGAATTCGGCCTGAACCATATTTGCTCGTTCAAACCTTCCATGATGCGGGCCAGACGACCTTTTTTTGCTGGAACTTTGAAAAAAAGGAAGGAGCGGTTTGCCCGATCGATGCGGAACGAATGGTTGACACGACGGCAGGCAGCGGGCTGGCTTGTCTGGAGCAGGATTGGCTGCAAGCACTGAAGCAATTAAACGAAGTTTGGTACAACCGTGAGATTGACCTGTCAGAGGAGAAAAGCGGCTCGGTGCCAGTCGAGGTGCTGGAGGCTGAGCTGATCCGCCGCTTCGAGGAACGGGATGAATGCAAAAGTGCCGAGGCGGCAGCTCGCATTTGGGCGTATATGCAAGCCGCATCATTCTCCCATGTGGAAGTGAAAAAACGGGCGAGCGATCTGCTGCACATTTTAATGATATTGGCAGGCAGGAAAGCGGAGGATTGGAGCGCCGTCTATGCTGCGGTAACCCATGAATCGCTGCTTGCGCATGTGCTGCAGACGATTCGCGAACTGATCCGGCAGAAGAAGGAAGAGCATGTAAACTATACGGACCATCCGGAGGTGAACCGGGCGATTCAATATATGCTGGAGCACTATCAGGAAAACATAAAGGTTACTGATTTGGCCCGTCTGGTGGCGATCAACGTGGACTACTTGAGCACCGTATTCGGCAAAAAAACCGGGCTTACGCCAATCGCGTATTTGCGCAATATTCGGATTGAGCAGGCCAAACGCCTGCTGCTGCATTCCAAGCTCAGTGTGGAAACAATCGCGAGCCAGACGGGCTTCACTGACGATGCTTATTTCATTAAAGTATTCAAGCGTCTGGTTGGGCAAACTCCCAGTTCCTTCAGGCGGGAACAAAATAAGTAAGTTTTGTACTGCCAATCTGCAAGTTTCGTCCCTTATAGGCCAAGGAGCGAATTGATATAGTTGGGATGCAGCAAACATCTGATCGATCAGGGAGGTTACAAGAAAGATGAAAAGCAGAAAGCGGTTGGTTGCAGGAATGACCTGGCTTATGGCGGTGTCTCTGATGCTGGCCGGCTGTGGCGGCAACGGGAATGGCAATGGAGGAGCGGAAGGGTCTGCGCCATCCCCAGGCTCAAGCGCCGAGTCTGGCGGGACGGCAAGCAAAGACCCGATCAAGCTGACCTTATGGGGGGGCGTGCCGGCCGAGAACGGACCTCAGGAGGTTGTCGACAACTGGAACAAGGAAAATGCGGATATTCAGCTGGAGTATGTACGGTTTGTCAATGATGATGCCGGCAATCTGAAGCTGGATACAGCGCTTATGTCCAGCCAGCCGGTGGACATGTATATGAACTATGATTTCAGCCTTTACGAGAAGCGGATCAAAGCGGGAAATGCGCTTGATTTGAGCACATTCACCGACTACAACGTGGACGACAAAATGGGAGAAGGCGCTGCGCTATGGAAAGTGGACGACAAGTATTACGGCGTTCCTACCCAGAAGGGCTTGTCGTTTGTCTGGCTGAACAAGGATATGCTCGACGCGAAGGGACTGCCGGTTCCTACGGAATGGGGGCTGGACGAGCTGCGGGATTATGCCGCCAAGCTGAAGGCTGACAACGTTTGGGGATTGGCGCAAAGCGATTATTACTTCAATGTGCCGATCAACGGTTCTCTGCTGAAGCAAAGCGTGCAGCTGACGAAGCCGGACGGCACCTCGGCTTTTGACAATCCGCTGACGGTCAAAGCGCTTCAGGTTTACTCGGACATGATGTTCAAGGATAAAAGCTTGATGCCGCATACGGAGCAGATCACTTCGAAGCCTGCGCTGGATCAGATGTTTGTAAAGGGAGAAACGGCAATGCTGTTCTCGACGAACCAGATCTTCCGCACGACGAACAATGTGGCGGAATTTCCGCGCACATTCAAGGTAGCGGCGGCGCCGGCTCCCAAGGTGAACAAAGATCAAACCGATTACATTAACGCCGGCGGATTGGGCGACGTAATTGCCATCAATCCTCGCACCAAGCATTCGGAAGCCGCCTGGAAGTTTATCAAGTGGTACGCGGATGGCGGCATGCTGCCGATGGCGGCAGGCGGAAGGGTTCCTTCATCCAAGGACTTCCCGGTCGATGAGGCTGTTGCCCTTATGTTCAAAGGCGTAGAGGACACCTATGACCTGGATTCGATTAAGCGGGTTATGTTCGGCGATCTGCCGCTCGGTCTGAGCCGTCTGGACAGGAAGACGGGAACCGAGCAGCAGCCGATCTATGACAATGTGTTTTCCCAGAAGCTGACTCCCGAGGATGGCGCGAAGGAATTGGCACGCGTGCACAACGACAATTTGAAAGCGGCGTCCCAGTAGCGCCGCCAGGACAGGGGATGCGGAACTTTGGTTGGACTTTAGATGGACTTTAGTTGAACTTTGGTTCCCCGCCCTTGTTTGGCCGCGGGCTGCATGATGCTGCAAGCTACATTATAGAGATAGAAAGGCGGTGACCGATCGTGAGCTGGATGAAGCGGCAGAGGCTGATTGGTTATGTATTTATTGCGCCCAATCTGATCGGAATGACGATATTTATGCTCGTTCCGGCCCTGTTTTCCTTTTATTTGATGTTTACGGATTGGGTATTCGCTAGCGGGCAAGCCCCGCGCTTTGTTGGATTGGATAATTTCAGGATGATGGTGAGAGACGATTTGTTTGCTGTATCGGTCAAAAACACCTTGCTGGTGTTGATTCCTGTACCGATTTCAATTGTGCTTGGCTTTCTGATTGCCGTCATGCTCAATAATCGTACCTACTTGCAGAAGACGCTGCGGGCGTTCTTTTTCGCTCCGTATTTTACGAGCGGCATCGCGATTGCTTTCGTCTGGATGGTGCTGTTCCAGCCTACTAATGGTCCGATTAACGCATTTCTGCGATCCGTTGGCGTATCGGAGCCTCCGCTATGGTTCGCTTCACCGGATACGGCGATGTATGCAGTGCTGATTATGATGACCGCGGGCGGCATTGGCTACAACATGATCATCTACTTGGCAGCGCTGCAGGAATTGTCCTCGGAGCAGCTGGAAGCCGCCAAAATAGACGGAGCAACGTTTGGGCAGCTGCTGCGCCTGATTATATTCCCTTTGGTCAGCCCGACGACCTTTTTTCTGATGATTACCGGCTTTATCGGCTCCATCAAAGGCTTTGGCATGATTTACGCCATTACCCAAGGAGGGCCTGGAAACAGTACGACGGTTTTCTCTATTTTCGCCTATAAAAAAGCGTTCAACTTTTATGAAATGGGTTACGCGTCAGCCGTCTCATGGACCATGTTCCTGATCATCCTTTGCATCACGCTTGTTCAGTGGGTTGGCCAGAAAAAGTGGGTCCATTACTAACGGAGGAGAAGACGCACAATGGATACAAGAAATGTAAGAATAATCAGAGAACGGGTCGTTAAAAGCTTCAATACGATCATCATGGCACTGGCCAGTCTGCTGCTGCTGTCGCCGATGATCTGGATGATCAGCACTTCGTTCAAGAAACCAAAGGATGTCTTCACTTATCCGATTCAATGGATCCCGCTCGATCCTGTATGGACCAACCACTTTAAGGTATGGATGACCGGAGACGGATTTTCGCTGTTTTATTTCAACTCCCTGAAGATTTCGTTAATTTTGATGATCGGCGCTCCCTTGCTCGCCGCTTTTGCGGCATATGGCTTTAGCCGTATTCCGTTTAAGGGCAGGAACGGCATCTTTTTGCTTTATCTATGTCTGATGATGATTCCGCCGCAAGTGTTGTTTGTGCCGAAGTTTATCATGTTTGACTGGATGAAAATTTACAATACCCACTGGGCGCTCATTCTTCCAGGCTTGTTTACGGTGTTCGGCGTCTTCATGATCCGGCAATTTTTTATGAGCATTCCCCATGAAATATCGGAAGCGGCTTTTATTGACGGAGCCGGCCATTTCCGGATTTTCTTTCAACTGTTTCTGCCGCTTTCCAAACCGGTGCTGGCAACCTTCGCCATCATTGATTTTACATGGACGTGGAACGATTATGAGAACGCCCTGATTTTTCTGTTGGACAAAAAACTGTTCACCGTACCGCTCGGCATGCAAAATTTCATGCTGGAATCAGGGGTGGACTATAACATGATGATGGCCGCCGCCACGGCGGGAGTCGTGCCGCTTCTTATCGTCTTCTTCCTGGGCCAAAAGTATATTATTCAAGGGTTCTCAAGTTCTGCTGTTAAAGGATGAGCGGCTGCAGCAAGCAAAATGTCTAGTATAAAACGAAAATGATAATGGAGGTACGAAATGAGGATAAGCAGAAGGGCAATACGTGTATGGTTCGTCATGTTATCAGTATTATTGGTATCCGGAGGAATCATTCCTCCGGGGGCGGTTTCGGCATCCACAGACACGCCTAACGTAATCCATGCGAGTTTAGGAAACGATCCGGTTTTTGACGGATTGACGGTACTGCCCGGGGATATTTCCACGACCCCGCAAGTGGCTGTGAAAGGCGGCGAGCAAAGTTGGGGGACGAACAAAAGCGGAGGAGTTCAGTTTATGTATTTGAATGCGGCTCCTGGCTTTTTCGTCGAAGGGCAGAGCCGGGTAGAGGTTTCGGTCGACTATTACGACGGCGGGACCGGCAAATTCAATCTGATGTATTTAAAGCAAGGCGCGTGGCAGGAAGAGAAATATGTTCACCTTACAGGAAGCAACACTTGGAAGACACATCGATTTTACGTTTCCGATGGCGCTCTGATTACGAAAATGCGTCTGGGCTTGTACGGGCCTAAGATGGGGAGCAGTCAAGAGGATGTTTTCTTTAAATCGGTGACTGTATCCAAACTGCCGGATTATAGCATGGCAAGCTCGGTGCGGGCGGTGTTAAAAAGCAACTGGACCTATGAGGGCATTAAAGTGCGAATGGGCGGCAATGATAAATACGTTGAGCCGATCGCCTCCTATGGCTCCAGGGAGGGGTGGTCTACGCAAATCAGTAATGATTACGCTTACATGAATTTTGATCTCGACAGTTCCTATGGAAGCGGAAAAAATCAAAAGGTTGAAATCGACTATTTCGATCGCGGTGCGGGGAAATTTAATTTGCGCTACTCCACTGCCAATGGCAATGTCGAATCGGAGATGGTGCAGATGACCGGGACCAACGAGTGGAAAACACATGTTTTTCAACCGGTGGACGCCGACTATTCGGCGATTCGATTGGCAGCCAGCGTGGAGGATATCGTCATCGGTGCCATTAAGGTTTCGAAAGCGAACGATCCGGAGCCCGATCATGAGGTCGTTGCGGCAACATTAGGCGCCAACCCCGTATTCAGCGGCCTGCATATGTTCCCTGGGGACCCGTTTTTGCGGGACCAGATCGGCAAGGCCGAAGTCATCGGGGGCAAGGAGAGCTGGCGAACAGATAAAAGCAATTCCCGCAACTATCTTTATATGGAAGTAACTGATGAGGAATTTGTCTCCAGAGGAGATAACCGCGTCGAAGTGACGGTCGAATATTATGACGGACCTGTCGGGAAGTTCGCCTTGTCCTATCGGAATAGCACCGGCTGGCGCGATATGAAGCATATTCGCCTGACAGGCACGAACAGTTGGAAGCGGGAGCGGTTTATCGTGCTGCAGGCGGACTTGACGCAAATGATGCGTCTGGGTATTTGGTCGAGCGAGATGGGCAGCACCAGCGAGGAGGACGTTTATTTCAGCGAAGTTTCGATCCGGCATTTGGGCAACTACAGCGACGCGCAGACAGTGAAAGCTAAGTTGAATAGCGACTGGAAGTACGAGGGAATTAATGTGTTCCCGGGAGACAATGCCAAAAATAAAGCGCCGATCGTTGCAAGATCAGAGCAGGAAGGCTGGGCGACGGATACAGCAAATGGCGCGAAATACTTATATTTTAATGTAGACGATACGTATGTTTACGATGTGGATATGCCGATCGAAGTTGAGGTGACTTACCTCGACGTTGGCAAAGGCACGATTGTGACCGAGTATGATGCCATAAAAGGCGGGTTTACGAAAGCAAATCCGATTCAATTGACGGACTCGGGGACATGGAAGACGAATATCGTCGCTCTGCCTCACGCCAAGTTTTCTAATCGTGCCAATGGCACGGATTATCGTTTATATTATGCAAAAGCTGCTACAGATACGGCTCAGGATGTCGTAATCTCGGCGGTCACGGTGAATAAATACGTGCCCGAGACACGGGATATGAAGATTATTCCGACGACGATCGGAAGCGTATTTCTTGTGGGAGAACCAATCAGCCTTGGGTTGAAAACGGTTGCTAAACGGGTCGATTGGAAACTGGAAAATTATTGGGGTGCCCCCTTCGGCGAAGGTTCGGCCGCTGTCGGAGAAGACGGCACACTAACCTTGTCCATGCCGGCTTTGGGCAAGGGGTACTATAAACTCCATGTAACGGCCGCAGACGGTGAGCGAATCGTGAAAAGAACGACAACTCCAATTACGGTGCTCTCTTCGAACGAGGATACGATTGGCCAGTCATCGCCGTTTAGCCTGGCCACCCATTTCGGTCAAAGTTTGGATCAAGCATTGGTTCCTCTTATTTCCAGACTGGGTGTCAGCATGGTGCGAGACGAGCTTTATTGGGGTGCGATTGAGAAGGAAAAGGGCGTTTATCAATTCCCAGAGATGTACGATTCGTATATGGCGGCCTTAAAGCAGCACCGAATCTCGCCGCTTATCGTGCTGAGCTACAACAATAACCTATATCCCGGCGGCTTTCATATTAAAGACCCTGCAGGAGTAGCAGGCTTTGCGAATTACGCGCGCGCCGTATTGAATCATTACGGTGATCAGATCAAGGAGGTTGAAGTATGGAACGAATATAACGCCTTTGGCGGCGGAGCGGCTCCATCGTATTATTATCCGCTGTTGAAAGAGACGTATGCGGCCGTGAAGTCCCTGCGCGAAGATGTTCGCGTTATCGGACCTGCCGGAGTGACAATTCCCTACGACTGGATTGAAGAATTGTTTGCGCTGGGCGGTCTGAACTATTTGGACGGCGTCTCCGTTCACCCGTACCGTTTTCCGGAAATCCCGGAGGGCGGAGATCTGGCTTTAGACAAGCTGAACAAGCTGATTGCAAAATATAATACTTCTGGCAAGGAGATACCGCTTTGGCTGACAGAGATGGGCTGGCATACAAAGCTGGGCGGAGATGGTGTCTCGGAGGATAAACAAGCGGAATACCTTGCCCGTTATAATGTTCTGGCGATCTCCGAAGGTGTGGAAAATATCACCTGGTACGATTTCAAAAATGACGGTGCAGAGCCAGAGAACCGGGAGCATAATTTCGGTATCATCGTAAACGAAGAAGATGGACGGGGCGCCTATACGGCCAAGCCGGCTTTTGCAACTTACGCGGTTCAAACGAGGCAGTTGACCGGAGCGGAATATATAGGGCAGGAACAGGTTTACGGCAATGTAAGAAGCTATCTGTTCCGTAAGAACGGCGAAGATCTGCGCGTTCTATGGTCGCTTACTCCGCAGAAAGTAGTCTTGCCGACGGAAAGCCCTGTGATCGTAACGGATTTCACCGGAGAAGAGCAGACGCTTGTACCTTTGAATGGCAAAGTCTATTTAAAGCTCGGCAATCAGGTGCTTTATGTGAAAGGCAACGTTACCGGCATTCAGGCTGGCGGCATGTTCTCCGCTGATGACGTTGTCGCGGCCGTGAACGATCATGTTCGCGTCAACGTAAGGTTAGATAATACAGGCAGCGCCGCGGCGATGGAAGCCGAGGTTGAAGTGGCCGGCGTTACGCAGACTGTATCCGTCCCGGCGAATGGACAGCTTAACGTGCCGATCTCCCTGCCTGCCGTTCGGGAGACCGGAAGCCGCACTTATATTGCTAATGTGAAAGTAAACGGCCAGTTGAGGGCTCACTTGCTTGTGACCGCCAAAATCGAAGAACCGTTCGGCATGGAAGTTGCGCCTCATATTGCTTCACTGGACGATCAATCCGGTCAGTTAAAAATCTCGTATACGAACAATTCAGTCGTATCCGCTTATACGCTGACGAGTCTGGAATGGCAATTGGGCGAGCTTTCCGGCTCACAAGCGTACGACGAAGCGATTCCGCCCGCTTCCGTGTGGCGGGGCAGCGTCGAAGTGCCGATTCCCGCTTACAGCAAACCTTATGCTTATCAAGTGAAGCTGAATTTTAAAGAAACGGCACCCGTATCTTTGGAGGGCTACACTGAGTTTAATCCGATCGTAAAAAAAACAGTCTCCGGCGAACGCTTGCAGGAAGTCCAGGTTCCCAGATACGCTCTGAATTTAATTGAGACGGGCAACAATCGGGTGAGAAGCTGGAAGGGGCCGGATGATTTAAGCGGCGATTTTTGGTTGAACTGGGATGAGGAGCACTTTTATTTGACCGCCAAGATTAAAGACGACATCCATTATCAGGATCAATGCGGTTCCTCATCCTGGACCGGCGACGGGATCCAATTTGCTATCTTCTCGGGCGTTGCGGGCAAGGAGATACCCGATAAGTACGAGTATGGGTTTGCGCTTTGCCCGAACGGGCAAACCGTCGTTCACCGCTGGAGCACTCCGCAGGGCGTCGAAGTGGGCGACGTGACGAATGTGGAAGCGAAAGTGATCCGCGATGAAGAAACGAAATACACGTATTACTATATTGCCCTTCCGTGGAGCGAGCTTGCTCCGGTCCATCCCGATAAGGGAATGATGAGCTTCAGCTTGTTGTTCAACGAGAACGACGGAGCGGGCCGGAGAGATTTCTTCGAATGGGGCGGCGGAATCGGCTCTTCGAAAGATTATAAGGAGCTGCGCCCGATGCAGTTTATGGGGGCAACCGTGCCTGAAGAAAAGGCGGATAAAGCCGCGCTGATGAGTGCCGTTGCCGAGGCAAGGAAGCTTCATGACGCAGCCGTGGTCGGCGATAAAGCCGGTCAGTTCCCGGCCGCAGCAAAAGACGAGTTTCTAGCGGCTATTGAGGTAGCGGAAGCGGTAGTAGCCGATGAGGGAGCTTCGCAGGCAGGGGTGGATGCCGGAGTGACGCAGTTGAGTGCGGCCATCGCTGTATTTAAGGCCGCCGAGATCAAGGAAGATTCGGGCGAGCCAGGCGATGCTACGTTAAAGTCGCTTCATCTGAATGGCGAGCCAATCGCCGGATTTGCTCCGGATAAGCTGCAGTATACAGTCGTGCTGGATAAAGGAGCGAAGCTGCCGGAAATAACGGCGGAAGCGACTGATACGAAGGCGACGGTACGTATTGAACCGGCGGAGCAGGTGCCGGGTACGGCAATGGTGGCCGTTACTTCCGAAAGCGGCGCTGTGACGCGAGAATATCGCATTTCATTTGAGCTGCGTCCAGTTGAGCCCGCGAAACCTCAAGCGCACAACGGTTCATACGTGACTGCAGCAGGCAAAGCTATTTCCGGGCAGTTGACTGCCGAGCATGCGGAGGGAACAAAGCTGACCTATGAAATTGTGGCTGGCGGCAAGCTGGGAACGGTGAAGCTCGGTGATGCAGCGACAGGGAATTTCGTGTTTACGCCGCATGACGGTTCAACTGGGGAAGACCGGTTCACTTTCCGGGTTCACGATGGCCATCAATATTCGAACACAGCGACTGTGACCATTACAATTGAGGCGCCGCCAGTCGTTAATCCGCCAATAGATCCGCCGGTTTACCCGGGAGGAACAGATCTCTATCAAACCTATTCGGGGCAGCTATACTTGCCAGCGGGAGTGGCTGGTGAAGTCAGCCTTGGCCAGCAAATTAAGCTGACAATCCCGGCTGGAGCTACAGATACGAGCGGGCAGCTTAAAATTGCCGAACTGGAAGGGCAAAAGCTGCAGGATTTGCAAGCAGAAAACCTGCTTAGTCCGGTATTTGAGTTAAGTCAGGAGCCAGCAGGTGCATTCAAGAAGAAGGCTACCCTTCGCATCGCATTCGATGCAGGCAAAGCAGGGAAAGAGCAAATACCAACTCTTATGCGTTATGATGCTAAACAAAAAACGTGGATGAAAGTAGAAGGTAAGGTGGACGGCGACAGCTTTATTGCCGAGGTGGACCAACTGGGTGTGTATGCCGTCATGGCCGTGAAGGATGAGGCTGTTCCACCGCAGCCAACGAAAGAGCCGAAAGAACTGAACGATATCGCCGGCCACTGGGGCCAATCCTGGATTGAAAAAGCGGTGCAGGCTGGTGTTGTTAAAGGCTTTGCCGATCATACGTATCGTCCCGATCAAGCCGTGACGCGTCAGGAGCTGATTGCGATATTGGCACGGGCGCTGAAGCCGCAGGCCGGCGCCGAACAAGCCCCAGGCTTCAGAGATGAAGCGAAAATCGGCAAGTGGGCATCAGCGGCAGTGGCAGCAGCCGTGCAAGCCGGCTGGATTACTGGCTATAGCGACGGCAGCTTCCGTCCGCAGGAAGGCATTACACGGGTAGAACTGGCTGCAGTGTTGGCACGTGCAGCAGGTGGCATGGCTGCAGCTGGAAGCGGGGAGCCGCTGAGCGAGTTCCGCGATGCGAAGCAAATACCTTTATGGGCGCAATCGTATGTAGCGCAAGCAGCAGCCAGCGGGTTAATGGAAGGTACGGGAGCAGGGATGTTCAAGCCAGCCGGCATCGTGACCCGGGCGGAAGCTGCGGCTATCGCTGTGAGATTAATGGAACAATCAGCAAAATAAACGATTAGAGTAAGCACCCTGCAGCCGAATCAGTAGATTCGGCTGCAGGAAATACCGTGAATAAGCAACTCAGCAACTAGAGGAACTGCAAATGCTGCGATCCGATTTACCACAATATGGGCTGAAAAGTTTGCTTTCTCGTTATTTGGAGTTCTGTTAACTTTTTGGAACCGCCGTATTAGGACTCGTATGTATGGTGATTGAGAGGACGGGGGTTACCGTTGGGTTGCCGTCCCCTCCTACTAAAAACCACTATTTAAAAAAATGGTGATCGAAGTGCATGAAGTCATTCAAATCGTTCGTTTCGAATCTTTTATTATCCGAATATAATGTATTCAACATTCCAGCTTTATAAAAAGTGGTATACGATCCGCACTCCGCACAAAAAACAGCCGATTTTTCGTTGACTTTTTTACATGGGTCTCCAAATGGTCCTCCGTCATTGGTACAACGGTTGGTTAGTGGAGCCCCGCAGTTCGTACAGTATTTATCTTTTTCCTTCGCTTTATAGTTGCAGTGAAAGCAATGCTCCGCACTCATAGACTCACCTGCTTATTCATTAGTTTTTTGCCCTGCCTGTGTTGTGTCCAAATCCTGAAACTGAATCTCCTCACCTTGCCCCGGGTCAGTAAACCATTTTTTTAGTTGCTCCTGATCTGCAAGAGCAGTCAATCCGATATTTAGTGTGCCGCTCAGTTCTTTCACCGTTAATTCCTGGACCTTGTAATTGATGTTTTCAATATGAACGGGTTTAATTTGAAGCAATTGGTTATTCAATTTTTCGTTTTCCTTTTCCAACAACTGTTGTTTTTCCTCCAATTGGCGCATTCGTTGTTCGATCATGTGCATGTAATTTATATATTGCTGCTGATGCATGTGGTGCAATTGTCTCACCTCACTTCATTAAGAAATGATAGCTGCTTAAATTATCATAAAAATTGTCTTGGAGCTGGCTCCGTGACCGGCGTTGGGGGCGTGACTGGCGGCGCTGCTTCCCCAGTAGGTGGTGCGGCTGCTTGTTCTAAGGATGATATCGTTGCCTGATTCTTACATATGATCACTTTCCCGATATTGAAAGACCCTATATTTGAAATCGAATTGATCTTAATGTTGGTGATCGATATGTTCATTTTTAGGAATCCCTTCCATAATTAAAGTGTGTTTTGGTTGGTAGCATGGTCTATCATATCAGAGTCATTAACCGCATTACGGTCTACTTGGAATGAAGGACTGGCATCTCCAATAACGGAATTTCCGCCTATAGTTTTTAGATCCAGCGCATTTCCCTTAAAAATGGTATTTCCAAGGTTCATCGAACTATTACTTGAGATGTTGCTGATTTTTATATTAAAAATGTTAAAAACATTGGACATATGCCTCATCCTTTACCCCATACATTTGATTTATCTTATGATTCGAGCCCAAAGAATGTGAAGGAATTGGAATGTTAGGCTATAGCACAAGCCGATGCAGTCATTTTTAAGTATCATGTATTGTGCCATAAGTGCTGGACGTTAAGGAAAAAGCAAAAAGGAAAAGTACCTTTTCACGTGGAAAGGTACATTTTTTTCAATCAGAGATAACGTATGAACGTTTCGTGATAATTCTCATTCGGTTGCAGCTTCCTGATTTTTATTTGCAGAGTCTCTTCCCGAAGCAACGCTCTGCTTTGTTTTACATTAACGAGGGCTGGCAGTTTGATAATCTGATGCCTATTTCCGGGCAAACCTTCAAGCTTCACATGTCCTGGATTGATGAAAACTCTCAAATTTCTTGCTTGTTCTTCATCCGGTACTTTTACCTTGATAATGACATCTTGATGCGTTTCAAATGTTTCAGTACGAAGATCTCTCTGATACAGGTTATCAAACGATGATAAGGAATGACTTAAAACATCGTTTACAAAATCATCAATTTGATCAGGATGCATTCCGTGCGGCGGCAAGGGAAAATTTAATCCGAAAACTTTATTTAGTTCTGACCAATGATCTAAAGGATTATTGTCGTTCTTACGAGCCATGATATTTACCTCCGGTTATTTTCATCACAGTATATTCCGTGGTGGGATGGGGAGTGCGGAAAACTTTTCTTGGCGGCTCATATTATTTTCACACTAGATGAACATGAAATCGTATTTTGGCTATGAAGAATTAGGCGGCAAGTCTATCAGTTGTACCAAAGGTAACCGTCCAAGTACAAATGGGGCTAAAAGGCACGACGTATGTCCAATCGCGGTCAGCATTATGTGCATAGAAATATAAGGCAATATATTTTTAAACTGAAAGGAGCGTATAAGCATGTCTGGTGTCGTTGGAGGATTCAACAATAGTGGTTCAACTCTCGTCCTTTTCATTCTGCTCGTCATTATTCTCTGTTCAATTTGTAGATAATAATTTTCAATAACCACCCGGGTATAAAACCCTTTGGGTGGTTCTCCTTTCATCAAGGTGATGATATGTTAAGTAAGAATCCACGATTTCTGCCGGATAACAAATGTAAATAGGGGAGGTTCAACAAGAATTGGACCTGATTCCTATCAATGAGAATGGTATAAGACCTTTTATAGGAAACCGGTTTGTGCTGTGCTGCATAATGGAATATGGTTCCATGGAACAATCAGGGATTTCTGTGTCCCCCCTAGCTGAGCACTCAAAGTCTCCCCTACACTGAATAAGGAACAAAGACCAGCAGAAGCACTGCTGGTCTTTTTGTGATATGGTGTTTTTAATGGGTACTAAATTACATAAAATCATGCGACCGATGAGAAGCGGGTTGCTGTCAATATTGAGGGAAAGCTGTATATCCGTTTGTTTTCAGATCCCAAATTTACAGGCACATTAACGATCGAAGGCTTTGAGTATACGAAAACATACGAACTTGTACCGATTGTATTCAATAAAAAAATAGGACAGGGCTGGGGCTATATCATCTATTCTACTGTTAAGAACGGCAACCCGGAATTAAAGTCGCTTGGCGTCATGCGCATGAATGGGAAATTCGATGAGTTTGTCATTTGGTTATTTGAGCCGTTTGACAGTGACAGCAAAGGAACGACGGATCTCATTCTGGCATCGCCTGCAGCATCCTGGTCTGAAGCAATGGCGTTATATGACAGGTTGAAAAATTAGCTCAACAGTCGATCCTGGAGAGGACCGGCATGACGCCGCCCGCGGCGCTTGGAAGGGGCATTCGTGCTACATCTATGATTGTAGGTATGTTTTTCCTGGTATAATATAAGTCGTGATGAGTTGGTACTGATAATGGAGGATGATGGATGTCAAATGTACAGCGCAGTCATGTTGAATATCCAATGGTGAACATACCTGCGGGTGAAATTGCATTAAGGGACGATCGAATAGAAAAAACATGGACGGTCCAGTTGAATTCTTTTTTGCTTGCACCGGTTCCGGTTACGAGGTCGTTGTATTTCTCGCTAATGCAGCAAAAGCCCGTTGAAGCTAATGAGAACTTGCAGGCTCCCGTTGTCGATGTTTCCTGGGAGGATGCTATTCTCTTCTGTAATTTATTTTCCCGGTACTCGGGTTTTCAGGAATGTTACTCAGTAAGTGATGATGGAGAGCGTGTCGAGTGCAACTGGGAGGCGAATGGTTACCGTCTTCCTACGGAAGCGGAATGGCAGTATGCATGCAAAGCGGGAACAAGTGGTTACCGGTACGGCGAGCTTGATGAAATCGCCTGGTATCATGAAAACGCCGCAGGCATGGCCCAAGAGGTTGGGAAAAAGCTGCCGAATGCGTGGGGGCTTTATGATATGCTGGGGAATGTATGGGAATGGTGCTGGGATTTGTATGATGTGGACGTATACGGCTCCTACCGGATTTTCCGCGGCGGCAGTTGGGCCGAAGAGGCGAGAGGCTGTGGAGCGACGTGCCGCCGCCGTAGTCACCCTACATTTCGCATCGATGATCTTGGGTTTCGACTTGCCAGGTCTTTATAGACAAAACAACTACAGGAGGATGCTACAATGAAACGTATATCAAATGTTCAGGTTGCTTTGAAACATAAAATTGTTAGTGATGCTACAGTTATGATTGAAGATGGCCGGATTGTTGAGATCGTTTTGGAAGATGAGAGAACAGCTTGCTCCACCCCAGGATCAGTCAAAATTGACGGACAGGGGGCTTTGCTGATTCCCGGTATGATCGATGTGCACATCCATGGCGCCAATGGATTTGATATGATGGATGGGACTGTCCGAAGTATTGAAGAGGTGTCTCTTGCCTGCATGCAGAGCGGCTGTACTTCTTTTCTGGCTACATCTGTCAGCTCTACGATTGAACAACTGATCGATATGGTCGAAAACGTAAAAAAGGTATCCGGAAGCGAGCCAGGAGCGAAAATCGCCGGTATCCATATGGAAGGTCCGTATTTGCATCCCAAAAGAAAAGGCATGCAAAATGAACTCTTTCTAAGACATCCCGATATGGAGGAAATGGAGAAGATTTTGCAGCGCGCCGGCAATTTGATGAAAATGGTCACATTGGCTCCTGAGCTTCCTGGAGCTGCAGAAATGATTTCAAGCCTGGTCGGCAAAGGAATAATCGTGGCGATTGCCCACTCCGACGCTACGTATGAAGAAGCCAAAGAAGCATTTGCCTTAGGTGCAAGCCATATCACGCACTGTTTTAACGGTATGCGTCCGATTCATCATCGCGATCCCGGTCTGGTCGTAGCTGCTTTCGAGGAAGAAAAGGTTAGCCTCCAAGCCATAGTCGACGGTATCCATTTGCATCCCGCAATTGTTCGTCTCATGTATCGCGTTAAAGGTTCCGAGCGAATGGTCTTAATTACTGATGCTCTGCAAGCCATGGGGTTAGGAGACGGTGCTTATGTGTTTGGCGGACATCAGCTTGAAGTTGTTGACGGGGTAGCCAGACTTCAAGACGGAACGCTGGCCTCCAGCACAGTCACTATGAACCAGGCGCTGAAAAATACGGTGCAACTGGGTATCCCTCTGCACGAAGCGGTTGCCATGGCGACCAGATCTCCGGCGGATCTTCTCGGGTTGTCTCATAAAGGACGTATAGAACGAGGGGCCGATGCGGATCTGGTTTTACTTGATGATCAGTACAACGTTGTTTGGACAATGATAGAAGGAGAGATTATCTACAGTAGCTAAGCAACATCACGGGATGGTGCTTATGAAGTATTGATGCATCTGTCTATTAACAGACCTGGGCACCGCGGCGCTCGATGACTAGCGAAATGAAAAATAGGCTCTCGACTCTGAATGTCGGTAGCCTATTTTTGCTGAAAGCAAGGAGGTACTGTATCCCATTAGAAATATATACATCTACAGATCAAATATGCCATGCCATGCTGGATGACAAGCCGAAGCACCCGAAAAAATCTATGAATTGTATTGGTGGAACCTGGGATGCGTCAAAGCAATATTGTCCTAAACCCGTATGGATTAAGCTTTTTATCGCTTACTTGCATGTTGTGGTTTTTTTTTATAAACAGTCTGTAAGCGCCAAGGAGTGTGAGGAAGTTGCCGGGCGAAAATGAACTGGAGGGAGGTTTTTTGTCTGGCCCGCCCTTTTTGCTGAATCCCGATACCCAGATTTATAGTTGCAAACAGGTCACCTTCTTGGTTTATTTTCATTTCACATTGTTTGATCGTTTTTATGGACAAAGGGGAAGACAATTCCTGAATAAGCAAGTCGTATTTCTCCCGGGCTATTCCTTCAGTGATCATTCGGATCATTTCTAGATCCTTTTGATTAGAAGCTTCAATAAGGCTTTGCACGAGCAAAAGCGGGGATGCGGAATCGAAAAACGATCTCAGATTTCCCGCGGCTTTTTGAACCATCAATTGATGAGCCGGATCCGGTTTGGCTGATCGGTGCGTGCTGCTGTTCAAAAAGTGAACGCAGAAATGGCCGGAAAAGTTATTCCCAGGAATCCCATCTCCTCCATGGGGCATCCCATTCATGGAAGCCGCGTAGTGTTTTCCGTCCTTAGATAAGACGATCGCTTTACGTTTCCAGCTCCATCTGCCGTTGTAAATTTGTTTCATGATTTTCGTATCTTCTTTCGTGACCGGCTGAACATCCGCGTGATCTCTTCCTGCCCGCCGCTGAACCCGAAACTCCAGTCCTGTTTCCAAATCCTTAATAGAAAAAAAGCTTTTGCGAGGTAAAAGCTTTTTCGCTTCTTCCCATTCAATTAATTTTCCGTAATGGCGACTTCTCAATATCCTCGCATCTTTCAGTAGTTTGTCGGAAATATCACGAGGTATGACAAGCCGCTCTCCATCCATTTCACTCCAAAGGTTTCCTGATGACTCTAAACGGAAGAGTGTTTTTTGAACTTGTGGTACAGCTATGTAGATATCGGTTAGATACGGGGAGTTTGCGATCGTCTCTTTCTTCGCGCCCCTCAACGCCTGAATGATTTTGGAGTCTTCAATATCGAGCCGGCTTTCGAATCCTGCGTTTGGACTCGAACGAATGATCATGGTGATTGTATCATTCCGCTGAACTTCCCGCGCTGAGACGAGAAATCGCAGATCCGCAACCATACTGAACACTAATCCCACTAAAATAACCGCTGCTCCTCGATAAAACGTTCTGCGCATATTTGCCCTCCGCTTTACATAATTCAACTTTAAGAACAACATACAAATTATTCTTTTCAGCTAAACAAAAATTATGTATTAAAAGGGTGGGAGGGCTTGCGGAGTCGTAAATAGGTATGAATCCGGCGGCGATCCGTTATTTACTGATTTTGCTGGGGTTTAGCGGCGATTTGAGGCAGATAAGGATCTACGGTCCGCGAGCCAGCTGTTTTTGCTGTTTTGTTCACAGATAACGGATCCATGGTCCGCGTGCAGCCCGCTTCGCCCGAGCTTACAGTTGTCCACAATGAATCGGCAACCTCCTACGGAAGCTGTCGATTGGCCGTGTGGGCTAACCAACTGAAGTAAATTGTGAAATTATTCACAATAAGAGGTGGCCAAATCTAATCGGATGTCACAGCCGCTATTTCAGAAAATTCGACCGATTTGAAATTGTAACGGAACTGTGTGCCGCTATTTGATGATGATGAGTCCGATTTCGCAAGAAAACGTCGAATTAAGATCGCTTACTTCCGTTAGATTTCAAAAAGAGGGGTTATTGGCGAAATAAGGTCTGTGGATTCCGTAAGATAAAAATGCTTTGCAGCTTGCCCCTTCTTCAGGCCAAATCACTGACTACCGCTGCTGGCGATGAATGCTAATAAAATTTCAGGGGGAAGAAACTTCGCGATACGCTAAGGACGGCGCAATCCATTTTTTTCATAAAAGAATATTTTTTACATACTAAAATTGTGCCGATAAAAAGTTCGTTGTCAATGGGGAGATGGAACGGCTTCCAGTTTGTAGAGAATTTTATCCCTGTTTATGAGAAATAGCCGTCTATAAGAATTTGAGTGATTTTCTTATAATTGGGTTGCGGAATCATTTTAAAACGATTAACAGGAGGTCAAAGAATGTTGAAGAAAAAGAAACTCATGCCTTTTGCCTTGCTCCTTACGGCTATAGCCGTTACGGGAGCAGGCTGCGGTAACAAGTCAGACACTCCCAACTCCACTCCCAATTCCGGTTCCAACTCGCCCGGCAGCACTACAACGGACACAACGGACAAGGACAAGGACAAGACGAATAACACGAACACGGATAACACTGAGAAGGTCAAAGATTTCAAAATGACGATCCGTCATATCAATGTGCGGGAAACGTCGAAAAACGCCCTTAAGCTGCTTGAAGAAGTCGCTCAAAAGACAGAAAGTGAAAATCCAGGGCTGAAATTTGAACTGGATGGCGTAGAGGATGTCGTGAACCGCGATCAAAAGCTTAAGGCCGAGATGGCTGGCGGCAATCCGCCGCCCATCTTCAACTTGTTCGGCGGAGACGACACGAGAAACTATGCCAAAGCCGGGCGGTTGCTTGATCTGACGCCTATCCTCACAGAGCTGGGGATTAAGGACAAATTTTTGAATCTTGGTGAGTTTACAGTTGACGGAAAAGTCTACGGGCTACCGGAATCGGGATTCGTTGAAGGGTTCTTTTACAACAAAACGATGTTCGCTGATGCGGGCGTTGAACCTCCGAAAACATGGGAAGAGTTCTTAGATGTTAATGAGAAGCTGAAGGCAAAGGGCAATATCCCGATCTCTCTTGGCGGAGGGAGCGGTGATGCCTGGGCGATCAATATGCTGATCAATACGATGTTCGTGCGCTTGGGCGGTATGGACATTCAGGAAAAGTTTTTAACTGGCGAAGCCAAATGGACGGATGCCCCGGTAGTCGAAGCATTCGCCAAGCTGATTGAACTCAAGGATAAGGGTTATTTGGACAAGAGCGTGCTCGCCCAAAAATACGGCGATCAGCAGGCGAAGTTCTACACCGGCCAAGCGGCGATGTCTATGGACGGCTCATGGGCTATGGCCGGCATCGTCGGGGATAAATCGACGGTTAAAGAAGAAGCCGGTTTCTTTAACTTCCCGAATATGGGCGGCCCCGGAGATAACACGATTAACGGCGGCTTCTCCAACGGTTACGGTTTTTCCAGTAAAGTGGCCGATGACGAACTGCAATTGAAAGCAGTCAAATCCTTCATTAAAAATTTCTATACCGAAGAAAATCAGCTGCGCGAACTGGTTGATTCCGGACGTCTTCCAGCCATGAAGCTGTCCAACACAGGTAATGCTGAAGGCTTGATCGTTGATGTTGTTAAAGTTCAAAGCCAGCAGGAAGGGGCATTCCCTGCATTCGACGCCATCGTTCAAGCATCGGTGAAAAAGACGCTTGAAACAGTTGCAGAAGAGCTGGTAGGGGGCAAAACGACGCCGGAAAAAGCTGCGGAAACGGTGCAAAAGGCCCAGGAAGAAGCCAATAAAGCCGATCAGGCGAAATAATTTAATCGGGTTCATCGGGCGCCACAAAACCGTGGTGCCCGTCTCAGCTTAGAGGAGGGGGATTATGGAAAGGGTTATGCGTGATCGGCTCGCCTATCTTATCTATGTAGTGCCGGCGCTGATCTTGTATATTACGTTTTACGTCGCTCCGTTATTCAGTTCGCTCAGATACTCGGTCACAAGCTGGAACGGCATCAACGAAGCGAGATTTAACGGAATCGAGAACTTTATTGCGGCGTTTCAGGATGAAAAATTTCTAATTGCGCTTACGAATAATATTGTATTTGTTCTTTTTTCCGTAATTATACAAATTCCGATTATCGTGCTGGTTGCCATAGTAATTAGCGGGGTAAGACATATTAAGGACTTCTATAAAACGACGGTCTTTATGCCAAGCGTGCTGTCAACAGCCGTTATCGGCGTCATCTGGACATTTATTTACAACCCCGATATCGGGCTGTTGAATGAATTGCTGAAACTGGTCGGATTGGAATCGTGGACCCGCGGGTGGCTGGGGGACGAAAATTTTGCCTTTCTGGCCATTCTGGTGACAAATTCATGGCAATGGATCGGCTTTTATGTCGTTTTGGTGCTATCCGCGATCTTTGCCATTTCCAAGGAGATGCAAGAGGCGGGCGAGATCGACGGCGCGACCGGCTGGCTCAAAGCCCGCTATTTGACGATCCCGCTTATTCGCCCTGTTATTATGGTGACGATGCTGCTATCGATCACTGGTGCGATGAAGGCACTTGATATTGTGCAGATTATGACTGCAGGCGCCCCGTTTGGCAGTTCCGAAGTTATGGCTACTTATATGTACAAGCAAGCTTATTCGATGAGCAAGTTCGGATATGCGAATGCCATTTCGATCATCATTTTCCTTTTTACCAGCTTGCTGACCATAATATTCCACTTGGTGACAAGACGGTCAGAGGAGGATCAATACTAATATGAACAGACGCAAACAAATCCTGCCTCATCTGTTTCTGCTGCCTTATATCCTGATTATTCTGTATCCGTTATATTTTGTATTAACTACTTCTTTCAAGGAAAGCTCGCAAATCCGGCTTGATCCCTGGGGACTGCCGAAAAGCTTTAACCTTGAGCATTACCAGAACGTGTTGACGAGCAACACGATCGGTATATACTTTTTTAACAGTTTGCTTGTGACGACGGTCGCCACGGTTGCAGGCCTGATTCTGGCATTAATGATCGCTTATGCAGTATCGCGAATGCGTTTTCCGCATCTAAACAAGCTTGTCTATGGCGTACTATTATTTTCGCTGCTTATTCCGCCGGTATCGCTGTTGATCCCGCTGTACATCCTGATTAAAGATATGAATCTTTATAATACGTACTGGGCACTGATCATACCCTATACAGCGTTCGGAATCCCGATCTCCGTCTTTATTATCGCCGCCTTTCTCAAATCGGTGCCAAGGGAGCTTGAAGAAGCGGGAGTGATCGACGGCTTGACGGTGTATGGCCTGTTGTTTCGAATTGTGCTGCCGCTTACGACCCCTACACTTGTGACGGTGTTTATTCTGAACTTCCTGGGCCATTGGAATGAATATATCTTCGCAAGCTTGCTATTAGCAAGTCAGGAGCTGCGTACACTGCCCGTAGCGGTTAAATTTTTTATGGATAAGTTTAACTTTAACTACGGAGCTGTCTGTGCGTCGGTCGTTCTGAGCGCGGCGCCCGTCATTATCGTTTATGCGATCCTGCAGCGCAAAATTATTGAAGGCGTGGCCGCCGGCAGTCTGAAGGGCTAAGTCTTTGAAGGAGCTTGATGATGTATGGGATTGAAACTGAAAATATTCGGCGCATTCATTCTCCTGATCATCTTGCCGCTGCTTGGACTTGGCTGGGTAACCTACACCTTATCGGAACGGCTGATAGAAGACAAGTACAATGAGCAGACGGAGCTGACGCTTAAGGCGATCGGCCGCAATATCCGTTATATGTTTAAAGAAGCCAATTATTTTTCGGACTACTACGCGATCATCCGCGAAGAGATGCAGGACATGTACCGCGAAATGTACTGGCGGAAAACCCCTTCGCGGGAGAGCGATGAATTAAACTCATCTTTTGAACGGAACATTCGGCGGACGATGCTGACCTACCAGCCCATCCGCTCAGTGGCGATGTATTCGAACTCGGGCTCATCTTATGCGGTGGGCGCTCTCAGCCGTCAGCTTTCTTTCAACAGATTAATGGAAAGCCCGTTACATCCGAAGGTGCTTGGGCTGACCGGTTCGCCGAAATGGATCGGGCCGAAGGAGCATCCGGAGCTCGGGGTAGATGATACTTATTTTTATCAGTTGCGCGTCATCAAGGACTTTTACAATATGAAAGATCGCGGCCTGCTTATTTTGCAAGTCGATTTCAAGGAATTGGAGAACATCTTCAACCTATATACTGCAGGCGGCTCCAACTATCAGCGATTTATGCTTATTAATAAGGAAGGGCTCGTGCTATTCGATAACAATAAACCGGAACTGCGCGGACAAAATCTCTTTCAGACTGTTGGCGTTGACTTGGAGCCAGTCAGCTGGTTTGAAAGCAAGCGTGTCGAGTTTGATTCCCGGCCCAGTATGCTATCGTTTCATCAGCTTCAGCTTGACAGTCTGGGGGTCGAGGGGTGGAGCGTTGTCGCCGTGACGCCGCTTGGCGCGATCAGCGGCCAGATGAAAACCATTATGGGCTGGATCGCCATTGGCCTTTCAGGTATTTTGGGACTGGCGCTTATCTTTGTCTTTCTGTTTGTGAACCGCATTATTCGTTTTATTCTGAGGGTATCAGTGGCGATGCGGAAGGTCGAACACGGAGATTTGGCTATCCGGGTAGCGGCCGGGGCCAATGATGAAACCTCAGTTCTGTCACGCGGCTTCAACAGTCTTGTCGCGCGTATTAATGAGCTGCTGAACGAGGTAAGGCGCGAGCAGGAGCGTAAGAATAAGGCAGAGCTTCTGCTGCTGCAGGCGCAAATTAAGCCGCATTTCCTGTTTAATACGCTGGAGTCGATCAACGCACTGGCCACACAGAACGAAGGCCGCAAGGTCAGTCTGATGGTTCGCCAGCTCAGTAAAATATTGCGCGTCAGCATTCATCGGGATGAAGATGTGCGATTGATGCAGGAAATTGAGCATTTGCGCAGTTATTTGGAGATTCAGAGCTACCGGTTCGAAAATTTATTTGAGTACGAGTTGGACATTCCCGATCATTTGATGAACTGCCGGGTTCCGAAGCTTACGCTGCAGCCGCTCATAGAAAATAGCATTCAGCACGGCTTTGAAGGCATCGGCTACAAGGGTCGCATCTGTGTTCGGGTAAGGCTGGAGAAGGGGGACTTAGTCTATTATGTGGAGGACAACGGCATCGGAATTGCACCGGAGCGACTCTACTTGTTCAACTATGCGGCTGCGCTGAACCCAACTGGGGATGAATCGGCGCTAACAAGCGCAATCGATGAGTGTAGGGGGCTTGGAGTCGGCAATGTGGCAGCGCGCCTTCGTATTCGTTATGGCGCCCGTTACGGGTTATTCGTATGCAGTCACCCGCAGCTTGGCACTACTGTCAAGTGTACGATTCCTGCAGTGGCTGCGAAACATCAGCAGGAGGGGAACGAGAATGTTGAAAGCGATGCTTGTCGATGATGAGATCAACATTCTTCGCAATTTGCAAGTGGTTATTCCATGGGAAGAGATCGGGTTTGAAGTGATCGGTCTGGCCGGAAACGGCGTAGTGGCGCTAGAGATGGCCCAGGAATTTCAACCCGACCTCATCCTGACAGATATACGCATGCCGGTCATGGATGGCATCGCGTTAATCGGCAAGTTGCGCGAATTGAAGCTGGAATGTGAATGCATCATGCTGAGCGGCTACCAGGATTTTGAATATGCGCGCTCGGTTATGCGATATGGAGTAAAAGAGTATATGCTCAAGCCGATCGATTATGATGAGTTGCAGCAGGTGGTGCGCCGTGCGGCTGAGACGATTCGGGCCAAGCGGAAGCAAGCCAGCTATGAGCGGCGCAAGTGGGGAAACTTTGTTAGCGTGGCGTATGAGAAAATATTGTATGATGTGCTGATGGATTATACATCGGTTCTCGTTCACCCGTTATTGGCCGCCGAAGGGGTCTGTCTCGAGGAGCTTGAATTTGCACTGCTGCTAGTTGATTTAAACCATTTCTCTCCTGATTCAGGGCTATGGAATGATCAAGATCGCAAACTGTGCAATTTTGCAATCCGTAATGTACTGGCAGAGGTGCTTGCAGGAGAAAGCCGCAAATGCGCGGTACTGCAGATGCGGGAGGGAGAATGGTGCCTGCTTATCGAGCATCGGCGCGGCGAGTCGGAATATGGCGCCGAGCAGGCGCGGGAATGGTCGGAGCGCGTTTACCGGGCGGTGCTGGAAAATATTAAGCTGAATGTCAGTATCGGCGTGTATCCCCGTCTGGTATCGGCAGAACAGTTGTCCGCTGTCTACAAAAACGTGCAGCAAATGATTGCCCTCGCGCCGGAGGAGGGGTTGCTGGTGGCCTCGGCGGGATCGTTTCGCGGGCAGGATGAACTTACCGCAGCATGGTGGAACCTTACGGAGGGGATTGTATCCGGACTGAAGCAATGCAGCCGCCGCCAGACAGAAGAAGCGCTTCACGAGCTGAACCGGCATCTGATGACGCTGCCCGACGATTCTATGCGCCGCATACAGCAGGTACTGCATTTTCTCGTACTTCACTTGCTGCGGGAAATGCGCGAGATCGCTGTCCTGACGCAAACGGATGAGGAAGCGTTGTGGAGCAAGATCGGTCATTGTACATCGCCGAAGGAGCTGCTCTCGCTTATTAATGAGCTTATTAATCAATGCTTGCAGAGCGTTGAAGGCAGGAAATCAAGAGATGTTCTGATGATGGCGGCCAAGGACTATATTGATAAGCGGCTTGCCGACAATTTGAGCGTCGAAGAAGTAGCGGATTATTTGCGGATAAGCAGCGGTTATTTCAGTTTGTTGTTCAAGCAGCATTTCGGGATGACATATGTCGAGTATTTGACGAAGCTGCGTATGGAAACCGCCAAGTCGCTGCTTGTCACCAGCGACCGGTATATCGCGCAGATCGGCGAGATGGTCGGATATGTCGAGCGGCGCTACTTTACAAAAGTATTTCTGAAATATACCGGCATGACGCCAAGCGAGTACCGGGAAAGCAATAGAGAGGCGGCCAAACAAACCGAAAGAGCATAATGGCAGTTGAGGACGAGGAGAGGACGATCCATAGATGAACAAAATACGAGCCCGCGAAAGGTAAGCTTCGCGGGTTTTTATGCATTTTATAGAATTTATATGTTTTACCTGATAAATTCTATAAAATGCAGGGAAGAAACTTACCTCGCGCCAAGGACCGTCAAAGACTTATAATATTATAGTCAGTCTCAGCAGTATCACTTTTTAAGCACGACTGGGAGAAAGGAGCGGCTAGCATGCCTCAACTGATTTTTGTCGTTGGCGGAGCGGGAGCAGGGAAAACGACGATTGCGAAAGCCTTGGCCGGAAAACGGAAGCTGGCATTTCTGGATATGGACACGTTGTTGCGGCCTGCTGCAGTGTCGATTATGACATTAAAA
Organism: Paenibacillus sp. GCM10027626; assembly: GCF_042676285.1. Lineage (NCBI taxonomy): Bacteria > Bacillati > Bacillota > Bacilli > Caryophanales > Paenibacillaceae > Paenibacillus > Paenibacillus sp. GCM10027626. The sequence goes on along the minus strand of NZ_JBHTHC010000004.1, from coordinate 3,239 downwards.
GGGCTTGACCCGCATGACCGGGATTCGGCGGAATACAAACGGTTATGCCGGGATCTCGGGTACCGGATCACAATGGATGCTGCATGGGAGAATGTAGCGGTTGGGACAGATGCGATTGTGATCGGCCCGTTTACGAAAGAAACGGACGACGCGGATTGGCTTGAGCAGGAGCTGAGGAACGCCGGTTTATCGCAGGCGGAGGTGGATGTGAAAGTAATCTGCGTCTCGCTTGCCGGGGAGGAGACGTATCGCGCGCGCTTTGGGGCGCGCAATTCGGAACTGGATCGCTGGAAGCTGGACAATTGGGACAGCTTCAAAGCCAGTCTGCAGCCCCGGATGATTCGTTGGAGGCTGAAGGATGATTCGGTTTTGTATTTCGACAATTCCGAAGCGCTGGCCACGGAGCGGATTGCGCTGCTGGAGCGATTTCTCGATGGCGGCTTGTCGTAACAAAAAGGCGGTAACTGGCCTCCGCCTCGTCTGCTTCACACGATTGCAGGCACATAATGGCAAGCGACTTGGTGCATCCTAAGGCATGACTTGAACCGAAGGAGGAGACTGTCATGTCCAACAAGTACAACAACAGCAAGCATGATCCGGTGCAGAATGCTCAAGGCAGCAAGACAAAGCAGCCAAGCGAGCACGGCGAACTGAGAAGCGGCCGGCTCAGCATGTTCAAAAATCACAATCCGATACCCAGTGAGCCAGCCAATGAATATTTGGATGATGTAAAAGACTGAAACAGAAGCCGCTGCTGGATCGCTTTTTCTTTATGAGAGAAGCGGTCACATAGCGGCTTTTTTTATTCCTGCAAAGATTGTATCTTTTTTTGTTGACACAGGAAACAAAAAGTTATTATAATGATATTGTTTCCTGAGTATACAATATTGAGGTGTATTATGGACAAAGATGAGGAATTAAGCAGAATTTTTAACCGGGTTTCGGAAAGGCATAACTTGATCAAAACGATCGAAGAGAAAAAGTATAGGTTCATGAGAGAGAACACGTTTATGGAGGTTCACTGCATTGATTTCATCGAGAAGATGCAAGACGCCAATGTGTCCAAACTGGCGAAAGCTTTTCAAGTAACGAGAGGGGCGATCAGTAAGGTAACCAAGCGATTACTCGAGACGGGAGCTATAGAACGATATCAGAAGCCTGACAATAAAAAGGAAATCTACTTCAAGCTTACCGACATTGGCAGAGAGATTTATCAGGAGCACGAAAACATGCATCAGATGAGAATCGAAAGAGACAGCGGATTTTTCAGTCAATTGAGCGATGAGGAAAAGGACAACCTTATTCAGACTTTAAACAAAATTTATGGTCAAATTGCCGAAGAACTAAAAAAATTGGGCATGGACAATTATATCTGACGAAAGGAGCTTGAAATTGACAGTTGAAGTTAATAAAACGGAGACGCCCCGGGTACGAAATTGCAGGATGGCCTATTTCATTCTTTCGTGGGTGTTATTTATTTGTATTGTCGTACAAGTATTTTTAGCCGGAGTGGCCTTGTTCGAGCATTCGGACGCTTGGCAATGGCATAGGACGTTTGTTCACATGTTTGAATATATTTCGCTTGTCATGTTTATCCTCGGCATCGTCGGGAAACTTTCCCGGAAGCTGGTCTGGGGGAGTCTCGGTTTATTTGTCCTTTTCAATATTCAATACTATACGGCGCATGGCATTGCCGGTGCGCTTCATCCCGTTCTTGCTCTAGCATTGTTTTGGGGTGCACTTGTATTAATACGAGGTTCTAATCCATTTTTAAAGAAGTGAAGACCGCGCGAAGCAGGAGGGAGAACATATGGTTAAATCTGGACGAGTAAAGACCGAAGGCGATGAACTATATTATGAAATTCGGGGAGAAGGAGAACCGCTTTTAATGATTTCAGGCGGCAATGGAGATGCTGGCTTTTATTCGTATGTGGCCGATATTCTTGCCGATGAATATCAGGTTATCACATATGACCGCCGCGGCAATTCGCGCAGCACCAGAAACGATCCGCAAAATTTTGAGGTAAGCCAGCAGGCCAGAGACGCAGTAGCCGTGCTGGAAGCCGCCGGTCATCAGTCAGCCTATATTTTCGGGAATAGCGGAGGCGCTGTTTTTGCGCTGGAATTGGCAGCACGGCATCCGCAATCCGTCAAAGCGATGGTGATCCACGAACCGCCTGTAGTGAGAATGCTTCCCGATTCTGAAAAATGGCAAAGGTTTTTTGCGGGCGTTTACCGGACATCGTTTCGCTTTGGCATTCAAATGGCCAGCTTCAAGTTCAATCTGTCCCTTTCCATCCCTTTCAGTGCTTTTAAAAGCGTTCCAAAGGATTTTCAAAAGCGGGTAACGGAAGCAAGTAATGAAAGCTTCCTGATCAGGTACGAAATGATTCCCAGTGTGAATTATATGCCTGATATCGAGCGGATTAAGCAGAATGGAGTGAAAATATTTGCCGCAGCAGGCAGGATGACGCTGGATAAGGGGAAATATTACGGACGAACAGCACCCATTCTAGCCGAGAAGCTGGACTGCGAACTTGTAACATTTCCGGGTCATCATCTTTCTTTTTTTGATATGCCGCAGGAGTGGGCGGCTGTTTTACGGGATGTCCTCCATAAGGTACCGGGCTAATGCGCTGCGGCAAGGGGGCGTACCCCTATGTTTGCCAACGGAGCGAATCCGAGTTAGCTAACGAATCTGACAATCGTTATAGCTGCAAAAACGGCGGTATTTAAATTTTAACGAACCTCACAATCGTTATTCGGACGAAATACTGCTATATTCCTTTCTATTTTGGCAAATAACGATTGTACGATCTAAGCTTGCCCCACAAGGGTTCCATTTTTTGGTATGCGATATACCATACAACGTGGTAGGATAGAGACAACTCTTCATACAAAGGTAGGAATGATTCATGTCCACTTCTTCCACATACTCGTTGCTTCAGCCACAGTTCAACTTTTTCCGTCGCATGTATATTCGCAGCACCCGTGTTCTGAATCGCTTCATCCAAACGTTGACGACTTTGTCTCGTCACCCTGGGGCTTCCATAGCGGCAGCTAGTGCAGACGCAGCAGAGGCGAAAGCCATCTACCGCCTTCTACAGAATCCCGAGCTCACTGAAGAAAACGTCATAGACTGCTATCGACAGGAAACGCTGCGGCAGATGAAACAAACCGGGGAGACCGTGTTTCTGTGCATACAGGACACGACCGGGATCAGCTACGCCAAACGCGAG